>JAKSDO010000034.1 GCA_022360055.1 Cytophagales bacterium | reverse complement strand
TGGAAAAGTGCCCGTGCACAAACCAGCCGCCTAACTTTACCACAATTAACAGCCTTAATAGTAATATTAAAATGAAAAAAGTTGAACTTAGAGCTGTCCTAAAAAAGGGAAGGCTACACAGTGGGCCTGCTCTGGCAGGATCAAGCATGCGTCAAAAAAAATTGCTATCATTATTTGTTCCTGGAGAACACATCTGTTATTGGATGTATAAGCAGAAGTTGTTTGTGAAAATATAAAATCAGTCAATCGATGAATAATATTGTAATTACCGGAATAGGTCGTTCTTTAGTTGACTACCTTTATCCAGATATTGATTTTGGCAGTCCGGTTTTCAAAAAATATGAATCAAAGTTTATCGACGATGGAGGTATTAGCCCAGGAAGATTAGTATTTACTCATGAATTTGAACAACTGACTAAAAAAAGGTTTTCAAATATCTTATCCGAACTTACAGGAGGCAAAGAACCTGACTCAATTAACATTGGCGGGCCCGATATTGTTTCCCTGATCCACGCTTCCCAGATATTAGCATATGAGCATGCTGAAGTTAAATTTTTTGGCTTTTACGGTAATGATGAAGCTGCAAATTACCTGTTGGAGTCATTGAAAAAACACAGTTAAATACAGAATCATATCAACAAAGGGAAGACTTAACTCCTTATACGCTTGTCCTTTTGGATCCCAGGTATGCCGGGGGAAAGGGAGAAAGAGCATTTATCAACAATATCGGTATTGCCAAGGACTTTAAACCCGGAAATATTGATGACTCGTTTTTCAATTCTTATATCACTGTATTTGGAGGGACTGCCTTGGTACCAAA
Source organism: Cytophagales bacterium (assembly GCA_022360055.1). GTDB lineage: Bacteria > Bacteroidota > Bacteroidia > Cytophagales > Cyclobacteriaceae > JAAUQL01. The sequence goes on along the minus strand of JAKSDO010000034.1, from coordinate 45,859 downwards.
TATCCATGATAAACTCCAAATCTTACTTGAAAAAGCAAAAAGAAACGGATGTCTTACTATTGTCCATACAGTTTTCGATTTCAGGAATGAAAAAAACAATCCAGGCAAACCATGGCCATTGGTTGAGACAGAAAAAAGTTTTCCACTGATTGACTTATTGATAGTAGATCACGAAGAAGCCCTAAAAATAAGTGGAACAGATGCTGTTAAAAAAGCATCAGAATATTTTATCAGCGAAAAAGTACCTGCTTTATTATTACCAATGGAGCCAACAATATCTTGTTATATTCTTCTGGCAACATATTCCCCAGGCTAAGCTTAACCGAAATGCCAATATCAAAGGATATCTCCAATGATCAACTAAAGTATACTCGGGGAGATACCACAGGGTGCAGCGACAATTTTGTCGGTGGTTTTGTTGTAGGAATAGCCCGGCAACTAAAAGCTAATAAGTTAAACCTAGAAGCCGTCGTTGTTCTTGGCATTGTATCAGGAGGATTTGCTTGTTTTTACCTGGGTGGGACTTATTTCGAAAAAGAAGTTGGGGAAAAATGGCAGAAGATTAAAGCTTATCATGAAAAATACCTTAAGCAAATTGGAAAATAAAAAAATCGCCATTTTTGGTGCTGGTAAGATAGGCAAATCATTTATTGCACAACTATTTAGCAGAGTGGGCCATATGGTGGTTTTATTGATATAAACCAAACCATAGTTTCGGAGCTTAACCGCCGGCAATCATATCAGGTCATTATTAAATCGGAAGTTGAACAGGTTTTGGAAGTTAAGAACGTATCGGGTATTTCTGTAAATGAAACAGATAAAGTGATTTATGCTGTTGCCCATTGTGCTCTGCTTGCTGTTTCCGTGGGGAAAAATGCCTTCAGGTATATTTTCCCAGTTATTGCGAAGGGGATTGAAAGAAGATACATATTATTCCCCGATGCTCCTCTTGATATAATATTAGCGGAAAGTATGAGAAATGCTTCGGAAATTGCTTTCGAAGAACTCGAAAAAAAATCATTCAAAAAATACCCGTTCGGGATTATGTCGGCATGGTCGAAACAAGTATTGGAAAGATGGTTCCAATAATGCCAAAAGAAATTGAAAAATCGGATCCTTGCTTATTCAACTCACTGCCCACATTCCTTTCGATGACAGAGTAAATAGTTTTCACAAAATTGAAGATCTAAGTTTCAACTTAATGCGCGAACACCTGGCAAAAATCAAAAGAAAAGGGCAAACTCAAGAATGAAAGGAAGGGTATAACTAGCCCCCGGAGCATTGATTTTAAGAATTAAACGGCAGCGGCAGCAAGTTGATAGAAGGACCGGGCAATCTTCTCTTCCTCAATTTCATTTCTAATCGCACAGCGATATCCATCGCATCGGCAATTCTATTAATGGCGCAACTGGATTTTCATTTATCCCGGAATTTTTACTCCCCAACCGGGGCTTCCAAATAGCTGATTTGTAATGTTTTCCATCTTTTGCGGTTACCCAAAGTTCAACTTTTTGCGGCGCATACCAGCTTTCTTCTTCAACCTGTTTTAGTCGGACTACCGGAGGATTTTTTGAGAGCTGCCCATCCCATGACAGGCAGCCCTTTCTTCTAAATTTCAGCAGGTCCTAATAGCCTGGAGTCTGGGTTAATACACTTGCTCCGGTTTCATCAACGGAAAGGTCTATTTGTGTTTGAGGCACTGGCCAGTATTCATGTTTGCCGGCAACAAAGGTTTTACCGCTAAGGTGTCCCATAAACCGGCCTTCAACTTGTAAGTAGTCATTGATTATTTCTGCTGCGATTCCCCAGCGTACCAGGTCAAAAAAACGGTATCCTTCCATGCCGAACTCAAGGCGCATTTCGTGACGGATCGCCTTTAGCGCGAACTCTTTTGATGAAAAATCAGGATAGGGTTCAACCATGTAGTTTGCGGCAGGAGTACCGTCGTCAAAAGTTACTACATCACTGTTTTTGGCTCGTTCACGGATTTGGTTCACCATGCTCAATGCGAGGGGCAGGTCGCCGGTTTCGGCGGCGCATTCGGCAAGCCAGAGCATTGCGTTTGCCAGGCGGTATTTGCGGAATGAGTTGTTGTTGACACCGGTGGCCCAGCCCGTAGTGGTACTGCCGGTACCTTTGTCTGCTTTCAGGAACATATTTTTCTTGAAGTGATAGGGCCCGCCATTTTGGATGTCGCGTACCGGCTGGCGGTCATCAATCGGCCCCCAGTCAAGGTAAGGCACACCGGGGCGTCCGACAGTATGGTCCAGCCGGGGATCAACATTTCCGGGATAGAAATCTTTTGAGTAAGCTTCTCCGTTCCATACATCTGCCCAGGGCAAGATTTCATCGTTGAACGTATCGAGCAACGGAAGCCCGTTTGCATCGGTTTTAAAGGCATTCACAAAGTTTTGGGAGGGCTGGAAAAAACCGCAGCAAGTCCCGATTTTACCACCGTGGGGGAAATTCAACGCATCTCCCCAGCCCGCGTTGTACGATCCATTTGATCCGTCGTTGACCGCATACTGAATTTCAAGGATTGATTCGGTGTTGTTGCGTGTTGCCGCCAGGTAATTCTTTTCATAGCTATCCATCAGGGTAAAACCGCCATTATATACAACATCGCTCAGGAGTGTTTTCGCTTCATTAAATTTACTCTGGAACATGTACACCTGGGCCAACATGGTCTTAGCAGCCCATTGAGTAGCACGTCCGGGCTCTCCCGGCCAGTTTGTCGGAAGGTTTGATGCGGCAAATTGAAGGTCTGCCTCGATTTCAGGCCAAACGATGTGGTCATTTGGAACGACAGTCGCATTTTCGGTGTTTTCATCAATCCAGGGCACCTTTTGGTGAACCTTGGTTAATTCAAAGTACAAGTGGGCCCGGATAAAACGGGCCTGAGCGGCTGCGGATGTTTTCTCTGCGTCGGTCATACCTTTGGCTTCGGGAAGTACAAGCATGACATCGTTACATCGGACAATGCCATCGTAAAGTGCCCTCCAGTGATTGGACACATAACCGTTGTCCGCATCTGCAAAAAAGCCTTCAACCGGATTGATCGTTGCCTGATCACCGGATGATGAGCCTTTATAGGCATCGTCTGAAGCAACACTTCCCCAAACCCAGTTTGTAACAGATGCAGCCCAGATTGAACCTGAACGGGTATTTCCGCCATCAACTACAGCATAAGCGCCGGTGAGCAGCGCATTTACTCCATCTTTGCTGTAGAAGGTCGATAAAGATGCCTGTCCTTTAGGTTTGATGGTGTAGTAATCGTCTCCACAGGTGTAGAAAAGGCCGGCGATGAATAGAATTGGTAATATAATTGCATTTATATTTTTCATAATGGTAAGATTTTGATTGATTATAAATTCAGGCTGATACCCACCATGAACATGCGGGATGTCGGATAAGCGCCTTCGTCCACACCAAAGATGCGGTCATTCCTCCCGGTGCGGATTTCGGGATCCAGCCCACTGTAATCAGAGATCGTAAACAGGTTCGTTGCCTGCAGGTAAACCCTGAGCCTGTCAATCTTCGTTTTTGTCGACAAACTTTCCGGTAAAGTGTATCCGATTTGAAGGTCTTTCATACGGAAATATGAACCATCTTCAACAAAGAAGGATGAGTTTTTCTGCATTTCACTGTCCTCCTGAAGCGCTATCGGCATGGTAATTTTAGCGCCGGAGGCATAGCGTTCTTCAGTCCATGATTCATAAAGTCTTCTTGGGAGACGATTGCCTTGGAAGTTTGTGAATAGTGTCCAACGGTTCACGTAGTTAACCAGGTCATTACCTTGTATTCCTTGGAAGAACATGGTCATATCCCAGTTTTTATACTGAACATCAATATTTAAACCGTAAGTAAATGCGGGGTGAGGCGAACCGATGAAAGCCCGGTCGTCACCTGTGATTTTACCATCCGGTACCCCATCCGGACCACTCACGTCCTTGTACTTAAATACACCAGGTTTGCTGTAAGTGTCGTTGGCAAAATCGTCAGCACTGTAAGGTACGTGTGCATAAACTTCCTCCCAGGAATTGTAAATACCTTCGACGATGTAACCGTAAAAAGAAGAAATTGCTTCACCGGTTGTGGAGGCAGTATATATATTTTGACGCAATGAAGTTCCATAAAGAATTTCGTTGGCATTGTCATTCAACTTGACCACCTCGTTTTTGTAATGAGAGATGTTTCCACGAACGTCAAATGTCAAGCCGTTGCCAATGTTTCCGTGGTAAGTCAGCATCAAATCGAGCCCTTTGTTTTCCATTTTACCAACATTGACATCGGCTAACTGAAGCTGTCCCCAGGTATTTGGCAGTTGTTGTTTATAAAGCATGTCTTCGGTTTTTCTGGTGTAAACATCCAGGTTAATTTCCAGGCGGTTGTCGAAGAATGCGGCATCGACCCCTAAGTTGGTGGTGGTGGTGGTTTCCCAGAGCGCATCCGGGTTCCCCAGCTTATATTTGCGGAAACCCGACCGGGTGGAAGTACCGGAGCCGCCAATATCATAAAAAGATTCGTCAATATTGGCGCGGTAAGTACTGTAGATGTTGTAATTGCCAATACGGTCGTTGCCGTTTTGCCCCCAGCCAAATCGGAGTTTTAAATCATCCAGCCAATTGCGGACACCATCCATAAACACTTCCTCGGAAATCCTCCAGCCTACCGAGAATGCAGGGAACGTCCCCCATCGGTTATCTTCGGAGAAGCGGGAAGAAGCATCGCGACGAACCACTGCTTCTGCTAAATATTTAGTTTGATAGCTATAGTTGATCCGGCCGAAGTAGGAAAATGTGGCCCATTCGTCAAATGAGCCTTCCGAACTTTGGTCCGATTCGCCACCATCCAATACCATATAATCCAAATCGGTGGAAATAAAAGAAGTACGGCCTGCATTAAAGTGGTCCCAGTAGTAATTTACCGCCTCGGTACCCAGCAATACGTCAAACCTGTGATCGTTGATTGTTTTCGTATAGTTCAGCGTGTTTGACCAGTTCCATTGCAGACCGCCGCGGTAGCGTTCCGTAAGGCGGTCCGTTGGTTTTGCTTCGGAGAATTCCGGGTTTTTAATGAAGCGGTCACGCTCCCTTTGACTTTCATAATTAACGCCAAACAATGATTTAACGGAAAGTGCGTCCAGGATATTGATCTTTGCATAAGCATTGGCGATAATACGCATTTGGCGACTGTAATCATCTTTATCCCGATAAAGCATGGCGACCGGATTTTGTCCGTTACCGGTACCCGGAGCTTTTGTGCCGGCGAAGTTTCCTGCAATGTCATAAACCGGGATGATCGGCTGCATCCGGTAAGCGTGTGAAATCGGGTTCCCTTCACGGTTGTTGTCAAGCCCAACGCGGTCCGTATAAGTAATACCAAGGCTTTCCCCGATCTCGAACCAATCTTTTAATATCACATCCGCGTTCATACGTGCAGCGTAGCGTTCAAAACCCGTATGGATAACAGTACCTTCCTGATTAAGGTATCCGGATGAGAATGAGTAGTTCCCTTTGTTTGTGCCGCCAGTGATGGAGAAGTTGTATTCCTGAATTGGTGCAGTATCAAAGATTTCATCATACCAGTCGGTTCCGGGAACCGAAGCTTTCATAATGAGATTTTCCGGATAGCTGTAAGTACTTTCATCCACTGAATTTGCAACAGGGTTGGTGTAAGTCGGGATTACGGGCGTAGCGCCATTTCCATACTGTTGTGTCCCCCAACCGGGATCACCTGGAGATAATCCAGTGTTTCTCATCTCGAGGAATAACATGTCACCATATTCCCGGGTGTTCATCAGGTCCAGCTTGTTAATCGCTTTTTGAATACCATAGCGCACATCAAAGGCAATTTTCGGCGCTCCTGCTTTACCGCGTTTTGTGGTAATGATAATCACCCCGTTTGCAGCGCGTACCCCGTAAATTGCCGAAGACGACGCATCTTTCAATACGGTCATCGATTCGATGTCGTTCGGGTTGATCCGAGTTAGCCCGCCGGTCGTCGGGACACCATCAATAATGAAAAGAGGGTCGTTGTTGTTAATCGAGCCAAAACCGCGGACCCTAACCGTGGCATCGCCTCCCGGAGAATTGTCGGTTGTAATCGTTACCCCGGATACGCGGCCTTGCAAACGAGCAGCGGCGTTTGCAACCGGTACTGCCCGGAGTTGTTCACTATCCACGGAAGAGACTGCCCCGGTAACGGATTTTTTCTCCCGGATTCCATAACCGACAACTACGATTTCGTCCAAAGCTGTAATGTCCGGAGCCATATTAATATCGATGACAGACCGGTTTCCAACCACGATCTCTTCGGTAATAAATCCTACCGAACTGAACATCAGAATTACATTTTCATTCGGAACTTCAATCGAATATTTTCCTCCTGCATCTGTTACCGTACCCTGGGTAGTACCTTTGATGTATACATTAACTCCGGGCAGTCCGTCGCTGTCTTCGAGTGAGGTGACTTTGCCGGTAATGGTGATGCCATCGATCAAGATCTCCAACATTTTATCTTCAGGAGCTTTGATGTCTTTTGGCTTCACGCTGATGTTGTTGTTGACCTGTTTGAATTTCAGATCGGTCTGTGAAGATATGTTCATCAATAAATCTGCTACGGTCTGACGCCGGGATTGAACATCTACACGTACATTTCGCTTAATATCTTCGTATTGATATTGAAACCGATAGTCGGTTTTACTTTCAATAAACCGGAAAGCTTCTATCAGTCTCATTTGTTTCACATCAAGGTCTATGAAGACCTCATGCACACTGCTCACTTTTTGTCCAAGGCCTTCCGAGGCCAATAGCAGGCTCAAAAAGACACATTGAAGCATAGTCCCTGCCAGCGTGTATTTTGAATACATCGCTACTTTTTTTAGTAGTTTAATTTTCATAGTTTTGATAATTAAAATTAATAAATTCGTTAAGGGTGGTTATGAACTCATAAAGGCCAAGAATGAGTCATAATCACCTTTTTCTATTAGAAGAAGGGGTTTTACATAGGCATCATCATTTAAAACTTATAATTACTTCGTTATTGTTGATCTCGAAATCAAAATCGCGGGTGAAACTCATATTCATCAACACGTTTTCCAGGTATTCATTTTTATATTCACCTGTAAAACTCCAGACCTTCCGGTCGTCATTGCGGAGCTTTATGTCAACACCGTACCATCGCTCCAGTTTTGATATGACCGTATTCAGGTCATCCTTGTTGAAATACAATACCCCGTCCTTCCAGCCAATGTGTTCTTGCGGATTGAACTGAAACCTGGACATATCGGATGCACCGGACCGGATAAGCACCGCTTCTCCCGGAGACAATTCCATAGCATTGTCCCCGTTGTTAGCACGCTCCATGACCACCCTCACTTTACCTTCCACCAGCGAAACGGCAGTTCCGGAGGCTTGCCGGTATGCATTTACATTAAATTTGGTCCCCAGCACCTGAATCCTGGCTTTGCCGGTTTGAACGATAAACGGTTGTTCCGCATTTCGAACCACTTCGAAAAATGCCTCCCCGTCGAGATGAACCTGACGGAGGTGATCACGAAAGCCCTTTGCGTAGCTGAGGCGGCTCTCGGAATTAAGCCATACCGTCGATCCGTCCGGTAAAAACACTTTGGATTTCTGCCCTTTAGGGTTTTGCTTGATTATCAAAGGGACATCTTCTGTTACGGAAGGTTGTTCCGGGTCGGATGTAATAAGCTGCCGGAACAAAAAGCCGACCGCCAGGAAGAAAACGATCGCTGCGGCCACCTTCCATATAAACCCTGACGTTCTGCCGGTGACAACATCTGTCAAATCCTGTTCCGGCTCAAAGATGGTATTTATCGCTCTTTGTGCAATGCGATCTGCGGACAGCGATTCAGTCACATCCGATGGATCTTCCCGGTCCCAAAATTCCTCCATTCTTTTGGACAAATAACTGGTTGAAGCGTCTGAATGCATCCACTTCATCACCTCCTTCATTTCCTCCTCCGTGCACTGTCCTTTGAAAAACCGGTCCATTATTTTTTGATCCATCAATCCAAATAGAATTATTCCATATTATTTTGGTATATATATGCACGATGCAATGATTTTACTCATGCGAATTGAAAAAAAAAGTAATTTAGCCTCTTCTTACTGCTAAAATCTTGTCTTCCGGCTTTGGTAAGGAAAAAAATAAATATGGATCGATCATTTATCCTTTCCCTGAAAAGAGGTGATAAAGACGCATTCACCACGCTGTTTCACCACTATGCCGACAAGATCTACGGGTTAAGCCTTCGGATGCACCTCCGGTATGAAGACGCGGAAGAAGTATGCCAGGAAGTTTTTCTCAAATTGTGGGAGATGCGCGGCAGTTTTGACGAAAGCAAGTCTCTGAACAGTTACATTTTTACCATCGCTAAAAATATTGTACTCCAGAAAATACGAAAGCGGGCATATTCGATCGCCCTCGAAAAATATTGGAAAACCGATCCCCCTCCTTATACCCGAAATACGGAAGAAAATGTCGAGAAAAAGGATCTCGAAAAGCACTTAAAGGCTTTTATTAGCCGTCTTCCGGAAAAGCAGAAGAATATCATCGGGCTGAGGATGAACGAAAGCCTGAGCAATGACGAAATAGCCAAGCGACTCGGCATCTCAAAGCGAACAGTTGAAAATCAAATCTACCGCGCTCTGAAAAAAATGAGAAGTTTTTATGGTAACATAAACTTAGAGAATATGGAATAAGCAGATAGGATGCGGAGGTCTCGGGCGCACGACATTTTTTGTCCGGAGAAAGTTTTTTTCATTTCCAATAGGAAGTAAATATATTCGATAGGATGGGTGTTGGAGAGAGCCAATGCAACATTATTGATATCTTATAACAATGTAAGCTTTTAAAAATTTTACAATTCCAGATCGCTTGACTTGAGTAAAAGCCCGTTTTGTTATTGGAAAAGTGCAATCATTTTCTCTCATGTTTATATAACCCACGCGTACAGTTACACCGGATAAAATTACTATTTCACGTCAATTAATCTTGCCATTTGATTTGCATACATACTTCAAATTGATGCCAATTATAATAAGTATCCTAAGATCAAAGCCCTCAACTTTGTATCGATCCGAATGATTAAATGGTCCGTATGGGCACGCAGAGTTGGGGGATCGATTTTTTTGAAGCAGAATTTCAGTAAGCCGCGCCTTTGAGGAATCAGTAAAGTTGACTTAAGAATGCAGTTATGAAAAAGGTTATTTTTTGCTTATGTATTTCGGTCATTTTTCAGCAATGTACCGATGAACTCCATGAAATAGACGCAGTAGTTTCATCCCAGGTGGAGGGTATCTCCGCTGCGGACCTCAAGGGAGCACTAAATGATATCCCGCATAATGCGTATTCGGCGTTCTACTATTATTCCGGCGATCGGCAGGAATTTGTTCAACACCGCTCCGAAACGAATATTAATCATAATTTTAGAACAAATCGAACGATGTATGATGACCTGGGCGTGTTCTGGACGGGCGATTTTGAATTTGAATCCGGGGACTATGAATTGAATATCAAGTCTGATGAAACGATCAAAGTGTTGATCGACGATGCGGTTGTATTCGAAGGATCGAATATGGATCCGGATACGGCTTACAAGACAAAGCTTACGCTCGAAGGCATCCACCGGCTAAAGGTGTTGTACAACTTAAACAACAAGCAAAAAGTTGAGAAGATTATCGAATATTACCAAAAGTTGAATGGGGAAAAGGATGGTGGTAACACCGATCATAGCAGCAAAATCTCAGTTTTGCCGGATGGGGTGAAAAACTCCGAAAACCCGCATCCGGACGTAGCTATGGATTGGAAGCGCCTCTGAAAATACATCCTTTTGTTTGTGCTTAAGATAATCAAATCAGGTATGAATAATTCGTGTTAACAAGGTAAAATACCAAAGCATTAATCTTGATGCGGATTTGCTTTGGTATTTTGAACATCAACCAAACAACTTACTTCAGACTGTTTTTTGGATCTGTTGGCATTTTCCGGTTCGAGCGTTTCGTTCGAACTGGAAAGTTCAACAGACGCGCTTTCCGATTGGCATCCATGTGAATCCCCATAATATAGGGGTGCGAAATTCAGGTGTGCCCCCAAGTTTTAGGACCGATCCGCCTTTTTAGTGTGAACATGAATATTTCGATATTTCATTATGTCTTACTCCCAAACCTGTTTTTTCTCAAACCCTGACCAAGATCATTTTTTAACTATTTCATTTTCTGCTATTTGCAAACCATGAAAAATAATTTTCATACCGAATGGGGGTGTTTTACATGTTGCGTGTATACTGATTTAAGAGGATAAGTGTACCCAAAATTATAGATGGAAACTCAAGTGTTATATCGATCATTCTTTGCGGGCAAAGGGATAGGCTATCTACCCAATGGAGGGCGGATGCTTTCTTGTCGCAGATTTCTCGATCGATTGAAATGACATTTGAATAAAATCTTTTTACGGATTGTTACATTTTTTACGAGCGCCTATGAGCCGAAATTTTACTGGACGATTTAAAATATCTGCATACTGTTTTTTGATCTTTGTACTTGCCGGAGCCTGTCAGTCCGGTGAAAAAAGTGCAACTTCATCGGTTTCACTATTCAACGATCCGATTCCTCCGGCCGGGGCGGATTTCTTTTTGAATGTGACAAAGAGCTCCGGAATCGATTTTAGGCATACCATCGGAGATGATCATCTGACAAACATTATAGAATCGGTCGGAGGAGGAGGCGCATTTCTCGACTACGATCAGGACGGATTTGTGGATCTCTATATGGCGAATGGAAATTTCCATCACAGACTGAGTGACCGGGAGTTCGAACCCGAGCAGGTGCATACGAATCAGCTTTACAGAAATAGAGGTGACGGAACCTTTGAAAATATGACGCGCAAGGCTGGTATCGGTCACGAAGGATTCGGGATGGGCGTAACAATTGGTGATTTTAATAACGATGGTTACCCAGACATCTATGTGAGTAATCATGGGCCTAATGTGCTTTACAAAAACAATGGAAACGGCACATTCTCGGATATCTCCAAAAAGGCCGGTGTTGCAGGTGATGAAAGCAGTGTCGGCGCGGTATGGCTGGATTATGACAACGACGGATTGCTCGATCTGTATGTCGGCAACTACCTGAGCTTCGATCCCGATTATGAATTTTATTACGCGCCGGATGGTTTCCCGGGGCCGATGTCCTTTGACGGCGAAATTGACAGACTGTATAAAAACCTGGGGAATGACAAATTTGAGGATGTAACCGTAGCTATGGGCGTATTCAATGAGAACGGCCGGGCCATGGGGGTCGGAGCCGCCGATTACGATGGCGATGGATTCGTAGATATCTATGTGGCGAACGACCATATGGTAAATTATATGTATAAAAATGAAGGCGGCAAGGCCTTCAAGGAAGTGGGGATACCTTCGGGAACAGCCTTCAACCAGGTGGGGGAAGGCACCATCAGTATGGCCGTTGACTTTGGAGATTATAACAACGATGGCCACCTGGACCTGTGGGTCTCAGATGACGGCTATTGTTCGTTGTACGAAAGCCAGGGGAACGGAATATTTACCGAAATGGCTTATCCTTCCGGAATTGCCGTCGCCGCCGCGCAGCATGTAGGCTGGTCATCCGCTTTTATTGATTACGACAATGACGGAGATGTGGATATATTCAAGGCCAATGGAGAATTAAAGCATTTATACGGACAGGAAGACCAGTTATTTGAGAATGTCGGAGGAGGTAAATTCAAGGATGTGTCGGTGACCTGCGGGGAATATTTTAAAGAAGAATTGGTCGGACGAGGAGCTGCATTCGGAGATTACGATAACGACGGAGACATCGATGTCTATATCGTTAACCTTCACGACCACGGCGTGCTCCTGAGGAACGATCACGGCAACGACAAAAACTGGATAAAGCTGCATTTGGTCGGGACTGCCAGCAATCGAGATGCCATCGGAGCCCGAATAAAAATTGTTTCCGGCGAAATGGTGCAGATTGCTCAAAAGAAAAGCGCCAGCGGATATTTATCGCAAAGCGATCCGAGAATCCATTTTGGCCTGGGTGACCGGACCACGGTTGAGCGCATAGAGATTATTTGGCCATCGGGCGCAACCCAGGTCCTTGAAAACGTTGAAGCCGGTAAAATTATCACCATAACCGAAAATGAGGATGCCGCGTAGATTTAGTTCGTATAAATTATTTTTTATAGTCCTGCTATTGTTCGGCTGTAGCAAAGATCTTCCTCATGAAGGTAAAGTGATTTTCACCCGGCTGCCTGTGGAGTCCGTATCGGGTGACCGGATCAATTCCATTGAAAATAAGTATGCGACAAATATGGAAATCGCCATGGCCTTCATGGGCGAAAAACCAGAGCATACGGAGGTACTGACGCGTGATTTTATTTCTGCCCGGGCGCCGGAATTGTCCTTTGATGGTTCCCTGCTGGTATTTTCCGGTTTGAAGAATGAAGAAGGTGCCTGGCAAATCTGGACAATGGATCTGAAATCCGGAGAAATTGTCCAGGTTACGGATAGCAGAACGAATTGCACGGATCCGGCCTGGCTGCCGAATGGGGATATTACTTTCAGTAAAATGGTGACGGATGATCATTCTTTAAAGTATCACGCCCTGTTTACGATCGGCGTCGACGGATGTTGCGAACAACGGATCACATTCCAGCCGCATGAGGATATCAATGCAAGCGTTTTACATGACGGCAGGATACTGGTGGCCAGCAAACAGGTTTATCCCGAAAGCGGGCCGTATAAATATCTGGCCTTAAGACCGGACGGTACAAAGGCGGAGGTTTTCCATTTGGCGCACGCCACATCGGGAATGATGGACAAAGCATTTGAAAATAATGAAAAGGTCTTTTTTCATGAAGCGGACGAATTGACTTCGGTCAAATTCAACAGACCCCTGCATTCGAGGGAAAGGTTGTTGACCGGCGGGCAGATCCAGGTGAATTCGATCCGTTCATTTGACGAACAAAACCTGTTGCTTTCATTGAAAAAGCCGGACGAGAAAACATTTGGACTGGCCTTGCTTAGTGTGGAAGATTTTAGTCGCGAAAAGTCTTATTTCAGTGATCCCGAATATCATATTCTTGAGGCGACCGAGGTTCGTGAGCGGTCCGTCCCCAGAAAGCTCCCTTCGAGGGTGAATTCCGATATGAGTTCGGGCTATCTTTTTAGTATGAATGCCGATGCTTCGGATATTGAGATTGAAGGGAAAACGGCAAAAGTCCGTGTACTTGGTATGAATGGTATTATCGGAGAAACCGCTGTGGAGGAAGACGGTTCGTTTTATCTTGAATTGACCTCGGATCTTCCGGTGAGATTTCAAACCGTCGATGCCTCCGGAGAAATCCTGCGTGGGCCTTCGTCCTGGATGTGGGTCCGCCCGGATGAAAGAAGAGGATGCGCGGGTTGCCATCAGGACCGGGAGATTGCTCCATATAATGTAGTGCCGAAAGCATTGGAAAGCGCGCCATTTGTTATGATCAGATAGACAGCGTATGAGAAAGAACAGGTTGTACATACTCGTAATTATAGCTTTTGTCATCGGAGTTGGATACAGTGCATTTCACAAATGGTCGGTGGATCATGTTTTATACATTACGGGCGGGGTGGATCATCCGATAGGTTGCGTTTCCTGTCATGTATATCCCGAACGTGACGGACTGTTGGCCAATATGCTCAATGAGGATTATTTATCTCCATTGAATGCTGCGGTTAGCGAAGACGGCTCCAGGCTTTACGTCATTGCCCAGGACGCCGATCTGCTGATTGAGGTTGATTTGAATAGCCGGGAGGTCCTGTCGAATACAAAAGTAGGCCGGAGGCCCCATTCCGCAATCCTGACCAGGGACCAAAAGACAGCGGTTGTCACCAACCAGTGGGCCAATAACATTTATTTTATTGATCTGAAAACAAAGGAAATAACGGATTCGGTTCCTGTCGGAGGTGGTCCGGCAGGTATGGATTTAAGTGTCGATGGTAATTTGTTGTATGTTGCAAATACCTATACCAACAATATCTCCGTGGTTGATCTCCGGACGAAACAGGAAATAAGACGGCTGCACGGAGGGAACTACCCGACAAGTGTCGCGGCCTCCCCGAATGATGACTTTGTGTTTGTGGCCAGCCAGCGGACAGTACCCATTGAATTTAGAACCGAGCCCATGACGGAAGTGACAATTCTTAATGCTTCCAGCCAGCGGGTTTCCGAGCGAAAGTATTTCAATTCTGCGCACATCATGGAGAATGTCACAGTTTCGCCCAGCGGAGATATGGCTGTTGCTACTATGGTAAGACCGAAAAACAATGTGCCGTCGGCCCAGATCGAGCGCGGATGGATGATCAATCACGGAATAGGTGTGATCTTGAAAGACGGCAGAACGGCCCAGCTTTTACTGGATGAACCCAATGCATTCTATCCGGATCCGTACGATATAGTTATTCACCCGGATGGAAAGCGGGCGTATGTGAGTCATTCCGGGGTCGACATGGTTTCAGTTGTCAATCTGGATCGCATTCGAAGTTTGTTGGCCGACGCTTCCGAAGAGGAGTTGAAACTGTACGCCAATCACCTTGGCATGAGCGGAGAATTTGTGGTCGACAGAATTAAAACCGGATCAAATCCGAAGGGATTAGCGATGTCCGCCGATGGAAAATTCGTCTATGTGGTAGAGCGCATGGAAGACCGGGTTTCCGTGATTGATACGGACGTATCGGAGATTGTGAATACCATTGATCTCGGAGGGCCGTCAAGGATCAGTTATACGCGAAGGGGAGGGCAATTATTCAGCAATGCAGGACACACTTTCCACAATCAATACAGTTGCTACACCTGTCACCCGGATGGTCATGAGGACGGATTGACCTATGATCTGACCGGATCGGGAAGAAACCTCGCAAATGTGCAAACGCTTCGGGATCTATACGGAACAGCTCCTTTCAAGTGGATAGGGACCAATCAAAGTGTCTATAAACAATGCGGCATGCGATTTTCCAGGTTTGTAACCCGTACCGAATCTTTCTCTCCGGAAGACCTCGACGCTGTCGTGGCATATATCATGCGGGAGCTGACACACCCGCCAAACATTCACCGTTTACCTAACGGAGCATTGACAGAAGCCCAGCAACGGGGCAAGGCGATCTACGAAAGAACGGTTACGAACGACGGCCGGGAGATACCTGAGAAAGATCGTTGTACAACATGCCACAACGGGCCCAATTACTCGAATTTTCAGATGGCAGACGTAGGAACCAATAAGGAAAACGAGGATGAAAGCCTGTTTGATTCTCCGAACTTAAACAACATATATGAATCCGCGCCCTACCTTCATGATGGAAGCGCTGCCACATTGGAGGAAATATGGACCAAATTTAACGACCATGATACCCATGGCTATGCGAACGATATGACAAAAGATCAACTCAATGATTTAGTCGAATATCTTAAGTCTTTAAGCGCGGAAAGGTATTACAAAAAAGATTTGAATTACAAAATAAACAAAGGTCAATTATGATGAACGCTCGAAACACTTACACCGTATCCGGATTGATAATCACTGCCGTATTGCTTTTCGGCTTTACCCGGCCAAACGGAAATGAATCCAAGGAAGAGAAGAAGTCAGAAAGCATGCCTCTTTATGGAAACTGGAAAACGTATGGGAAAAAAGACGGGCTTCCGTCCGATAAAATTTACGCCGTAAGAGCCGATGGGGACCGGTTGTGGGTTGGGACTAATCAGGGACTGGCATTGCTGGAAGACGGAGTGTGGACGGTTTACACCGAAGAAGACGGTCTCGCGCACAGAGGTGTACTGGCAATTGATGTAAGCCCGGTAACCGGCGATGTGTGGATTGCGACAATGAGCGGCTTAAACAGGTTTTCCGGGGGAAAATTCGAAACCTTTACCCAGTTTAATAGCGGATTGGCCAATGATGTCATTTATTCCGTAATCTGCGATGGAAAGGATGTGTGGGTGGCCACCGGAGGAGGCGCCGGTGTTTTGGATACTTATACCGGAAAATGGGGCATCTATACGGAGCAAAACGCCCCGATGCACGAACCCTGGACCTATAGCATTTGTGCCGGAGGAAACAAGATTTTTATTGCCGCATGGGGTGGCGGAGTGATTGAATGGAATAAGGAAACCCAACGGTTCAGGGATTATACGGATCCCGACGGTGAAATGGAGATCGACCTATTCCCGGACGACGGAGTGGTTCACGACATCACGACAGCCGTTTCATATAGCAACGATATGTTGTGGGTAGCCACCTATTTTGGAATGAGTACTTATGACGGCACCCATTGGAAAGGCTATTTTGATCATGACAGTGGCCTTGCGAGTAATTTTATAAATTTCATCCGGGCAAAAGACGGGATAGCCTTTATGTGCACGGACAACGGGTTGAGCAGTTTCAACGGAGAAACCTGGGTAACCTATAAAGGAGGTAAGGTGATCATCGACGGAAACTCTGCCGGTGAAAGGTCGCTAGACGCTACCTCTTCCATTAGTCACGATTTTACAATAGGTGTGGATCTAACGGAAAATGAAATCTGGGTGGCCACCTCAAAAGGTTTATGCCGTGGAGAGGTGATCGGCTCGACCGAAACAAAGACATCGAAATTATAAACACTATAAATAATACGGGAAGATGATGATTGAGACAAAACCAAGAGTTCTAATAGATTTAAACAATCTGACGGAAGGGGAAAAAGTTGAAATGAGAAAGTTAGGGATCCTTTCTGAGGATAATCAGATTGGGGATTATAAATATCCGGAGATTCATTATGAAAGGCCGCCCATTGAAAAATTTGCGGTTCATGCGCCGCATACCATCAATGAAGCCTATAATTATGAAAAGCCGTCTTCGTTTTCAAGGGCGCTGAAAATGAACTTTGGCGATACCAAAGTGGTCCTTATTTCAGGAACGGCAAGTGTGAACGAGGAGGGCAAACCCGAGCATATCGGAGATTTTAAAGCGCAGTTGTGGAGGACGTATTGCAACATCACCAACCTGCTCAAGGCCGAGGATATGACCTGGCACGATGTCGTGCGAACAACGAATTATCTGAGGGATATCGAGCGCGATTATGCGGAGTTTAATAAGATCCGGACTACGTTTTATTCGTGGCTGGGCCTTGATCCGCTGCCGGCAGCCACCGGAATCCAGGCAAGGTTGTGCTGGGAGACCTTGTTGGTGGAAATCGAAGCGATTGCTGTTTGTACGCAGAAATAATTGAATGAGGGAATGAAGTAATGAGGGAATAATTGAATGAAGTAATGAGGGAATGAGAGAACTAGAGAGCGAGGGAATTATGAATTTGGAAGTTGAGTGAAGCGTGATAAAAACGATATCGAAGGCAGGTTAATTGATGATGCAGTCCAGGTAATTCATATGGTTGAGAATATTCCAAATCAGCGGTTCATTTAGGAGGACAGCTTCTTAGATCCGGGACCTCGCCTTCGAATCATAAATAAATTAAAGATCCGTGATCCCTCATTCTCTCATTCAATTATTTCAACTGCCAAAAGCAAAAATTTTTAATTCAAAAATCGAATGTTCAAGTGTTCGTAATTTCAAAAGAATATAAATCATGAAAAGACTGATTCCATTTCTGATCATCCTGATTTTCTCCGTTGATACTTATGCTCAATACAAGGAGAAAAACTACGGCAATACTCCAAATGAGATCGTGCCTTATGCCAATTTTCAAAATGCTTATAAAAAGCATTTTCTGGAACCCTGGCCGTTCAGGGGATCCGGCAGGGAAAAAGCCGAACCGGCCGGATTGGAGACGGTGCGCATTGGCCTGCTTGCCCCACTGGAAAACTCCAAAGATGTGCCTAAGGGCATGCAAATGAAGCAGGGCGCGATGCTGGCGCTGGAACAGGCAAATGCCAAAGGAGGATATAAGGGAATTCCTTTTGAGTTGATGCCGCACAATGACGTCGGACTGTGGGGCGCTGCCGCGAATGAAGTGGTAACCATGGATGACGAAGGCGTTTGGGCAATACTTGGTTCGCTCAATGATATTGTGACGCACGTGGCCATCAGGGTAGCTTTGAAATGCGAGATTTCAGTGGTGAATATGGCGGACCCCGATCCGACATTGACGGAGACCAATATTCCCTGGGTGATCCGGGTCATTAGCGACGACCGTCAGAGCAGTTATGCATTGGCCAACCGGATTTACAAGGTGGATAACCATCAGCGCGTTTCATTGCTCAGAGCGAATAATCGTTATGGACGCGTAGGTACGGGTGAATTCAAGGATGCTTCGAGAAGAATGGGACATCCGGTGGCAGTTGAGGTACGGTTTGAAGACGGACATACCGATTTTACGGACCAGTTGAATACGATCAAGAAAAATAATTCGGATGCCGTCGTACTTTGGGGAGATGCCAAGGAAATGGGACTGATCATTAATCAAATGCGGGAAATGGGCATGAATCACCCGGTTTACGCCTGCGACAGGGCTGTTACCGGAGAGTTTTTGGAAGTGGCAGGCAAAAATGCGGATGGGGTGACAACAACGTGCCAATACAATCCGAAATTGCCCAATCCGAAGTATGATCAATTTGTAACGAAGTATAAAGAGCGGTTCAATACGGACCCCGATGTTTTCGCCGTTCATTCCTATGATGCCATGAATATTACGATTGAAGCGATCCGAAGGGCCGGGCTGAACAGAACCAAGATCAGGGATTTGCTGACAGATATGGAGACTTTCCAGAATTACAAAGGCGCATCCGGCGAGATCGTCTTTGACGCCACCTGGAACGATGTCGGACAAATCTACATGGTGGATATCAAAGGCAATGATTTCCACTATAAGCCTTTCGAGGCTGAGTATCAGGCGTATACAGGTAGTGTTAAGTAAAATTAAAAATGACACTTTACTTTTTACTTAACGGTAGTATTAAATGACAAAGTCACCCCGGCCGTAATGCCGGGATCTGCTTGACAAATCCGGAACCGGTCCGCGAATAATTATTGATACAATGAACACCCTGGATTGCAACATTTCCAACATCAAAATAGATCCGGCTTATAGACTGGCTGCTAAAAGATCCGTCGATCACACAACAATTGTCCGTGTCGGCCATATAAAAATCGGCGCCTCCGCCCTGACGATTATGGCCGGTCCCTGTGCGGTGGAAAGTAAAAAGCAATTGTTGGAGACCGCCAAAAGCGTAGAGCGGTTTGGAGGACAAATTCTACGCGGAGGTGCTTTTAAGCCCAGAACTTCTCCGTACAGCTTCCGGGGCCTGGAAGAAGAAGGGCTGAAATATTTGAAGCTGGCCGGCCTGGAAGCCGGAATGCCGATTGTCACCGAAGTAATGGATACCCGTCAGGTCGGGCTGGTCGGAGCGTATGCGGATATGCTTCAGATAGGTTCCAGAAATATGAGCAATTTCCCTTTGTTGATGGAAGCGGGTTTATCGCAAAAGCCAATACTGCTGAAGCGTGGGATGAATGCTACGATCGAAGAGTTTGTCATGGCGGCCGAGTATATTTTATCCCGGGGAAACGATCAGGTAGTGCTTTGTGAAAGGGGGATCCGCACATTTGAAACCGCCTATCGCAATACCCTCGATCTGAATGCAGTGCCTATGCTCAAAAGTATGACCCACCTTCCCGTGATTGTAGATCCGAGTCACGGTACCGGACACAGATGGATGGTGGCCCCCATGGCAAAGGCGGCTATCGCAGCAGGTGCCGACGGATTGCTGACGGAAGTCCATTACCGGCCGGAAGAAGCGCTTTGCGACGGAGCACAGTCTTTATCCCCTGAAGAGTTCCAAAAGCTGATGGAAGAGTTAAAGGTTTTGGCGCCTTCGGTCGGGAGAAAGGTCGGTAAGGACGAAGGTATACTGAAGAATTAATGGCAATGACCAACTAACTCCCCGTCCTTGCCGAAACATGCCGCGGCGATCTGTTTAAACGAATATGTTGTTTACGGATCGCTTTATGCTGCGCATTTGCAATGACGAAACACAAAACAAAAAAATATCCGGAAGCTTCACAGCCGGGCATCATCTTAATCAATGAGTAGTTTATTTTGAGCCCTGCGCTACCGTTGATGAAGCAACCAAACAGGAAAAACAAATCAAAGCAGGACCTCGAAAAAAAGATGGAACCGGTTGAAAGGATAAACCCAAATGGATGGATCTTATTGAAAAAATCGAACAGGAATGATAAAATTGCGCGATAAAAATACGAATTGCTTCTTGCCGCACATTACTCGCATTGATGCTCCGGAAGGCCGTTACTGCGGGCTCAAAGGGCGAAGTAATGTCTTAAAGCTCATCGGCATCCTAATCTTTGTAATGGCACAGGTCATTTTGTTTACGAGCAGTTCCCACGCCCAACCAACCATAAAAATCGGATTTTTGGTCCGGGATAAAAATGACGAGCATATCATCGAAACCGCAGAGCGGGCAATTCGTGAAGTCAATGAAAAGAGAGGGGATCAAGGGAAAAAGTTCGAACTAATTGTCCGTTCCTGTGATGGCCCCTGGGGCCAAACGTCGAAGCAAACGGTCGCCTTGATCTACGAGGATCAGGTTTCGATCGTTGTCACAGCGCTCGACGGGAGAAATGCACACTTGGCAGAGCAAGTTACCGCCAAATCACATGTTTTAATGTTGTCCACGATATCCAGCGACCCAACGCTCTCCAGGGCCTATGTCCCGTGGTATTTCAGGATGGTTCCCGACGATAAACAACAGGCGAATGCATTGGTTAAGCATATATACGGGCAAAATAGTTCAGCCAGGGTTGCAATGGTTGCATTGGATGATTACGACGGTAAGCAATCTGCGAAAGCTTTTGAAATAGAGGTTAAGAGCAGGAGGTATCCACGGCCCGAGCTGCTGGTTGATTTAAAACCGGATCAAATTGCAGAAGGACTTGGAAATGGAAATTGGGACGCAATCGTACTGGCAGGAACGTCCAAATATGAAGAAACCATCCTGGCCGCTATTAAAAACGAGCATGTTTATGCCTTTTTAAACCATTCCGGTTTTCCGCGTATACGGAAACATACCACAACTATTAAAAATCTTTATTCACCGACCTTAGATTATGTTTATGACGGAATTATGCTGGCTGCCGAAGCCATCGGAAGATTCGGCAACGATTCGGAAGCCATCAGAAAAGGATTCGGGAATTTGAAGTATAACGGCAAAACCGGCTACGTGGAATTTGATAATTTTGGGAATAGAAAGATGGATTAGAACTTATTTTTCCTCATCATCATCCACAATTTTCTTTAAATTGCCTGCTGGTAAATTTCCAATGAATATTCAAGACGAATCATGAGAAAACGTGCTACTAAAAAAAGTTATCATCAGTCCGTCATTGCGAACGCAGCGAAACCGTCGGTAAACCGTTTGCAAAGAGATCACTTCGCCCTTCCCGATGATGTCAATATATATGCTTCAAGGCTCATAATAATCTGTTTGATCGGATTGCTGGCATTCCAATCCTGCAGGGAAAAACCGGTTGATGAGAAACAGTTGGCCAGGGATAAGATTACCATGCGTACCCTTGGCCTGGCCTATCTTGAAGAAAACAAGCTGGAGGAGGCTGAAGCGGAGTTTCTGAAGCTCACCGACCTGGCTCCCGATGAAGCCCTTGGTTTTGCCAATCTCGGTTTGGTGTATCTGAGAATGGATGATTATCCGAGAGCGTTGAAACATTTGGATAAAGCCATAGAGATCGATGCGAAGGATGCAAATATAAGGCTCATCCGGGCCAAAGCTTTTGAACTCAATGACGATACCGAACGCGCCGTAAAAGAGTTGGAAACTACCCTGAACTTTGCGCCTGACGATCCTAAAGTGTTGTATCAACTGGCTGAGTTATACGCCAAGGGGCCGGATGAAAATTCAAAATCGAAAAGAATTGAATATCTCACGCTAGTGGCCGGGACATCTCCGCAAAATATCGTTCCTCGGTTGCAACTGATAGAAGTGCAATTGCAGACGGGAGACCTGGATCTTGCCCTGAAGAGTTTGGAGGAGATCGGTCAGCAATTCCCATCATTTACGCCGGAGGCCGCCGATTTTTACGAAAAGACGGTCGACGAGCTTCACAACGGACGCGTCAAAGAAGCGCTCACATCGCTATTGATCTTTCATAACTTCCTGAAACTGACCACGCCGTACCAGGCCGGAATAAAAGAGCTGAAAGGGCCCGGCGGAGCATTGATCGGCTTCCCGGTGATCTCCTTTAGCGAATCTACAACTTCATTTGTACAAGAAGGGGAATCGCTTATCGACGCCATGAAATTTACGGATGTCACTCCTACAGCGGGGTTGGATTTTGGGGCGGATTTTGCCCCTGAAAATGCGCACCTGTCGGTCGGTGATCTGGATGGTGACGGCGATCAGGATATTTATTTTGCGAGCAACGCAAACAGCGGCTATAAAAGATACCTTTTATTCAACGAACTCGGCATGTTCAAAGCATCCGAAAATACAGGGGGAATCGATCATGAAGGCAAAGAGGTATTTTCCGCATTTGCCGATTATGATAATGACGGACACTTGGACATTCTGATTTTGAAAGAAAATGGTCTCGAGCTCTACCGAAATGAGAGCGAGGGGACATTTGGCCGGGTGACGGACGACGCATTTCCCGGTGTTTCGGAGACACAGGGGCGCACATCATTGTATCTGGATATCGATCATGAAGGAGATCTGGATTTGGTGGTGGGAGGAGTGGCCGGCAAGTTGCTCAGAAATGACGGCGATGGCGCTTTTAGCGATCAGACGGATCAGGTAGGATTTGTTCCGAACAACACCGGGGTCGCAGACCTTGCCCTCGGAGATTTTGACGACGATGGAGATGTTGATTTTATCGTTGTCCATGAAAACGGACAAAATGTACTTTACTCCAATCTTCGCCAGGGTCGTTTTGAAGATGCAACTTCAAAATCCGGCCTTCAGCCCATGAGCTCTTCGGGAGCCGTGACCGTTGGTGATTATAATAACGACGGTTACCTGGATCTGTTCCTGACCGCTCTGGACGGTTCCGGTTACAGGTTGTACAGGAATAAAAGCGACGGTACTTATGAGGAAGACAAAGCTTCGAGCGGTGTTTTCGAAGTGTTGAAATCATTGAAAGGTTATGATGCGACTTTCTTCGATTTTGATAACGACGGCCATCTGGATATTCTGGTAATTGGAGCGCCTGTAGAAGCCGGTGGAAAAGGAGCCTACCTGTTCCACAATGACGGTTGGGGCAATTTCGAAGATGAAAGCCGGTTGTTACCTCCGGAGTTTGGCGGAGGTACCCGGGTGCAGCCTGCCGACTACAATGAGGATGGAGATTTGGATCTTTACCTCGTTGATCTGGAAGGAAAACTCCGGCTCTTGAGAAACGATGGCGGAAATGGCAATCATCACCTGAAAATGAAATTGGTAGGTTTGCGCACCGGCAGTGGCAAGAACAACCATTTCGGCATTGGTGCGAAAGTGGAGGTGAGGGCAGGCGATCTTTATCAAATGATGGTGGTGACTTCGCCCAATGTGCATTTTGGTATGGGCAATCGCACCAAGGCCGACGTAGTAAGAATTATGTGGACAAACGGGGTTCCGCAGAATATGTTCTTCCCGGACAGCGACCGCAATCTCATCGAAGAACAGGAACTCAAGGGGAGCTGCCCGTTTCTCTACACCTGGAATGGGAAAGAATATGTATTTGTAAAAGATATGATGTGGCGGAGTGCCCTGGGGATGCCGCTGGGCATCATGGGAGGCAAGCAAGCCTATGCCTTTGCGGATGCTTCGGAAGAATATTTGAAGATCCCGGGCGAGCTGCTGCAGCCGAGGAATGGGGAATATATCATCCAGATGACCGAAGAACTCTGGGAAACCATCTATGCCGACGAGATCAAATTGATCGCGGTGGATCATCATGCAGATGCGGAGATCTATGTGGATGAGAAGTTTGCGGCGCCTCCGTACCCGGAATTGAAAGTATTTAAAGTAAAAGAGCACCGTCAGCCGGTATCTGCAGTAGATGAAAAGGGCAATGATTTAAGCGCGCTTATCCGCGAAAAAGACAACCGGTATATTTCGAACTTCCGTCGTATGAAATTCCAGGGCATCACCGAGATGAAAGACCTGATCCTGGATCTGGGGAATGTTGAGGATACCGAAAATCTGCATTTGTTTTTGAACGGATGGATCTTTCCAACGGATGCCAGCATCAATGTGGCCATTTCTCAATCCAACCAAATCAACATCAAACATCCGTCGCTTGAAGTCATTAACGAAAAGGGAGCGTGGCAGGAAGTGATCCCCGGCATTGGCTTCCCGAGCGGTAAGAATAAAACGGTGATCGTGGATCTTTCGGATAAATTCCTGACCAAGGAAAGGAAAGTGAGGATCAGAACGAATATGGAGATTTACTGGGATTTTATCTTCTTCGCACGTGACGAGGATATGGAAATTGAAATGACTGCCATGGCACCGGTTTCGGCAGACTATCATTACCGGGGATTCTCCGCCAAATCGAGGAAGGGAGGCAGGTACGGACCTCATTGGTTTGATTATCATGACGTGACAACCGGGCAAAAGTGGCGGGATCTCACAGGGATGTATACGAGGTATGGCGATGTGACGGAATTGCTGCAGGAGGCCGATGACAGGTACATTATTGCCAATGCCGGCGATGAGACTACGATCAGCTTTGACGCGGAGCGCTTACCGAAGCTCAGGCAAGGCTGGAAGCGCGATTTCCTGATCTACAGTGTTGGCTGGGTGAAAGACGGCGACCTGAACACCGCATTGGGTC
Organism: Cytophagales bacterium; assembly: GCA_022360055.1. GTDB lineage: Bacteria > Bacteroidota > Bacteroidia > Cytophagales > Cyclobacteriaceae > JAAUQL01. The sequence continues at coordinate 21,007 of JAKSDO010000034.1, read as the reverse complement.
AGACCGTAGAACCGCTGCCTTTCCATGGCATGAGCAAATATCCCTATGGAGATGATGAGCACTACCCAACCGACAAAGCTCATACGGATTATCGGAAAAGATACAATACCCGTAAGGTTGGGACAAAAGATTATCAGGAGTTTGTGCGAAAGGGCGCCCCTTAACAGACCGGAATCGGGGCCGGAGAAACCGGGCGTTGTCGTGCCGGATTCCGGGATGGGATTTGCTTGCGATCGGCGGGAATTTTCAATTGCCTGAACATTTTAAAGGCTTCCCAGGGGTGTGTCCTTCAGGGACAGCGATGAAAAACACGGCGTCATCCCGGACGAGGTGAGAGATCTTACTTGCAATAGAGGGGCCTTCGCTCCTTTCAGTTGGGATGACCGATGGAAAAACAAGTTTACATGACAAAAATACTGCTTTTAGCACTCGCATCTACCCTCCTTCTGATCCGTTGCTCGAAAGAACCCGGAACGCTTTTTAACCTCCTCCCTCCGGAAAAAACCGGCATCGACTTTCAAAACGATGTGATGGAGGACGAGTACCTCAATATTCTTTCAAATGAATACATCTATAATGGAGCGGGAGTTGGCATTGGGGATTTCGATAAGGACGACCTCATGGACGTATTCTTTAGTGGAAGTCAGGTTACGAACCGTCTTTATCTGAACCGCGGAAATCTGAATTTTGAAGACATTTCGTTGGATGCCGGAATTTCGGGAAGATCAAGGTGGAGCACCGGGGTGGCCGTGGTCGACATCAATGGGGACGGATGGACAGACATTTATGTTTGCAGTTCCAACCACCTGGACCCCGAGATGCGCAGAAATCAATTATATATCCATGAAGGGTTGAATGATGAGGGGATCCCGGTGTTTTCCGAACAGTCCAAAGCATATGGAATTGATGATGAAGGCTATTCGACACACGCCGCATTTTTTGATTACGACAATGACGGGGACCTGGACCTGTATGTGCTGACCAACTTTCTGGATACTCCGACCCCCAATAAGTATCGCCCGAAAAAAACGGATGGGTCCGCGGAGTCCAACGACCGGTTGTACCGCAACAAGGGGGAGAACGTTTTTGTGAATGTGACGCAGGAGGCAGGGATCGTTTACGAAGGATACGGGCTGGGGATCAGCATCGTGGATTTTAATGAGGATGGCTGGAGCGACCTATACATTACAAATGATTACCTTACCAACGACCTGATGTACATCAATAACCGGGATGGTTCCTTTACCAACAGGATTGATCAATACATCAAGCATCAGACCCATTCGGCCATGGGACACGATATTGCGGATATCAACAACGACGGAATGGTAGATATTTTTACTTTGGACATGTTGCCTGAGGACAATCAGGGCATGAAGAAAATGCACGGGGTTACCCGGTTTGAGTATGAACAATTAAATCGTGATTTGGGCTATCAACCGCAATACAAAAGGAACATGCTTCAACTCAACAACGGTACGGATGCTTTTGGAAATCATATTTTTAGTGAGATCGGCCTCTACGCAGGCGTACATGCCACAGAGTGGAGTTGGGCGGCTTTGCTCGCAGATTTCGACAACGACGGGTTCAGGGATTTGTTCGTGAGTAACGGCTATCCCAGGGATGTAACCGACCTGGATTATGCTGTTTCAGGCATGAGCCGGGGACGGGGAATGAGCAATGAAGAGCAAATGATGATGATCCCCGTGCGAAGCATGTCGAATTACATGTTCAAAAATAACGGTAATCTGACCTTTTCGAATAATACAAAAAGCTGGGGGCTGGACAAACCGTCATTTTCCAACGGCGCTGCTTATGTCGATTTGGACAATGACGGTGATCTTGATTTGATCACCAGCAATTACAACGAACCCGCTTTGGTTTATGAAAATACCTTGAATGACCATGGCAAAGAAATAACAAATCATTACCTCAGGCTAAAGCTACATGGCAAAAGCCACCCCGCCCGCTTGGCCGGTTCCGGGGCTTTGGGCGCTAGGGTGTACCTGTTCTCAAATAATGAGATCAAATGTGCCGACCATTCAAATTTCCGCGGGTACCGATCAACGGTCGAGCCTGTAATTCATTTTGGGCTTGGGGAGGTCGAAAAAATTGATTCGATGATGATTGTATGGCCGGACGGCAAAAGGCAACAACTGTACAATATTTCCGGGGATCAGACCCTGGAAGTAGCGTATGCGCCGAATCTGACGGGTCCCCCGGAAGGGGTTGCTTCAATGGCCGATTCCCTAACCTATCTGTTCAAAGAGGTTTCGTCAAACACCATCAAATTCAGGCACAAAGAAAAAATCTTTGATGATTTCCGGGTTCAGGAAACCGTCCCGCATCAATTCTCTCAATCAGGTCCGCCGTTAGCGGTTGGGGATATTGACGGGGACGGACTGGAAGATGTGCTTATCGGAGGAAGCGCCAATGAATTTGCCGCTTTTTTTCTGCAGAAAAATCATGGATTCAAATTAAAAGTATTTGATCATGATCCTGTACCGGAAGATACGGATGCCTTGCTTTTCGATGCCGATAATGATCATGATCCGGATTTGTATCTGGTAAACGGGAGCATGGAAGCGGGCTTAAATCCGTCCGATTACCAGGACCGGGTATTTGTCAATGACGGCCAGGGAAATTTCCGGTTTTCCCAAAGCGCCCTGCCAGAAATGCCGGTAAGCGGATCATGCGTGCGGGCCATCGATTTTGATGAAGACGGAGATTTGGATTTGTTTGTCGGCGGCAGATTGATCCCCGGAAGATATCCGGAGAAGGCGGGCAGCTTTGTCCTGAGAAATGATTCGGAAAAAGACGCGCTGAATTTCACAGACATCACACCCTTGGTTTGTCCTGAGCTTCAACATATCGGCCTGGTAACGGACGCCATATGGATCGATTTTAATCATGACGGTCAGGTAGATTTGGTTGTGGTGGGCGAGTGGATGCCAATAACATATTTTGAACATCGTAATGGGAAATTGGTGAACATCACGGAAAATACAGGTATTTCAAATCGAACAGGATGGTGGAACTGCATTGAACCGGGTGATTTTGACCGGGATGGCGATGTTGATTTTATTGCGGGAAACGAAGGGTTGAATTCCTGGTTTAAAGCCAGTGCGTCGGAACCTATGATCGCCTATGCTTCGGATTTTGATCATAACGGAAGGTTTGATGTCGTGTTGACAAGTTATCAGTTGAGCTCTGACGGAACAAGAAGAGCTTTCCCGGTTCATTTTAAATCTGACCTGGGAAAGCAGTTGGAAATGATGAAGCGGAAGTTCCCGACATATGCGGGGTACGGTGAGGCGACGATCGAGGATCTGTTTACACCGCAGGAGTTGGAAAACGCCCAAAAATCCATGGCGACCTGGATGGCGAACAGCTACGTGGAAAATCTCGGCAATAGCCGATTTAAAATATCAAAATTGCCTTTATTGTCCCAGATGGCCCCGGTGAACGATATGATTGTCGAGGACCTCAACGGAGACGGAAATCCGGATGCTTTAATACTTGGGAATAACTGTAGCAACAGCGTTTTTTGGGGGCCGATGGATGCCATGAACGGATTGCTGATGCTGGGAGACGGCCATGGAGGTTTTGAATGCAGGACTTATGCGCAATCGGGATTTTATGTGCCCGGAAATGCCAGATCCCTTGTGAAATTAAAGCTGGCCGATGACAGGGATTTGTTCATTGTTTCGCAAAACAGGGATAGCCTGAAAGTCTTTGAGCGAAATAAGTGATGCTTCCCGGCACTGTGGAGGGCCGGTACATCGACCGGTGACCCGGGAACTATTGTATCAATCGACGCTCCGTATTTTTCATCGAATCCGTAAGATGAATCATTGGAAAGCCGGGAAAAATTGTTCCCGGGAAGACCGGCAAAGGCTGAGCAATAATTAATATATTTACCTGTTGTTTCTCACAATGCGAAGTGAAAGGGAAAACCCGAATTAAATTTTTAAATACCCTAATGAAACAGGCCATGCCTGGGATAATCATTGAGATACACTGGATCATGATGATCAACAGCACATGGTGAGGTTTCTGCAAATTTTAAACACATGAAACCGGTAGGACCGGAGCAAATTCAGGACACGCATGAGTAGGATTACATTGCTCTGTGCGTCAGCAAACTAAAAAACATAAACACATGAAAAATATAAGTTTTTTTATCTGCTTCCTAAGCATTATTATCTATTCTTCTTGCGATACCGGTGTCGACCGGCATCTCAACTGGAATCCGGAAATGGCCAACAGCCTGGAGGAATTGAAAGCAGGTTTCAGGGCGCCGCCAATTGATTTTAGCACGGCCCCTTTCTGGGTCTGGAACGACAGGGTGACGGAAGAAAAAATAGACTTTCAACTGGAGGAATTCAAGAAAAAAGGCATTCATATGGTGTTTATTCATCCAAGGCCCGGTTTGATTACCGAATACCTGGGCAAGGAATGGTTCGAGCTTGTAGAATATTCCGTAAACAAAGCCCGGGCATTGAATATGAAAATCTGGCTTTACGATGAAAACTCATACCCCAGCGGCTTTGCCGGCGGACATGTGCCCGCCGCAACTTTTTCGGCCTCGGATCCTGTGGCCGGTCTCAATTTACATAGATTGGAAGTTTTAAGTGAAAGTGATACCAACCGGTACTTCCTGATCATAAAGCAAGTGGGAAACAGTTTTGCCAATATTACCAACAGTAGAATGAAGTATGTAAACCAGCCCGGGAAATACTACGCGTTTACCAAGTGGTATTATCCAAAAGGTCAGGGTTGGTATGGCGGATATTCGTATGTCGATTTGCTGGCCTATGGAATCACCGAGAAATTCATTAAGCTTACCATGGACGGATATGAGGAGTACATCGGAGACGAATTTGGCAAAACCATGCCGGGAATTTTCACGGATGAGCCAAACATTAGCACCATTGGCGGTTCGGGTTCTGTCATTCGCTTCACGCCTGTGTTGTTCAATCGCTTTGAAAAAAAATACGGTTATCAGCTTCAAACATATTTACCCTGCCTCTATGATGAAATCGGCGATTGGAAAAATGTGCGCCATGACTATTATTCCATGCTGCTCGATCTGTTTCTCGAACGTTGGTCAAAACCCTGGAATGAGTACACCGATGCGCATCACCTGAAATGGACCGGACACTATTGGGAGCACGGCTGGCCCGACCCCAAGCATGGTGGTGACAATATGGCAATGTATGCTTACCATCAATATCCTGGGATCGATATGTTGTTTAATACCGACAGCAGGCCGGATCAGTTTGGCAACATACGGGCGGTAAAGGAATTGAGCAGTGTGGTGAATCAACTGGATAAATCACGGGCACTGTCGGAAACATATGGCGGCGCAGGTTGGGAACTCACCTTTAACGATATGAAAAGGCTGGGAGACTGGGAATACGTCCTGGGCGTAAATTTCCTCAACCAGCATTTGTCTCATATGACGTTGAAGGGAGCCAGAAAGCGTGATTATCCGCAATCGATGTCGTATCATACGCCCTGGTGGGACAACTATAAACCGCTCAATGAGTACTTCCACAGGCTTTCCTTCGCCTTGTCAGCGGGAAAACAGGTGAACCGGATCCTGGTCATGGAACCGACCTCGACAAGCTGGATGTTGTATTCGCCGATCCGGGAAAAAGCTATAGGAACCGCCTCACGATCAATCTACGAGTTGAAAGATCAATTTCATAGCTTATTGAAAAAGTTGGAAAACAGACAAATAGAATATGATTTGGGCTGTGAAAGTATTATAAAAAGTCACGGGGCAGTTCGGGGAAACAAATTTGTGATCGGCTCCAGAGCTTACGATCTCATAGTGCTTCCTCCGATGTTTGAAAACCTGATGGATTCTACCTATTTGTTGTTGCTGGACTACCTTGCGCATGGCGGCAGGATAATTTCCATGTCCGGCATCCCGGAAAGATTGGATGGTAACCGTTCACAGTCCATGACAGAAAAGCTCGGACAATATGCCGACCAATGGATCATGGCCGATGAAATGGATGATGATATGATCGATCGGCATTTGAGTGAATCGGATTTTGTGGCAAAAGATCCTGAGAACTGGGGCGGGAATGTTTTCCATCACAGGAGGATACTTAAAGACGGGCAACTCCTTTTTTTTACAAACTATGATAAGGAGGAAATCGCAAGCATCTCGTTTAGCGGGAAAGGGAAAAGCGTGATTGAGTTTGATCCGTTATCCGGAACGTATTTTGTCGTTGAGGCAAAGCCCGTTGACGGAATGATTCATTTGAGTTTTCAATTGCATCCTTCGGGTTCAAAGCTGTTGTTTTTCTCCGGGGCCGGAGAAAGCGGCAAGCAAATAAGCCTGCAGCCCGGACCGCAGGGAAAAGAATTGGAAACTTCGCCGGCCATGGCAAAGCGGCTCGAGCCAAATACACTTACGCTGGACTATTGCGACCTGGCAATTGAAGGAAAAACGTATAAGGATATGTATTTTTACAATGCCGCTGAAACCATCTACGAAACCTATCTGAAGGAAATATACGGATTCAACTACAACCCCTGGAGCAATGCGGTCCAGTATAGATCCCGGATTCTGGACAAGAATAATTTTGACAGTGCTTCGGGGTTCGAGGTGAGCTATCATTTTCAAATTGAGCACGGATTTGATCCCGTTGCCTTAGAAGCGGTTGTGGAGTGGCCGCATTTTTATGAGGTCCGCATCAACCGACAAAAAATAGCTCCGAAACCCGGAGCGTGGTGGCTGGATAAGAGCTTTGGAGTTTTTGATCTTTCCGGAAACCTGCAATCCGGGGACAATGTAATCAGCCTCACTGCCCCCCGAATGGACATACTTGCCGAAGTGGAGCCAATATACCTCGTGGGCGACTTCAAGGTCGAATCTATCAGAAAAGGATGGCTTTTGAGTGCAGATACGCTCGTTTGCCCGGGCAGTTGGAAGCGGCAGGGCCTGCCGTTTTATGCGCACGGCATCTCTTATTCAAAAACGTTTATGCATACATCGAATGACCGGGTAAAAGTAAAGCTGAACGATTGGGCAGGTACTGTGGCCGAGGTAAAAGTGAACGGTACATCTGCAGGCATCGTGGCGTGGCGACCGTTTGAGCTCGACATCTCAGAACATTTGAAGGAAGGCGAAAATCTGGTGGAGGTGATCGTAACCGGAAGCCTCAAAAACCTAATGGGGCCGCATCACTTCAATCCGGAACGAGGTTTTGTAACTCCATGGAGTTTCTTTAAGGGCCAGGCCCGTCAACCGGCGGGCACAGCGTACGATTTAATGGATTACGGGTTGTTTGAGGATTTTAGTTTAATTGGTTATTAACGCGCCTGCCTGTCGGAACCATGCCATTCAAAGCAGCGTATGATTCGGCACGGCGTAGGGTAATTTTTCAAAAGCATTATTATGGGAATAAAATATTCTGGGATGGTCTTACTCCTGATCGTTAGTCTGTCGGGCTGCACTTTGTTAAAAAAATCAAAAAGGCCGTATGAATACAGTTGGCTCCCCAAGAATTTTAAAGAAATCCGGACACATTATGACAAATACGTCCGAATGTTAGGATGCAGAAAGGGGGAAACCATCGCAAGTATTGGCGCCGGAAATGGCACCACTGAAGTGGCGATATCCTGTTTTGTAGATCGTATCGATTGGTATTTACAGGAAATCGACTCCGCAAGACTTTTTGAGTTTCACCGGGTGCGGGAATATTTTGAAAAGCTGTACGGAAAAAAAACTGAAGCGAATTTTAATTTGGTGTTGGGAACGGAATCTTCCACAAATCTGCCGGAATCGACTTTCGACCGGATACTAATGGTCAACGTTTACCATGAATTGACGAATAGAGAAGCAATGATGAATGATATTTCGAAATTGCTGAAACAAAATGGGAAATTGGTAATCATGGAGCCAATGGCGAAGCAGGCGGGAGACCTTCATGCCAATTGCAAGCATCTCAAGTTATATGAACCCGATTTTTTACAAGAGATGCGTCAATTTGGATTTAAGCTTTCAAAACGAGATGTCGGAGAGAAGATTTCACTTGTGACATATTATACATTTTTGTATAAGTAACCGTTCATTTTACCTCCTAAAATGATGAATAATGAAATTTAAATGCGCCGGATAGCATGCTCCCTTTTTGAAATAGTAAATACTGCAAACGTTTGTTTTTTGATGTAAAATTTACAACTTACAGTTCAATTTTTTTAGAATTAAAATTTACCCAAAATGAAAGATAACAGAAGATCATTCATCAAAAAAACAGCTCTGGGTACAACAGGTATTACCCTGGGAGCTTCAACCTTTGCGCTCAGTGCAAAAAGCTACAGTTCGATCAAGGGCGCTAATGATCGCATTAACATGAGTGTCGTTGGCGTGCGAGGACAGGGATACGGTCATTTAAAGCGGTGGGCTGGCATGGCCAAGGAAAAAAATGTATACGTCAGGACCATCTGCGATGTCGACGAGAACTTGTTTTCCGAGCGAGTGAATGAGATCCGTAAGATCCAGGGTGAAAAACCGGGGACTGAGATCGATATGCGGAAGGTATTCGAGGATCCCGATATTGATGCCGTGTCTTTCGCCACGCCAAACCACTGGCATGCGCTCGGAACGATCTGGGCTGTACAGGCAGGGAAAGATGTATACGTTGAAAAACCGTGCTCGCACAATGTATGGGAAGGGCGGCAGATGATTGAGGCAGCCAGAAAATACAACCGCATCGTTCAGGTCGGATTTCAAAACAGGTCGATTCCAAATGTTATGAAAGCGATGCAGGAGCTAAAGAACGGAATCATTGGCGATGTTTACATGGCGAAAGGGCTCTGCTATAAACCAAGAGGATCGTTCGGAAGATCTGAAAATAGCCTCCCGCCAAAAGGATTGCATTACGATATGTGGCTGGGACCGGCCCAGTGGAGGCCATACAACGAAAAGAGAGGCCATTACAACTGGCATTGGCATTGGAATACCGGCAACGGAGATACGGGAAACCAGGGGCCGCATCAATTTGATATAGCGCGTTGGGGTCTGGGAAAAGATGAGCACCCGGTTCGGATTCAATCCTCGGGCGGATACTACAAGTATACGGATTGCAGCCAGGAAACGCCAAACACCCAATCGTCGGTACTGGAATATGCAGACGGGAAGATACTCCAGTTCGAAACACGGGGTCTGGATACAAACGGAGAAGGAAATTTTGGCGTCAAGATTGGCAATATTTTCTATGGCACCGAAGGGTGGATGGAAGTAAATGGAAGTAAATGGAGAGTTTTCAGAGGTAAAAACGGGGAACCCGGAGAAGGATCCGATGTAGAAGGTGGAGAAGACAAGGTAGTTGGTTATCTCGCAGCTCCCGGAGGGGGCGGCCATTATGCAAACTTCATCGCTGCCCTCAGATCCGGCAATAAGGCCGATCTGACATGCGATATTTATGAGGGATTCTTATCATCAGCGCTTCCGCATTTGGCAAATATTTCGTACAGATTGGGTGGAGCGTCGCTGGATTTTAATCCGATTGCCGAGAAATTCATTAACAATGAAGGAGCAAATGATATGCTTACGCGTGAGTACAGGGAACCGTATATCGTTCCGGATAAGGTTTAAGCATTCCGGTGCTCAAAGATTTTTATATGCATACAGTTAGTGGTTTCAGTCTGAATTTTAACTAACCTTGCTTCGGTAGATTTATTTTATTCGTCTACCGAGGCAATTATTTTTTGTTCGATGATAAATAACTGAAGTTATTTTAATAAATTAACTATCAAACCAACATTGAATTGAACGCAAAAACTAAGACACACAATGATTCGGACCTACCGGAATTGGTAACAAGACTGATTTCCGGGGATCATTCGGCGTTTAAGTCAATTTATCGTCTGTTTTTCAGTCGGGTATTTCATTTCGTCAATCGTTTTTCAGTCACAAGAGAAGAAACCGAAGAAATAGTTCAGGATGTTTTTGTGAAGCTGTGGGAAAACAGATCCTCCCTGAATACGGACAAAAACATTTGTAATTATCTGTATAAAATTTCTAAAAATCAGGTAATTGACAGAATTAGGAAAAATATCGCAGTCAGCAGACATTTTGATAATTTCGAGCGTAAACACCCGAAAGTATTAACGTCCAATACCACGGAGCAACTGGTAAACTTTTATGAGCTTACCAATATTATTTCAGGGCTTGTGGAAGAACTTCCAATCAAACGCAGAGCGATATTCAAGCTCAATCGGGAGAAGGGGCTGACTTACAAAGAAATCTCGGATGTATTGAAAATTTCCCAGGGGACCGTTGAAAAACAAATGAGCAAGGCATTGCATTCGCTCACCTCAAGCCTGAGAAATCGTTACGGCATATTTATCGATTTGTAAAATAAGGAAATCCTCCGGGCGTTTGCCTCTTCCGGAATAAGCGACTTTTTTTGAAATGGAGTGGGGGTACGGCATCCCTTTGAACGTAGTTATAACAAAGTCAGGTAAGGGTGTCCAATGCATATGTTTGACAAATCATTTCTAAGGAGATACTACAACAAAGAATGTACGGAACAAGAGCGGCTGGAATTTGAGGATTGGCTCAAGTCGGGGCGATACGAGCATGAGGAAGAATGGATGAGGGCAATCTGGGAAGAAGCGGGAGAGCGACATGAAATAATACTTGGCGGAGAAGAAAGGATTTTCAATATTATTCAAGGAAGGATACTCAACAGGGGGGATCAAAATCCGGTGAGGGTCCGGAAAAAGATCCTGCACGCTCCCTTGGAAAGATCGGTATGGCAAATATATTCGTGGTTGAGGTATGCTTCGGTTATTTTAGTCGTACTCATACCTTTGTTCATCATTAAACTGATGGTCGGCAATCACAAACCTTCAAATGCCGTTGAATTCATAACCAAATCAACACATAATGGTCAGCATCTGAGTTTTACGCTGGAAGATGGCACAAAAATCACCTTAAATGCCAACAGCCGATTATCCTTTCCGGAACATTTTAGCGATTCTTCCAGAGTCGTTCGTTTGTCGGGCGAAGCATTTTTTAAAGTTGCAAAAGATTCGAAAAGACCATTCAGAGTACGGACCGGAGCGGTTTCTACTACTGCACTGGGGACATCCTTCAACATCAATTACTCCGATAAAATGCATACTTCCGAAATCTCCTTGTTTTCGGGGTTGGTGGAAGTAACCTGGGAGAACGAAACCAGAGATGTGCAGGAGGTTCGGTTGATCCCCGGTGAGCAGTTGATCTATAACTTTGATGATGATTCATTTTCTACCGGCGCATTTGATCCGTTGGAAACAGGCGCCTGGAAAGATGGGATTATTTATTTCAAGGAAGCGGGAATACAGGAGATCATTCGGAAACTTGAAGTATGGTACGATGTAAAAATCACAATCATGGATGAACACCTAATTGATGATATAGATTGGACCTATACCGGTAAATTTGACAATCAAAATCTCGAAAATGTACTGACAGGTATTGGCTACGTTAAGGGGTTCTGCTTTGAGATCAACGATAAAAATATAAAACTGATGTTTGGCCAAAACTCAAAATGCCTATGAAAAAAGAATAAAGAAAAGTAGGTATCCGGAAAGCTAACATGTTGGCGCATAGAGACTTCCCGGAATACCAGTATTAATCAATTGTAAATTAATTAATGAAGTGCAAAGTTATGAAAAATGATTTACTCAGACTATTAATTATGGTCGCAAAAAGAACAATTTATGGATTTGTTGTCCTATTGGTGTGCATGACAGCACTATTGGCTAACGAAGGAGTAGCACAATATGAAAGCCTGAGGGACATAACCATTTCTGTGAAACTCCGGGATGCATCTCTGGAAGACGCAATCAAAACGATTGAATCGGAGACTTCTTTGAGCTTTACGTTTGAAGAAAGAGACCTATTGAGAAGGAAAGGTATTAATGTAAAGGCTAGAAACAAAGCACTGGATTTAATACTTCTCGAAATTGCCAGGGATGCGGATGTCGAATTTAAGCAAGTTAATAACAACATCCACGTCAAAGCCGTCTCACGCAATGCAAAAGCAAAACAGATCGAGGTTATTCAAGGGCGAACAGTCACGGGAACAGTTTTGTCTTCGGAAGATAATTCTGCCCTGCCCGGTGTAAACGTAATCGTCAAAGGAACTTCGACAGGAACTGTTACGAATATCGATGGCAATTACTCCTTAAATGTACCGGAAGACGGAACCTCCCTGGTATTCAGCTCGGTCGGATTTGTAACCCAGGAAGTTGCTATTGGTACTCAAACCGTAATAGATCTTACGTTAGCAGCGGATGTCACGGCGCTTGAAGAAATCGTTGTGGTCGGGTACGGTACCCAGCAAAAAGTAAACCTGACCGGAGCTGTCGGAGTCGCGAAAGGAGAAGTCCTGGAAAGCAGACCGATTGTCAACGTGGGTAACGGTTTGCAAGGAGTGATCCCAAACCTGAACATCACGATTCGAAATGGCGATCCCGCAGATGCAAGGACGGATTTCAACATTCGCGGATATGAATCGATCAACGGAGGTAATCCATTGATCCTGGTAGATGGTGTGCCGATGGACATCAACAGATTAAATCCGAATGATATTGAAAATATCAGTGTATTAAAAGATGCGGCGGCCTCGGCCGTATACGGAGCCAGAGCAGCTTTCGGTGTGATTCTGGTCGAGACAAAAAAGGGAAAGCAAGGAGATAAAATCAATCTTTCTTTCAACGCTGAATTTGCCGCGGCAAAACCCATTATGTTTATCGATCCCATTACGGACCCTTATCAGTATGTCTTAGCAAGAGATCTGGCAACCTATCGTACCAATGGCAATGGTTTTGACCAGGACTATTTGGATGGTACAAAGAGGTGGAGTGAAAATCCTACGGAAGAAAATGCCTGGGGTGTGTACAACGGACAACTTCGTTTCTATGGTTATAATGAGTACCAGGATAAAATAATTACGGATTTTGCCCCACAGCAGAAATATGATTTTAATATTTCGGGCGCTACCGATAAGGCTTCATATTATGTTTCTTTCGGGTATCTGAGTAAAGACGGCTATCTCAAAAACAAAGATAAAAATGAAAAGTTCACACGGTACAACATACTGACGAAAGGTGATTTTGAGATCAATAAATGGCTAAGGATGGACAGCCGGGCCATGGCTTCCATTGAAGATAGCGACAAACCGCATTTTTACAACTGGGATGTGAACATCAACACCACTGCCCGGGTAAATCCCATTAATCCCCTTACTTTTCCGGATCTGCCGTATTACCAAACCCCCGGGGACCGCGAGGAATACGAGCAATACATCGGCATGCATTTTCAAAGTGTGAACTTCCTGCCATACCTCGAGCAAGGAGGGCGGGATACCTTCACAAGAAACAATTTGATATTGACCCAGGGAGTAACCTTAAATCCGTTAAAAGGATTGAATATCAGGGGGGAATTCTCTGCTAATTTTACGAACATTAACGACCAGGATGTCCGGAGTAAGGTGAATGTAATCGAAAATCAGGATCTGAATGCGCTGAATATCGTAGAAGGATTCAGCAACCCGGATTACATAAACAACCGATCCGATAACGATCAGTATTATGTGTTCAATACATACGCAGACTATACCATTGACAACGACAACGGACATTTTTTAAAGGCCATGGTTGGATTTAACCAGGAGTGGGGCCGTTTCCAATATATAAGGTCGAGAGCCTTTAGTCTTATTACCCCTCAGATAGCGGATTTGAATGCGACCACAGGCAATCAGGAAACCTATGGAGGTAAAGAGGAAGTGGCGCTTCGCGGCGTATTTTATCGCGTGAATTATATTTTCAAGGACCGGTACCTGTTGGAAGCTAACGGGCGCTATGACGGTACATCCAGGTTTCCCGAAGACGATCGTTTTGGGTTTTTCCCTTCTTTCTCTGTCGGCTGGAGAATCTCCAATGAGTCGTTCATGAGCGGAACTGCCAACTGGCTGGATAACCTTAAGATTCGCGCATCATTCGGAACGCTCGGAAATCAATTGTTATTTGATGAGGATAACAACCCGATATATTATCCGTATATTCCAACCATGGGGTCCGGAACCTCTCCCTACATGATGTCGGGCGGATCACGCACACCTTTTGTGTCGCCAGCCGGATTGGTGAGTCCTTCATTGACCTGGGAAACGGTCGTAACCAGGAATATCGGTTTGGATTTTACGATGTTGAACAGCCGATTGGATGTATCCTTTGATGTGTATACCCGAGATACAAAGGATATGCTGACCGACGTGACCTACCCGGAAATTCTGGGAACATCGGCTCCACAGGCAAACGCCGCCGACCTTCGGACTTCCGGATGGGAGTTGGCGGCCACCTGGAAGGACAGGATCAATACGGATTGGAACTATGGTGTTACCCTGGCGTTTTCCGATAATGTAAGTGAGATTACCAAGTACGATAATCCGACCGGCTCGATTGATGAATATTATGTGGGTTACAGAATAGGTGACCGATGGGGATATGAAACCTATGGGATATTCCAGACCGAAGAGGAGGTCCTCAATGCACCGGACCAGTCGGAGGTGCCCGACGGAGCAAACTGGCGGCCGGGCGACATTCGCTATGCCGATCTCGACGGAGATAATGCCATTACACAAGGAGAGCGCACCCTGGAAGATCACGGTGATCTAAAAATCATTGCCAATGAAGAACCCCGATACAACTTTGGTCTGAATGGAAACCTGGGATGGAAAGGGCTTACATTAAACCTCTTCTTTCAGGGGACACTGAAATATCAATACTGGCCACCCAATAACAACTGGGTAGCGTTCTATCCATTCAATGCCGGGCATGTGGAATGGTACTATGTTACGGATACCTGGAGCGAGGATAATCGGGGCGCATACTTCCCTCATCCGCATATCTCAACAAATACCAAGCAAAATGTGCAACCGCAATCAAGGTACGTGCAAAATGCGGCTTATATACGGCTGAAAAACCTGACGTTGGCCTATACGCTGCCTCCTGAAATCTCCAGAAAGATCGGAATGGTAAGTACGCGAATTTATTTTGCCGGTGAGAATTTGTGGGAAGCTACCAAAATGCGTAAGCCGCTTGATCCTGAAGTAAGACCGACACTGACTCAGGAATACTACAAGCAACGTATTTATTCTCTTGGTTTGAACATTACATTCTAGTAACTCAAAAGGGAGAAAGAATGAAACCGGTAGGACCGGAGCAAATTCTGGACACACACAAGCATGATTATATTTCTTTGTGTGTCAGCAACTTTAAAAAATATAAACAGATGAAACAGGCCATGCCTGAGATAATTATTGAGATGCACAAGATCATGATTATCAACAGCGCACGGTGAGGTTTCTACAAATTTTAAACAGATGAAACACGATATAATAAAAATTTGCCTGGTTGTTGTTGCTACATTGTTGTCCTTTGGTTGCAACGATAGCTTCTTAGACCGACAACCGCTGGATGAGATCAGCAACGAATCTTTCTGGAATACGGAAAACGACCTGGCAGTGTACAACAATAGTTTGTATGATCTTGCCAGAAATGATAATGATGTGCCGATTTTCATGGC
Source organism: Cytophagales bacterium (assembly GCA_022360055.1). Classification (GTDB taxonomy): domain Bacteria; phylum Bacteroidota; class Bacteroidia; order Cytophagales; family Cyclobacteriaceae; genus JAAUQL01. The sequence goes on along the minus strand of JAKSDO010000034.1, from coordinate 5,406 downwards.
CTTTGACGATGGTTTTGACAGCCATCGATATGGGATTTGGCATCTTTCAGGATTTTCGGACGACACTGCACCAAGGCATTCCCGGCATAACAATTACCAAAAAGTACGCGCCGGCAGGCATACCATTCCAAACGATCCTTTTTGGTATGGTTGGAGAGGTTGGAACTTTTTAAGAGGGATTAATGTCGGTATGGATAATTATGGGAATGCCAATGTCTCGGATGAAGCCCGGAGTAAATATATCGGCGAAGCGCGTTTAATGCGCGGTTGGTTTTATGCCGATAAGATATCAAAATTCGGGGCGGCGCAATGGGTCGATACGGAGCTAAATGTCGACGACGAAGACATCCTCTACGGACAGCGGGATGACCGGCAGCTTGTCATGGAAAAAGTTCTGGAAGACCTGAATTTTGCTTGCCAGTGGATTCCCGACGATTGGGGAGACGGCGGCGGCCCGGGAAGAATTAACCGATGGGGAGCACTTTTGGTAAAATCGCGGGTCTGCTTATTTGAGGGAACCTGGCGCAAGTATCACGGGGTCGGGTCCGATGCGGATATGTGGTTGCAGGAAGCCGCCGATGCCGCTAAAGAGTTGATGGATAACGGACCGTATTCATTGTATACCAATGATCCGGACGGCCGGAATTATAATGGCCTTCACAGAATACCGGATGATCTGACCGGAAATCCGGAAGTGATCTACTGGAGAAGATACGAGCGGGGTATTTTTACCAATCACGTACAGAGTTATCACCGCGGATACAACGGAGGTGCTACCAAGAGCATGGTCGAAGACTATCTCTGCACGGATGGTCTGCCCATAACCCTTTCGCCATTGTACAAGGGAGATGCCGTGTACGAAGATATCTTTGTAGATCGCGATCCAAGGCTGAGGCAAACGATCTTGCATCCGGAGGACCAGGCGATTTACCGGTATGGCAATCATGATTTTGACGTATATCCCTATCCTCGGGTGCAGGGAATGCCAGGAGGGCAAAAAACCTATACCGGGTACCACATCATCAAGGTGTATGATGTAAATACCGCTCATGCTTCATACAACTCTTCACAAACCCCGGCGATCACCATGAGGTTTGCGGAAGCATTGCTGAATTATGCCGAAGCCAAAGCAGAATTGGGAACGATCACTCAAGCTGATCTTGATGTGAGCGTCAATCTGTTGCGCGATCGGGTCAGCATGCCCCATCTGGATATATCGAATGTTCCGGTAGATCCGCGGTATACCTCCTGGCACGGCGATCCGTTAATTGTCGAAATACGTCGCGAAAGAAGGGTGGAACTCTTCATGGAAGGCTTTCGCTATGATGACCTGAGACGCTGGAAATGGGGTAAAATGCTTGAGAATAAGGATTACGGCATGCGTTGGGATCAGGCAAACCGCGATCGGGTTGATCCAACAGGAGATGTAACCGTAGGTTATTCAACGGTTGATGGCGTGGAATATCTTGAAGTTTATCAAGGTACGGATTACGAGAATCCCCTGTTCGACGAGAGCAAACACTATTTATGGCCGCTTCCATTAAGTGCGCTTTCACAAAATCCAAACCTCGGTCAAAATCCGGGATGGTAAATTTAAAGATAAGACGGTAGCGAATGCGTGTCGTTTTTGAAGATTCAAAGCCGTAATTGTTTCGGTAATTGCGGCTTTGTTTTTATATTCATTTTTTTATTTACATAAATGTCGAATCGCACGAATCTGAGTTGCTCAAAGCCATTCAGGATTTTTTGTTGTCAAATATTGCTTGTTTGCCTTATTGTTCCGGATGTAAATGCCACCAATGAGCAATCGTTGGATACAACACCCGGATATGCTCAGAAAATTGACTTGCTTTTATCCAGATTAGACCTGAAAAACCTGGAGGAGGTAAAGGGATTACCGGACAATCGGCAGCAGGCGGTTGAAAGCTTACCTTATTATTTTAAAAACAGGAGGTCCGTCAAACATCCGATAACCGAAAATTCAGAGGGTAAGTCCGCGGACCTGCCGGCTACGGAAAGGGATTTTAAGTATGCCGGGGACGCTTTGGAACACATTTTCGTAGGTCAGCCGGCCTACCCTTCGTATTTCTGCGGAGCGGACATCGATTGGAATTTCAGGCCGGTACCCGATATGGAATGGGTTTGGCAACTGAACCGGATGTATTTCTGGAACTCAATGGGGAAAGTATATGCGCAGACCGGGAGCCCGGATCAAACACGATGGACCTTCAAATAAAGGAACACGATAAGAAAAAACATATTGGATATGTATTGTAGAAATTGAAACGGAACATTTATATATACGCACAGAAATGAGAACAAATATAAATCAAATTGTCGGCTTTGTGTTTATCATGCTGACGTTCATCACGGCGTCAACCGCCATGCCGGATCGTCCTCAGGAAGAAGAAAAAAGCATTCCGGTGCTCCAAAATCCGATGTCGGTTCAGTATCTCAGGAAAAATCTTAGAAAATCACAACCCAGGCTGGTGTTGAACTCCAGAACAGAGAAAAACCTCCGGAAAAAAATAAAGACGGATCCGGTCGTCCGGAATATGTATAAAGCCATTCAGCTAAATGCCCGGGAAGTTATGAATGCGCCCTATCTGGAACGAAACATCATCGGCAGAAGGCTGTTGGGCACTTCCAGGGAAATGCTCTTCCGGATCAACATGCTGGGCATGGTGTATCGCATTGATAAAGATCCCGAGGTTTTGGGCCGAATTAATAATGAGGTGATTTCGGTCTGTAAGTTTTCCGACTGGAATCCATCCCATTTCCTCGATGTTGCCGAAATGTCCATGGCGGTTGCATTTGCGCTGGATTGGACGGCCGGCGATTTACCTGCATCCACCATCGATTTGGCCAGGAAGGCAATCATTGAAAAAGGCATCAAGCCAAGCTGGCCGGCAAGTGGCAAAAATCCCGGTTGGTCGCACGGAACGAACAATTGGAACCAGGTGTGTAACGGAGGCATGATTGCCGCTTCGATTGCTATTGCCGAGGTAGATCCGGAACTCGCTTCCAGGACCATACATCGCGCATTGGACGGGATACCCCATTCCCTGGTGGAATATGGCCCGGATGGCGTTTATCCAGAGGGATCGACGTATTGGGCATATGGTACGACCTTCTCAGTGGTGACTGCTGCCATGTGCGAGAGCGCATTTGGCACTGACTTTGGCCATTTGGAATATCCGGCCTTTAAAGAGAGCGCGATATTCAGATCTCTTTCGAATGCGCCTTCCGGATGGTATTACAATTTTGCGGATTGCGGAGACCGAAGAAGAGAAAACGGAGATGTTACCCTGGCGTGGTTTGCCGTGAAAACAGGTAATAAAACCTTTTTTGAAAGAGCGCGATTTTTGAGACCCGCCGATCAAATGGGAAAATTAAGACGGCTGGACGGCGCCGGACTGGTATGGCTGGCCCAATACGAAGAGACGGGTGAAGTCAAGGTCCCGACGGAATGGAAGGGAGAAGGAGCGAATCCTGTTGTTTTCTTTACCGGGGGAGAAAATGATTCGCACGATTATTATTTTGGAGGTAAAGGAGGCAGGGGAATGGTAAATCATGGAAATATGGACGGAGGTTCCTTCATATTTGAGCTCAACGGCGTACGATGGGTCATTGATCCGGGCAACCAGTCTTATCATGCCCTTGAAAAGACGGGATTTGACTTATGGGGAAGATGTCAGGATTGCCAACGCTGGATCCTGCTTACAAAAAACAATTACGGGCACAGCACAATCACTATTAACGATGAGCTGCATAGGACGGAGGGCCTGGTTACGCTGAGTGATTTTAAAGCCGGCGACCGGCCGGAAGCCACCTTTGATATGTCGGCGACCTTAGGGGAAAGTGTTTCAGGCGCATCGCGGAAATTCGTAAAGGACAGCCCGACCTCTTTGGTAATCGAAGATCATATTGAATTGTCGGATGATACGAAACTGATCACCTGGCAACTTATGACGCAGGCCGATGTTGAGATTACGGACGGAGGAGCATTGTTAAAACAAGACGGGAAACTATTGAAATTAGAAAATCTTTCCCATGCCGGTCTTAGCATATCCATTGTTTCGCTGTATCCCGCACCGCTCGAGCTCGACCGTCAGATCGAAGGGTTGAAACGATTGGAGATCCGGATCCCGGCCTGGACGGTGGAAGGAGGCCGTTGCAACATAAAAGTCAGACTTTCGGAAGTATAAGTATTGGAAACACCGGAAAATGTTAAGCTCGGAATCCCGGTCGATAAAAGTGTGGTCGGGCTATTCATCAATGGAAGGCAATGTGCGAGAGCCTATCCGGGACGTGACGATCGCCCGGGAGGTTCCATCCTGTCTCAGTGGAACAACGCCGAATCGGTAAACCTTGACGCCCGGCGGATGAAGAATATTTAGGAATGAGGACAGTTTTTAGAAATTATTGATCTTAAAGGTAAAATGCAATATGGAAAACTTTAATACGCACCGGTTCATCTTTTTGTGGCTGATCCTGTTTCCGTTTACCGGAATTGCCGGGGATGATTTCCGCGCCATAAGCGAACGTGTGGTCGATGAACTTATGAAACCGGAGGTGAAAGATTCTGAAATATCGGGGCTTATCGATGCCCAACTTGAAGACGGAACCTGGCCGGGAATTAATTATCGGGATGTATCAAGAACAGGCTTTGAGCACCGTTTGCATGCCGCTAATATGGTCATGCTCGCCAGGGCCTATAAATCGAGATCCTCCAAATACTTTAAAAAGAACAAGGTGAAGTCCGCAATAGAACGCGCTCTTAAAAATTGGGTGGATAACGATTACATCTGCGACAACTGGTGGCACAACCAGATAGGCACACCGAATAACATGGTGAATCTCATGCTGCTTGTCGGCGATGACTTGCCAGCGGAACTTGCCGGGAAAACACATCCGATAATTAACAGGGCAAATATAAATGCCGGGGGCGCCCGTCCCGGAGGAGATCGAATTAAAATTGCCGGGATTGAAGCAAAACATTTACTTTTTCTTGGCGAGGAGCAAAAGTTCGAGACAGTCATCAAAGTGATCGAAAATGAGATAAAGTATGTGGAATGGATCGGAATGAAGTACGGATATACGTATCGGGAAACCAGGGGCGGATTTTCAAACAGATCTGCCGGGGGGCGAGGTATTCAATACGACAATAGTTTCCACCACCGGGCGGATGGCGTAAATAATACCCTGTCTTACGGATTGGGGTATGCGGATGCGTTTGTGGAGTGGGCGGTTTATACCGCCGGCACGAAATATTCATTTTCCGATAGCAAGCTTGAGCAACTGGTAGATTACTTTTTGGATGGCATCTGTAAAACCGCTGTTTTCGGGAAGTATCCGGATGCCGGAGCTAAAAACAGGAGCATAAGCCGTAGGGGAGCTTTAAAT
>JAKSDO010000044.1 GCA_022360055.1 Cytophagales bacterium | reverse complement strand
ATCCAGCAGCAAAGGCATCATCCCTAAAATAGTAGTTGCGGATGCCAAAACAACGGGTCTTAATCTTGATACCGCTGCATTTTTAATAGCGGCAAATTGAGTTCTTCCATTCTTAAGATTCTGGTTTATTTCATCAAGCAATACAATAGAATTTTTGATCATCATACCAATGAGACCAAGTGTTCCGATCATACCAATAAATGTAAAGAAACCTCCTGTTATCAGGAATCCGATCACAATCCCTAAAAATGCAAATGGAAAAATCGTGAATATGATGATCGATTGCTTGAAGTTATTGAAAAGGGCTATGATAATAATTAACATTAATCCAAGAGCCAGCGGCAATGTACTCAATAGATCTTCAGTGGCTTCCTCGCTTTCTTCATTTATTCCCTTCCAGTCCCTCGTATAACCAGCAGGTAACGGAATAGCATCAATACGAGGCTTGATTCTTGCTTCTACTTCTGTAGTCAGTGCCTGACCGGCCGGGTCGCATTGTGCCCTGATAGCTCTTTGGCCATCATATCGAAATACCTCATCATCTTCCCATTTCACCTGTATTTCCTTTGTGACCTGTCCTAATGGTACGCTGGAATAATTTTGGAAACCCCATACCGGAATGCTGGCAATTTTATTTGTTTGTTCACTAATAGTCTCCTCCAATTTTAGTTTAATTGGAAGAGTTTTATTTCCTTCATGCATCACACCAACAGCCAGTCCGTCTGTTGCCACGGCAATGGCATTTGAAACATCACTTCGAGAAACCGATGCCTGGAGAGCATGTTCTACGGAGTATTCCGGATAAAGCACTTTTACTTTATTTTTCCAATTATCGGCCACAGCTGTAGCTGATGGTTCACTTCTCATAATAGATTTGGCTTTTTCAGCCAGATCTCGCAACACAGCCGGATCCGGACCGGAAAACTGTACTTCAATCTCATAGCCGGAAGTAACGGCTCCATATTCGCGCTTTCTCACCTCTGCCTGGGGATAATTTGCATGAAGATAGGCCAGGATTTTCGCTCCTATTAAGACAGATGTTTCATAATCTTCGACATCTATAATTAACTCCCCATAGTTTGATCCGCCAGAATCCATTGGTCGAATTAATGAATACCTTGCCGGCGGTCCTCCAGCAGCTGTCGTTACATTAATGATCTCATCCCAAGTCAATAATTCTTTGCTGATCTCATTCAAATCTTTTTCAATTACATTGATATCAGTCCCTTTTTGCATTTTATATTCTACCACAAACTGATTGTAATCGAGTAATGGCATGAATTCGAATCGAACAAATTGAAAGGAATACATTGATAAAAATAAAAGAGCAACACTTGTGGACAAAAATGCAGCTTTATGTCCCAAAGCCCATTCAATCAACCTTTTGAACCAGTTATAAAATGGTGTATTGTAAGGATTTGTTTTTTTAATTTCATTGGAGTTTGCTTGGCTCTTCTTGAAAAAATTGGTAGCCATATATGGAGTTTGAACAGTAGCAAAGATCCAACTAAGAAATAATGAAATGGCAATTACTGAGAAAAGAGAATTTAAATATTCTCCGACTCCGCCTGGAGTAAATCCCAATGGCATAAATGCAAGAATGGCAATTGCTGTTGCTCCAAGTAGGGGAAGAGCCGTTCGTTTTACTATTGCAGTAAAAGCTGTCTTTCGGCTTACGCCTTTTTTCAAGTCAATTAAAATGCCGTCCGTTACTACAATTGAGTTATCCACCAACATCCCCATGGCTACAATAATAGCTGCCAATGAGATCCGTTCGAGCTGTATATCTAAAAAAGACATGACCATAAATGTCCCTAGTATGGTGAATATTAAGCCACTGGCTATCAACAAACCTGATCGCAACCCCATTGCGATAAGTAGTACCAGTACAACAATAAGGACTGATTCAGCCAGGTTAATAACAAAGCCCATGATGGAATATGAAACTCTTTCCGGTTGGGAAAAAATGCTATTGACTTCGATTCCTGTCGGAAGTGTACTTGTAAGTTCAGCAATTTTTTTCTCATACCTGTCACCTACTTCTACCACATTAACTCCACTCTCCATGGACATGGCAAGACTTATAGCTCTTTCACCATTAAATGTAAGCGCCGTTGTTTTTGGTTCATAAAGTGTTCTCCTGACCTCCGCGATATCCCCTAATTTGATACTGGTCCCTCCTTCAACATGTATCGCTATTTCCTCGATTTCTTTTATCGATCCATACTTATTCCCAACATTCATCCTGATTCGCTCATCGCCAGAAATAATACTGCCCGGGTTCACTACCTGCCCCTGATCGTACATGGATTGCACAATCATAAGAGGATTTATACTCATGCTTGCCAGTTTTTCGGCAGAAAAACAGACATCAATGGATTCTGTTTGTGTTCCAAAAAGTTCGATTCGTTTTATACCTTCCACTTGCAGAAGTTCTCTCCTGATATAATCAACATAATCGTAAAACTCGCCATATTCATAACCATTCCCGGTTACAGCAACGAATATCCCATAAACATTGCCAAAGTCATCATTCACTATAGGATCCTGAGCACCTTGAGGTAAAAGGATTTTTGCATCTTTTACCTTTCGCCGAAGGTGGTCCCAGGTCTGAGGTATTTTCTTTGCATGAACTCCATATTCCATATTTACAGTTATCTCAGAGATACCCGGCATTGACCTTGAAGTAATATTGTCAATGTTCTCAAGTTTTTGAATTGCCTTCTCCAGTACTTCAGTAACTTCCAGCTCTACTTCATAAGTAGTCGCTCCGGGATACATCGTATAAATTACAGCCGATTTAATCGGAATTTCGGCATCTTCCAGTTTGCCCAGTTTTGAATATGAAAAAATACCACCTAGAATAACCGTTGCCAGGATCGTATTTAGTAAGGCCTTTCGGCTCAATAATTTCTCCAGCATTACAATAACCCTCCTATATTTGTTGATGACTTTGGTTGCAGTGGTTTTACCCGCTGATTTTCCACTAGGTTATAAACCCCGGCCGTTACGATATACTCATCAGCTCTTAATCCAGATAGAACCTCAATTTTTCCATTCAGTGATAATCCGCGCACTTCAACTTTCCTTCTCGTTATACTTTTTGAATGATTGTTATATACCCAAACATTAGAGGAATTATTCAAATTGAATACTGCTCCTGTTGGTATTTCTGAAACCTTCGAATCCTCTTTATAAGACATCTTTATTTCAGCCGACATTCCTGGGAGTATTTTGTGCCCTTTTAAATTTTGAAAGGTGAATTTCATTTGGTAAAGACCATCAGGCCTTGCTTTTTCATCGATGCTTAAGACAGAAATTGGTAAGCCATAAACGTCAGCGTTATCTATATCTAAATATTGATTTTTTGATTTTTTAACTTCTTCCATCTGATTTTCTGGAATTGATGTCACAACTTGCAATTCTGAAACATCAATCATGGAGATGATAGGTTCAAATGGTGAAACTTTCTGGTGATTTTCTATAAATTTTTCATGGACAAACCCTGAAAATGGAGCTTTCAGTTCAGTATCATTAAGTTGATGCGCTGCACTTTCATAAGCAGTTTTTGCCATTAAATACCCTGATTCAATCTTCTCGTAAGAATTTGCCGGAATCCGGTTTTTCTCAAATAATTCTTTGTATCGAGTAAATTCGCCACTTAATTGGTCGTATTGAATTTTTGCAGATTTGACCTGAATTTCATAATCCCTTTTATCGATCACTGCAATTATTTCACCTTGCTCCACATAATCACCAATATTGACATTTAGTTTGATCAATGGCCCGCCTACTCTGAACGACAATGAAGTTAGGGTGTTTTCCATGATCTTTCCGTTGAACGTTAGCTCCTGGTGACTCCTGGACATACCAACTTTCTCAATTTTTACAAACCTGATGGAATTGCCAGCATCGGATTCCTTCTTTTTACAACTGAATACCAGTAAACTGATTAGTATTACTGTCAGCAATGAAATTTTAGAATTCATTTTATCTTACTGTTTTTTTGTGAGATTATTTTCAAATGTATTTCAGCTTCATCTACGGTCTGAAACTATGTGCATGAAATGATTGAATGCTTTAATGGAATGATTAAAAGAAAGAATTTGACAAAACTCTTCGCTGCTTATTGATCGGATTTTATTACTACAAATCTACGGTAGCGACTTTATAAATTATAGAATAAACAATTACTGTCATCCGACTAATTCCCCCTTGGCGAAGGGGGTTAGGGGGATTGGCCTTTATAATTAATGCTTTACAATGAAATTTTATGTCTGTAAAAAGTAGTAGGTGCTTTTAAGAATTTAAAGAAGTGGCTTAAGGGTCGAAATTAACCTGGCACACTATTATGTTATTGATTACAAAGATGAGTTTATTATGAAGTTAATCTCCATTTATAATGATAACGTAGGCATAGTATAAATTCTAATGCGTAAATGGTTTATTTGACTAAAATATTTTGTGCTCCTCTCAAAAAGGGGCACGAAACAAATACATTTTTATTCAAAATAAATTACCTATCTTATTGATATACAATTACTTACATATAAATAGGCACCTCGAATATAATAATAAAATTGGGACACCGAAACGGCACATTTTCAATAGATTTTAAGGTGAAATTTGGAATGGAGAAAAATAAAAAAACCTCCAAATCATACGATTTAGAGGCTTTTACCGACATTTGATTCGTTTAAAGTCGGGATGACAGGATTTGAACCTGCGACCCCCTCGTCCCGAACGAGGTACGCTACCGGACTGCGCTACATCCCGATTGAATTCCAAATATATTGAAAAGAAGCATTCATTCTAAATTACCGGGAACATTTACAGGGCAAACGCATTTAAAAAATAAATCGGTCTTTAAATCCTCCAAGATTTCGGTTAACTAATTCCAATGCGATTAAAAGCCATCTTTGGAGATAATATATAGCAAACCTCGGAGGATTGTGATAAAAAACACGTTAAATGCGTTTGCCTTGGGAACATTTACCACAAAATCTCGATCACTTATTCTTTGAGATTCGTCAGCAATGCAAAGCCTTATACGCCTGAAAATAAATCGCCTTCATCTATTTGATAATTCCAAAAATCTAATTTTCTTTATATTAGATATGAATACTTTTTCATGTTTTACCACAATCTGGAGGATTTTTCCCAACGCCTTATATTAGGTGAGCATCATTTTATCACATCTACCAGCATCTTTAAACGAGCGATGCTGACCGGGTATCTCAGCATTTTGGTAATCTGCATCTGCCTCTTCTATTTTTTGTTCGATATGTATATCGGCATGTACAATGCAATCCTTTATTATTTAACATTAATCAATTTTGCCATAATTTCATTTTTTCTCAACCGGTCCGGCAAATACGAATACGCCAAAATCCTGTTGCTGGCAGCTACCTTGCTCATAATTGCCTTGTTCTGTTTTACCGAACCGGTAAACAATGGAAATTATTTCAACTTTTTCCCGATAACCGTCGCAGCATTTGCCTTATACGATTACAAAGAAGTACACAAGGGCACCATATTTACCATCATCTCGATCGGACTGTTTTTGGCGACCTATTTTTATAATATGCCGACTCAGGAGGCTTTTGAAACATCTGCGACAACAAATTTCCCGTTGCAATACCTGATTTCCCTCTCGGCAACGGTTCTCGTAATCGTATTTCTTATAAAGCTTAACAAAACAATTGAGCACAGCCTCATTGCCAAAGACCGGAATTTGATCCGAACCACCAGAAAACTAAAGGCAAGTCAGCAACGATTTGAATTGGCAATCAGCGGTTCGAATGCCGGAATATACGACTGGGACATCAAGAATAATTTAATCTATCATTCGCCCATGTGGAAAAAGCTCCTTGGCTACAACGCAAATGAACTGGAGCGTTTCTCCATTGAAAATTTTTATGAACTCATTCATCCGGAGGATGTAAACCGTGCGAAGCTCAACCTGCAAAACCACTTGTTGAATGGTTCCAAGTATTCCGAAGAGATTCGTCTTAGAACAAAGGGCGGAGAATACCACTGGTTTTGTGATTCCGGCCAGGCCGTCTGGAATAAAGCTGGGAAACCGGTGCGGATGGTAGGCTCAATCATAAAAATTCATGAACGAAAGATTGCGGAAGAGCGGATCAAAAAACAAAACCGAATGCTCGAAAAAACAAATCTCGAGCTGGACAATTTTGTTTACAGCGCATCGCATGACATTCGGTCTCCGTTAACATCAATTCTCGGTCTGATAAACATTGCGCTGAAAACAAACGATAAACGTGAGATAGAAGATTGCCTCAACCTGATGAAAACGAGGATCCATAGACTCGATGAATTCATTGAAGACATTCTTGATTTTTCCAGAAATATCCGGTTGGGCAAAAAACTGAGGGAAATAAATCTCTACTATTTCATTGATGAAATCCTTAAGGAACACGATTTCGGCGATCAGTTCGACAAGCTGGACGTTCGGGTATCGCTTTCATCGGATTTTGAAGTCATCTCCGACCCGCTGAGATTAAAGGTCATACTCAAAAACCTTTTGTCAAACGCCAGTAAATTCTCAAACCTGAGAAACGAATCTCCCTGGCTCAGAATATCCGCGCTTAGGGTTGATGGGAACTTTCAGCTCATTGTTGAAGATAACGGACAGGGAATCCGGAAAGAGTTGCAGGGAAAAATCTTCGACATGTTTTACAGGGCCTCTGAAAAATCGAAAGGATCCGGCCTGGGATTATATATAGTAAATGAGATGGTTCAGAAACTCAATGGAAATATCAAGGTCAACTCGGTGTATGGAGAAGGTTCGCAATTTATTATCGAACTGCCGGACCATAAGTATGCCCAGAAGGTCGATGAAGTTTCTGCCGCAAATACCAGGACAACCTAAAATTCATTCGTGAACTTGTCTACGATATCCGAGTTGAGCTTGGAATAAATATGTGCCGACCTGTAATTATCTTCCCTCAAATTGAAGGTAATTCCACGATCAAAATAAAAATAGGAATCCAATATGAAGTTGTCATAATTCACCTGTAAATCCGGTGACCCATAGATCTCGGTAATTTCAGAGCCCTGGGACCAAAAGTTCAGGCCGTTCTTGGTCCGGGTATCTCTGGCAATTGCAAAAAAATACTCCGGGAAGCTGGAAATCTTGATTTGCGATATCGAGTTGTCTTTAAAAAAAACATAGGATACCGGCAGGGTAATTAAATGTTCGAATTTAATATAATAGTCAAACCCAATAGCACATTCCAATGCGATCTCAGGGTCTTCATTAAAGAGCTCTTCCGCCAGATAATCGTCGTAGGATTTGAGTTCGCCCTGAAATCCCAAAACATTTATGACCTCTTCCAAGGATTGCCCGAGTTTTAACCGTCCTATTCCAACCCCTTCTTCAACAATCAAGTTTTGTGCCCGGACGTTCGCTGACAAAATCAAGAAAGGAATTATTACGCCAACAAGTTTCATGATAATGCGGTGGTTCTGTTTAATAATTGCACAAATTGCCCAAATGGCGACGAATTACCAAACCATATTGGGCTTTGACTGCAGCCTGGTAATAATATTTAAAAAATTACATTTTTTCTTAGAATAATTTGTTTTAGGAGCGAAAACACTCATTATCTATTTTGAAAAGAGGAACACGATCCAAATGAAATGTGGTTTTTCGTCGATGGAAGCCGGGGGCTCAAAAAAACATACGCACTCGCCGAAAGTATTACAAATACATATATGAAATCCTGTTTCAACACCATACGCCAAGTAAACCTTGACGGTCTGAAATTATAAACCTGTCCGATATGAAGTCTTGGGAATTATCTAATAAAGCCGGCTAAAATCCCCTGAAAATGTAACAAATCGCGATTTTACGGCCGAGCAAAGACCGGGAATAGTATGAACTAATCCATGTATGATTAATCCGAAAAATTCACGGAATTTCTCGCCCTCAGTGCCGATAAAGCATAAAACACTCAAAAAACGGATAGGAACATCGGTTTGTTTATCCCGATTTATTCGCAATAAATCATTTTCCAAAGCATAATATATCTGTAAAAGGATGAATCATAATCAAATACGCATCGGAATAACCCCGGTCATTACTTTTATTCATTCCCCAAATTTGGGCTACTATGTTTTATGCCTTATCGGGATCAACCTTATTTTATGGCACTTAAAATCAATTACTTACGAAGATGGCACTGGAATTTTGACGGATGGAGATCAATAATCCGGGTAAAGGGAGCAATTGCAATATTGAATCAAAAAGCTGTTTTATGTATCAGACCAAAAGATGGTCATAAGTTGTCCGACAGGCACAACGCCCCATTATAAAACGCTCCGGTTATATTTTCTACCTACTGTCATCCGACTAAAAGTAAATATTGAGAAAACATAGCTCTTTTGCGTTTATTAAGCCATTTCTTTAAATTCTTAAAAACACCCATACTTTTTACAGACATAAAATTTCATTGTAAAGCATTGATTATAAAGGCCAATCCCCCTAACCTCCTTCTCCAGGTGGGAATTCGTCGGATGGCAGTATTTTCTACCAATAAAATTCATAATTTTGCAGGCTATGAAAAAAGTAGCCTTTCATACATTAGGTTGTAAGCTTAATTTTTCCGAGACATCATCGATCATGCGGTTGTTTCGGGAGCATGGTTACCAAAAGGTCGAATTCAATGATTCGCCGGAGATCTTTGTAATTAATACCTGCTCGGTGACGGATAATGCCGATAAGAAATGTCGCCAGGTCGTGAAAGATGCCCGGAAGGTGAGTGAAAATCCATACATAATTGTTATCGGCTGTTACGCGCAACTGAAACCTCAGGAGATAGCTTCGATCCCCGGTGTGGATGCGGTGTTAGGCGCATCCGAAAAATTCAGACTGCTGGAATTGCTGGATGGGTTTGAAAAGCATCCGAAAACGGTCGTTTACGCAAAGGACATTTCGGAAGCGACAACCTTTAATCATGCTTATTCGATGCACGACAGGACAAGAACCTTCTTAAAGATTCAGGATGGCTGCGATTATTCCTGTTCGTTTTGCACCATTCCGCTGGCGAGAGGCAAAAGCCGAAGCGATAGTATTGGGAATGTACTCCGGACGGCACGTACAATTGCCAATAACAACGTAAAAGAAATCGTACTTACCGGTGTAAATACCGGAGACTTTGGAATACGGAATGGCGAGCGGAAATATTATCTTATTGACCTGATTAAAGAACTGGATAGAATAAAGGGGATCGAAAGATTTCGAATTTCATCCATAGAGCCGAATCTCATCACGGAAGAAATCATATCTTTTGTCGCAAATTCGAACAAATTCATGCCTCATTTCCACATTCCGCTTCAGTCTGGCAGCAATAAGGTATTAAAATTAATGCGACGCAGGTATTTAAGGAATTTGTACGAAGACAGAATTCACCGGATAAACGCGTCCATTCCAAATGCCTGCACAGGAGTTGATGTCATTGTCGGGTTCCCGGGAGAAACAGAGGAGGATTTTCTGGAGACCTACAACTTCCTGAATGAATTAAAGGTATCTTACCTGCACGTTTTTACGTATTCCGAGCGCCCGAATACCCCGGCCATAAATATGGAAAATGCCGTATCAAAAGATGAAAGGGCAAAACGCTCCAAAATGCTCAGATCATTATCCGTAAAAAAAAGACGGTATTTTTACGAACAATTCATCGGGGAAACGATGGATGTTCTTTTTGAGAAGGATATCGAAGGTGGGAAAATCCATGGATTTACCGGTAATTATATACGTGTTGCCGTCGATTACTCCCCGGATTTGGCAAATCGGATCTTGCCTGTTACGCTCCTGGAGATAGGTGCAACCGGAATCATGCAAGGAGAGATCATCCGATCAAAAGTTGCTGCTGTTTGAAAAATTACTTCTTTACAAACTTCTCTTCCCGGTTGTCGACATAGAGAAAGTATAATCCCGCTTTTAAATTGTTAAGCTCTATTTCTTTCCCCCTGCCCCTGGTAATTTGATTTCCATACGAATCGACTACAGCATAATCGGTTGCTCGTGAAAGCGTTATCTTATCCACCACCATGGTAGGAAAAAAGCTAATTGGCTCGACGTCATGAAAATAATCGAATACCGGACTAAAAAATATTTTTCCATTATTCTGGACATATTTAATCCTGTATTTATTGTCACCGGTATGATGCATAGGTGTAAGGTCATATTGATTTGCCTCAAAAGACCCCTTTCCGGTAATTGTTTCAATATTGATCCACTTCCGGTTTCGATAATGTTCAAGGAAAAACTTCCCGTAGGGCAGCTCCCCTACGGTCGACCAGTGAACTGAAAGCTCGTCCGCATGCACGCGGAGAAATTGAAATTTACTCTTACTGCGAATTACTTGCGGATTTATAATTTTTGGAGTACATCCCTCCTTATGAGTAATTTTAATAAAAACAGGTTCGCCAATCTCGAGATGAGAAAGACGAATTTCAAAAGCCGAGGTTTTGGGAGAAGTATTGATCAAACGCTCATTCAGGTAAACTGCCGAGGTGCAAAAGTTTATCTTATCATTTGACAATGGATTTTGCACGTATATATTTTTCCCATGATATTCACCGGTCACGGTATACTCCGTATCCTGTGCCATCATCTGCGCAGAGACGAAAAATAATATGAGGAAAAAATTAAACTTCAATTTTATCTGATACCCGATCTTGAATGCTTCTACAACTTGCAAAATTGTCTAATAAAAAATAAGAAACCAAAACCTTTTGAATCGATGTTTTATATCCGAATAGATCTTTGTCAAATATTTACAGACCGGCTATTGCGCGTTCCAATTGGCCTATATTGTTATTCATCATTTCGATGAATTCTCCATTTTCAGACTTATTTCCACAGGGGTTAAAGACGACCGTTTTCACTCCCAGTTCTTCCATTTTCAGTTTGATTTCTTCTGCCGGCTCGTCTTCCCATAGCATGATCCTTATTTTATGAGCATTTACCAATCCGGAAAAATGGTCCCACTGCTCTTCATTTGGCATCTCGTCCGGTTCCCAATGCAAGCTTACCATACTCAATTTATATCCGGCCTCAAGATACTGATATACCGGATGTGAGGCAGCGACAATCAGGTGCGATAAATCCGAAGATGCGGAAACCATCCTTGCATCTAACTCACTCAATCGGACTTTAAGAGCTTCGAAGTTTTTATCTAATTCATCAAAACTTCCCGGGAGTAACTTCGATAGGGCCGAATGAACAGTGGCGGCTTGTCGCAGGGCAAACTTAAAATTGAGCCAGGTAGTGATCGCCGTGCCTTTATGGGAATGCTCCCCCTCCGGGCCGTGGCTATGCACCAGAACTTCATCCGTTTCAATCCATTGGTCTTTGAAACTTCCGGAGGTATTCACGATTTTAGACGAAGGCAGACTCACTTTTTCCAACCACTTTGCATAGCCGGCTCCATTTGTAAGGATCAGGTCGGCGTTTTGAAAGTTTATGACCTGCCTGGCAGATGGCTTCCAATAGGCGGGGTCCCCTTCAAGAGATGGTAAGTAGACAGTCGCTTTGTCTCCTGCAATCGACTTAGCGAAACAATACAGTGGATAGTTTACCACGGCGATCTTAGGTATTTCACGGACATTTTCCCCCGGTCCGTCTTTTTTCGAGCTGCAGGAGATAAAAAAAACCACTATGGCAATTGGAATCGTTCTCAACATTTTATTGAAATTATATAATGAAATTATGGATAAAGTCGTCGACAAACAGACCGGTTATCGAATATAGCAACGAAGCAAAAACAACACTGCTTGCGGCAAGAATAATTAATTCAAATGCAATGATTTCGAATACCTTCAATTGACTCGAGCCAATTGTAAACATGGTATAAATTTCATTTTTCCGAAGCCTGACCGACAGTGCGACAATCAATGCAAGTATTAATGCTGTCGCCAGACCAACCAACACAAATACGGTATTAAAGACCTGTTTGATCCTGAATATGCCTTGCAATAAATGATTCACAACTTCTTCCGGTACAACGGCTTGCTGCGGAAACACACCGGATTCGAACCTTCCCCGGAATATGGTTTCGGATTTATGATCCTTCGGAATGAAAATCATCGAACTCAGGGGATATGATTTTATATCGCCGTGAAAATGAAAACGATCCAGGTTATCCCCATTTATCGCATTATACATATATAACTTGGCGCCGGCTTTTACGATATTGGAATCCCGCTCCAGAACGATCGCCGGATCATAATTTTCAGCGAGATCTTCATGGCCATGCCCAAGGCCCATGATTACCCAATTTGTTTTAATATCTACAAAAACCGCCCTGTCATCCGGCGAATCGGATTGATTTAAAACCCCAACCACAAGCATCTTGAGCGGGTATACACCGGCCAGATCAAAGAAATTCTCAGGAGAAGAAACCAGGCTGTCCCCCTCCCCAATGTTTAAATTTGCCGCAACTGCGCTGCCTATTACGCATTCGCCAACAAAACTCATCCACCTGCCGGACTCAATGCTTAACTTTCTGAACTGAAAGTAGCCGGGGTCCGTACCTACAATTGGAAAATTTCTTGCGGAAAACATCGAAGATATCGGAATGGCATCACCAAAACCGGTATCATTTACGGTCTCGACGACTTCCATGGTTATATGATCTTTTTGCTCTTGTTGAAAATAAAGCGCATTGATTACCAGATCCGTAGGGCTTCCTTTGGCACCGACTACAAGCGGAGTCGATCTTGCACGCCGCAACATCTGAGCCTCGCTTTCACTTATCAACTTCTTTAAGCCAACCGGCAAATAGACGATCAGGCCGATGGAAACAATTAAAACGAGCGAACGAATGCTGTGGTAGGATATATATCTATATGCCAGATAGAAACTTTGCCGCATGCTTATTTCTTATACAATTCCTGAAAGTCAACAATTCGGTGAAACCCCTGTAGCAGTTCATGATCATGTGTAACTGTGATCAATAATGAATCCTTTTCATCAACATAATCAAAGAGCATACGCATAATTTTCTGCTTATTTTCCGGGTCAAGGTTTCCCGTTGGTTCATCCGCTAAAATAATCGGGGGGTCGTTGAGGAGCGCCCTGCAAATAGCTACACGCTGCCGCTCTCCCTGGGATAATTTATTTGGAAATTTAAACAGTTTATCATCAATGTTTAGCAGTGAGGCAATGTGTCCGGCTTTTTCTTTTAATTCCGGCTTGTATACCAACGCCTTATTTATTCTGAAAGGAATTAAAATATTATCGATCACCTTGAGATATTCCAGGAGCTTAAAATCCTGGAATACGAATCCGATATTTTTAAGTCTGAACGTCCTCCGTTCCGCATCTGACAACGTATCAACGGATACTTCATTAACATTTACGGAACCTTTCTGAGGAATACTTATCCCCGAGATCAAATTCAGCAATGTGGTTTTCCCAAATCCACTGGGCCCGATCACTGCATTTTTGGATCTGCTCGAAAAATGTAATTCGTCGATTTCCAAGCGGAAATCTGAATCCGGATAATGAAAATATATGTTCGAGAGATTGATCATTGCTACAACCTCACCTCCTCAATGATATCAAAATCAAACATTTTCCAAGCGCCATCGATCGGTTTTAACTTAATAATGGCATCGTACTGATTTATCCGGCGGTGTTTATGCCCCCAATGTCCAACCACTCCTTTCACTATCCATTTCGACCGATAGGCCAATCCTTCCTCAGACGCTTCTTTCTGCACGCTCGTCACCAAAACTTCATCAACTTTTGCCTCTATGCCACCCTGATTTTCAATAACCATACTTTTTCTGGTTTGCAAATAGACCTGCTGTAACAACCTTTCATCATTGCACATAGCCAGTTTGTCGTAAACGTCCCCTTCTTCGCGAAAGTCAAACGCCCGGTACGTGTTTTTCAACAATTGATTTATGAGGTCCCTTGCTTCCGGCTCCGAATAGGATTGTCTGGTCAAAAATGGAATATTTGCCCGGTATCCAACCGGAAATGCCAATATTGCTAAAAGTAAATAAAGCACAAAAAAGAATTTCTTCCATTTCGACAGTCCATTTAAGGTCCATTCATTTCGATAAAGCAGAAATATGATCATAAATAAAAAGATCGCTGAAAATAACGGAATGTGTACGGTGGCATTTTCGACTTTTTGCTCCGTGACCGTCGGTAATTTATAGTGCTTTAAAAAATTGGTCCATTTTAGAACGCTGTCCGATGGTTGCAGATCGTAAGGCCAGGGTCCTGCCGGATCAATCGACATGCAGGGTATGCGTTGGATTTTGTCGTTAAACATATCCCAGTGAACGGTCACTTCTTTTGGCATGCTTTCATGCGGGTATGCAAATATAACTCCGATGATTGCGGAAGAATAAGGTATCGGCTTTGGGATTTCAATAATTTGAATGCCTGACAATTGCACTTCAACAAAATGGATCCGGTCGATCACAGGCTTCACCTCTTCGCCGTCAATCCGAACGATATTTCTTTTAACCAGGAATTCCGCAATGTGCCGTTTTAGCTCTTCCTGCTCTTCAACCTCAATGAGGTCGTCCATGCCATACTTGAAATCCATCCACCCCTCAAGATCCTTTATCCTGCCCAACAGCTCGTGCCTTACCTCATATGGCTCTACATATAAAAAGGACATAAACGAAGAGTTATGGTGTCTGCTGATGTCTTTATTCTCAAAGTAAGAATACCACGGATCTTCCCAGTCGAGGAAAAGCCGCTCTTTTGCACGGAGAAATCTCAGATCATTTACAGGAACCGCTTTGTGATATACAACAAAACCGATGTTTGCCATGGTTGTACCTGTGCCCTTCGGCAAAGGAGGTGTAATTGCCAATTCCGGGATTTTTGAATTCAAAGGATATTCGATTTCCACATACATAATCTTCTCATTCACGACGGCGGAATCGGTCTGCCCTGTGTACAAGCCGGCCCTTGAAATCCGGTTTCGCTGCTCGACCGCGTTTATATCCCCGGTCAACCGGCGGTTCCGGCAGCTCAATAAAAATTGATGATTCATAAAACGGCTCCACCTTGTTCTGGCATTCTGACTGCTAAAACCACCCTCGAAAAACTCTATTGGAATCACATCTGAGAACCACGGATAGTCTTGAGCACCGATCTCGAGTTTTACAACGATTCTATCTTCTTGAATAAATATTTCCAGTAGGGTCTCACATTTATCTGCCTGTACCAAATTGATAAAATCTGCGTACGCAAAATACGGCATTAAAAACAAGACGATAAAAATCCCTTTTCTCATGATCCAATTCAGTCACTCCTGCGTGAAATAAACAAATATGATCGAAAGCACATATTAATGCAACAACATTTTATAAATCGCCAACCGGCAATACCATTTTTTCCAAAATTGATCGCGCTAACATGCGAGTCCGTCACCGGATTTACTTCTATGTGATGAATTCATTATCCGAATTATTGTATGTTACACAATTGGAATACAAAAAGTATGACGCATGTTCGGCAATGGAATCACCAACTGCCAAATGAAATGTGTTCCGCACCAATCGCTGAAATGAACAATTTTCAGGCCTTCATTGTTACTTGCAATCGGAGCGTCAACGGACAGAAAAGCTCAGTCGGACGATCGGCCCGGGAGTTGGTACATCTACAACGGTTTTTTCAACGTGTATCCAAAGGTGGGACTTTTCTTTGAAACCCAATTGCAAAACTTTCAGCAGTCCGGAGACGGTCTTCTTTCGGCCTTATTTCAACTATAACGCAACTGAAGACTTCCAGCCGGGATTGGACCCGGAGCGTCGCAGGTCCCGGACTTACGCCGAAGCTCCGGATGAAAAGAAAAGTTCCGATGAGTATCGCACGACGTCGCGGGTTATGCGATCCCATAAGACCGACAGGGTTTCGCTTCAGCACAGGCACCGGTATGAATTCGGGCATGTAAATGGCGTTCAACTTCAAAGAACCGGATATAGGCATCGAATTCAAACGCTACAAAACAGGGACGTTCCCGATAAGGCATAAGCCGAAATTATAGGAATCCCGGATGAGAAGCGGAACTAATTGAATTTTCCAAAGATCAGAGCGAAATTTCCGGACCAATAGGACAAGTCATCATCCGATATGTTATTCCTCAAATTTGAGCCGTGCACCAATCGATAGCTGCCCCCCAATCCGATTTTCATAAATCGAACTACGTTCAATTCCAATTGCAGCCCCGGCTCGAGCAAAAAAAAGGCTGAATTTTCAATAAAAACGTTCTTATGCTCCAATTCGAGATTTCCAACTCCGACAAATAATGGTATCGAGAAATGAACCACCTTTTTGGGCATAATGTTAAAGCCCATCATCAAACCTGTGTAGCCCATTTCCAAATCCAGCGATTCTTCAGGGAAAGAACCCGGATGCTTGTTTGAGGTCACCAGTCCGTATGCACCGAGGCCAAAATAAAAATACCTGTTGAAAATCACGCCGCCATGGCCTCCGATAACTACCGCATCTTTCGCATTAAGTCTTGTAAATTTTGATTCCAGCGATCCATATCCGGTTATTTTTGCATCAAATCCGAAAAGCGTCTGCATTTGATCCTTTCTTCCCAGTTCTTCTTCGCCCTCCTGAGCGTAAGCCAAACCGGCCAATCCCACAATAATCCCCAAAATCAAAATAAGCGTTCTCATAAATTTATTACTGCCTGTTTTCATGATCAAAAGATATATTTAACTGTAAATCCGAAATCCCAGAATCTGAACTGCGCATACCTCAATCCATAATATTCAAAATACGGTTTAAGCTCCATACTTACTGTCATAGGAACGGTAAAGATCCGGTACTCAAGGCCAATTACTCCATCCACACCGATGGCGTAATAGGTTTGTTTCTCATTTTCGTAAACCACCGTAGAGTCGCCCCGGTAATACTTTCTATTGGAATAGGGCCGGATATATCCGACATGGCCACCGGCTCCATAATACAAATACAGACTTTCTGTGAATTGAGTGGGAATTTGGTAGTGCCACTGGTATGTTGTATAAATCTGCATCCCATGATCGTATCCACCGAACCCCAGTATAAACTCTACCGCTCCGGTTTCGGCCAGAAACCTTTTATAGGTTATTCCATCGGTTTTTCCCAGCCGGAATCCGGCCGAGTTCTTGTATTTCTGTGCCCATGCGGTGCTCAGACAGAAAACAAAGAAAAAAGTAAATATGTATTTCATCTGTTTATATTTTTATAGTTTGCTGACAATCAGAGAAATATAATCATGCTCATGTGTGTCCTAAAATTGCTCCGGTCTTACCGGTTTCATCTGTTTATATTTTTATAGTTTGCTGATAAACAGAAACATATAGTCATATTCGTGTGTGTCCTGAATTTGCTCCGGTCCTATCGGTTTCATGACATTGCGTTGATATCGATTATTTATTATAAGTTTCAGGTTGTACCTCGGTAAAATTTACCGATACTTCTCCGTTTTGTGCATTAATATCTAATTTGCTTTCAGAGACATTTGCACCAAAATTTCCGGTTATCCGGACAAATTTGGATCTGTCATCCATATATCTTTTTTCGCGCTGACCCGGATAATCGGCTATTTTCAGTTTATCGTCGCGTGCATATATTCTGGCCTCAAACCTTGAATGATTTGAAAAAACAAGTACATAATCGGTAGATTTCCCGTTTAGACGAATTGATCCGAAGCTGTCGGAAATGTTTTTAACGGTCATCTCACCGTAATTTTGAGTAAGCCTGCAGGCATTACTCAAATTATAGATTTTAAGGTCGGTAAAATTTGCCGATCCCGTAATATCCGCGACTTCATCTATTTCTATTTTGTCGTTGGTAGATTCCAGGTCAATTTCCAGCGCCTTGTTAACAATGATCGTCGAGGAGCTGCTCTTGATATCCAGTTTCCCTGCGAATTCCAACTCCAGCTCGGCTCCTTTAAGGGACATATTTGCTTCATGTAATTCCCGCATCTTTGCCTTCCCGTAGCTCACATTCAGCCTCGAATAGTCTTTTAGTTCATTCGCCCTGAAATTCCCATGAGCTATCGTCACATTAAGTCTTCCACCGGTGTTGTTCATATGCACATCACCAAATCGATTATCAACTGTGATCGAAGATGCATTTTCCGGAATTGTCAACTCGTAGTTTACCTGTAATTTATGCTTGCTCAAAAGGGAGGCCGAGTAATCACTTACCGCATTTAGCAGATCCTTAAAAAAACTTTTCTTACGGTCAAATACGGATTCAATTTCCAGAAAATCGCTCGATTGCTTAAAGTCAAATTCCACACGGTCAATAAGTTTCTCTGCGGCACTCGCATCTTTTCCATATGCGACAATCTCGATCTTGAGAGATACCTCATCCCTGGACCACGTATCAATAATCACACTTCCGTATTTGTTTGTAATATCAAGGCCCATCCTATCCGAAACCTTAAAGGACTTATCAATCGACTTTGAAAGCCTGGTCTCCTGGGCATTGATCTCGTGACTGACAAAAATTGTCATAAGCGCCAGGTATGTTTTAAATAGCGAGAACCTCTTCATTATCTTTGTTTTTTTGAATCTCTTCCAGAATTTTTTCTAACATCGAAAGCTTAAGCCTGTAGTGCTCGATCATCGCATTGATCACTTCTTCACTATCCGCATAATCATTTAAATCCTTTTTGAGTGATTTATAATCATCATCCAATATTTCCAAAGCGCCCAGGACCTCCGGGTCCACCTCACCGGATTGCAACTCGATCAATTCCATCTTTTCGCGAATTTGGGATGAATAATAAGCTTCGGTATCCGCCAATTCCGAAGAAATGTTATGCAGGGAAATTCCGTTTTCGTTTCTGGACATCCGCTGATTATTCAGGTAAAAACCAAAACCAATGGTAAGCGTACACAACACTACGGCTGCAACCTTCGCCATACCCCACCAGGAAACATGGATTGATCTTTTGTTAATCGCATCAAGTTTTTCCTCAATCCCTTGCCAGGCATCATCCAGATCCAGCGTATACAATTCAAACTGCTCGCGATGTTTACCTGTAAATATTTTAAGTTCGTCTTTCATGACCTGCTATTTTCTTCCGCCAAAATTTTTCTGACCTTTGCTTTTGCCTTGCTGTACTGGGCTTTGGAAGCCGATTCCGAGATATTTAGTATTTGTGCGATTTCTTTATGATCGTATCCGTCAAAAAGGTAAAGGTTCAGAACAGTCTTGCATCCCTCCGAAATCCGGTCGATCGCATCCATTATTTTTCTGGCTTCATATTTGATTTCGTCCGGGTCTTCGGTGGATTCCTGAACCTGAAATGCCAAATGATCATCGAGATCATCCGTAACGATATGTTTCTTCTTTAGCGCATTGATGCAATGGTTAATTACGATTCGCTTAATCCAGGCGGAAAATGTATCGGCATTCCTGAGCCCTTTTATTTTCGTGAATGCATGGATAAATGAATCCTGCAGCACATCCTTTGCATCGTCTTCTGTTCCCATCATTCTTCGACAAATATTATACATGGCATTTGCGTAAAGTTTAAAAAGCTCATTCTGAGCTCTGCGGTCACCCTCCTGACACTTCAATATCAAATAACTATGAATTGACTTCCGACCGGTTTGCAAACGTTTTGAATTTAATATTTACCTAAGGACAATCTGACGTGTTAAAGGTTGCCCTTTACAGGAATAAAATTAATGGATCGACGAGATATTGCATCTAAAAGGAAAGACAGAAATAATGTACCAATGGGATATACGCTGCCCCGTAACGGTTAAAACTGCGGCTGCGACGGGCAGGTAAGGTACAATGATTGTTCGGACGGGGTATCGAGTCCGTTATTCGATATGATTCTCCTCTACGATTTTTTTGAGGTACTCGAAAAATGGTTTCGCAAACTCTTTTCTTCGAAGCGCATATTCAACCGTCGTCTTCAGGTAGTCAAGCTTATTTCCAATATCATATCGCTTACCTTCAATCGTATGGGATACAATAAGCTCTTTACGCGTTAGATTCATGAGCGCGTCCGTCAATTGAAGTTCGTTATTTTTCCCTTTGGGAGTTTGTTCCAGCGCCGGATAGATCTCCGGAGTAAGTATATATCTTCCCGCGATTGCAAGATTTGATGGCGCTTCCTTTACGGAAGGCTTCTCAATGAAATCGGTTACTTCCATAATTTGATCACTGATTTTTTCGCCGCCAATTATACCGTATCTGGAGACTTTTTCCTTCGGCACAACCTCTACGGCGACAGTCGTCGCCTGATACTGTTCATATACATCAATCAATTGCTGGGTGACGGGCATTACGGAATTGATGATGGTATCGCCAAGCAGTACTGCAAAGGGTTCGTTACCCGTATGAAAGCGGGCGTAATAGATAGCATCCCCAAGGCCCCGGATCTCTTTTTGTCTTACATAGTGAATATTGGCCATATCTGCAATATGCCGGATCTCATTAAAAAGTGTATCCTTTTCTGCCTTTGTAAGGCGATCCTCGAGCTCGGTATTCCTGTCAAAATGATCTTCCATAGCCCGCTTATTCCTTCCGCTAATAATGAGTATATCTTCAATACCCGAATCCACCGCCTCCTGGACAACATATTGAATCGTAGGCGTATCGATGATGGGCAGCATTTCCTTTGGTTGTGCTTTTGTGGCAGGTAAAAATCTTGTTCCGAGTCCGGCTGCCGGTATTACTGCTTTTTTAATCATTTTGTATTCTAATTTATGAATGGTTTTATCACGCGCGCATTTAATTTCTTCATATTTATGATAAGGCAGCGCAACGTCTCATCATTTTCGTAGGTACCTATGATCGACCCGCCTGAGCCGGTAAATTTTGCAGAAGCCCCGCATTTTCTGGCAGTTTCCACAAGCTCCATGTTGCTGTCGCTTATCGCGAAAATCCTGGACCGCAAATCGAAATTCTTATTCACAAGATCGGCCAATCTTTTCGAATCACCTTCCAGAATTGCCTTTTTACCCTCGGCGGCATTTTCTCCGATTTCCGCCAGTGTGTCGACAACCTGGGGATCGCCCTCTAAAAACCTGACCTTTACATCATTGAATACGGCCCCGGACACCTTCCCAAGGTCGGTCTTATATGCAATATACAGGTTGGGCAGCAATCCGGGATCAATGCTTTCATAATGGCCGTAGCCCTGAGATTCCAAAATGCTTTTATCAAAATCCATATATACACACCCTTCATAGGTTTGTATCACCCGGTCCTGTAATCCGGCATTTATTCCAAGCTCCTCGGTTTCAACGGAAAGCACCAGATTTGGCAATTCTTCCTTTCTGACCTTCACTCCATAAAAAGCCATGAGCGCTCTAATAGTGGCGGTAATTATTGCGCTCGACCCTGCCAACCCTACTTGTCTGGGGATTGAAGATCTGTACCTCACCGTAAAATTCTTTCCATGAAGCCGGATCGACTTCTTATCACAATACTCGCAGAATTTTTTTATTGCCGCCTTTATCAAACGATCACCTCCATAATATCCCGTCAAATCAACGGATTCGACCAATTTATAAATATTTCTAAAAATATTCCGGTCTACATCCTGCTGTTCAATTTGCAATTCCGGTGATTCATAAAGAGAAATGTGTGCTCCGAAATTTCGTACGACTATGGAGATTG
Source organism: Cytophagales bacterium (assembly GCA_022360055.1). GTDB lineage: Bacteria > Bacteroidota > Bacteroidia > Cytophagales > Cyclobacteriaceae > JAAUQL01. The sequence goes on along the minus strand of JAKSDO010000044.1, from coordinate 29,859 downwards.
TTTTGCCGAAATATCCATCGGACGGATTGCCCAATAAACCAGCGCGGGCATATGCCCTGGATTCAAAAATCATAAAGCTTTATTATCGTTGTGCCAAAAAGTCACCAAATATAATAGGATTTTTTATATAAATAATTAAATTATACCAATAATTATGGAACGTTTCTTACTCACTGGGCGAGCCTGCCCGGTAAGGGTATTCCAAAAAAATGTTTGTAATCGCTTCCCTGATCTGTATTTCGTTCAGGCCTTCATTTTTCTTCAAAGTTCCTATGCCGACGCCCTGCCAGACAATTTTATCTTTTTTGATATCGATGACATCGATGATAATCGAAGATTCTTTTTTGGATTGATCCTGAGGCCTGTTGTAATAATCGTTATACCTGCCGTATCGGTAATAATTGTAAGAGTTGTAATCATAGGGATAATACCGGTCTTCATTTTTAATCTCGATGGTACTTTTGGTCCCTCCCTGAATTTTTATCATCAAATCCGCATCCTGAACGCTTTTGTAGCCTCTTGCTATCATTTCGTCACCCACTGCATCGAAAATGACCTTTTTATCTTCTTCCTCAAATGCAAAGTTTGACGCCGGCATATTTTTGGGATTGTAGAACTTGAATGAGCGGTAGCTTTTAAAATCGCCCGGAAATGGCGTATCGGTCTGAATTTTGAACTTTGGGCTACACGCTACTGCAAGTAACAAAACAGGAATGTAAATAATTCTCATTTGCGCTATAAGTAATCTCAAACAATAGATCGCTCTTAAATTAACGTCCGAATTCAAAAAAAATTAATCACCGGGCAAATAAATTATAGGTATCGATCGAGTACGGCGCTTAATATGTAATCTCTAAGCATCTCCATCGCCATCAAATCGTTGTTCATATGGTTCCCTGCAGTGGTTACTACCACCATGTCCAGGTGAGGAATTACAAAAATAAATTGCCCGCCGTCACCCCAGGAAAAGAACACATCATTTTTGCGCAACGATTGAACGATATTTGAATATTCCGTAAATCTCCACCAAAAATACCCGTAATTAAACAAAGACGACACGTTTCTTCTGCTTCTGGTGGATCCGAAGCTCCATGATTCATCAAATATTATTTCTTCCGACCATCTGCCGTTTTTCAATAATAAATATCCGATTTTTGCCATATCCACAGGCCTTAAATGCAATCCCCATGAAGTATTTACATAGCCTCCGGGTATCCGGTCCCATTTCCAATTTTGGATGTTCAGAGGCGTGAATAGACGCTCCTCGGCAAATTGTTCAAGCTCTGTCCCGGTGAGTTTTTCCAATACGGGCGCCATCAAAATACCATTTCCGCTGTTGTAGTTAAATTCAAAACCGGGTTCGCGAATCATGGGAGTGGCCAATACGGCAAAGATCCAATCATCGCTTTTCGACATTACATAGGCGTCATTTTCTTCACTTCCGAACGGATGCGTCCATTCATCCCACCAAAGACCGGAAGTATTGGACATCAAATGCCTTATTTCGATTTGATCCTTCTGAGGAATATTCTCAAACAAATGACTGTATTCCGGGAAAAAATCCACAATTCTGTCCGTAATGCCGAGCGTTGAATCCTGCGCAAGGGCTATTCCTGTCAATACGGAAACTATACTTTGAGTCGCGGCTCCGACCGGGTGCAAATCTGATCTTTGATGATTCGAATAATAATTCTCAAATACCAATCGATCGTTCCGGAGTATAATGAGGCTGTGAATATCCCCAAAAGATCCGCCATGGATCTTCCTGTTTAATTCGTCAAGCTTATCCGAGTCAATATGTACACCCGCCGGGTGCCCATAAGTGAGAAATGCCTTTGGGGAAGGATGCTCTCTTTCACAAGCACAAAACAGAATCGCCAGCAAGAACCAAAGTCTATACGATTTCAAAATCAGAATTTTAATAGTCGTACCCGAAACATCAAATTTAATACGAAACCATGGTAGTCCTTATCGCTAAGGCCCACAAGATCAATTCCACCGGCCATATTATAGCCTCCGCTTACATTCAGTGAAAATACTTCACTAACGAACCAGTCTGCCCCAATAAAAAACTCGTACATGCTAAAGTTATTGTCGAACGTTTCGTTTGAATCGTTCAGGGGATTCCAATAAGCCCGGCAATATTTATAGGCCAATCCGGTATTTGGCCTTATACGCGTATTAAAAAAAGAATACTGACCCCGGATCCCAAAATTTTTCTGATCGTATTTATGTGTGGAGGGAAAAATGATCTGCTTTTTGAAACTATCAAGTATTGCAGAAAAAGAAAAACTCAAATCCAGTCTTTTTTTGTATGTAATTCCCAAACTGATCCCCCCGAAGGAAGCATTTGTCTCAACAAACTCGTTTAAACTGTATCCGGGAGCCATATAAAGATCAAATCTCTTATTGTCTTCGGACAAACTATCCAAGACCTCCGGCACTTGACCATACGCCGTCCAATTGCATATCGATAAGGCGAGTAAAAGGAAAAGTCGTCCTCTGGTATCCACTTGATAAATATAAGATGAAAATCTATAATTACTGAAAATGTAACATGATAATAGTCTGTTTGGTTACAATCGCGCGGGAAAAATTTAATGATTAACCGGCATAAGAAACACTTAAACCAACATCAAAAAAGTTACTAAAGATTACCTAAACCTGTCTCGGATGCTATTCTGGTTTTAATTTAACGGCAACAAAACATCCATCCAACTATTATTGAACATTCAACCATTGATTGTAATGAAACATCTGGCCAAAATATTGATCGTAACGCTGATGGCGCTCACTGCATGTAAAGCCAAATACTCCTTTAACAGTTACGAAGGGAAAAAGAAACTAAAGTATTACAACTCCATACAATACGGACACACGGAATATCCCAAAGCCAAAAAGAATAAAAAATAATCGGGCACCGGTCGTTGTCAATTTTTTAATTTATCGGACGATCAATATTTTTGTTACCAGCAATTTTAATTTCCGTTCGAAAATACATGAGAAAAATTTCCATTCTTGATGCTAAAACCCTGGGTAAGGTTCCAAACCTTTCCAGGTTATCGGCCTATGGTCAGGTCACGACTTTTGAAACCACCGGATCAACCGAGACCATTCAAAATATCGGGGATGCTGAAATCGTAATTACCAATAAGGTGATTATCGATAAACATATTATAAATAATTGTCCCAACCTCAAACTTATTTGTATCAGTGCCACAGGCACGAACAATGTAGATTTATACGCTGCCGAAGAAAAAGGAATTGCAGTCAAAAATGCCGTTGGTTATAGCTCCAATAGCGTAGCACAACATACGTTTGCCTGTCTCCTTCAACTGTTAAACCGTATCGACTATTTCGACCATTACGTAAAATCCAACAGGTATTCGAAAAGTGATATTTTTACACATTTCGGACCTGCTATTACGGAATTAAACAATAAGAGATTCGGTATTATCGGGTTGGGGAATATCGGTAAAGCCGTGGCCAGAATTGCCTCGGGATTTAATGCTGAGGTTATTTATTATTCGACTTCCGGTAAAAATACTTCTCAGGATTACCCTCGACTGGAATTTGAAGAATTATTGAAAACCTCCGATATCATATCGGTTCATGCGCCCCTGAACGAGCAGACAAAAAACCTGATCTCTTCAAACCAGTTCCCGATCATGAAACCAACGGCCATTATAATTAACGTCGGGCGTGGAGGGATCGTAGACGAAGCGGCTCTGGCAGAAGCGATAAACTCCCGGACCATACACGGAGCTTGTATGGATGTTTTTGAAAGAGAACCTATTGATGCGGACAACCCGCTTCTAAAAGTAAAATATCCGCAAAATCTCATACTTACTCCTCACAACGCCTGGGCAAGTATGGAATCAAGGACAAAACTTGTCGATATTGTCTGTGAAAATATCGAAGCTTATCTGAGGACAAACACCTAGTAAGCCCACCGAAGGTACATCGACCCCCAGGTAAATCCTCCTCCAAATGCAGCAAGGATCAGGTTATCTCCTTTTTTCAGTTTGTCTTCATAATCCCAAAGACATAATGGAATTGTAGCTGCCGTCGTATTCCCGTATCGCTGGATATTGAGCATCACCTTTTCCGGGCCTACCTCCATGCGATTTGCTGTGGCATCAATAATCCGCTTATTGGCCTGATGAGGTACAAGGTAGGCAATGTCTTCTCCTTTTAGGTGATTTCGCTTCATGATCTCCGCGGCAACGCCTGCCATGGAAGTGACCGCGTATTTAAACACACTTTTTCCATCCTGGTAAAAGTTGTGCAACCCGGCATCTATTGTTTCATGGGTCGGCGGGTTTACGGACCCCCCGCCCTTGAGGTATATGAGTTCCTTTCCGACAGCATCGCTCCGGAGAATGGTGTCCTGGATGCCGAGTCCATCTTCGCTTGGTTCGATCAATACACCGGCGGCTCCGTCCCCGAATAAAATGCAGCTATTCCTGTCTTTATAGTTGGTAATACCCGACATCTTATCCGCGCCAATGACGGCAATTTTTTTGTAATTCCCGGATCGGATATAATTTGCTCCGGTCTCAAGCGCATAAATAAATCCTGAACACGCAGCAGCCATATCAAAACTCAAGGCATTTACACACCCCGCTTCCGTTGCCACAAGGTTGGCTGTTGTAGGAAAGAAATAATCCGGCGTAATTGTCGCAATTAATACGGCATCAATATCTTTCGGATCCGTTCCGCTTTTCTCCAGCAGTTGTTTTAATGCCTTCACTGCCATGACCGATGTCCCCAATTTTTCTCCTTTAAGAATTCGTCTTTCCTTAATCCCGGTTCTGGTAGTTATCCACTCATCGTTGGTTTCAACCATTTCTTCCAATTCCTGATTTGTAAGAACATAATCAGGGACATATCCTCCTACTGCTGTTATTACTGGTACAATCGCTCCCATGTGCTATGATATTGGTTTCTAAAAATTTGACGGCAAATATGTTTGTTATTAATTAAAAATGCTAAAGATTACTCGTTTATTAATATTTTGAGGCCGCCCGGGCCGTATTCGGGATTGCCTACCTGACGATCACTTTAAATGTCCTGTGCCTTCCTTCTTTTGTGATATTCAGCAAGTATAATCCGCTGCTTTTGTTTGTGATGATTATTTGAGTATCCTCGCTTCCACCTTTGATCTCCATGATTGAATAGCCCCTGATATCCGTTAAGCTGGCGCGTTCAAAATTTCCTTTGATTGAAAAATCTCCCCGATTCGGATTCGGGTATATCACGATGTCCCCGAACAGTTCATCTTCAAAACCTACCGCTTTTTCAAATCCGAAAACCGGTCGAATCATCAGGTTCCCTTCGATGATATTGGAAGATTCCCAGACACCATCAATATTGATAAATATATTCCCGCTTTGCGCTTTCCCGAATTTATCCAAACCAATTGGAAAAAAATCATTAACAGATTGCTCATAACCAATATAAAATGTATCGGAAACTACCACGGGCCGGCCTAATGTATAGGTCGTAAACTCATTTAACTTACCGGACTTCTGAACAATATGTTGTTCCGTTAAAAGCCTTCCTTCCCGATTTGGCAGCAGATCGTCCCAAATAATCAAGGTAAAGGTTTTGCCGACCGAAGAGGGTACGAAATCCGGAAAATAAATTTTTAAAGCAGTAATCGCATCACTTTTCGGAATGATATAACGATAGGCCAATTTTCCTGATTTTTGAGACAATCCGGCGCCCCATTCGGCGGTCCCGTCATCATACGCCAATTCATCTGCCAGTTCAGTAATGCTTATGGTCGTATCGTTGCTTCTAAAATCATATTTATCGAACCAGTTGGAAGAGTCTCCGGAATTTATAAAAAACCGGGTCTCCAACAGCAGGGATATGCTGTCTGCATCCGGATCAAAGGCATTCGGGTCTATAGGCTCCGACACGATTTCGGCAATCGAATTTGGCGCTAAATTCAAAGGCGTTCCCTGATTCATCTCATCAAATATTCTTACGGAATCCCGGATCAGCGCATAGTACTCTACGGGTTGTACCTGGTCGTCGAGATTGGAAACACCTACACGCGTAGGTTCCAGGTTGTTCTCCAAATTCAATATGAAATGGTCGTAGGGCATGGCGGAATAGGTCGTCAGCCATGAGGTCGGCGGGGTTGTCAGTGCTCTGTCTTCAAAAAACAAATCTGTTGGCGTCCTGTTAAAATTCATATAAACGTAGTCAATATTCCAGGTGTCAAATCCCCCCGAAAGATTGCCAAAAGTCTGAAAGCGAAACTGGAAATACGCGTGATAAAAGGACGGATCATTCACCTGGATAATCTCCTGGGTAAATACATCCGTATCTGTGATTTCCCTGCCGGATTTATTCCAAATCGTTTTCCAGGTCTTTTCCGAGTCCATCGCCTGAAGTCGTATGAAATCTTCATCATCGGGCATTTCTCCCCTCCCCTCTTTTTGCCAGAAAAAACTGATATAAACCGTCTCTCTCAGGGCGGGGTTTATTTTGGAAAGGTCAATAAATCTGCTCACGAGACTATCACCTTCACCTTCCTCCAATTGCGAAGAGCTGTACGGTGTCCCCAGCAAATTCCATCCGTCAAACACCGCCACATTCACGGTAGGAGGATCTATACCCAGGCTCGCCGAAATATTTGAAGTACCATCATCGACAAACCAGTGCGATGTATCCGGCAAATAGGAAGTTCGTGAAAAATCATCCCAAAACGGAAGCTCCAGTTTGGTGCTGTCCCTTTCCGATCCGCTAATCCTAAGATTTACGGTTCCGGCATCCCGGCTTTTGACAATCGGTTTAAAGGATATTTGGGCTATCGCATCATGAATACCAATTATGAAAGAACATAAAATAAACAAGATCCTCATCGAACTAGTCGGTTGGAGATTCATCGTCACTCTTATTCATCCAGCTTTCCAAAACCTCTAAACTGTCTTCATCACTGAGACTGACAACCCAAAGATCGACTTGCTCGCCAAGCCGAATGTCCTTACCGATCTCAGGTCGCTGCTGAAATACAAACCCTGACTCAATTATTGCTGCCGTATCGATCTCAAGTTCCTTTGCCAACTCAACAAGTTCCGCCCTTTCTTCTTCATCAATAACGTTGATGATTACACTGCCCGTATTTAATCCGCTACCTTTTATTGAAAAGTTCGCTTCATCAAGGGGCAGGCCGATAAATCTTGGGACGCTGAAAACCCGCTGCCCCAGCCCATCTCCAACGACCAAATCGATCCTGGAACCTTTCAAGACCTGAGCTTTAGGTTCGATCTTTTTCCCCTCAAATAATTGTTCCAGCACAACGTTAGATGCCAGGAAAGGCTTATAGGTAATTTTACCCCGTTTAAGGCCGTAGCTGGCCAAAACCAGCTCCGCATTTTTCAGTGATCCGTCCACCAGGTCCGGCATCTTCACTGATTTCGGCTGCGTCGAATTAACTGTCAGATATATTTTCCTGCGCTCCTTTACATAGGATCCTGCTTGTGGATAATGCTTAAGAATTGTTAACGGAGGATATGCTGAAGTATAATTGGAATCGGCAACTTCGTAATTCAAGTGACGTTTTTTTAGAAAGTCGTCCATTTCGGACAATGACATTCCTTCGAGATTGGGCACCGTAATGGTTTCTCCGTGATGCGTGGCCGATGGCAGATAGACATAAAAAAATAAAACGATTAGCCCGACTACAACACTCAGCATCAATCCGGTATGAATCAAGAGCGTTTTCCATGTTTTCTCCTTCATAAAACCAAAAAACTTCAGCAGCATATTGTTCACAAATTGACGATAAGGAATTATTTTAAAAACGCAAATTTACTAAAAAAATGACCCGGTAAGTGATGATGTACTAATTAGACGAATAATAATCCGTTTCAAGATCTTTTGATTTATTGAACCTTTCGATACTTAAATTTATAATTTCGCTGACCAATTCTGTGTAAGACATTCCCATATGCTGCCACATCATTGGGAACATGCTGACATTGGTAAATCCGGGTATGGTATTGATTTCATTTACAACGACCGCCCCGTCTTCTTTAAGAAATAAGTCTACACGCGCATAGTCCTCACACCGCAAAGCCTTATAGGCCTCAACGGAAATTTTTCGAATGCGCTCCGTGATGCGGTCATCCACATGGGCGGGCAAATCGATTCTTATGGCCTTATCGTCGAGGTACTTTGCTTCATACGTATAAAAATCATAATCTTTCTGTATCACGATCTCACCGGGAAGCGAAGCTTTCGGGTGTTCATTTCCCAGTATTGCGCATTCCAACTCCCGGCCTTCGATAAACTCTTCGATCATAATTTTCTCGCTGTACCGAAAGCTGTCTTTCAGGGCAGCATCAAATTGATCCCCTGATTTTACCATCGAAATGCCGACGGAAGATCCAAGCGCTGCCGATTTGATCATAAACGGGGTTCCGAGCTGATTTGCTATTGCGTCAAAAGAAATCGTATCCATCTGATCTTTTTGGTATTCGGTGTAAGATGCCACTGGAATACCACACGCCTGCAGGATCTTTTTCGATACGATTTTATCCATTGAAATAGCGGAACCCAGGACTCCAGACCCGGCCACAGGCAAATTCATAGCTTTAAAAAGCCCCTGTATACTGCCGTCTTCTCCGTCCGTACCATGCAACATTGGAAACACCACATCAATGTTTATAAGATTATTTGATCCCTCTTCAATGAGTTTAGGGTTCATCGCATCCAGTTTTATCGAAATCGGGACACCGGAATCTACCGGATCACTTATCGAACCATTCAAATACCAGGACCCATTTTTATCAATTCCGATAAGTATCACCCCGAATTTTTCGGGATCTATATTGGCCGCCACATTTTTAGCCGATCGGATTGAAATTTCATGTTCTACCGATCTGCCCCCGTAAAGTACTGCGACACTGGGTTTTTCACGCATTATAAAAACTTAAGAAACTAAAAATCAAAGCCCTAAAATAACAGTATCCTTGGGATTATTTTGCCGAACACCAATAATATTTCATAGACGAGAATGATTTGTCAGTGGATGATCAACTTCTTTGTTCTCATAAAATCTTCCCCCCTGGAATGAATGAAATAAACTCCGGACCGGTATCCGGTAAGATCATAATGATACGTCTGATTGAGTGTGTTCGGATATTCATTACTTACGATAAGCTTGCCCATACGATCATATATCAACACATATACATCCTGACGCCTGCTTGTATTGAACGTCATCCTAACATGACGATCGCCTGTAGGATTTGGATAGACCTTAAAACTCCCCTGTGCCGTCTTTACAATTTTATCGCTTGAAACGGTAAAAAATTCAATATCGTCCAGGTATAAATTATTCCCAAAATCATTGATCGCCTGAAAGGCAATTCGAATGTTGTTCTTACCTGCATAGTCATCCAGATTGATGGTATGATCTAACCAATCGTTCTGATCTTCGGGCTCCCAAAATTTGCCGGACGATGTGACTGATAAATCGCTGCTGTTTAAAATCCCGATCAAATCATCAAAATTTTTTCCGCAATCCGAAGATGCAACTATTCGCATCTGATCGTTAAACTCCTGATTTCGGGCGTAAGAGGTTTTAAACGTGAGACTCGCTTCCACTGCTCCGGTAAAATCCAGCGAAGGGCTTATCAACCAGTCAATCTCCTGCCGGGTCTCATAGTTGTAAAAGTTTAGAAACATAGCCGTATTATCGTTCCTATGATTCGGGGCGTTTTCCAATTCCCAGCCAATTTCTTTATCCTCATTCACTATAATCCAATTGGTTTCATCCGGCGTCGATATCTCAAACTGTTCCCTCAGGGGCACAAAATCATCCTGATTATCGACGGCAAAGGCTTTTCTCAATTTATTGTTGGAACCATTTACATCATCGGGAATATTGTTTAGCTCTGCCAATAATTCATAGGTTCCGTATTCGACCGGATGATCGGGCAAAAGAACTTCTTTGATCTCTCCTGTAAAAATGGTATCGCCCTGGTAGGTATACGTTTGTTTGGTTTCGTTGAAATAATAATCAATATCGAACGCGGGTACCGGTATGGTTCCGTTATTCTTGACCTCGATCACCGGCTGCACCTCCAATCCACACTCAACGACGCCGGGGGAATTTATGGAACGTATGGCCAAATCAAAATACATGTCGTCAGGATATCTCGTGCCAATGGCATTGAGCAGCGAGGCCCTGCGGGGAGCGTCGGTAAGTATCACTTCCATTCGTGTCACCTGGCCTACGGTAAAAGCATTCATGCACCCGTCGTTTGTATAATTGAGATAATTCTCGTACATGTCACTGGATTCGCATGAAAACCGTTCTGAAGCAGGACATTCCCCGGAATATTCCTTATTTGAATTTGGAGTATCGCTCACGTAGTCATCAACCGAACAATCCCCATCTCCCCAAACGTGCTTGAGCCCCAAAAAATGTCCTATTTCGTGCGTTGAAGTACGGCCAAGATTATAATCTGAAATCAGATCCAAGCCAGGAACTTTTTCAACGGAACCAAAAGCCTGGTAATCAACCACCATACCATCGGTAGCTTCATTATCCTTATTTTCCTCATCCTCCAGGCCGGGCAGATTGTAATCCGGAAACTGTGCCAGTCCTATAAACGGACTTCTTAGATTTGTCACCCAGATATTCAGATAAGCATGAGGATCCCACTGACTCAAACCGGATAGAAGTTCCCTGTCGGCTATCGAAATGTTATAGGAAGCTTTTGGTCCTTTTACCCGGACTATACCTGTTGTCGGCTCGCCGTCAATTGTCTGACGAGCCAAAACAAATTCGATATTCAGTCGGCCTGCGACATTCAGAAATTCGGGTTGCGTATTTACCGTATCTGCATTTTTGCGCTGGTAGTCTTCATTGAGCACTTCAATCTGAGAGTAGATTTGTTCGTCCGTGATATTGACACCCTCGCCATAGGACTCGCCGTTATGCACTACGTGGACAACAACCGCGATCAAATCGGGATTCCCGGCTTCTTTGGTGCCAAACGGGACAAGCTGATTTCGCCTTGCCTCGATGCTCTTGGACATCCATTTTTCAAATTCGGTTTCCGAAGGAAGAAAATCATATTTTTCCCGCCTCATCTGTTCCGCTTCAACAGTCCCGCATCTGATCTGAGCATATCCCGAATAGCTGATCAACAGTATAGCCAGGGCAAAAATGAAACAGTAATATTTTGAAGTAATCAATTTGTCTGATTCTGGATTCTATATGTATTCCCGGAAAAATATACCTGGTAAACGAAGAAGATTAAAAAAAATTCTATAAATATTTGTCTGGAAGCTGTGCGTTGGGATCATCCGGGGAGGTGATGTTTATCGCTTCTACGCCGGTAACTTCGGGTACAGCTCTTTTTATTGCTTCCTCGACCCCGGCCTTAAGGGTCATCGTAGACATCGGACAAGTGCCGCAAGCTCCGAGTAATTCTAATCTTACAATTCCACGATCACTTATATCCAGAATTTTTACATCCCCGCCGTCCGCTTCCAGGTACGGCCTGATTACTTGCAAAGCTTCTTCTACTTTTTGATGGATTGATCTTACATCTGTTTTTTCGTCCATTATTTATTGGTTTACCTCTACTACCTTAGTTTTTCCATGTGTTGCATTTCGAATGGCAACCCGCTGGGCAAGATTTTGGGCCAATGTCATAAAAGCATGCGCTACAAGCCCATCTTTCAGTACGACAGGTTCACCTTCATCCCCGCTTTCCCGGATACTTTGTACAATTGGGATTTCTCCTAAAAATGCTATCTTACTCTGCGCGGCCAATTGCTTCCCTCCGTTTTTCCCGAAAATATAGTATTTATTATCCGGAAGTTCTTCGGGCGTAAAATAGGCCATGTTTTCAACAATACCCAAAACAGGAACATTTATCTGAGGTTGCTGAAACATGGAAACTCCTTTTTTGGCATCGGCCAAGGCTACCTTCTGCGGTGTCGTAACCACAATAGCTCCCGTAACAGGAATCGTTTGAACCAGGGTTAAATGAATATCGCTGGTTCCCGGAGGCAGGTCAAACAACAAATAATCCAAATCTCCCCAGTCCGTGTCGGAAATAAATTGCTTAAGCGCTGAACTTGCCATCGGGCCCCGCCATACGATCGCATTGTCGCCGTGGGAAAGAAATCCAATGGAAATCAGTTTCACACCGTACTTTTCAATTGGAATAATCCAATTTTTACCTTCTACTTTTTTTACGGAAGGCTGATCGTGCTCGCAGCCAAACATAGTCGGCATCGAGGGCCCGAAAATATCTGCATCTATAATGCCGACACTTGCTCCCGTCTTCGCCAGAGCCACCGCCAGATTAGAGGTTACAGTCGATTTTCCGACACCTCCTTTTCCGGAGGCAACAGCAATTAAGTTTTTCACGGTAGGAAGTAATGGCAACGATTCCGTCCTTGAGGAAGTCACCGATGAGGTCATGTTAATTTCGATCTCCAAACCCTCCGCTCCCAGCGTCTCAACAGCCTTCAGGCAGTCATTTCGCAGCATCTCCTTAAGTGGGCAGGCAGGTGTAGTTAAAACGACCGAAAACCTGATTTTTGCCTCTGTTATTTCCAGATCCCGGATCATACCAAGCGAAACCAGGTCCTTACCCAAATCCGGATCCATTACATTTGAAAGTGCCTTTAAAACATCTTCTTTTTTAATCACCATCACAAAAGAACATTCTTAATGTTTAACCACCGAACTTAAATTTAGTTAGATTAAATACAAATAATCTAAACAGGCCGCAAATATCGTGAATTTATTTATGCTTTTTAAAAAGGTTTCGATCTATATTTTCAATTTACTTTTTAATTTTGAAATCCTGCAAAGTTCACTGTTTTGAAAATAAGTCAATCGACCATAGAAGAAGTAAAAAGCCGCATCGACATCACCGATGTTATTGGTGATTTCGTGACATTAAAACGTTCCGGTCAGCATTTCAAGGGCAAAAGTCCCTTCACGGATGAAAAAACCCCCTCATTTATTGTATTCCCTAAAAATCAGAATTTCAAAGACTTCAGTTCCGGGAAACAGGGCGACGCCATTACCTTTATAATGGAGTACGACGGATTGAGCTATCTGGACGCGATCCTGTATCTGGCAAAAAAATATGGCGTTGAAATCGAAGAAGAAGAGCAATCGCCTGAGGCGATCCAAAAACAAAACGAGCGGGAAAGTTTATTGATCATCCTTAATTATGCCAAAGATTACTACAAAGACCTGCTCTGGAAATCCGACGAAGGAAAAACCATCGGATTGAGTTATTTCAAAGAAAGAGGATTTAGAGATGAGCTCATTCAAAAATTTGAATTGGGCTACAGCCTGGATCGGTGGAACGCTTTGGAAAATGATGCGGCATCCAAAGGTTATAATCCCGATCTGCTCGAAAAAGCCGGACTCATTATAAAGCGGGACGACGGCCAGTACGACCGTTTCAGAGGGCGTGTGATATTTCCCATCCACAGCGTGACGGGAAAAGCCATAGCCTTCGGAGCCAGGATACTAAAAAAAGCAAGCAAGCAACCAAAGTACCTCAATAGCCCGGAAACCGAAATTTACCACAAAAGTGACGTACTTTACGGATTATTTCAGGCGAGCAGATCCATTCGACAGCATGATAATTGCTACCTCGTGGAAGGCTATACGGACGTTATAAGCCTGCATCAGAACGGGGTGGAAAATGTTGTTTCATCTTCCGGGACTTCACTTACCGAAAACCAGATCAAGCTGATTCATCGTCACACAGACAACATCACGGTACTTTTTGACGGGGACGCCGCGGGGATACGCGCATCGCTTCGAGGCATTGACATGATCCTGGAACAGGGGATGAATGTAAAAGCCGTGGCGTTTCCGGACGGTGAAGATCCCGATAGTTATGCTCAAAAATTGGGCGAACCGAATTTCAGGGAGTTTTTAAAAGATAACGCTGAGGACTTCATTCATTTTAAGACCAAACTGTTGATGGATGGAGGTGAAAATGATCCGATAAAAAAAGCGGAAACAATCACACAAATCATTTCCAGCTTATCGATTATCCCGGATCAGGTAAAAAGAGCGGTTTACATTAAAGAAACGAGCAACCTGCTCAAGCTCGAAGAACAGATTCTGTATTCCGAGCTCAATAAAATTATACTGAACAAACGCAAAGAAAAGCAAAAAAAGGAGTATCGGGCTCAGCCTGAGATTATTGCGGAAAGGATTGAAGAGGAACAAAACAAGCATCTCGAAGATCCTGTTGTTTTGCAAGAGCGAGAGGCGATACGAATATTGATAAAAAACGGATTTTGCCAAATGGAAAACAAGCATAACCTTATTGAGCACTATCTGGATGAACTTGACCCGATCGAATTTTCCAATCCTGTTTATAACGAAATTCTAAAGATCTTTAAGGAGCAATTGAGAAAAGGCAATGTTGTAGACTCCGGTTTTTTTATAAATCATCAAGATCCGGAAATCCGTAATGAGGTGATTAACCTCATCTCAGAACGGCACGAGATCAGTGAAAATTGGGAACGATACCGAATTTACGTACCAAAAGAAAAAGATCTGCTTTCCAACTCCGTGTACAGCAATATTCTCCGTTACAAATTTTATAAAATCAAAAAGCTGATCGCATTGAATCTTGCGGAATTAAAAAAGGAACAGGAAAGCGAAATACAGGATTTGGACAAACAAATGGAACTTCAAAAAATAAATGTTGAATTGAAAAAAGCCGAAGCAGCCTTTTCAAAGCCTCTGGGAATTACCGTTTCCTGATTCCGCTCATTTATCGTGTTCTATTTCAGCTTGCAAATTACCAATTATCTTTGTTTATCGCCGTTCAAACCTTAAATCAAAATTCTTTTTACAAAAATCCAAACTTTTCACCCGCTATCGAGTATATGATATTGAACCATAAATTGAAAAGCATGAGTAAGGAGCACGCAAAAAAGATATTAGTGATCTTGGACAGGGTAAATCAGGAGCTTGACCTGCTTGGAAATATAATTATGCAAAACAAATTGAAACCAATTCCGGTGCCTGTCGAGCATAAAAACAGGCGCTGGATCGAATAATACACACACAATAGCTTAGACTTAGAAAAAAAGGTTAGAAAAACAGAGGTAATTACCTCTGTTTTTTTTTATATTGCACCCACAATTAAAATTAATCAAAAACTTTCTGCTTGCAATTTTGGTCCTGCGTAACAGCAGGACCAATTTTTTTGTGTCCGATTTCAGACACCTCTTTGTCGTAAACGAACATAACTCTACGCCATTTTTTATAGGGAAACCTTCAAAATTGCTATAGTGAGTACATTTTTTTTGGCATGCTTCTTGGCTAAGGAGGATTAAATCTTTTTAATCTGATTGCTATGATAAAATTCCGAAATATCGATAAGTATTATGAAAATAAGTACCAGCGATCCTTTGTACTTAAGGATGTATCGCTCGACGTAGAGCAAGGCGAATTCGTGACAATAATGGGGCCGAGCGGGGCAGGAAAGTCCACTATCTTAAATATAGTCGGCCTGCTCGATGAACCTTCAGCAGGCGAGTATTTTTTCCTGGACGAACCTGTTCATAAACTTCGGGAACGCAAAAAGTCTGAAATTCATAAGCATCATATCGGATTTGTATTTCAAGCTTATCACCTTATCGACGAGCTGACGGTATACGAAAACATAGAGACCCCCCTGTTATATAAAGGGATTAAATCTAAGGAAAGAAAAAGCATGGTCGCCGAAATGCTCGATCGATTCCAGATCGTGGCAAAAAAAGATCTGTTTCCGGACCAGCTCTCGGGAGGACAGCAACAATTGGTTGGAGTGGCGAGAGCGATTGTTGGCAAACCAAAGTTACTTCTGGCCGACGAGCCTACCGGCAATTTACACTCCGAACAGGGCGATGAAATCATGCAGCTCTTCAGAAAGCTCAATGAAGAAGGCATGACAATTATACAGGTTACTCATTCGGAGAAAAATGCGCAGTATGGAGATCGAATAATTCGTCTTGTGGACGGTATTGTGAGAAGCGATACAAAAGCAGAACGGATCGAAGCGTAGCTATTGAGAAATTATTTTTATTATGAGAAATCCTTT
Source organism: Cytophagales bacterium (assembly GCA_022360055.1). Classification (GTDB taxonomy): domain Bacteria; phylum Bacteroidota; class Bacteroidia; order Cytophagales; family Cyclobacteriaceae; genus JAAUQL01. Next base: position 13,744 of record JAKSDO010000044.1, on the reverse strand, counting down.
TTTGATCTTACTTATACTGTTCAGCATAATTAACCGACCTGCCGGTGCGCAAGACCTGGATCTGAGTTATGATGAGGCGGTAAAAATTGCCCTTGCTCAGAATGTATCCTTGAGAACTCAGAAAAATGATCTGAAACTGGTAAAAGCTCAGCGGGATCAAAGCCGGGGAGAAGTGGCTCCCACGATAAATGCAAACATCAACGGTTGGCGGGCAAGTGGAAATACCTTTATCGAACAGGAAGCAAGAACAATAAATACTACCAGCAAAAATATGTACGGCGGATTAAGCGCAAACCTTAATGTATTCAGCGGATTTCAACAGATGAATATGATTAAGTTGAGAAACGCGAATTTCGAAGCTCAGAATTATATGATCGATCGAACTGCCCAGGAAGTGATTTTTACACTTTCCGATCAATATCTCTCCGTATTGCTGGCTACGGAATTGCTCGAAATTGCCGAAGATAATTTAAAAACGCAAAAGCTCCTTCATACGCAGATTGAAGCAATGGTTGAGGCGGGCAACCGGCCAAGATCTGACCTTTACGATCAACTCGCCGTAGTAAAAAACAGAGAGCTCCTTCTGCTCCAGGCCAAAAATAACCTGAGCAATTTCAAATCAAATCTCGCCATTACGCTACAACTGGATCCTACGGTGGAAATATCCGTGAGCAATCCGGGCTGGGATTTGAATGAAATCCGATTCCTTCAACTGGACCTCGATGAGCTCTACGATGTTTCACTGGCCAACAGACCGGATCTAAAACAATTCGAGTCTACGGAAGTGGTCATGGAAAAAGCGGTTTCTGTCTCAAAAGCTAATTTTTCCCCGAGCCTGGGTGCATATTACAATTTGAGCACCAGATTCAACGATCAATCCGTCCGGGATATTCAGGATCAATTAACCGTCGACAATAAGCGAACCGAGTACGGTTTATCTCTGAGAATCCCCATATACAATGGCCTCAGGAATAAAACAGAATATGTAATGCGAAAGGTGAACTCCGAAAATTCGAAGATCAATACCGAGAATTTGAAAAAAACGATATTGAATGATGTGAGGAATGCCTATCAGAATTTTATGGATGTCCGCGCAGCCTACGAAGTAAGCATCGCTCAACAAGAAGCAGCGGATATGGCGCTAAAAGTACAGCAAGAGAAATACAATCTCGGAGTGGGCAGCTTGATTGAACTGACAAATGCCAACAACAACTATGTCACGGCAGCTTCCGGCCACGCGCAGGCCAGGCTTAATCTGCTCTTCCAGAAAGTAATCATGGACTATTATACGGGGGCCTTGTCTATTCCTTCCCCGTAAAGAATCAGCCACTTCCGCATCGGGCTTGAAATATACATATCGCAGCTCTATCATTCCCGAATCCCGATGGTCCGGACATCTGATCAAGACAGACCGGACGGTCGTAGGGCGGGCTTCACTTTGTTGCAATTGGCAACCTTTAGCTTTTCACCGCGTCATTTCGTCTCGCTTACTTCGAGTGGGTTTGCCGTACCTACCTGAGGGACCATGCGGGGGCATCTCAGTCCGAGTCACTCAGGGAGCATTCCTACTCATTGGGAGTGCTCGGAGTTTCCTTCGTATAAGCCGGAGAAGGCGAAAAAATCGAATGTCTCCGGACTAAAGCACCCGACATTTTATTTTTGGGTGCCAAACCTTTATTTTTAATTCGCAAAACAACGACACTGTCCGGGTGAAAAATTTTGAAAGCTTTTTTAATCTTTTGATCGGCAACCTGATTGTATTGCTGCTGATCGCTGCCATGGCAACCCTTATGGTCATGTTTAAAAATCTTTCCTCCACGGTTCAAAATATGACCCGGGTGATGATTCAGGACCGGCTTGATCTTACCGAACGGGAGCTTTCCAATATTTTTGAACCCATCCACCAGGAATTGGCGACCATCAGGGAACAGGGCAGGAAAGGCTTGTTCAAAGACTTTGACGATCAACGACAGCTCAATGAAATATTTATTCCCTTATTAAAAAACGCCCCGTCCGTTTCATCTTTGATGATTGCAAATACCACAGGAGACGAATACATGCTTTTAAAAAACGACAGCTCCTGGACAACCCGAATTACGATCAAAGGAAGTAAAGAGGAAAATCCAATTAATTATCACTGGGACGAAAACCCTTTCGGCGAAGATGAATTGATCGGCAAAAATCGGCAGACCGAAAAATATGATCCCAGAATGCGGCCGTGGTTTAAGCTTGCCGTAAATAGCGACGACAATTCGTCGTTCAACTGGACGTCGCCCTATACATTTTTTACAACCAAACAACCCGGGATCACTGCCTCCGCCAGGTGGAAAGACAATTCGGGCGGAGAGGAATACGTAATCGGTTTCGACGTATTAATTGCCGATTTATCCGAATTCACAACCACCATTGATATTACGGAACATGGAAAAGTGTTTATCCTTTCTCAGGATTATGAAGTGATTGGCCTTCCGAAAGACGACAAATTCAACGATTATTCATCGCGCGCAAAATATACCTTAAAAAAGCTGCCGGAATTGGGCGTGCCGCTCCTCAATGTAGCTGTCGACCAATTTAGAAACCGGCAAAATGAGGAAAGAAACTATTCATTTGATTTTGAGAATGAACGATGGTGGGTGGGATTCGAAGAATATGCACTTAGTCAAAATAACAAACTTATAATCGGAGTAATCGTACCGGAAACCGACTTTTCCTCCCAAATTGAAGAGACAAGACATTTATTGGTAGGCGGAATGATCATGATCGCTTTATTCTTCCTGATCATTTTCTATTCCTTCATGCAGATGAAAAAGGCAAACAGGATCATAGCCATCGAAAAGGATAAAAATGAAAAATTGCTGCTAAACACCCTTCCGATAAAAGTTGTCAATGATCTTAAAGAAAACGGCAAGTCAGATCCGCAAAAATTCAGGGATGTCAGTGTCTGCTTTTCCGATATCGTAGGGTTTACGAGAGCATCTTCAAAGTTAGAACCCAAGAAACTCATCAACGAACTGAATGATATTTACACGGCATTTGATGAGATTATGGTCAAATATGATTGCGAGAGGATTAAAACCATTGGAGATGCTTATCTGGCGGTCTGCGGCATGCCACAAAAAAATGACCGGCACGCTGAAATGATGTTGAGGGCATCTCTGGAAATCATCGAATACATCAAAGAAAGAAATATAAGGTCGCAGCTCAAATGGCAAATGCGTATCGGCATACACTCCGGAAACGTCGTTGGCGGTATCGTAGGTGTAAAAAAATATATCTACGATGTGTTTGGCGATACCATAAATACCGCCTCCAGAATGGAGAGTAATTCCGAACCTATGCGTGTAAATATTTCCGAAGAAACTTATCGGCTCATCCGGGAGACAGCGTTTGTAAAAGAGCACAATATTGCGTTTCTAAAACGCGAGCCGGCCTATGTAAAAGGAAAAGGAAATATGAATATGTTTTTCGTCGTACCCGGCCCGTCTGCCTACCGGCCAAATGAGTCGGGAAGGATTTCGGATGTACAGAATTGATTTTATCATAAAATTACTACCTTTGCAGTCCGTTTGAGTGAACGGATTCCGGATCAGTCCGGAATTGTTGTTTAATCATTTTAAAATCATCATTCCATCCCCGATGAATGATGTGTATCGATAAGGGGAAAATATGAGTAATTTAAAAGAAGAGATTAAAAAGGAAGAACCTCAGGTTGAGGCAAAAGCAGAGGAAACTCCTGAAGTACAGGAAGAAGTAAAAAAGGAGGAAAATGCTGAAACAGAGGAATCTCCCGCAGTGGAAGAAGCTAAAGACACAGCTCCTGTCACCGAAGAAACCACAGAACCAATAGCGGAGGAAGGCCCTGTAGAGGAAAAAGAAGAAGTGGAAGAAAAACCGGAAGCCGAGAAAAAAGGAAAGGCTCAGAAGGAAGTAAAGACGACCGATGATTTTGACTGGGATGAGTTAGACTCGAAAAGCTTTGGGGAAGACTATTCCGAGGAAGAAAGAAAAAGGCTTGAAGCCTTAATCGAAGGCACTTTAACGACCGTAAATGAAAAAGAGGTTGTGGAAGGTCTTGTTGTCGGCATTACCGATCGAGATGTAATTCTCAATATAGGCTTCAAATCGGATGGATTGGTTCCGTTGAATGAATTCAGAGATATGCCCGACCTGAAAATCGGCGATAAAGTTGAGGTATACCTTGAAGAGCAGGAAAACACGCAAGGACAATTGATCCTTTCAAGAAGAAAGGCCAAAATTGTTCAGGCATGGAAAAATATTCAAGAATCCTTTGAAGATGACAAGGTCATTGACGGATTTGTAAAGAGAAGAACCAAGGGAGGTCTGATCGTGGATATCTTTGGCGTAGAAGCATTCCTTCCTGGATCTCAAATTGACGTAAAACCAATACGCGACTTTGATGTATTCGTCAACAAGAAAATGGAGGTCAAGGTCGTTAAGATCAACTATGCCAACGACAATGTCGTCGTTTCGCACAAAGTCCTCATCGAAAAAGACCTTGAAAAACAAAAAGCTGAGATTCTTGAAAACCTCGAAAAGGGTCAGGTACTCGAGGGCGTCATTAAAAACATGACCAACTTCGGCGTATTTATTGACCTTGGAGGTGTCGACGGCTTGTTGCACATTACCGATATCTCTTGGGGGCGCATCAATCACCCGGAAGAAGTACTTAAGCTCGATGAAAAAGTTAATGTCGTCGTACTCGATTTCGATGATGAAAAGAAGCGAATTTCTCTTGGCATGAAGCAGCTTACCGCTCATCCGTGGGATGCGCTGGACGAAAGTATAGAGGTTGGCTCCAGGGTAAAAGGGAAAATTGTAAATGTTGCGGATTACGGCGCATTCCTGGAAATCATGGCCGGCGTGGAAGGACTTATTCACGTATCCGAAATGTCCTGGTCGCAACACCTCCGGAATCCATCCGATTTCATAAATATTGGCGACGAATTGGAAGCAGTAGTACTCACCCTTGACAGGGATGAGCGAAAGATGTCTCTTGGCATCAAACAGCTTACCGAGGATCCTTGGACCAAGCAGGATGTACTTACCAAGTATGCCGTTGGAACAAAACATACGGGTATTGTACGAAATCTTACCAACTTCGGGTTATTCATCGAGCTTGAAGAGGGAATTGACGGATTGGTTCACGTATCCGACCTGAGCTGGACCAAGAAGATCAAACATCCTTCCGAATTTGTTAAAGTCAGCGAAGAGCTTGAAGTCCAGGTACTTGAATTGGATGTGGAGAACCGCAGGCTCGCGCTTGGCCATAAGCAGCTTGAAGAAAATCCGTGGGATACCTTCGAGACCGTATTTACGAGAGGATCCGTACATAAATGCACGATCCTCAGCAAAAACGATAAAGGAGCAGTGCTTGAGCTTCCCTATGGAATCGAAGGGTTTGCTACGACCAAAAACCTTGTAAAGGAAGAAGGAAGTACCGCAAATGCCGGAGAAACGCTTGATTTTAAAGTGACTGAATTTTCCAAGGATGAAAAGAGAATCGTACTTTCTCATACGGCTACTCATACGGAAGAAAAATCAAGGCCCCAAAAGAAAAAATCGGGAGGCCAGCGAAGTGCACTCTCAAAAATCAACAAGGAGGTTGAAAGAGACACACTTGGAGATCTGGAAGCGCTCTCTGCTCTGAAGGAGCAAATGGAGGGCAGTAAAAAAGCTTCTGCAAAAGCAAGCCCAGGCAAGGAAGAAACCCCAAAGGCGGATGCAAAAAAAGAGCAACCTGCTGCAAAAGTCGTGGAGAAAGCCGAAAAACCGGTAGCTAAGGAGCAGGAAGAAGCTGTCACGGAAGAAAAAGCTGACACACCTGTCGCAGAAGAAAAGGTTATTGAACCTGTTGTCGAGGAAGCAAAAGCTGAGAAAGCCGAAGAGGCTGAGGAAGAAAAGGCTGAGGCCAAGCCGGTGAAAAAGGCAGCTCCAAGTGCCAAAAAGGAAGAAGACGCCGATGCGGAAACAAAAGAAGGAACCGAATAACGCGGTCTTATCCGGTTTCCCGGTATAGTTACAATATCAGTGAATTCAAAAAGCTCCGGAATTTCGGAGCTTTTTTAGTTGTAAATTGCCGGCATCCGACGAATTCCCCCTTGGCGAAGAGCCTGTCCCGTTCCGACTCGTCGGGGCAGGGTGATCGAGATTGGCGTTGGCAAACAGTTGTTTGTAGTTAAATTATCCATATTTTAAAGATAGGGGGTGGTTTTTCGTTTTTAATGAAAAGTCGTAAGCTTAAACAAAAAAGTGATAACTTGTCATACTTTTACCCGGAGGCCGGTAGTTGTAAATCAAAGTATTAGTACCCCCTTTTTCGGAAATTACTACAATTATTTATACCTGAATCCTCCTAAAAACGTTTAAAAAAGAGCCTGTTATAAACTTAACTATGAAGTGGCGAGCATGGCAAATTCTTATGATCTCTTTTAGTTGCTATGGCAATCTGATTTTTGGCCAGGAATTAAAAGGAGATGATGCGCTGGAAAATTTATTAAAAATAGGGAGTTCCGACGCCTCATTTGGCGTTGTGCGAAAATTTGACAATCGCTACTCGGGCGTGCAAGGCTCACCGTTTTTCTTTGATTATTGGTCGGAAGGCACGCTGGTAACCAGCGATGGCAGGCAAATTGAAAATATACGGATAAAATACAATGCGCACGAAGATGAACTGATCACGAAGAATAAATCGGGACAATTCTATCTGCCCAAAACGATGGTAAAGTCATTTACATTAATTGAACGGGCCTCGGGAACCGGAATTCGTTTTAGCAAACATCGGCATCCGAAAAACGCTCATGAATATCAGTTTTACAGAATTATTCATCTTGGTGCAATCGATCTGTTGGAACACATAAAGGTGATATTTGAAAAAGCAAATTTCGAAGGCGGATATTCGAACGACAAACCCTACGATGAATTTAAAAAATATCCTGTAATCTATTATATCGGCCGGCAAACAACTACACCGAGAAAACTCAAGACAACCGTCAATGGCGTTTCCAAGATATTTCCGGAGCATGAAAATGAGATAAAAGAATTTATTACTACAAACAGATTGGATTGTAAAAATGAACGGGACCTTATTCGAATTGTGAATTTCTACGAATCCCCGGAATAGCCTGTTTTCATTCTTCGCGGGTAACAAATAATAGTTTTTCCATAATATTCTGTCTGAAAAACGTTGTATAAAATGATTTGCAAATTCATTTATGAAAAATGTCGTGCCGGATCATTTGTTAAATGATCTCTTATTATTTTTGCAAAAAATATAAGCGGTGTACGTATCCGCTTTTCTTTTTAAACTCAATCAATAAAATGCATACCGTCAAATATTGCGTTGGTCTAAAAATAATCAGCCCGGTTTTTATAATCGTTGGGTTGTTGTTTTCCGATGCCTATGGAAACACGTTTTCCCATTCGGATAATATCCCAAAAATCGATACGCTCAATAAAAATATCTCATTCATTTTTAAAGTATCCCACGGCGGTCAAAACCTGATGGATTTAACTAAAAGTCATCCGGTCTTCAACGCCGGGACCGACATGTTCCTGTTTACGACCTATTCGGAGCTTCCGGATGGGCTGGAACTTTCTCCTGAAGGTGCGGTTAGCTGGTCCCCGAGCTCAGAACAGTTTCTAAAATTGAAGGAAGCACCTGTGATCATCGACTTTAACGCCAAAAACCGGAACGACAGCTATGTTATTGGTCAGGTGCGGGTGATTGCTCAAGGTGAATTGAAAATTACGGATTCGATATCAGCTCCGGATACGGCGAAAATTGAACCAATCGTTGGCATTGAATCCCGGGAAGATGAGGAAGAGTCTCCGGAACTTCTCCCGATAAGTATTATTACTCCCTCGTCCGGCAATTGGGATACCAGGAATGAAGGCGAAGCTTTCTCTTTTGAAGTCCGGGCTACGGGAGGGTCCGGGGATTATAAATTCGAATTGCTGAAACCGGAACAGTTAATGGGAAGTTTAGATCCGTACGGCAATTTTTCCTGGACGCCTGATTTTGATGTAGCGAGCCGGGAAGAAATCCTGAGTTCCATCCAACTGAAAGTAAAGGTTTTTGATACCGGAGGAAACGAAGCGTTCACAACCTTTCCGATTTTCATCCGGCACGTCAACCGGCCTCCAATTGTAAATGAACTTCCGACCTTCTATATTCAATACAATGCTGAAAACGTATATCAGTTAAATAAAACAGGATTAGCTTACGATCCGGACGGGGATTCAATTTTATTCAAACCGGTATTGAAAGAGCTGCCCGAAAGAATGACCATGAACAACGAAGGTGAGATCAGGTGGAAACCCTCCAACAAACAGTGGAATTATTTGAGCGCTAACCCGATCTTTCTCTCATTTTCCGTTGAAGATTACCCGGAGGGCGCCAAGACGATCGGGCAATTGAAAATTGAAAAATCTCAGGCCGATCTACCTCCGGAGATCACTATGATTCCAAATAAAAATTCTTTTGATCTTAAAGAAGACCAGGAGCTCCAGCTCAGCTTTTTTGTAACGGATCCGAATGGAGAAGATGACTTGCTTTCCTTTGGTTTTGTTTCGGAAAACAGCGATTTAAAAGAAGAAGCCCTTAAAAAGAAAAATAACGGACAATATGTGTTTAACTGGACACCAGGTTTTGATTTTATAAATGTGGAAGGCGAAAAGGAAGAATTTGATATCAGTTTTTTTGCCATTGATAAAGAAAGCAACCGGTCGGAAAAAAACATTCTTGTGACCGTGGAAGACACGGAAGACCTCGTGGAAAAAGATCGCGTATTGTACGATCAGTACAGGACGGTGCTCGAGCGCGCCTGGGATATGGTGTCCCAGCTCAACGATAAAGAAAAAGAACTTGAAAAGAAGTACAAACATGCCAAAAAAGGAAAGAAAAACAGGGCCATTTCCACCGCCTCGCTCGGAGCGCTAACAGGGCTGTCCCCCATCATTTTTATGGAAAATCCAGAAGGTCAGAAAGTAGCTGCAGGGCTTGGAGGCACCGCTACGGCAACGATTGGCACCCTGGAAGCGAGTAATGTTATTGGAGAACCTCCATCGGATATCATGCGGGATTTAAATTACGTTTCACAAAAACGGAACGACCTGTTGGTTTACGGGAATGTATTTGCCAGCAAATATGCGCTTCCGTTGAGCAAACGTGACCGGGGATTCCAAAACGATCTGAAAAACCTTTCCATTCACCTGAGTTTGAAAGACGCTGCACAATTAGAGCTCGATGCATCCTGGGAAAACTCCAAGGATGCCACAAGTAAAAATATCAAAAAGGTCTTTAAAGATTTTAATCCCGACCCGCGATTTGAAAACAATTATAAATTTTAGCCGGAAACGAAGACCGGGAAATCTCATATCTTATCGGATACGACCAAGGAACCGAACAGGTCTTAAACCCTGAACAGGGCTTTGCCCGGGCTCGCCGAAACGGATTTATACGGTTCCCGCAAAATCACACCCTCCTGAAATTCACATGAAAAAGTTTGATCTTTAGGGTCTTCAGGGGGGTCGAACTCAGGTTATTTTGTGAATCTTCGATGAATGATATAGCGTCTGATTTGGGAATGGCATTAAAGTCACTCGAACGAAACAATTTGTGTAATTATCTCATGGATTCCATGTAAATCATTCAAAAACGATCAGACCAGCTCTTCCTTATTAGCTTTCTGCCAATCGTAATAATTCCTGTGCATCTGCTGAATGTGAATGTCGATGTGATCTATGTATAATTGAATCCAATCCGAAAGCGTAATTTTTCCCGATTCGGGATGGAATATATAATTCTGCCAGGCTTTCTCAGGAATTATTTTAAGCAACCGGTACAGGTTTTTCCTGAGAATCCGTATCATTTCCAACGCATCCTTGTAATCCATCCTGTCGTAATAAAGATTATTTGCCCAGATTTGCTGGTTATAAACGGTAACCCCGCCGCCGCTTTCGGCGATAATCTTTTTTGCCCGCACAAAACCATGTGACTCCGAATCTGCCAAATGTACAATGATCTCACTTATGTCCCATTTATCGGGCGCAGGTTTAAAGTGAATAACTTCGGAAGGCATTAAACTCAACTGTTTGGCGATAAGATCGTACCCCGCGATATACTTATCTAAAAGTTCCTTGATTTCCATCTGTGTTCCCGAATCGTTTGATATTGATGATGTCTACCTGAATTTACGATTTATTTGAAAGAATTGTTGGCTGATTCAAGCTTTGACAAAAAATAAATTCAATAGTCTGACTTCGTCAGCTTTCACCTTGAGAAGGAGTTTGATTTCTTTCTGCTCTTTTGGGAATCAAAGGGAAGAAAGAAGTCGAAAGCAACCGGATTCCCCTGAGGGCAGGAGTAAGACAGGTTGATTTCCGTAGCTTGACAAAGCAGGAATATGCATTCGTCCGCCCGACACCTCCGATCGTCCAATGATAAGACATTCCGACGTATAGGAACGCAGTGTCAAATACATCAAACGCCATATCCGGGAGAACCATACCGGATACGCGCAAGCGTTCACAGCTTATGTAATATTTCTCGAATTTCACCGGTCATATCAAAATACAAAACACCTGAATTCCGGTTTAAGGATGAAAAATTCCTTCCCAGAGATGAAAAATCAAGTCATAATCATCAAATGCATGGATACTTGAAGCAAATCATGTATAGGTAGTATTTCAATACTTAAATGACTTTTTCTTTGATATTTAAGAATTAATCTTGTACTGATCATAAAAAATTGGTTGCCACAAATTTATTTTTTAATCTGTGTACATATCCTGGCCTGCAGCATGGCAGGGAGCCTTTTGATGAACATAAAACAAAAGTACCGTTATGAACTTCGTTGGTAAAAAAAATTGCTTCGATGCGTTAATTGCCGTATTTACTGTAATTCTGCTAATAACATTTCATGCGCCGGCCTTTTCCAATGGTCCCATAAAAACCGTTTTGAGTGTAAATCAGACAAATAGCAATCCCGAGATTTCATATGATTTTGATCCAACGCAGTGGTATCATATTGCGTACACCAAACCTGTAAACGGGGTCGGAGAAATATTTGTAAACGGGGTTTCAATCGGAGTAATCATATGGGACCCCCTTTCGTACAATCATTACATCATTAATATCGGGACCACGTACGACAAGACGTACATGAATTTTTTTGAGGGCACAATCGACGAGATAAGAATTAGCAATACGATCCGAACCCAATCCGAGTTGCAAAACGTTTACCAGGCCGACCAATCGTTTCAAAACGACGGATTCACACTTCAAATCTGGAAATTCGATGAAGGAGCCGGAGAAGAATTCTATAATGCAAACAACGATTTGACCGGTGATGTGATTGGCGAGCCCGAATGGGTTGACGGCAAATTCGGTAAAGCAATAAAATATGACGGAATCGATGACAGGTTGCGGGTAAATTACGACGTACCCGAATATGGGGTGACGTATGAGATCTGGGTGAAATTTGACGGAGAAGTGAAAGACACACCCCAGACAATTATCCAGCCGTACGGAACGCACAACATAGAGCTCACCATCCGGCAGGAGGCAGAATTTCCGGTCGGGGATCCGGAAGTGACGATTCAAATTGGCGATGCCCTTGCAAATAAAAACAGCGATGTTTCCATTCCTGTTACTGTCCGAGACTTTGCCAACATTCTCACCATGCAGGGAACAATTTCATGGGATCCGGGACTCTTGACATTTCAAAATACAAAAAACTTTGGGCTTCCGGACCTTGACGAAGATGCGTTCTATCTGTTTGAGCCCGGCAAACTCACCTATTCCTGGAGCCCGTCCGATCTCCAGCCGGTTACAGTCGATGACGATTATGAGATTTTTTCCATCGATTTTAAGGTAATCGGAGATCCCGGAAGCGAAGCGGATATTGCTTTTTCGGATGATCCAACGGTGCGGGAAGTTGGAAATGGAGAAGATGAGGTATTGACAGTGATTTATGAGGGTGGAAAGGTAACGATACAATCGGAGGTTGTTTGCAGTGGATACATCAAAACTCAAAACGGAGAGGCCATCGCTAATGTGGAAGTTACCTTATCCGGCAGCGATAATGACGTCACCTATACGGATGAAAACGGACTTTATAGTTTTAGTGTCGCTCCGAATCAGACGTATCATATCCAGCCGGTATTGGAAGTCGAAACGGATGCTGCGGTCACAACCCTCGATCTTGTGGTCATGCACTGGCATATCCTCGGGCAAAAATATATAATGTCAAATTATGATTTGATTGCATGTGACGTCAATGAAAGCAAATCCTTAACAACCCTGGATGTAGCGGAAACCCGCGCGGTTATTCTTCATATGGAAAATCAATTTAAGGACAGAAAACCCGTGGAATTTGTGAACTATACATACACCGGTTCACCGGACCAATTCGATTATGAAAATTATATTGAAATTACGCCCGATGAGGATGATAACGGCTTGAATTTTACTGCCGTAAAATTGGGAGATGCCGGTGGCAACTGGAATGCAAATAATTCAAATGGCGGAAGATACCGGCAATTGGAGGAGATCGAGCTAATTCTGGAGAAAGAACAACTTGGTGCACATAAAGTAAAAATCCCAATTAAATCCAACGCATTTTCAGGACTGGTAGGGCTTCAATTTACACTTGAATGGAATCCGAAAGCATATGGTTTCGAAAAATTATCCGGCCAATTGCTGGATTTTAATTCAAACCTGAAGCAGGTGGAAGAAGGGAAACTTACGGTTTCCTGGAATTCCGAAGATCTTAATGGGCTTTCGTTAAACGAAGGATCCATATGCTCCTATGTGGAATTCGAAATCCTTAACGACAATGAAGATCCTAAGATCGGGATCAACTCGTCACTGACCCCTGCACTGGCATTTAACTCAAGCCTGGAGACATTCAGCGTTAGAAGCCGTTTCGATTCTGAGGAGCGCATGAACTCGAAAAAACTCTCGATTTATCCTAATCCTGCCAGGGATCACATTAAAATTATCGATCGCAATCAAAGCTTCGAGAAATACTCAATTCTAAATACAACAGGCACGGTGCTTACTTCGGGCGATACCGGTTTCGATACGGGTATTAAAATTGATCACCTGAAAAAAGGCGTGTATTTTTTAAGGATCGTAGACAAATACGACCGGGTGACGATCAAAAAATTCATGAAATTATAAACTATTCGTATAACGTCCGGGGCTCTTTGGTCGTACGTTTCCCCCGGATCAAAAACATCGGATATTTCCAAATATATCCGATGCACGGTATTACCTTGCCGGGACGCTCGGCGCTAAACACGGTGCAACACTGCGCCCGGAGAAGAAGTCCGGGCGAGCCGCTCAAATTAGCCTTAAGTAAAATTAAAAACGACGTTTATGTTGTTTCGAGGCTCCTGCCTTGTCATCTCAAGGCCTAACTTTTTATACAAAACGCACAAATTTGAATGACGTAGTCTTGTGTATTTATGTGATTTACATATTATTATAAAAACACGTCATCGGTAGGCCAACATAAGTGCGAATCAATTTAGCCAAAATGAACGTAATTGGTAATACAAACCTGCTGGGTAAGAAAGTGACGGCAATGTCGATCGTTGTTGATCATCCGACCTTTGCAGATATTGTTCATTAGTACGTCAGGAGAGATCTGGTTTATTAGTGGCGATCCGGTATTGATTAAATCAGATTTCTCACTCCGTTCGAAATGATACTTTTTAT
>JAKSDO010000211.1 GCA_022360055.1 Cytophagales bacterium | reverse complement strand
TTCCTGCTCTTTTCCCGTCAATCATTATATATTCACGGTAATAACTGCTTTCCAAATACAATTTGTTCAACGCTTTCCCCGAATGGGTTGAACGGTAATATGGCAACTCAGTGGCATACGTCCTTGCGCCGGAATAATCATATAGAATAAAAGAAAAGTCGATCATTTCAGGAACAAAAAAATCGTTCTACAACAATAAATTACAGGATCCTGCTATTCAACAATATCAAGTCGAGCGCCAATTCTATTCGACCGAATGATATGGCTTTCTTCATCGCCAAATTGTTGTACCGAAAGTCCTTAACGGTTTCCATCGCACCTAAAAAATCTCTGAAATAAAGTTACGAGGTAATGACATTTAAAAATGGGTAAAGTTGGGTAATATCAACCTTTACACTTACCGGGCATGAAAGTATCAACAGAAAAACAAGTATCTGAAGGAGATTTTTCAATAATTTACAATAATCGACTTGTTTCCAATATGAACCAGCCCATTTCCAATACAGACAAGCTACCACATATGCATTTTAAATCTAATTTTCTAACGTTTGTTTCGTACCGGAATCAGCACAAGAATTTGATTGTCATCTTCTTTGACCTTTTCCATCTGCTCGATCCATAATGGTGATGGTGCATTCTCTCCCGACTTGAATTTAATGCCTTTGTTTTTCAATTCTTCTTTGAGTTCTATCGGAGTGATAGTTGCAATGATGCAGTTGTCGGAAGAGTAGCGTGGGACCAAATTTCGTTTCCCAACCAAATCGTCAAAAATGTAGGGTGTTTCATATTTATGTGTAGTGTTTTCAGCCGTATCATGAATATAGATCGAATTGAGCTCTTGTTCTGTCCACCCTTTTTGAAAAATAAACAGGCAGGAAGGAGTATCCATCAGTTTAACTTTTTGATAGGGGGCTGCTACCTTTTGAAAGCGATCAAAATCTCCTTTAAAACGGCTATACCGGTATTTTTCTGGCAATAATTTGTCTCCTAAATTAAGTATATAACCAACGTTTTTTCGCCCGTTTGAAATATCCCAAATCGTATCACTCATATAGCTTGAGAACAAAAGTCTCCTTTCACTGCCATTTTGGAATGAATAGTCAAAAGGATCAACCATCATGTATGGAGCCGGATTTTCAGGCGCATTATGATCTATAGTGATGGTATCAATACTGCTGAGATTATTGTCAAAAAGGTATAGTTTTCCTCGATCTATTTCAGTGTAACTCACAAAGACCTTCCCAGGTGTAATATCGAACCAACTCATTTGAAACCGGCCCGGAATCTGGAGCTCTTCAATGAACTACCCGTTCATTAGACATTTACTTAGCGACCGCTTTCCTGCGGAA
>JAKSDO010000239.1 GCA_022360055.1 Cytophagales bacterium | reverse complement strand
GTCTTTGGATTCCAGCACTAGATCGCCATAATATAAAAGATCGATGTCAATAATTCTCGAACCCCATTTATTGTATCTTTTACGTCCGAGTATTGATTCGATCTCAATGGCATGCCTGAGAATTGTCCGAGGATCTAGCCGGGATTCCAATTCTATTACCTGATTTAAAAAATCCGGCTGGTCTTCCATGCCCCATGCTTTTGTTGAATAGATGGAAGACGCTTGAACAATCTTTCCAATACGCTCTTCAATATGCTTGATCGCGCTCAGGAGCAAACTTTGCCTGTCTCCCAGATTACTTCCTAATAATAGATATATTCCTTTCATCCTTTAAATTCCTCAAAAATAGAATTATGCTTTTTTAAATATACCGCAAAAGCTATTATTGTTTCTTAATTATAATGATTGGATATGAAGTTTTTGCGAAACCTATTGGCGACTCTTGTCGGGCTTTTCATTTTCACATTGTTCATGTTTTTTATTTTGATCCTGATCGTTTCTGCCGGATCTGATGAAAAACTTGTTGAATTGAAAGAAAATACGGTTTTACACCTAAAACTCAATAAACCCATTCTGGAACGAGAAATGGAAGACCCGTTTGAAGGAATACCGATGTTCTCAAGCATTCAGGACAGTGGTATAGGATTGATGGAGTTTAAAGAAGCTATTAAACATGCCGCCGGGGATGATCGTGTTGAAGGTATTTTATTAGAGACACCAAATGCAATGGCAGGGATTTCGACAATCTGCGAATTGCGGGACGCTCTGGAAAAATTTAAAGAATCCGGAAAATTCATCTTAAGCTATAGCGAATATTATACGGAAGGCGCGTACTTTTTATCCTCCGTTGCCGATGAAGTATATCTTAATCCTGATTTCTCGATCCTGGAATTCAATGGGTTGAATATAGAAGGTATGTATTTTAAAGGTTTATTTGAAAAACTGGAGATAGAACCTATCACGTTTAAAGCGGGTGATTATAAGGAAATCAGCGAACCTTTCGACCGCAAGAATATGAGCCCGGCCGTGCGCCAGAGATACGACGAATTGTTAGCGAATATTCACGGTAATCTTCTGGAAAAGGTAGCCCAAAGCCGGTCGATGTCGTTTGATGAAGTCAAGAATATTTCTGATTCGGCTCTTGCAAATCTTGAGGTGGATGCTGTTAAATATGGTCTTGTCGACAAACTTGGCTACAGGGATGAAGTAATTGATGTCATAAAAGAAAAGCTCGGAGTGGAAGAAGAAGATGTCCATTTTGTGTCGTACAAGAAGTATAGAAAATCATTTAGCAACTATAAGTCATCCAAAAACCGGATAGCTGTAATTGTTGCCTCCGGAAATATAGTGCCCGGGAAAGGAGATATTGACAATATCGGCTCCGAGAAATATGCCAAAGAAATAAAAAGAGCGGGGGATGATGATAAAATTAAGGCGATTGTCATCCGAATCAACTCCGGAGGGGGAAGCGCTTTGGCAAGCGATATCATGTGGCGGGCAATAAAATTAGCTGCGGAAAAGAAACCGGTTATTGCATCTATGTCCGATTATGCGGCTTCCGGAGGATACTATATGGCGATGGCCTGCGATACCATACTTGCTCAACCCAACACCATAACAGGGTCCATCGGTGTTTTTTCCATGCTTTTCAATATGCAGGGATTTTTGGAAAACAAACTTGGCATTACGACAGACAATGTGAAAACCGGCCATTTCTCAGATATTTTTAGTATGACCAAACCATTGTCGGAATACGAAATCCAGTATCTGAAGAAAAATACGTTGAAATCTTATGACTCCTTTATCACAAAAGCCGCTGAGGGGAGATCCATGGAAAAGAATGAACTGGAACCGCTTGCATCGGGCAGGATCTGGACCGGCGACGAAGCACTTGAGAACGGACTTATTGACATGCACGGAGACTTAGATGATGCTGTTGCTATCGCCGCAGAAAAGGCAGGAGTGGAAGACGATTATAAGATACGCGTGTATCCGATTCAAAAGCCTCCATTGGAGGAATTGATTCAATCATTATCCGGAGATTATGAGTCAAAAGCCATTTCCAAAAAGCTGGATGTTTTTTACCCCTATCTAAAAAGCATCGAAACTTTAAAAGAACTCCGGGGTGTCCAGGCAAGGTCGTTGATCAAAGTTAGTTTTTAGTCCGAAAAATTCATGGAATTTCTCGCCCTCCGGACCGATAAAGCATAAAACGCTCAAAACCGGACATGAGCATCCAATTCTGGATGCCCCAAATTTAGGCGATCATGTTTTAGCCTTATCGGGGTTATCCCGATGTATATTTGATGATGATTCCATCTTTTACAGCTTTATATTCTTTTGAAAATGATTTATCGGGAATAAATCGGGTTAAAATCAATGCCGTACAAAAAGAGCTCCGGAATTTTGACAGATGGAGATGAATCATCCGGTTAGATCATCAATCAATCGTCCGATTCAAAAAAACTAAGACATAAAGGC
>JAKSDO010000099.1 GCA_022360055.1 Cytophagales bacterium | reverse complement strand
GCCGGTGGGAGCAAGTGCTTTTGTAAACCCGAAAGCAAAAAAGCTTAAACTTGCCACAATTGGTTGTGGCGGCAGAGGTACAGGCGCTACCGTGCAGGCACTTACGGCCGATCCGGACGTACAACTCGTGGCAATGGCAGATGCGTTTAAGGATAGACTGGATAAAAGTTTAACCAGCATTATGAATTCGGAGCACCTGTCCGACGACCGGAAAAAGAACGTAAAAGTAAAAGAAGACAAAAAATTTGTCGGATTCGATGCCTATAAAGAGGCGATTAAGGAAGCAGACGTAGTAATTCTTGCAACACCTCCCGGCTTCAGGCCCTATCATCTGGAGGAATGCATCAATCAGGGGAAGCATGTGTTTTGTGAAAAGCCACTTGCAACCGATTCTCCCGGAATCAGGAAATGTCTGGAATTGGTTAAGGTTTCCGAGCAAAAGAACCTCAACATTGTAGTCGGGCTTCAAAGGCACTACCAAACCAAGTACCTGGAAATCATGAAACGTGTGAAAGACGGTGCAATAGGAGACATCACTTCCGGTCAGGTCTACTGGAATGGCGGTGGAGTTTGGGTGCGCGAACGAAAGCCGGAATATACGGAGATGCAATATCAAATGAGAAACTGGTATTATTTCAACTGGTTATGCGGTGATCATATCGTTGAGCAGCACATTCACAATATTGATATATTTAATTGGGCCAAAGGCGCCTATCCGGTCTCGGCCCAGGGTATGGGTGGTCGCCAGGTAAGGACAGGAAAAGAGCACGGAGAGATCTTTGATCATCATTATGTGGAATACACCTATGAAGACGGAACAATGCTCAACAGCCAATGCCGGCATATAAAGAACTGCAAGAATAACGTATCCGAAACCTTAGTTGGGACAAAAGGTGTCGTTAAAACTGCAGGTAGCGGCTCGATCATAGACTTAAAGGGCAATACCATTTACAAGCATCGAGGGAAAAATGATCCAAACCCGTATCAGGTAGAGCACGATCTGTTGTTTGCCTCCATCAGGAAAGGTGAAGCCATAAATGATTTGTATAACGGAGCGATGTCAACCATGACCGCAATTTTAGGCAGGTATGCGACCTACTCAGGCCTGGAAGTTAGGATGGATGATGCACTGGCATCTGAAATTCAGCTTATGCCTGATGCAAATTCATGGGATGATACACCACCGGTTATGCCCAATGGTGACGGATATTATCCGATAGCCGTACCGGGTAAATCAATTGTTTTTTAGAAAATTGATCTTTTAAAATGTAATCCCGTATCTGCGATATTCCGAAATACGCAGTTGCGGGTTTTTTCTGTTACAAAAAAAACAGGAGCTTTTGCAAAGACATATCTGCCGCCGGCAGGTAATTCCCTTCAAAACTTCAAAAACCTATTCCCAAAGTAGGCTTTATGTAATTTAAAACCAGTCATATTTTTTATTATTCAAGACAAGATAATGGAACGAAGAAATTTTATAAAAAAAGGAGCGCTCGCCGCTGGTGTGACCACCCTGGCTACCGGTTCTTCCATGGCTATGCCGGCCAAAAAGAAGAAAAAGAAAAAAGGTAAAGCGGAGTTTAAACTGAAATATGCGCCGCATTTTGGGATGTTTAAAAACAGCGCCGGAGAAGATTTAATCGATCAGATAAATTTTATGGCCGACTGCGGATTTACGGCTATGGAAGATAATGGAATGATGCGGCGGGACGTGACCACCCAGACGAAAATTGGCGAAGCACTTGCCGGGCGCAATATGACCATGGGGGTTTTTGTTATTGATAAAGGAGGTAACATGGCAAATACGCTGGCCGCCGGAAATCCTGAGTATGTCGATATTTTTCTAGACGGCTGCCGGAGAGCAGTGGATGTGGCGAAACGCGTTAATGCCAAATGGATGACGGTTGTCCCCGGTGGTTTTCATCGAAAGTTACCCATTGGCATTCAGCATGCCAATGTGATCGAGGCGCTTCGGAGAGGGGCGGAGATCCTGGAGCCTCACGGCCTGGCGATGGTGCTCGAACCACTATCCGATTCCCCGGACCTCTATTTGCGCACCTCCGATCAAACCTATATGATCTGTAAAGCTGTCGATAGTCCGGCATGTAAAATCTTGTACGATATTTATCATATGCAAAAAAATGAAGGGCACCTTATCCGGAATATTGACCTGACCTGGGATGAAATAGGATATTTCCAGATTGGAGATAATCCGGGAAGAAAAGAGCCTACCACCGGTGAGATTAATTATAAAAATATATTTAAGCATATTTACAGCCGAAGCACTGATTTTGTTCTGGGAATGGAACATGGCAATTTTTCCGAAGGGAAGAAAGGCGAGGAGAAACTAATTGAAGCGTATATCGAAAGTGATGATTTTGAAGTCTGATGCGGGTATTATTTTAACATAATCCGGAAGCGAAGAAGGCTTAAAGTGGCAGCTCCAGACCATTTTAAGCCTTTGTTTTTATCGGTTGATATCTAATCCCGGAGCTCGGCCCCCCTTGGGCGCCTATCCGGGATCGGTCGGCACTTCCGGGTGGAAGCGGAATTCAACTTATCCGTCGATCGGCTGGTTTTTCTGCCAAACGAAAAAGAAAAGGCGCCAAAATTTAGGCATGTCCCCAGATTTCCGGATTGATCCTCCATTCGCTGCGGAGGACCTGTAGGCCGGCATGTCAGGCCCGTCGGTCCGTTTGGCATGCCTGCCGGGGCGGAGAAAATTAGTAGAATTTTCCGGGTCAGACCAATAGGCCAATCAGAAAGATCATCGCAATCAAAAGCCAAAATGCAAAATAATCCTTCTTTTTTGTTTTCCCGAATACCATTGTACTTATTCCATATTTTGATAATTTTTGATATTGCGTCTTCATAGCCTTTGAATTACGTCCCAATGTTAAATTAATGTTAACACAAATTTAACTTAAATAACTTTAAGTTAACATTTAAATCGAATAAAAAACGGCCGTGATGTAAGGAAAAACAAAAATAAAAACAGTTTACGATCATATGTTAAGGGCTGAATTCACTGTATGCTCCGGGTTAAACTTTTCATTTAATCCCTTTTTGATGATACGCCGGATTTCAGGCTCGCCAATTTCTAAATGGCACGAAAGCTTATGAAGTAAGATAATCTACAGCATTCACGGATGCGCTAATCCAATTTTTGGGATTTTTAAAGGTTGTTATAAAAAGCTAAATAGGAATTTAATTCTAATTGATTGCTATGTCATCCTTGAATCCAATTAACCTTAGTGCGCCATTGGGAAGAAAGAATGCCGCTCACCTGTTAAGAAGGACTACTTTCGGACCTGCCAGGGCAGATATTGATACATTTTCAAACTATAATATTGACCAGGCATTGGCGATCATTCTCGAAGAAAAACCGCCGGCCGATCCTCCTGTGGATGTATTGACCGGCGCATCGTGGGTAAATCCGAAGCCAACCGGGGCGAACAGCGAATCCGGCGTGCTGATGGATATGACATTTGCCTGGTGGTTTAACCTGATGCGCACTTCAGGGAATAGTATCATCGACCGGATTTCCTGGTTTTATCATACGCATTTTACAACGATTTCGTCCAGAATAAACAGGGGCACCGCAATTTATTATCAGATTAAATTGTTCAGACATTACGCACTCGGGAGTTTTAAGGAGCTCTGCAAAAAGATCTGCTATGACAATGCCATGTTGGTTCACCTGGATGGAAGATTGAATGATGTGGGCAGGCCAAATGAAAATTTTGCCCGGGAATTCTTTGAGCTGTATACCATTGGCAAAGGAGATCAGGTGGGGCCGGATGATTACACCACCTTTACGGAGCAGGATGTGATTGAAGCCTCAAAGGTCCTATCTGGCTGGAATACGGATTGGGACTACGGAAATATCGATGCGGACACCGGCGTAGCCATGGGCATATTGAGAGGGAGCGGAAATGAGGCTTCGAATCACGATGCATCGGTAAAAGCCTTTAGTTCGCGTTTTCAGGGCACGACCATCCAACCCGATGAATTGATCGGAGATAAAGCCACCAAAGACGCCGCTTTGGGCGAAATCGATCAGTTGGTAAATATGATCTTTGACCAGGAAGCGACTGCCAGGTATATATGCCGCCGGCTGTATCGTTTTTTCGGATATTACGATATAACGGATGAAATAGAAAATGACATCATCGGTCCTTTGGCGCAGACCTTTATCGCCAGTGATTTTGAGATGAAACCTGTGCTGGAGCAATTTTTCAGAAGCCAGCACTTTTTTGATTCCGACAATGCAACGGAAACCGATGACAATAGGGGGGGAATAATAAAATCTCCTCTGGAAGTCGTCCTGGGATCTTTGCGGTTTTTTAAGATCACGCTTCCCGATCCTGTCTCGAACCTGGGGTCCTTTTATGATGCTGCATATGACCTTGTCTTTGGAAAGCTGGGAAATCAGGGATTGGATTTTTATGAGCCATTCGAGGTAGCGGGCTATAGAGCATATCATCAGGCGCCGGTTTACAATAGGAACTGGATTACGGCCAATAATCTGGCCCGAAGATATCAGATCTCTACCGATTTGTTACTGGGATATAAAGATGAAAATGATCAGGTCCTTTACCGGTTGGACATTCTTCAATATTGTCAGAGTGAGGGAATTGATTTGAACTCTCCACAGTCGATTGTTGCTTTTTTTGTCGATTATATGTTGCCGGAAGACATCACCCAGGAGCGCTTCAACCATTTTAAATCTACCCTGCTGGTGGATGTGGAAGAAGCGGATTGGGTTTCTACCATTATCAATGGCGAGGATTTTCAAGTTGTTTTTCATCTTGAAAACTTAATCAATGCGCTCATTCAATCGCCGGAATATCAACTCTTTTAACGTCAGAAAAAATGAGAAGAAGAAGTTTTTTAAAGAAATTACCGGTCGCAGCAGGTTCTTCCTTCATGTTGAACCATATACCTCTGAATGCCCTGGCTAAAACTGCGCCTTTGTATCGATTGGCCTCAACGAGCGACAATGACCGGGTATTGGTGTTGATTCAATTACATGGAGGGAATGACGGGTTGAACACCATAATCCCGATCAATCAATATGCAGAATATTATCAGTTAAGACCAAATCTGGCAATTCCGGATAATGGCAAGCGGAAGTACATCGAATTGGACAGCACGTTAAGTGTCGAAGACCAGGTGGGGCTGCACCCGGACCTGACACATATGAAAGAATTGTACGACCGGGCCAAGGTCAATATCGTACAAAATGTCGCCTATGAAAATGTAAACGGCTCGCACTTCAGAAGCCGCGATATCTGGTTTATGGGAGGAGATTATGACGAATATCTTCCTTCCGGTTGGATGGGAAGATTACTGGATCACGAATTTCCGGGCTATCCGGAGAATTATCCCAATGCCGGGATGCCGGACCCGCTGGCCATCGAAATAGGAAATGGAGTTTCTCTTGCTTTTCATCGAAGCAACGGCATACCTACGGCTATATCCATTCAAAATCCCGAGCAATTTTATGATCTTATTACCAGTGTCGGAGGAGCTCCTCCGGAACACATAGAAAATACGCATTACGGCGAGGAGTTGAAATGGATCATGGACATCGAAGAGAAATCAAATCAGTATGCGGGCAGGTTAAAAGAGGCCTATGAACAAGGGAGTAATAGCCCGAAAGTCCCTTATCCTGAATTGTATCCGTTGAACGCTCCTTCCGGAAGAATAAGAAACAGGCTCGCTCCCCAGTTAAAGATGATTGCCAGGTTGCTGAGCGGTGGAGTAAAAACCAAAATATTTTTGGCGAGACGCGGCGGTTTTGACACCCACGCCGAGCAGGTAGAGGCCTATGATGCCACTATGGGGACACACGCTGCCCTGTTGTACCATATTTCATCGGCCATGAAGGCCTTCCAGGATGACTTAAAGGAATTGGGGCTCGAGGACCGGGTGATCACAATGACATTTTCGGAATTTGGCCGCCGCGCATATTCGAACGGAAGTTATGGCAGCGATCACGGTACTGCCGCTCCGATGTTTGTGTTTGGAAAAATGGTGAAACCCGGAGTAATTGGCACTAATCCTGATTTAAATAGCCTTGATAATGGCAACCTTGTGCACCAATACGATTATCGCCAGGTATTTGCCTCTGCCGTAGTAGATTGGCTCGAGGCAGACAGCGATGCCGTAAATGCCACTTTGTTTGGCAATTGGGTCGATTCCAGGCTTCCCATCATAGGCAATGGCATTACGGGAACCACAGAGGCATTTTTAAATACCAGAAACTTTCTGGAAGACTGTTATCCAAATCCGGTTTCACAAAGTACCGTATTTGGTTTTAGAATTAGTTCCAGAAACAGGGTGAAGCTGGAAATTACGGACATCAAAGGCAGGTCGGTTCAAACGGTTTTGGACGAGGTTCGCGATGCCGGATTACACCATGTCACTGCAGATCTCAGCTTGCTTAAAAAAGGAGCCTATCTGTACAAAATAACGGCCGGACATTTGGAAGAAACAAAAAAGCTTATTAGAAAGTAGCGTTCTTTAAGCTTTCCGGTATCATTCGTTTGCCATTATTTCTTCCAGCTTCCTTAATTTGGTATAATCTTTTTTATCGATGGCTGTGCCGGATTTGTTGAAAAACATCCAAAGTCCTTCCGGTTGGTCGTTTTTATACCTTCCCTGGGATTCTACATTTCCATTTTTATGATAAAACTTCCACAAACCTTCCTTTTTATTCTCAGTATAACCGCCTTCGGCTGCCAGTTCGCCTTTTTCATAATAAGATTTTGCAGGTCCGTTTTTCATCCCGTTTTTATAAGTGAATTCTTCCCGCAATGCTTTGCTGTCATAGTAACGCTTCAATATGCCGTTGCCGTTTTTAAGCGTCCCGGAAGGCAAGGTATCTCCATAAGCCGTGATGTACGGACCGGAAGAGAGCAGCCTGCCTTCTTTCCAGGTTTCTTCTACCTTTAAGACTTGATTTATATGAAAATTGCCCCACAAACCGTCTTCCTTGCCGTTCGCATAAACTCCGATGGTTTTCAAATTTCCGTTGAAATAGTAAAAATACCACTGGCCATCTTCCAAATCGTTCGCAAATTCTCCTTCGGCAACCAGGCTCCCCTTTTCATCGAAATACTTCCAGTTACCGGATTTCATATCCTCCAAATACGCGCCAAATGAGTAAATCTTGCCGTTTTCATGATAATTGTACCAGGTACCGGTTCTGAGGCCCTCTTTGTACCTGCCCCGAACACTCTTGCCGTTGCCAGGAAAATTTTCGACATAGGCTCCGTCCAGCAGCCCGTTCTTAAATGTGATCTCTTTCTTGATCCCTGAAAACGGATAGTAGTACGTCCATGTATCGCGGGGAAGACCGTCTTCGTACTTTTGTTCCGATTTTATAAGGCCATTGTCGTAGTATTCTTTCCAGTCGCTTACTTCGCGATCATCCTGGTATATGCCGGTTCTTTTCAACTGACCGTTTTCATAATATTCTTCATATTTGCCGTATTTTTCACCCATTTTATATTCCATTTCCTCTTTTACGGTCCCCATGGGAAAGTACGTTATGTATTTTCCATTGAGGGTATCTCTCGTATACAGGGATTCGTTTTGGAGTTTTCCCGAATTATAAAAACTTTTCCATTTTCCGACTTTTAGCCCTTTATGATAGTTGCCGGTTAGTTTAATCTTCCCGTTCGGATAGTATGCGCTCCAGGAGCCAATTCTAATGTCATTTTCAATTTCTCCTTCTTCTTTAACCCTTCTTCCGGAATAATATTTTCGAAGCATTCCTTTTGAAATGTTGTTTTCGTAGTTCGTTTCCATCACAATATTTCCCGCGAGGTCATAAGCAAGCCACAGACCTTCGCGCTTGTCGTCGGTATATCTGCCCATTTGAAGAATATTCCCGTCCAATGTAAATGATTTCCAGGTTCCCTGCTTAAGGCCTTGATCATCGACGAAGCCATCGGACCTTATTGTGCTGTCCGCATTGTATTCGGAGAGCAGCACATACTGGCCGTGGACGATGAATGGAAGCAAACAAAAAAAATAAGTCAGATATGAAATGAACAATCCTTTTACCATAACTAAAAATTAGACCGAATCTATGAATGAATTATACGAGCAAGCATGCCAGTCAGACAATTTGTTCGTTCCGAATAAGATACATTATATTTCGATGCTTTTCCAAAATAGATTTTCTAAAAAGCATGAATGTTCAAAGATAAGAACTTTTCACGATCAATTTGACGATAAAATAACCGGGTTTATAGGGAGAAATTAAAGTACTCGAAAATCATTTCTTTCCCTCGCCCAGCAGAATTTTTTTTACCTTTTTCATGCCGACACTTCCCACCTCTTCGATAAGGTGTAGATTGGAGCTTCCGGGAATGTCCGGCATATTGGGATTTATAATATATTTTGGAACGGTTGATCTTACATATTGCAGTAATCCCGCCGCCGGATATACCTGAAGAGAAGTGCCGATAACGATAAAGATATCAGCGGTAAGTGTTTCTTCAACCGCGACTTCCATCATTGGTACCATTTCCCCAAACCAAACGATATGCGGGCGAAGCTGAGCGCCTTTTTCGCATGTATCGCCTGTTTTCAACTCCCAACCCTCGATGTCGTAAATTAAATTCGGATCAAGGGTGCTTCTGGATTTAAACAGTTCGCCATGCAAATGTAAAACATTGGTAGAGCCGGCCTTTTCATGAAGATTGTCTATGTTCTGGGTAATTACGGTGACGCTGAAGTACTTTTCCAATTCGGCAATGATAAGGTGCCCTTCGTTTGGCTTGGCTTTGATTGCATTCTTTCTGCGTTCATTGTAGAAATTCAGAACCAAGTCCTGATCCCTGGTCCAGCCTTCGGGGGAGGCCACATCCATTACATTGTGCCCTTCCCACAATCCTCCGGAATCTCTAAATGTTTTAATCCCGCTTTCTGCACTTACCCCGGCCCCGGACAGGACAACGATTTTTTTCATTCGACTACTTTTTCCTTTTTCCACCTCTTTTTTTTGCCGGTGATTTTTCTGCCAACTCGACACATTCCTCAAACGTGAGTTCTTCCGGTTTCTTGTCTTTGGGCAATTTAACATTCTTTCTGCCCGCCTTCAAATATGGTCCCCATTTCCCTTTTAATATCTGATACTCCTCATTTTCAGAGAAGATTTTTATGATCCTGCTGGCATCTTCCTTTCTTTTACGTTCAATTAGTTCGATGGCCCTTTTTTCGGATACGGTTAACGGATCATCCTCCTCACCGAGTCCGTAAAATTTATTTGCATGACGGACGTAAGGGCCATACCTGCCAATATTCGCCTCGACCGGCAGACCTTCGTAACTTCCGACGTGACGAGGTAATTTGAACAATTCCAGCGCTTCCTCAAGCGTGATTGTCTCGATCAATTGCCCCTTTCTAAGGCTCGAAAATCTGGGTTTTTCCTCATCTTCAAGCTCTCCCAATTGTACACATGGCCCGAATCTGGCCAATCGGGCATAAACGTTTTTCCCCGTTTCCGGATCTACCCCCAGCTCGCGCAAAGCTCCGATCTCCGATTTGCTGATGTTTTGCGAGGTTTCTACATCGTTTTGAAAGCTTCCGTAAAACCCGTCAATCATCTTCACCCACTCCAGCTTGCCATTCGCAATTTCGTCCAATTCTTTTTCTACATTTGCCGTGAATGAATAGTCGATAATTTTTGGAAATTGACCGATGAGGAAATCATTGACGATCATTGCCGTGTTGGTAGGGAAAAGTTTATTCTTTTCCGATCCCGTGATTTCTGTCTTCGCAGAATTCGAAATGCGATCATGTTGAAGAATCATCTCCTTATAGGATCGTTCCACGCCATCCCGGGATTCCTTTAAAACGTAGTCCCGCTTTTGGATCGTTGTAATTGTCGGGGCGTATGTAGAAGGTCTGCCTATGCCCATTTCCTCCAGTTTTTTCACGAGACTTGCTTCGGTGTACCTGGCGGGCGGGCGGGTAAAACCTTCTTTTGCCAGCATATGATCCAGGGAAAGCAACTGACCGATTTCCAGAGGCGGCAACATATCATGGCGCTCGCCGTTTGCATCTTCGTCGTCGGTAGATTCTATATACACTTTCAAAAATCCGTCAAACTTGATCACTTCTCCCTGGGCAGACAGGGTTTCAGGCACAGACGAAATACCTATCGTAGCAATGGTGCGTTCTATTTGTGCGTCAGCCATTTGAGAGGCAATCGTTCTTTTCCATATCAGGTCATAAAGCCTTTGCTCGCTATAATTCGAACTCACCTCCTGGCTCATAAGGTTTGTAGGTCTTATGGCTTCATGTGCTTCCTGGGCAGATTTCGACTTGCTCTTGTATTGCCTGTTTTTTACGTATTCGGTACCGTATAATTGTTCTATGGCCATTTTGGAACCGTCGAGTGCTTCCTGAGAAAGGTTTACGGAATCGGTTCTCATATAAGAGATTTTTCCCGCCTCATATAGTTTCTGGGCTACCGACATGGTTTGTGAAACGGAATATCCCAGTTTCCGGCTGGCTTCCTGCTGTAATGTTGAAGTGGTGAAAGGAGCCGCAGGCGATTTTTTCGCCGGCTTTTTTTCAAGATTTTTTATTTTAAACTCTGCGCCGAGACACTTATTCAGAAAATCGTATGCGTCCTGTTCAGAGTCAAATCGTTTCCCGAGTTCCGCCTTTAATTTTTTGCCGCCATTAATATTGAATAGCGCTGTTACTTTAAAGAATGATTTTGCCTTGAATCGTTCGATTTCCCGCTCGCGCTCGACAACAAGTCTTACGGCAACGGATTGAACTCTGCCGGCGGAGAGGCCACGCTTTATTTTTTTCCAGAGAATCGGACTGATTTCGAATCCCACCAACCGATCAAGTACCCTTCGCGCCTGCTGAGCATTTACCAGATCCAAATCCAAACCTCTCGGAGACTTTATTGCATTGGTGATGGCATTTTTGGTAATTTCCCTAAAAACAATCCTTCTGGTCTTTTGGTCATCGAGCTTTAGCGCCTCCTTCAAATGCCAGGATATCGCTTCGCCTTCGCGGTCGTCGTCACTGGCAAGGAAGATCATTTCGGAAGTCTTTACATCTTTTTTCAGGTTTTTGATCACCTCTTTTTTGTCTTTCGAAATCTCATAAGTTGGATTAAATCCATTTTTGATATCTATGGCCATATCATCCTTTGGCAAGTCGCGCACATGGCCGTAGCTTGAAACAACTTTATAATCCGCTCCTAAATACCCTTCAATGGTTTTGGCTTTGGCCGGTGACTCAACGATTACTAGATTCTTCGACATTAATGCTCTGTTTTTGAAATAAAGGCCCAAATATCAACAAAAATTTACTAAAATAGCAAATCAATATGTTTCGATACCGCAATAACGGAAATTACAAACGGCTAATATTATGGGAAAAACACTTTTTATTATCCGGCATGCAAAAGCAAAACCCGATGAAGGCGATGTCAAAGATATCGACCGGGGACTTACCTCCGAAGGATTACAGCAATCTTCGAGGTTAGGCGTATTTATATATAAAAAGTATACGGACATCTCGGCAATTGTGTGCAGTAGCGCTACAAGAGCCGTACAAACTGCCGAGCAAATCGCGGATCAGATAAATTTTGATGTGTTAAAAATTACGGTTGATCCCGAGTTATACGAAGCATCCGTAAGAATTATTTTCAATAAGGTGTGTGAATTTAATAATGAGTGGGATGAGGTGATTATCGTCGGTCATAATCCCGTACTTACATATTTTGTGGAATACCTGACCGGACATCATTTTGATGGTATGGAGTCCGGGAGCATGGTGAAAATATCGATTGGTGTTGAAGACTGGGCCCTGGCGTCACAGGAAAATGCCTCCTTTGAGTATTATGTATCGGCCGGTGATTTTGTCTGATTAAACATATGATTGCGCTTGGTCGTCATATTATTGCCGAACTCTACAGTTGTGATATTGAATGCTTAAATGATGTTACGTTTGTTGAAAAGGCCATGCTTGAAGCCGCCGATAGGGCAGGAGCGACGGTTATCAATTCAACGTTTCATCATTTCTCTCCTTTTGGAGTATCCGGAGTGATTGTGATCCAGGAAAGCCATTTCTCCATACATTGCTGGCCGGAATATGGCTATGCGTCAATCGATATATACACCTGCGGGGATACGGTTGATCCATGGGTTGCCTATGCGTATTTAAAGGACAAATTTTCCGCCGCTCACGGTTCGACCGTAGAGTTAAACAGAGGACAGAGGAATTTGTTAGCCACAGCCAGTCATGGGCCCCACGGCAACAATGAAAATCGACCTCAAAAAAAACCAGCCATTCAAAGTTCCAGGAATATATGGTTTACGGAACGAAATGAAAGCATTGCTCTTTCGTTGAAACACGACGGAGAGCGCTTGTACAACCATACATCGGATTATCAGAAAATTGAAATATACCAAACGGAAGCGCTTGGGAAGATTCTTGTGCTGGATGGGAATATTGCCTGTGCGGAAGAAGATGAATATGTGTATCATGAAATGATTGCTCATGTACCGGTTTTAGCGCATACGCACCCCAAAAAGGTGCTTGTTATCGGAGGAGGAGATGGTGGCACGGTACGCGAACTAGTGAAGCACAAAACGATTGAATCCATTGATTTGGTCGAGATCGATCAATTTGTAATTGAAGCCGCCCAAAATCATCTGCCTGCGTTGTCATCTTCTCTGACCAACGAACGGGTAAAAATCAGCATCGAGGATGGAGTCAATTACGCAGCGTTGTGCGCCTCCGAATCGTATGATGTCGTCATTATCGATTCCGACGATCCCGGTGGTCCCAGCAAAGGTCTGTTTACGGAACGCTTTTACAGAGATGCTTTTCGAATTCTGCGGCCAGGTGGAATTATGGTGACCCAAAGCGAGTCTCCAAGGTTTAACCGGCATATATTCACCGAAGTTTATCAATGTTACTTTAGAATATTTGGAAAACAGAACGTGAGCTGTTATCTCATGTTTTTGCCTTCCTTCCCATCCGGAATGTGGAGTTTTTCGTTTTGCGCCAAAGGAGATGCCGACCCGATGCTTTTTCTGGACAGGCAAAAGGCAGATCGCTTTTCGAATAGCCACCGTCTGAAATATTACAATTACGAGGTACATGCCGCTTCTTTTGTTTTGCCCAAATTTGTAAAAGACATGCTCCAATGAGTTCATTCTTAAAAAAGAAATTAATAAAACGGTTTGACCCGAACGGGATCGGTCAGACCGGAAAACTATTCGGCCTGCCTTTTGATCAGGATACCTCTGAAATCGTTGTGATCCCGGTGCCCTGGGATGTGACAGCCTCATTCAAAGACGGAGCTTCGCTCGGCCCCAAAGCAGTATTACGCGTTTCTTCGCAAATTGATTTGTTTATGGAACGAATTCCGGATGCATGGAAGCTGGGAATTTGTATGCTGCCTATTGATGACGAATGGATTTCGAAAAATAACCAGGCCAGGAAATTCGCCGTGGAATACATAAAATTCCTGGAAGGTGAGAAAATTGAATTAACGGATGAGTATATCGATATTATACTTAAAAATATCAATGTGCTGTCGGAGCGAATAAATGATTGGGTTTATGGTAAATCGACCGAGCTGATTGAAGCCGGAAAAATTCCGGTGGTGCTTGGCGGGGATCACAGCGCTCCGTACGGATTAATAAAGGCCGTTTCGCAACAATACGACAATTTTGGGGTATTGCAAATTGACGCTCATGCTGACCTGAGGCCTTCCTACGAAGGATTTAGATATTCTCATGCCTCCATCATGTATAATGTATTGAAACTTGAAGGTGTCTCCGGTCTGGTACAGGTGGGAATAAGGGATTATTGCGAGCAGGAGCACACCATGATTAAAGAAGATTCGAGAATATTCACGTTCTTTGATTCTGCGCTTGCCCGAGAACGATACGAAGGAAAGACATGGGGCGAACAGGTAGACCGGATCATTGCAATTCTACCGGACAACATCTATGTTACAATTGATGTGGACGGGCTGGAGCATATTTACAGTCTTGGAACAGGAACTCCGGTCCCCGGAGGCCTCTCGTACAACCAGCTTGTTTATCTGCTCGAACGCATTATGGAATCGGGTAAAAAAATCATTTCGTTTGACATTTGCGAGGTTTGTGGGGATTCGAGGGACTGGGATGCAATAGTTGGGTCAAGATTATTATATAACCTGGCAAATATTACTGCTGTAACACAAAAACTACTCGACCACCACTAGCCTCAGGATCAGTTTAGATTGACAATATAAACCTATTGGTTGTCAATTAGTTATTGAAATTGATAATTGCCAGTTATTGAATCATACTTTTCGTCAAATTTTAGAGTAAAACATACATTTATTGTTTTTACAAACAAAGTCATACTAAAAAATGTACAAAATTGACTTAAAATTGCACTATTAAACTTTACAAATAACGTAACATCATTTGTGTAAATGAAAACCGCGATTTTTAATTTTTTAGTATTACAGGTGATTGTGTGGGCGTTGGTGTTTTCCTCGGATCAGAGCGATAGTCCTCAAAAAGTAAAACATGCTTCATTAACCGATACCTGGGAAGTTGTAAAGATTGCAAACAATGAGGATCCGCAGTTTGTGCTGCACTATCCGACTTTTAACAAGCTTACCTTAAACAACGACGGATCTTACATTCGTGTGAAAAATGATGAAACTCTCGAAGAAGGGCATTGGGATATCAACAATGCCAAAACCAGACTGACATTGAGAAACAATGATAAGGTCAGAAAGTATGAAATTGTCAAAATGCCCAATGCAAACTCCGAAACATTTATCATCAAGGAGTATATAAATACTCCGTACAAGAAGCGTGACATCAAATACGAATTGACCCGAATGTGACGGGCTACCTGGATATTTTTCTCATGTTCTTATAGGCATTTATCAATCCATTTGTGGAACTGTCGTGTGTAGACACTTCCGAACCGTCGTTTAGTTCGGGCAGTATTCTATTGGCCAGTTGTTTGCCCAATTCCACCCCCCACTGGTCAAAACTGAATACGTTCCAGATCATACCCTGAACAAATATTTTATGCTCGTACATGGCAATTAAACTCCCCAGGGTCTCCGGGGTTAATTTATCGAACAATATCGAGTTTGTCGGTTTGTTGCCTTCAAACACTTTAAAGGGCAATAAGAAATCAATTTCTTCGCTTGTTTTTCCGGCATCCCTTAATTCCGTCAAGACTTCGTCTTTGGTCTTGCCCTTCATAAGCGCTTCGGTCTGAGCAAAGAAGTTTGCCATTAATTTCGGATGATGATCACCGATAGGATTTTGGGAATTGGCAGGCGCCAGAAAATCACAGGGGATCATCTTGGTGCCCTGGTGAATCAATTGATAGAAAGCATGTTGCCCGTTTGTCCCGGGTTCTCCCCAAATAATCGGGCCGGTCTGATAGCCCGTTTTATTGCCATTCCGGTCGATGTATTTTCCGTTGCTTTCCATATTTCCCTGCTGAAAATAGGCTGCAAATCGATGGAGATATTGATCATACGGCAGGATGGCCTCTGTTTCCGCTCCAAAAAAATTGTTGTACCACAAACCGATCAGGGCCAGAATAACCGGTGCGTTCGAATCAAACGGGGCGGTTCTGAAATGCTCATCCATTTTGTGCGCGCCGAGAAGTAACTTTTCGAAATTCTCAAACCCTATGGTACAGGCGATGGACAATCCAATGGCGGACCACAGAGAATATCTTCCGCCTACCCAATTCCAGAATTCGAACATATTGGCGGAATCTATTCCAAATTCTTCAACGGCTTCCTTGTTGGTGGACAGCGCGGCAAAATGCTTTTTTACATATTCCTTGTTTGCAGCGGCTTTCAAGAACCAGTCGCGGGCCGTAAAAGCGTTTGTCATGGTTTCCTGAGTAGTAAAGGTTTTTGATGCTACAAGAAAAAGCGTCGTTTCGGGATCCAAATATTTCAAGGTCTCGACGATATGTGTGCCATCAACGTTGGAGACGAAGTGCGCGCGGACGCGCGCTTTCTTATAAGGTTTCAATGCTTCTGTAACCATCAATGGCCCGAGGTCGGAGCCTCCAATCCCAATGTTGACAATGTCAGAAATCGGTTTGCCCGTATATCCTTTCCAATCACCGGAAATTATTTTATTCGAAAAAGTCTTCATTTTATCCAGAACCCTGTTTACGTCCGGCATCACATCTTTCCCGTCAACGCAAACAGCTCGGCCGGAACTGTTTCTCAGGGCAGTGTGCAGTACGGCCCGGTTTTCCGTTTGGTTGATCTTCTCTCCGCTGAAAAAACCTTCTATCGCTTCTTTCAACCCGGCCTCATCAGCAAGCGAATTCAGCAGATCGAGCGTTTGTTTAGTGATCAGGTTTTTCGAATAGTCGATCAGGATATCTTCAAATTTCAAAGTGAATTTTGAAAAACGGTCGCTATCCCTTTCAAAGAGCTCATTGAGTGTAATATTTTTATTTTCTTCAAAGTGAGCCTCCAGATTTTTCCAGGCTTCCGTCGAAGTGGGATTTATATTTTTTAACATATCAGAGAAAGTTTGTAGATCTAATTTGCCTCAAAAATAATTAAAATCGATAAACTGGGAATGACCGGATGGAACCGGTAGGACCGGAGCAAATTCAGGACACCCACGAGCATGATTATATTTCTTTGTTTATCAGTAACTTAAAAAAATATAGGCAGCATAAAATAAGTTTTTATTTCGGAATTTTTCAGATGTGATCAATTTGAATTTGGATGAAAATGGCTGTTTTTTCCTTGCTTTTTGCACGGTATTGTATCCCTTCTTCACTCCATACGATTTCATGCGGAGAAATAATTTTTCCTTCCAGCAATGCGTCGAGTTTTTCCGATACGGGACCGGGGTATTTTTCGAGATTGAATAATAATTGATTGAAATCCAAAGCTTCTTTGCTGTACAAAATGCATAGCCTTTCCCGGCCCGGCTCCCCGATTACTTCAATATAGTTGTCCTCTCCGGGGATAGTTACCTGGTTATCTTTGTAAACAAGCGCGGGACTGATATTTTCCCGGTGAGGGAATATTCTAAAGACCTTGTTTGTTTCATCAATTCCAAAGACATATACAAAAGCCGGAATTTGATTTCCAAGATACAACCTGAAGTAGGTCCCGGTAACAAACGGTTTGCCGGTTTTGAAGCGACCTTCGCCGGATCGCTCAATTTCCATTTCCGAGTTATCGTTAAGTTTTATTCGGACGGATCCTGAGAAGTCGTAGGTGTCGTCATTGGATTTTTGGATATCGAAAACTTCATATGCATACTTGGTGAATTTCAGAAAGTCCTTGTACCGGATCCAGATGAATCCATTGTTTCCCCACAAACTCCCCCAACTGTTGATGATTTCAAAAGCTCCTCCGTATTTGGCATCGTCGTATCCGATTACGCAAAGAGCATGACCGGGATACTCCGTGCCGACGAGCTCAGTCGGTTGCCAAAAATCTTTCGCTCTGTAAAAAGAGGGCGGGCAATACATGCCTATAACTACCGGAAGATGCTCACTCAGGGACTTTTTTACAGCACTCAGTTTAAACTGATCCGGGTTTTGCTCATCAAACAATTTGGTGAAATCGCTAATTGCGGGTTTTGAGCCCGATTCGATAACGTCGTCCGGAATGCTTCTTGGACAGAACTCTAAAAAATCGATATACTTTTTTACATTGCTTTCCTTGAGAAAATTGAGTGCATCATACAAGTCGGCGCCTGTCTCACATTTCTCGTCGGCAGGCTCCCGGATATAGTAATACGTGAAGGCCGGCGATAACGTATTTAAGGTGATCGTTTTCCGGTTTGTCCAGTTATTTTTTTGAGCTTCAAGAATTGATTTAGCGCTCCACGTTGTTGCCCAGGACGGAGAAGTATTCAGTTGAAGCTGATTCCCGGGTTTCGGGCAGTATTTTTTTAGTGAAACGGCCGTGGGGAGCTCTTTAAAGCTGTCCGAGTTCAGGATGGCCTTAATCGTGGCTTTTTCATATTTCTCATCATTGAAAACCAGCCCGGTGCTGTACAGTTGCCCGAAGGCACTGTCCCCGACGAAGAGGAAAAAGGCCAGTGCGAAAATTTTCATGTATTATTTCACAACAAAAATAAAATCGCTGCCCGGTTGATCCGTGCCGAATTCTCCAAATCGAGGTTCGGGATCAATTTTCTCTACGAATGATTTTATTTCCGAAAGTGTGAGCACATTGTCTTCTCCTCCGTAAGAACGAATTGCCTCAAGCATCTTTCGCGCAAAAGGCGAATGTTGTCCGGGTCTTCCGTCGGAAACATATTCCTTGCCGCCGGAAGTTAAGAACTTTCTCGTCTTTAGTTTGAGTTTGCGATTGATGTATTCATATTGTTCCAGATCGTCGTAAATACCACCGCCTCTATGTGTTGAGGATCTGATGAAAGGATCAAACGTGCCTCCGAAGCAAGCATCCATCGCAAGGAAAATGTGTTTGTTGGGAATATTATCTATTATTCCTCTCAAATTGTTATGCGAGATGTACGTTAACCGCTCTTCATCCGTTAATTTGGAGTCCCGGCAGACAAGGTAGCCTTGGTTGAAAAGCCGGTCGAAATATCCGTGACCTGCAAACATGATAAAAAGCTGATCGTTTGGCATATAACTTTTCTTGGTGTATTCGCGAAGTTTTTGAAGTACTTCCCGCTTTGTGGGATTTTTGACAATTTCCACTTCGAATCCGTAAATGGCTTTTAGATCGGTGGCAATCGTAGAAGCATCATTGATCGGATTTTGGAGGTTATCCCAGTTTTCATATTCGTCGCTAGCAAACAACAGGGCCATGTCTTTTCTGTTCATGGCCTTATCTTTGAGCTCATTCACAAAAGCATTTATTTTTCTGATCGACGTGGAAGTGCCTCCCTCTTTGTTTGATGCGGTAACGCGGATGACGTTCTCTCCGGGCTTTAACAGAATCTCGGTATCGACTACGCGCTCGTAATCGTTTAATGAATGGACGGAGACCACGGCGAAGCCGCGTTGCTTAATGACGGGATAATCATTGAGATACACGCTCACATGATCCAGTACTTTTCCGGATCGGATATTCAACTGAAGCCTATATCTTCTCGAGTCGATATTTGTGATCTGAATCGATGGATTTTTCCATACGATGTCCGGAACCGGTGCGCTGTTTTCCGCAGAAGCAGTGGTAAAATCCAGATAAAATTCCTTTGTTTCTCCATTTATATCCTGGGCAAAAATTCCCGAGAAAAAGAAAAGCAATGTTATGGTAGTAAATGTTTTCATAAGCATCATTTTTTTACCGATGAAATAACCTTAGTTTTTTACGATCCTTCCGTGGAAGTCTTTTGTCATTAAACCGTTTTTAACTTTTATGCTGTATATGTAAATTCCCTGCTCCAGATTTCTATGGCTTCTTTCATCCAATTCGATTTGAAAGCTTCCGGGTTGCAATTTTTCATATTTCCTTGCAAACACCCTTTGTCCCATTAGATTGAACAAGCTGCATTCCAGGTCATAGCTGTTGTTCGAATAGGGAAGGTTGATCGGTATAGTTACTTGTTCGTTAAAGGGATTTGGGTAAGGCTTAAGGGCTTCGATCTTGATATTGCTCAGCGTTTCACGAATAAATGATCTGTTGCCGTATACTGCTTTAAACGTCGCGTTGTTGTCCAGTTGGAACGCGTATTCCGACATCCCGGCCACATTGATGATATGATCGTTGAGCACATCATACAAGATGAGTTGATGATCGGATTCCTTGAACAATTCGGAATTCCAGGAAAGGGTGATGTTTTTATCGGGGAGGTTTGACGAAACTACAAATTCCCAGATATGATTGTCCCGGATGGCGACAATATCTTTTGAAAAATGCCGGGCAAAATGCTCGGGATGATCAAATGAAATATCCAGAAAACGAATAAACCGGGGAAGCAACGGGCGGTCAAACCTGTCGTAGGATGCATCGGCATGTTCATGCATCCCGATGCCGCTTAGCGCATGCCTGATACGACCGCTTTCCAGTGTGAAATCCAGCATCCAACCGTTCCCGGACGTTGCTTGCTCTGCTGTTCGCGCCCCTGAACCGGACGCCTCAATCACGGGGATGTCAAGTGTTACAGCCTCGTCAGCAAAGACAAACCCACCTTGGAATTCATTTAAGTAATGCGCTTCCGAATATGATTCATCGAAGGTAAATAAATCCAGGTTGTAGGCCTGATCTTCATTTTCAATGTTTACCATGTCCCAATTCAACCGGAACGGATAAGGATTCCCGATTAAATTCCATCCCTTCTTAAGGTTTATTTTAAATGGGTTTTCGCGGTTGTGCTCCCGGACCCTGGCAAGCTCAAATTGAATTTGCTGATCGAGCCCTTCTGATTTGTTGAACCAGTATCCCTCCCCCTGACTTAGGGTAGACCCGTAGACGTTGCCGACTTCTCTGTTTTCGCCGGCATCATATCCGAATAATCTCCACGAATTACTTGAGGAAGCGCCATAATCCGAGAATATTTTAGAGACTTTACTGCTTTCGATCAGGTACGGGTTGGTTATAATCTTGTATGAGCTTGCCGTACCCTTATAGTCGTTGGTGTTCACCGCATTAAATTGCTTCGGAGCGAAAGACCAATATGTATATCCAACATTGGTAGAGTCAGCATTTCCAGCGGCGTCAATGGCCTTAAAATAATACTCAATTCCCATCTCATCCATCACAGATGCGCTAAGTGCGGCAACCACATTTGAGTTTTTCTGATCGAAGATTGTCGTAAACAGAAATTCGGCCCCGTTAATAAATTCGTTGCCAGATCTTATGGGGCGGTAGAAGAAATGTACGGATCCGAGTTGTTCATTGTCCCGAACGTCGACAGATAGAAATAGAGAATCGGATTCGGAATCCAAATGCCGCTCAATTTCATTGAAATTTCTGATTTCAGGTTTTTCATCATCTTTTACAAGCACAACTTCGATGTCAAGGCTTTCGGTTTTGGCGCCTCCCTGAGCATCGGTCGCCCGCACTACGATTGAATGTATATTGTTGGCCGGGTCGGAAAAATCGTAGGGCATGGAATTCAATGCCCTGATCTCCGTCCCATTGATAAAAAACAGGTCAGCTCCAACGATTAAAGAAAAAGTGTGGGAATCTTCCGCGTCCTGATCGTAGGCAACCAGATGCCCTACCAGCGAGCCATTCGGTTGGTCTGCAAGGAACCTGTGCTCACTCAGACGAATGCTGTCCGGGTTATCATTTTCGTCCGAAACGGCAATAGTAAACGACCTGGTTTTGTCATACGTGCCGTCAAAAGCGCGCAATCTCACGGTATATCTGTTTTTTGCTTCGAAGTTTAAGGGCGTAGCCGGTTTTAGCTGATTATCTACCAAATTGAAAAATTCGTTGTCGTCGTCACCTTCTCCGGCCGATTTGCTAAATGAGTAATTTGAATAATTATCGGGATCGATTACATCAACGATTGCGGCAGATTCCGTATCGTTTTCGGGCAACTGGTTCGTGGAAAGAATAATTTCTTCAGGCGCTTCATTCACATCGGTAATCGAAATGGTGAATGCCTTTTCCGTTGATAATCCGGTGTTGTCGGTAGCCCTGACCCGAACATATTGCCGGGAAGTATCCTCAAAGTTGAAAGCACCTGTAAGTTCAAGCGTTTCGGAACCTGCTTCGATCTTAAAATTTGAGTTGTTGTCGGAACTGTCTCCGGCAACCAGGGTGTAGGTGTGGGAATTTCCGATGTCATCATCCTGAACGGAAATTGTAGAATTAAAGACCGCTGAGGGGATATTCTCCTCAAATACCAGGGATCCGGAGAGTGCCAGGTTAAACGGATCTTCATCGACATCGTTTATAGCAATTGCGAAATTGTTTTCGGATGCGGCTCCATGGTTGTCCGTTGCCCGGATTATTATATGTCTGGTATGAGCTTCTTCAAAATTCAACCTTTTTGCGATTTTTAAGGCATTGCCGTCGATTTGAAAGTAAGCATTGTCTTCTCCGCCCGGAACCAATGAAAAGCTCAGGGAATTGTCCTCCGGGTCCGGATCCGAGGCAGAAAGTGAGGATACCGTATATCCAATCGGCAATTCTTCGTTTATTGTGGAACTGCTCAGTGACGGAATTCCGGGAGGGTTATTATCATATCTCCAGATCTGTGATTTTACCTCCATGGCCGATTCGCTTATCCACACCAGATTAAACTGGTTGTTTTCCGAATTATGGGCGGAGGATAGGTTCTTTAATTGACTGTTTTCAAGCACTTCCATGCCGACAGATGCATCAACCAGCGTACTTGTCGTGCTGATGGAAGTCAGATCATCGGGATTGATGCGGTGCAGCATCAAATGGTACAGATCAGTGCCCGCGGCGAACCTGATCCCGTAGAATGACATTAAGATCTCACCGCTTGCGGTACTCAGAAGAATTGAAGGAAGTTTTTTATCTTCCGTATTCCCATTTCCGGGTAATGGCGAAATTGCTACATTTAACGGACCGATTAACACACCGTTTGTGGGATTGATCTTTTGCAACCTGACATTCCCGCTCAAGGTATAAGCGTTGTTTCCATCCCGGTAATACGACTCCTCATACGCGATAATTACTTCATGAGATGAAATGTTGTACACAGCATCGGGATTGGAATAGAACAAGGATGAGGTGCCGCTTGGACTAATCCGAAAATAGTCGTT
Organism: Cytophagales bacterium; assembly: GCA_022360055.1. Lineage (GTDB taxonomy): Bacteria > Bacteroidota > Bacteroidia > Cytophagales > Cyclobacteriaceae > JAAUQL01. The sequence continues at coordinate 79,757 of JAKSDO010000099.1, read as the reverse complement.
ATCCAGGGTGCCGCTTGACGGATCAAAAATACCGCCCCATATTTCGCTTCCCGTATCAAAATTCAATTCGAAGATCAAAATGAAATCGGATCCGTTAAAAACGATTTTTGATTCGAGAACTCCTTTGTTCGTGCCGGAGAAGTCATCTTTATCAATAAAAGTCTGGTAAGGCCTCTTGGATTTGGAATTCCCGTCCACATAATCGACCGTAAAGGATGTTTCACCCAGCGCATTCGATTTGTGATATCCAAGCGCATAGACTTTGGATCGGTGATCGTAACGAATCGCAAAATCCCGAAACGGGTCGGCGATGGCGTCGCCGGTCAACTGGGAGGGCGCATGCTCTATTGCTTTGGCAGTTCCGTTTATCGTGCAATAGTAGAGATTGGATTTGTTCCCGATGGTTCCAATCGATTTATAAAAAATGAAATATTCATTTAAGTCGGGATTATATAGGATTTTCTGCCCTCGGATCGAATTGGTACAATCCGAAATCGGAATTGCGTTGCCGACGAAGCTTCCTGTAATAGCATTTATAAAAATACCGAAAAGCTGTTCTTCTCCGGGGGCGCAGGAAGCTCCGTAATCCGAATAGATCAGCAGATATTCATTGGTGTTTGAATTGTATGCAATAGCCGGGGCGGCGTTGCCCAATCCGGTTCCGGGGGACCGGACGGTAAGGTTTACCATCGACTGATCGCCCGTGGCAAAAATCTGACTGTGGCAAAGCGCCAGGACCAGTAACAGGTATCCGATCAAAACGCGTCGATATTTGAAGCACGCCCGTGTCATTTACCTGGATGGCGGGGCCGGGGGACCCGGGATCCCCTGATCTGTTTTTTTGGTTACAAGATACGCGGTTGCTCCGGCCGCAAGCGCCACCGGTATAATTTTTAGGGCAAGAGGGATGCTTCTTTTGACTGAAAATGATTCGCTGGTTTCTTCCTTGATCAGATTTTTATTGTCGAGTATCTGGATGGAGTATCCTTTACCCGCCTTGAGTTTTGACGGAACCTCCCATCTATAAGAGCCCGTATTCTCAATCAGAAAAGGCTCGACAATGGGCACTCCGTTTCGCTGCATCTTTAGAAGCACCTGATCATCTTTTGTATTGACATCCCATTTGATCTCAAATACCTCGCCTCTTTTTATTTTTAACCGCGGGTGAATGTTTTCAAATGAAACCAGCGGAACGTAGGTTGAGCCTTTAATTTTCAAGCTAAAATCCCCTTTGAAATTGCCCAATTCCGTTTTAGCGTCCCAATAAATTATTTTGCCGGCGCCAATACGGATATTTTTGCCTACATCTCCGGTCGTAAACTGAAGGGGCTCGGAAAAGTTGTCATGAGATCCGTACAGATACAATTCATAGATTTCATCCTCTTCGCCATCCAAAAAATCATAGTGTACGATGATTTTCCCTTCCCGGAATTCCATGGAAACACTATCCAGCTCCTGTCCCAGAGCGGGGGTTAAGAAAGAGATGAACGGAAGAATAAGAAAGTTTAGTTTTAGCTTCATTAATAAAAAATCCTATAGATCCAAGGATGATCACCCAATCAATCCGGGTGGTGCGAATCATTAAAAAATACACTTTCTCAACGACCCACTTCAACGAAAACTTTAATACAACCAAAACTTAAAGTTAAGGCATTTTTTCGATTCTAAATCAGGTATTTAGATAAAATGGAATGATGAAGTTACGATGTAATATTTAAAGAAAAAGTGATATATTTTAATCGTAATAATTGAGAATTTACAAAAAGAATCGAGCTGTGGACAGATTTGTAAAAATGGTATTATTCAAAGAATAAAAAGATGAGAAATGAAAATAGGACGCTCCTAATCCAGCGCTCTAAGGTCTGCGGGAACCACTCTTGAAACTCCCTGTTCTATCATAGTAATACCATAAATAACGTCTGTACTCGCCATAGTCCGCTTATTATGGGTAACGATGATAAATTGTGATTCTTCCGAGAATTTGCGGATAATTTTATTGAACTTATCTATGTTCGCGTCATCAAGTGGCGCATCGACTTCATCGAAGATACAAAATGGCGCTGGTTTCAAGAGATAAATTGAGAAAAGTAAGGATGTCGCGGTAAGTGTCTTCTCTCCACCGGAAAGCTGACTTATTGTCAACGGTTTCTTACCTTTGGGTTTGGCGATGATTTCAATGGAGGATTCAAGCGGGTTTTCCGCGTTTAAAAGCCGTAAATCACAATCGTCCTCTTCGGTAAAAAGCGACCTGAAAACAGTTACGAAGTTGTCTTTAATTTTTTTAAATGCCTGTAAAAAGGTCTCTTTTGCCACAAGATCAATTTCCTCGATGGTGGTTAATAAGGACTCTTTTGCTTTTTCCAGATCGGTTTTTTGCCCGGTAATAAAATCATGCCGTTCTTTGATTTCATCATATGCCTCCATCGCCATTGGATTTACCGGGCCGATTTTGTCCAGTACCTCTTTGAACTTTGCTACCTTCTCACTCAGCTCTTCTTCGGACAGGGTGACGGCTTCATGATCAATTTCGTTCCCGGAAACAGCCAGAAGGTCCACCTCAAATTCTACAGCCAGCCGCTCTTTTACGGAACTCATGGACAATTTCAATTCATTAGCTTTGTTTTGGAGTTCCAGGAGAAGCGTATCGATATTTTCTTTTTTGAGGTGAATGCCCCGCACTCTTTTTTCTATATCATCGATAAAACCGCGCGTCGCATAGTACTCCTTTTCAGCTTCATTTACCCCCTGCTCAATTGTCTCTTTTTCCTTGTACAGGCTTATCAGCTCATCTTCGCGTATCTCATTGCTTTCGAGCAGTTTTTTTATTTCCTCTTCGTTGCGCTGCAGGTCTCGACTGTTTTTTTCGATGCGTTGGGCAGCGCCGCCGCGCGCGCTTTCCTTAAATGAAATTTCCTGTTCCAGGCTGGCGAGCCTATTTTGCTTTTGATGAAAAAATATGTTCTCTTCGTTGAACTTTCCGGACTTTTCTTCGAGCTGTTCTTTAAAAGAAGAAAGCTCCGCGTTCAGGGATCGAAGCTTCTCTTGCTGAAGCTCGAGCTCAACCTGCATCTTTTCCGCTTTTGGTGCCAACTCCGCTCGCTCAATATTTAGCTCGTGAATGCGCTCGGCAATGTCTTCTTTTCTTACGGTATTGCTGCTGAGCAGTCCGGCCATTTGTTCCTGCTTTGTTTCAAAAGAAACCAGTTCCTGCTGTAAGAGATTGATTTGTGATTGTAGATTTTCAATGGAAATCTTTCGGGTTTGAGACTTCAATTGATCCAGTTCATGTTGCCTTTCCCGATAATTTTCTTCGATTTCATCAAGTTTGGCTTGGTATTTTTTTACGGTTACCTGAAGTTTTTCCAGGTTTTTGGCTCTTCCTATACGCTTGCCTTCGAACAAACCGACAGAGCCGCCGGATATCGAGTATTTTCGCTTGGTTACTTTTCCATTTTCAGTGATGAACACATTTTCCCTGTCTTCCGGAATATTTGACTCAGGACCGGATACAATATAAACTCCGTCAAGAATATGCGCGACAAGATGTTTGTATTTGTTTTCGTACTCTACGATTTCAGTCGCGGGAATAGCGTTGTCAAAAATCTTGGGATCCCTTGAATGAAATTCGCCGAATTTGTTTAGGATAAAGAAGTGCGCTTTTCCTTTTGCCGCATCGCTGAGGAGGTTAATGGCTTTGAACGCCTCGTCCTCATCTTCTACCACATAATAATTCATATAGGGCTCCAGGTAGTTTTCGATGGTAATGCGGTACTTTTCATGAGTACTTATTATATCGGAAAGCAGAGGAGCATTTTTATTCCATCTGGCTTTTTTCTTCAGGAATTTTATCGCTTCGGGAAATCCTTCCAGATTATCGACAAGAGATTTCGTAAGATTGTATTCATTTTGCCTTGCGTCCAGCTTTCTGCCGACCTGTTGTTTTTCCTCCCGCATCACCTCGATCGTTTTTTCAACGGACTCAATCATATTTTGCAGTTGGACCTCCCCCTTTTCCAACAGTTCCAATTCACTTTGCTTTGCAGATAATTCTTTATTCAAATGCTTAAGCTTATTTTCAAACTCGACCAGATTGGCTGTTTTTTCAGACGAATCGGTCGTAGCTTTTTCCAGTTCGGATTTATAGGAGGTAAGCTGGATTTCTTTAATCTCCAGGTCTTTTGAAATATTGTACAAAGCATCTTTTTGCTTTCGATATGCTTCGTCGAGGCCTGCGTATTCATTTTGCAAGCTGCTTGTTTTCACTTTTTGTTCCTCGAGATCCTTTTCAAGCGTATCTTTTGTCAACTCGATTTCATCGAGTTGCTTGTGAGCCGATTCTTTTTCCTGGGATAAGCTTTTTATTGAAAAGTTTGCGCGGTCAAGGCTTTGCTTGTCCTGTTCGATCTGATCTTTGATGCTTTGGCTCTTATCATTCAGAAAATTCAGCCGCTCATGTTTGATTTTCTTATCACTTTCGTAGTTTCTTATCCGGGCGACATGCTCATTAAGTGTCTTCTGTCTCCCGGCAAGCAGTTTCTCCCGTTTTATCAGATCCGATTTGCTTTTTTCAAGTTCGGCATCTCCCTCGGCAATTTGTCCGGAAAGGCTTAATTTCAAATCGTGCTCGCTCTGAATTTGCTTATTGATGTCGTCCAGTGACTCCTGCTTTTTTCGAACGCTTTTTTTTGCCAGTTCAACGCTGTAAACCTTATAATCTTCTTTTATCTTATAATATCTTCTTGCCTGCCTGGCTTGCCTTTCCAGGGATCGCATATTTTTTTCTATTTCGAAAAGAAGGTCCTCTACGCGATCCAGATCGTCATCGGTATCCTTTAGCTTTTTCAGAGTTTCCCTTTTTCGGATTTTAAATTTTGAGATGCCGGCGGCTTCTTCAAACAGATGCCTCCTGGAGTTTTCTTTGTCATTCAGGATATCGTCCACCATGCCCAACTCAATGATCGCATAGCTGTTGGAGGCAATTCCGGTATCCAGGAACAGATTGGTAATATCCTTTAGCCGGCAGTTGACCCCGTTTAACAAATATTCGCTTTCGCCGGACCGATAAAACCTTCTGGTGATCGTCACATCGTTGTATTCTACTGGCAGCAGATTTTTGGTATTTTTAAAACTCAGCGATACCTCGGCCATTTGGGTGGCCTTCCTTTTTTTAGTGCCGTTAAAAACAATATTTTCAAGTTTTTCAGACCGAAGCTGGCTGATCTTTTGTTCTCCCAGTACCCATCTGATGGCATCCACAATGTTGGACTTCCCACATCCGTTCGGGCCGACAATCCCGGTAATGCCTTCTCCAAAGTTTATCTGTACTTTATCCCCAAAGCTCTTAAATCCCTTGATATCAAGTTTCGTGAGTTGCATTCAGTAATCTCAATTAATACATTAAACCGGCAAAGCTATCAATACAAAAGCTTGATCATAAAAGGCTAAAAATCAATTATTTAAAATACTTGACCGGGAGAAATATTTCAAATAGAATGATAACTTCCGAATTATATTTTCTGAAAATCCTTGCAAAATAGCGAATCGAAATGAAGAAAAAAATTGGCGTATAATTATATCATTGAAATTGCTTTTGGAATCCTACCGGGTGTCCGGAGCCTTTTCGGCCTGCTTTTGAAGTAACGGCTCGTGCGCAGCGTTGGACAACCAGTGGATTTTATATACGGCCATCCGACGTTGCCGGCGCCCGGAAATCATATATTTTACGGATTAAATTGTAAGAGCAATTTTCCGGGAGCGTATATTCGCTTTGTTCGCGTAGGTCAAGAGGCATGATGTTTTGATTTTAATCCTTATATTTGAAATATGGACAATTTAGAAACTTATTTATACATATTATTTGCCGTTATTTACATCATAAGTCGAATAATCAAAGCCAGGGGAAAGCAAGGTCAGCCCAAACCCGGGCAACCGCAGCGACCGGCGCCTTTTTCGGGATCCGCTCGACAATCCCAACGACCGCCCAAGCCCAAAAAGGCTTTTACTTTCGAGGACGTACTCAAGGAATTTGAAAAGAACCTCGCCGGTGAGGACGAAGGAACTTCGTATGAAAAACCTTTGCCGGTCAAGGAGATAAAGCACGAAACACCTGCCCCCAAGCCCGTAGAATCAATTGCGGCAAAGCCGGATCCTTACAAATCTTATCAGGGCACGTTGTATGAAGAAAAACCGAAATCCGAATCAAAAACCGGAAAAGGGATGTTCGAGAGAAACGAAAAATATTCCATCAAGGAAAACATCGTCAATGAATATGTCGAAATGCTCCGAGATCCGGACGGTTTTAAAAATGCCATTGTGTTGAGTGAAATAATCAACAGGAAACACTTCTAACTGTCTCCTGAGGAAATAAGCGGACTTTTCTTTAAATATTGATCTAAAATACCTACCTTTGCGGACTTAAATTTGGAGGGAATGAATTTGCTGAAGAATTATGATATTGATATATCAAAATTAAATCTGGGGCAACACGAGTTCCGTTTTCAAATTGAAGATCAGTTCTTTGAATTATTTGATTATAGTCTAATCGATCGTGGAAGTCTTTCGGCGTCCATTGTGCTGGATAAAAAGACGACCTTTATATCCATGACTTTTCAAATTTATGGCACCATAGAATTGGTATGTGATCGAAGTTTGGAGCATTTTGATTACGACCTCTCGATCGAAAACGAGATGGTTTTTAAGTATGGCGATGAAGCCAAAGTAGTTTCGGACGAAATTGAGATCATCACCTCCAATACACAGAGGATAAACGTCGCAAACTACTTATACGAGTTCATTAGCGTTTCGATTCCGATGAAAAAACTCCATCCGAGATTTGCCGACGAATCTGAAGAAAATCAAATAATATTTTCATCTGATTGCGATGAAGAAGAGAAAACTGATATTGATCCCAGGTGGAACGAATTAAAGAAATTAAAGAATAAAAAATAAGTATTGAGTTATGGCACATCCTAAAAGAAAGATTTCAAGAACCAGAAGGGACAAGAGAAGGACACATGTAAAATTAAATGAGAAGAACCTGGTTGTATGTCCGACAACCGGAGAATACCATTTGCCTCACCGCGCTTTTTGGTATGAGGGAAAACTTTACTACAAAGGAAAGGTAGTTATGGAAAAAGAAGTTTTGGCATAGAGACTTCTTATTGCAAACATTTAGATCGGGGAACGCGAGTTCCCTTTTTCATTTGGTTGTAGTCAGCCGGAAGCTTCTTCAAAGAAATAACAGATCAGTAAGTTATTTCGGAGAAATTCTCGGATTGGAGACTTGCTAAATACATATTTTTATTCCCATATTTAGATTTTTAAATTTAAGCACAAAATTACATTATGGCTACAACGGCAGATTTCAAGAATGGGCTGTGTCTGGAATACAATAACGATTTGTATACGATCGTAGAGTTTCAGCACGTTAAACCTGGAAAAGGTAGCGCTTTTGTCCGAACCAAATTGAAGAATTTAAGAACGGGCAAAGTCATTGATAATACCTTTAATTCCGGGGTGAAAGTCACCACAGCGCGTATTGAAAGGCGTCCGCACCAGTTTCTCTATAAAGATGATATGGGCTATCATTTTATGGATGCTTCCACTTTTGAACAAGTCGGATTGCAAGAGCACCTCATTGAAGGACATCAATTCGTTAAGGAAGGACAGGAGGTCGACGTGATTTACCACGCCGAAACGGAAACACCTTTGAATGTTGAGCTTCCGCCATTTGTCGAGTTAAAAATTGTTTATACAGAGCCCGGGATCAAGGGGGATACGGCCACAAACGCCACCAAGTCGGCCAAGCTGGAGACCGGCGCTGAAATTCAGGTTCCTTTATTCATCGATCAGGATGAAGTGATCAGAGTTGATACAAGGACCGGTTCATATTCGGAAAGAGTTAAATAAGATATATGAAAGCTAAAGAAATCAGAGAACTTATAGATTTCATTTCCAATTCCGGATTGGATGAAGTCAATATAGAAACACAGGAATTTAAAATTTCTGTAAAGAAGAACAAACCAATCGTACATACCATTCCGGAGGCACCTGCTGTTGCTCCGGCTGCACCTCGTGCAATTGAAGTAAATCCTAATCATGGATCTGTTCCCGCTGCAGCGCCGGTTCAGGAAACTGCTGCGGGTGCAATTGAACAGAACAGTAATTACGTTGAGATAAAATCGCCGATGATCGGCACTTTTTACGATACGCCGAATCCGGACGCCGAACCCTTCGTTAAGATTGGTGATTCCGTGAAAGTCGGGCAAACCGTTTGTATTGTCGAAGCCATGAAATTGTTCAACGAGATCGAGTCTGAATATTCCGGTAAAATCGTCGAGATCCTGGTTGAGAATGCATCGCCCGTCGAATTTGATCAACCTTTATTTTTAGTTGATCCTTCCTGAAAATTGTAATATCCAATCTTACATCTCTGCCAGTGTTTAACAAGATATTAATTGCCAACAGGGGCGAAATCGCCCTCAGAATCATTCGAACGTGCCGTGAAATGGGAATTCCCACGGTCGCCGTATATTCCACAGCGGATAAAGAAAGCCTGCATATCCGGTTTGCCGACGAAGCGGTTTGTATTGGTCCGGCGCCCAGCAGCACCTCCTATCTCAATATTCCCAACATCATTTCTGCAGCGGAAATAACAAACGCCGACGCCATTCACCCGGGATATGGTTTCTTAGCTGAAAATGCGGAGTTTTCACGCGTTTGCGAAGAGAATAATTTTAAATTGATCGGTCCGTCTCCCGGAATGATCCATAAGATGGGAGATAAAGCCACGGCCAAAAAGACCATGAAGAATGCAGGTGTTCCAACGGTTCCCGGTTCCGGAGGATTGTTGGAAGATCTGGACGAGGGGAAGCATCTGGCCAAAGCCATCGGTTATCCCGTAATTCTAAAAGCCACCGCCGGGGGAGGAGGAAAAGGGATGCGGATCGTTCAAGAGGAAAGCGAATTCCAGGCGGCCTGGGATTCTTGCAGGATGGAAGCAGGCGCGGCATTTGGAAATGAGGGACTTTATCTTGAAAAATTCATCGAAGATCCGCGACACGTTGAAATTCAGATCGTTGGTGATTCGTATGGAAATGTATGCCATCTGTCGGAACGGGATTGTACCATACAACGACGGCATCAGAAGCTGATCGAGGAGACCCCATCGCCCGCTGTCGGTGCAAAGCTTAGGGAAAAAATGGGTGAAGCTGCCATAAAAGGTGGCGAAGCCATAAAATACGAAGGCGCCGGTACGGTAGAATTCTTACTGGATAAAAGCGGTGAGTTTTATTTTATGGAGATGAATACCAGAATCCAGGTGGAACATCCGATAACCGAGCAAGTAACAAATTTTGATTTGATAAAAGAGCAAATCAAGGTTGCGGCAGGGGAGAAGATTTCCGGGCAGAATTATCTGCCCCAGCTTTATTCGATGGAATGCAGGATAAATGCGGAAGATCCGTCCAAAGATTTTCGCCCTTCTCCGGGAAAAATCACTTCGCTTAATTTTCCGGGTGGCCAGGGTGTACGCATTGACAGTCATGTATATGCAGGCTATACCATCCCGCCGAATTACGATAGCATGATCGCCAAATTGATCGTGACGGCACAATCAAGGGAAGAGTGTATTGTGCGTATGAATCGCGCCTTGGACGAGTTTATCATCGAGGGCGTGAAAACTACCATTCCTTTCCACAAAAAGCTCATGAAAGATAAAACCTTTAATTCCGGAATTTTCACAACCAAGTTCCTGGATAGTTTTGATTTCAGCGATCTTTAATAATTTTTGATTCAAATTTCAAAGCATCGGCCATGCTCGATGACCTGCACCGTATCCATAGCGGCCTGGACATTTGAACACCTGACCGATCCTGGCCGAGTCTGCCGGGATGCGGAATTTTCAGGTTAACTTGGCATATATCCGGTTTGGAGAATTGCGAATAAATCATAGATTTGTTATCAGCCAATTATTTTACAATGAAACCGGTAGGACCGGAGCAAACTCAGGACACACACGAATATGAGTATATGGCTCTGTGCGTCGGAAACTTAAAAAATATAAACGGATGAAATTAGCGGAATTTAAAGCGACTTTGTCCCACCCCGATCCGCCCCCGGATATATCGGAAAACCTCCGGGCACTCTGGTATGATGCAAACGGGTACTGGAACAAGGCACATGATATTGTTCAAATTACGAGTGGATATGACGGAGACTGGATTCATGCTTATTTGCACAGAAAAGAAGGCGACCTTTCGAATGCCTCCTACTGGTACGCACGAATCGGCAGAACCAGGCCAAACAAACCTCTGGAAGATGAATGGGAAGAATTGGCAAAACATTTGCTGCACATTTGAGATAAAAGGTAGCGCCTAAAACAATCCGTCAATATGATCGTTATGATGAAGGTAATTTTACGAACAACGATAATCAGAATATTACAGTGCGTTTACTGATCGTTATATTCATATTGTGCGCAACCGCAAATTTATGCTTTTGTCAAAAGGAGGATGCTCCGGAGCACAGTTCGTCCGAAAGGCAAAAGAAACCATTCAATGTCAGACCGACTTTTTTTTATTTCTCAGTCCGTACCTTACCTGCCATCAATAGTTTTTCCGGGGACGGCCAAATAAGACATTCGGATTTTGATATCAATAAGTCATATAAAATCAAGCTTAATGTTCCGGTAATAACGGCAAATAAATTGAAGGTGATCGGACAATTGAGATATAATAACGAACAATTGCATCTGGGAGAAGATTTTCTCGAAAATGAGCAAGAAATTCACTTTGATAATGCCGGCATGTCGCTGATGCTCAAGTATGATTTGAAGAATTCCTATTTTCTTGGAGGACATGTCAGCGGCTTTTTTAAAGCGGATAAACTTACTTTTGCCCAATATGCTTCCATACTGGACTATAGCGGATCCATCGTATTTGGGAAGGAAACAGAATACGGTTCAATAGGTTTTGGAGCATTAATGGGAAATTCGTTGGGCAGATTCAGGTTGTATCCAATGATCCTGATGGACCATCAATTGTCGGATAGCTGGAAGTTGGAAATGAAATTGCCAAAGGAAGTACAGCTCAGAAAAATGCTTAAACCGGATAATTTTTATTTTACCGGAGGCGCGGAAGTGAATGCCGCATCGTATTTCATTTCGAACGATATTTATCAGGGCGTTGACCATTTGGAGTACAGAAGAGCAGCCGTCGATTTTCGAATCGGTATTGAGAAAGAAATTCATGATTTTTTATGGTTTGGGGTTGATTTGGGGTTTACACAACCGGTTTACTCGGCATTGGTTGAAAGCGGTGAACCCACGAGAAACAAACTATTCGATTTTGATCAATCCTTTACTCCTTACACTTCTATATCGGTATTTATTGTTCCTCCACGGTCTTTGTTTAGCAGGTTTCAATAATAGCTTACTTTCTGCCTCGAATAAATCTTTTGAGTTTGCCCCTTGTCAGTGCATGTTTTTCAGTGCCCGCATCGCCGATTAAAAATGCCCAGGGTCTTAAAGCTTCTACTTTTTCACAAACTATTCGAATGGTAGCCAATAGCGGAACCACAATAAACATTCCAGGGACGCCCCAAATCAAACCTCCGACCAGCACTCCGAGAATAATAAAAAAGGGATTTACCTGCACCTGGCCTCCGGTAATATTCGGTGTAAGGATATTATTTTCGGTGAACTGAACAATTATAAACAGGACAACGACTCCAATGGCCGTACCGGGGCCGTCACCCGTCAAAAGCGCCATGACCAAAGGAAATGAAAATCCGATGATGGTTCCGAAATACGGAATAAAATTCCAGATCGCCGCAATTAAACCTAAAAGCAACCAATATTTTATTCCTACGATATAAAGGCCCAGAGCATTGATCGCGCATAAAATCAGTACGACAACAAACAATCCGCCCATATACTTTTTCATGACTACGGAAACTTCTTTAATGATTTCATCCGTTTTTTGATGCCCTTTTTCCGGTAAAACCATCAGGATAAAATCTCTGTATTTATTTCTGTAATACAAAAGAAAAAACACATATACAGGCATTATGAATACCACAAATGCTGTTTGAGCCGTTGCAGTCAGGATGGCATCAAGGTTGGCCGTACTCGCCTGAAAGAATTCGGAGATGGTATTCTTCAAAACAGATTGCTGGTCGGCAGATATTTCTCCAAATTGCGATTCTACCTGAGAGAAAAAGATATCGATATTTTTCACTGCCTGTGCTTCCAGCGTCGGTAAGTCTTTCAGCAAGAACCTTAATTGGGAATAAATAAAGAAAAAAGTTCCGTATACAATGACGATCCCAAAAATCACGCTCAGCAATATGCTCGGTATACGCGGAACAGACCAATTCTCAAGCACCTTGGCAACCGGATAAAGCAGATACGCAAATAAAATCCCAAGGAAAATGGGATATAGGAAGTTCTTAAATTCCACCAAGAAGGTATATAACAGTAAGAAAAAAAGCATCAGGATCACCAATTTGGTGATCAGATTATACGGCAACGGTTTCTTTCCTTTCATCGTTCGATCCAAAGATGAAAAATAGAAAATAAACCTGAATAATCTGGAAAATAATTATGGAAATATTTAGAGCTGTCAACGATTCCCGCGCCGTTTGTCGCGGTGATAACGATACCGACTGTTTAACCTCCGATAACGGACATTGATTCGCCGATCGGATTTAGTTTGCCGCGCAGTTTCTCGGCCTCAAACCCATCTCCAGCGCGTTTTTGTACAACATCTGAAATCCTTTTTTGAACAGAAGCATCGCTATGACCTTCCCGGAGAATTTGTTTGATATTTAATACATTATGGCCGTACAGGCAAGTTCGCATTTCGCCGGTGGATGTGATTCTGATCCGGTCGCAAGTTCCGCAAAATGTCCTTGAAAATGCGGCTATAATTCCCAGGCTTCCCAGGGCTCCGTCGAAAGAATAATTCTCCGAAGTGGAATTTGCCTGGGAGGATAGTTTGCGCAGCTTGCCGTATTTGCTTTGCAAGTGATTTAGAATGGCCGTGTGCCCCCATTTGAGTGATGCGCGATGACTGTCGGATCCGTTAAACGGCATCTCTTCAATAAACCTCACGGAAACCGGATATTTGGCGGCCAACCCGGCGAGGTCCAGGATCTCGTGGTCATTGATCCCTTCCATGATCACGGCATTGATTTTTACCTTAAACTCATCAGCCAGCAACTGGTAGAACGTATCCATAACCTTTTTAAAATCGTCGCGCCTGGTAATTTTTTTGAAGTTCTTCTCACTGACCGTATCCAGGCTCAAGTTGATCTGATCGATGCCGAGCTCCTTAAGCCGAGGCAAAAATGGTTTCGTCAGAATCCCATTTGTAGTTATGCTCAGTTTGCGGAGTCGCTCGTTCGTCGCCAGGCTTTCGAGAAAGTAGACAAGATCTTTCCGGACAAATGGCTCACCGCCTGTAATTCGGATTTTATCCACACCCATATCCACGAGCAATTTGGATATCCGGATCAATTCTTCATAAGACAGCAACTGGTCCTTGGGAAGGAACCGGATGCCTTCTTCCGGCATGCAGTAAAAACATCGCAGATTGCATCTGTCCGTGACGGACAGCCGCAGATATTTGATGGATCGATTAAAATTGTCTTTCAGTTGCATGAACTTCTATTTCCTGTATTTTTTTGGCCGAAGGTCTTCCTCCAAAACTAATACAAACGGCGCACTGGCTTCAGTGACAATTGTTTCTTTGATACCGATTTGTCCGGAGTTCATCCATTTTTCAGCTTTTTCCAGTGGAACCTCAATGATTAAGCTGTTCCGGCTGAAGTTAGCCCTACATGAAACCGACCGGTCATTAATGTTTACGGTAAAACTAAACCGGTTGGTTCCTGAAATGAACAGTTCCTCCTTCAGCGTTTTTTTTTCGCGCAGATCTCCGATTTCGGATGGCGACAGCCTTATGGTGATATTTCCTTGCTCCATTCGCAGTTTCATGTTCAAATATAATCTGTTCCCGGAAATATTTCATTTATCTTGATGCAATCATTACTTTTGAATATCTTTTACAAGTCGGATGGAGGTTCATGTTTTATTGTTTGGAATTACAAAAGACCTTGTGGGAAGGCAGAAATTGAATTTGCAAATCCCTGAAGCTACAACGGTTTCCGATTTCAGGCGCATTCTGCAGGAGGAATATCCCGAGCTCAATGACCTGAATTCGATAGCCATAGCGGTAAACAGCGCGTATGCAAAAGACAATCTGCTTATCGAGGCGCACGATGAAATTGCGCTTATACCACCTGTAAGCGGAGGCTGAGATGATAGAATTGGATCGCGAACCACTGAACGTTTTGAGCGCTATTGACCATGTTAGCGATGGGGCGGTAGGCGGGATCGACGTGTTTATCGGGACGGTAAGGGAGACCACCCGCGGAAAAAAAGTGATTGCGCTGGAATTTGAAGCTTACGAGAAGATGGCCCTTTCGGAATTTGAAAAGATCGTTGCGCAGGCAGAAGAGCAATGGCCGATTCACAGAACCGCTATTCTGCATGCCGTCGGCCGGAAAGAAATCGGCGATTTGGCGGTGGTCATTGCAGTTTCGGCTGCTCACCGGGATGCGGCATTCAAGGCTTGCCGATATATCATCGATACCCTTAAGCAAACGGTACCCATCTGGAAAAAAGAGATATTTGAAGACGGAGAGGTCTGGGTAGCGGCTCATCCGTAATCTTTGATTTACGCTTTTTTAATATGAAACAGGCGATGCCTGAGATAATTATTGAGATGCACAAGATCATGATGATCAACGGTATATGGTGAGGTTTTTGCAAATTTTGAACACATGAAACCGGCAGGACCGGAGCAAACTCCGGACACACGCGAGCATGACTGTATTGCTCCGTGCGTCATCAAACTATAAAAATATAAACACATGAAAAGAGCGTCCGCTTTAGGCATCTTAATTTTGGTCCTTTCCTGTAATCAGACAAAAAATCTCAAACCAAATATCCTATTCCTCATGGCGGATGATATGGGATATACAGACGCCGAATGCTATGGCGGCCCGATCAAAACTCCTCATATAAACGGATTGGCCGGAGAAGGCATGCGCTTTACGGATTTCTACTCTGCCGCCCCGAATTGTTCCCCGGCCCGAACCGGATTACTTACCGGAAGAACACCATCCAGGGTAGGGGTCTACGATTATCTGGCCCCGGATGCTCCGATGCATTTGCCCGAAAGTGAGATCACCATTGCGGAAATGCTAAGAGCGTCCGGTTATGAAACCTGCCATGTAGGCAAATGGCACCTAAGCGAATGGACCAGGAACAAAATGCTCGGACCAAAACCGGATGAACAGGGATTTGACTATTGGTTTGCGGTGGATAACAACGCGGAGCCTTCCCATAAAGATCCGACCAACTTTGAACGGAACGGCAAAATGGTGGGGCAACTGAAGGGTTATTCCTGCGATTTAGTGGTGGATGAAGCAATACACTGGTTAACCGAATATCATGAACGCGGAAGACCTTTTTATCTGAACGTATGGTTTAATGAACCTCACGCCAAAATTGCTTCTCCACCGGAGTTGATTAAGCAATATGAAGCATACGGCAAAGATGCCGAATACATGGCCAATGTTTCCAATATGGACGAAGCTATAGGAAAATTACTGAACTACATGCATGAACAGGGATTGGATGAAGATACATTCGTATTGTTTACCTCGGACAACGGTCCGTACAGACAAGCTTCTACCGGAGCGTTTCGGGGGAAGAAATCATTTTTATACGAAGGAGGAATTCGTGTCCCCGGAATCATTCGCTGGCCCGGAAAGGTGAATCCGGGAAGGGAAACTGACATCCCTGCAGGATTTGTGGATCTGTTACCTACAATTGCGACGATCACAGAATCAAATGCTCCCGCTGACCGTACACTGGACGGAAATAGCATTTTGCCTGTATTGCTTGGCAAACCTTTTCAGAGAGACAGACCCTTGTATTGGTTTTTCTATAAGCGCTACCCGATTTCAGCCCTGAGGCAAGGCGACTATATTATTATGGGAAATACGGAAGATGTCTATAGATCCCCATCGCACCCGTTTGATTCCCTTGATCAGGTATTCTTTAA
This sequence comes from Cytophagales bacterium, assembly GCA_022360055.1. Classification (GTDB taxonomy): domain Bacteria; phylum Bacteroidota; class Bacteroidia; order Cytophagales; family Cyclobacteriaceae; genus JAAUQL01. Next base: position 63,624 of record JAKSDO010000099.1, on the reverse strand, counting down.
AAATGCAAAACTGGAAGCGTTTCAGATTTACAATGTCAAAGAAGATCCCGGGCAGAAGAACGACATATACGGTCGAGATTCCATAGCGTCCGAAGAATTGAAAACGGCACTTCTTAAATATTACAAAGAAGTGATAAGTGAAGGACCGGTATGGGAGGGATTGCCTGAAAAATAATACGGAATTGACCCGAATATCCATCTATCTTATTCTTTTGACATGAGCGCACGGATCTTTTACAATTATTCCGCCCATTCCATTTCGGAAAATCATGAACCCAAAGCGAGATTGCGTTTCGGCAGACTTGGCGCCGGTTGTGCGTACAAATTTTAGATAAATGACTTTTGGGGAATCTCATATCGTCGTAACTTGACCGGACGACATATGCTTTATTCCAGTAGTATGAAACAAATACTTTTAATCAGCGCACTTTGCATTTTTACCCTTGTCCGGATATCATTTGCTCAGGAAAATTCCGGTATCAAATGGTGGAATCCCGCCGTTTACAAGTTTAATGTTATCGACAATCAGGGTTGGTCTGAGGATAAACTGTCTTCGTATGACCGGCTGCCGGAGAAGTCGAAAGGGTCGGTGAGAGCGGCTGTCTGGAATTTGTCCAGGCATTCGGCAGGGTTAAAAATTCGTTTCAAAAGTAATTCGGGTAAAATCACCGTTCGATACCAGGTAAACGGCGCGTACGAAATGCCACACATGCCGGCTACCGGGGTGAGCGGTGTTGACTTATACGCAAAGAACAGTGATGGCGAATGGCTGTGGTTGAGAGGAAGATATTCCTTCGGAGATACGGTCCGGTATGAATTTTCCGGGATTAACCCCAAAGATGCCTACCACGAGAACGGGAGGGAATATCATTTGTATTTGCCACTTTATAATTCTGTGAAGTGGCTTGAAATCGGCTATGAAGAGCAGGCAGACTTTATCCCTTTACCCGTTCGACCGGAACGGCCAATTGTTGTGTACGGGACATCCATCGCGCATGGCGCTTGCGCTTCCAGGCCAGGAATGGCGTGGGCATCCATTCTCGAACGCGGGATGGACCGCCCGCTGATCAACCTTGGTTTCTCCGGAAACGGCAGGCTGGAAAAAGAAGTCATTGAGTTGATTGCTGAAATCGACGCGAAAATTTATGTGCTGGATTGCCTTCCAAACTTGTGGCCGAACGAGGAGCGTTCTACGGAGCAGGTGAAGAAACTGATTCTAGATGCTGTAACGCAATTAAGGCAAAAGCGGCCTGCCGTTCCCATCCTGCTCGTCGATCACGGCGGTTATTCGGATGCTTCATTAAATCTCACCCGAAGAGATCGGGTAGAACGCGTAAATAAAACCAACCATGAGGCTTTTGCAGCATTGAAGGCGGACGGTCATCATGACATTTATCTGCTCTCCGGGAATGAGCTGGGGCTTGATTTTGAAGCGTTTGTCGATGGCACTCACCCGACCGATCTGGGCATGATGGAGTATGCCCGGGCCTATGAAACTAAAATTCGTGAGATCGTTCATGAACCTGTCGGTCCATTGGTAACCATGAAACCCGTTACCCAGATGCGGGAGCCATACCATTACGACTGGGAAGGCAGACATCGCGAGTTGCTCGCAATGAATGAAAAGAATCCGCCGGATATCTGTTTTCTGGGCAACTCCATTACCCATTTTTGGGGCGGCCGGCCGGAAGGACCAAGGAGGGAAGGAGTAAAATCCTGGGATCGTACCTTTGAAGCGTTAAATGTTCGAAACTTCGGATATGGCTGGGATCGCATTGAAAATGTGCTGTGGCGGGTCTATCACGGAGAGCTCGACGGTTTCGAAGCAAAACAGATTGTAATGAAGATCGGCACCAACAATCTCCATTTGAATTCGGATGATGAGATCGTCGATGGTCTGGAGTTATTGGTCGAGGCCGTGAAACACAGACAGCCTGATGCTGAGATTTTGATCCTGGGTTTATTGCCGCGAACGGATCAGGAAGAACGGGTGGCAAAGCTCAATTTGTCCATCGCAGCGCTTGTCGGAAAGCTGAATGTCGGCTATGCCGATATAGGGAGATCGATGTTGACGAAAGGCGGAAAGATCGATGCGTCCTGTTTCTCCGATGGGTTACACCCAAATGAAAAAGGATACGATTCGATGGGCCGGGAGTTGAAGAAATTCCTTGTGAGGTGATCTTGAAGATAGTGATCTGAACCGTCGTTGTGCCTCCTGCGCCGGGCAACTTCGAAAGATTATACCAAATATTATTTTGCAAGGCATTCAAACAGGCAAATACTCAACACCGATCGGCTCTTTTGGTATGGCGCTTTTCCCGATAGATGCAGTTGACCATATCGCACATGTTGCAGACATAGCCCTTTCTCCGCACATTGGGGCCAATGCCGATCACGCCGCTTACTGATTTTATGGGTTCCATCAACGACGAATCGGTAAGGGTGATCCCACAGAAATCATTTGGGAAAAAGGAAAATAATTTGTGCTGCTCACCAACGCTCCATCCGCAATAGCCCGGACTGTAGCGATCCGTGATGTGCAGCCCCCGCGCTTCCATTTTTTGTTCCAGGTCATCCTGAATTTTATCCATTGCGGATTCTACGATTTCAGAGCCGACCACATCGGCAATGTATCCTTTTACCAGGTCGCCTTCGTGCATCAATTCTTTGGAATAAGCGCCAATACGGGGGCCTGCCGTACACGCAAACAAGGCAATATTATCCATTTTCCTCAACTGGTTGGATATGATCTTTTTTATCTCAAAGTAAGTGTTATTGATCCGCAAGGTACGTTCACTTCGATCGATCCGTATATCGTCCTGCATCACATAACCTCCTTTTATGTCGCAGTAATCATGCGCCACAGCGAATACTTCCTCAATCAACTGCGGGATAGGCTCCGGCGCATGTCCCGGTTCGTAACCCATAAATTTCTCAATAATAGCCGTGCTGACTTCCAGCTCGTCAAACCGGTATGAATATTCCTGTAATTCCATCATATCGCTTACTCTCCGTATGTATTGCTAAACTCCGACAGGTTAAATCCGCTCATGGCCGTATGTTCGACCGGTCTTTGACCGTTCTTAACATGCTCCAATGCTTTGTGCTCACAAGATGTCCGCACAGCAATGCAGTCTCCGTAGGGCAAGTTAGCAAATCCATCGATTCAAATCGCTTTTTTGAGTAAATATCCAGGGCAAACGCATTTAAAGTGTTTTTATCACAATCCTCCAAGGTTTGAAATAGATTATCTCCAAAGATGGCTTTTAATCGCATTGGAATTAATTAACCGAAACTTTGGAGGATTAAAGACCGATTTATTTTCTAAATGCGTTTGCCCTGAGTAAATATCCATTGATTGCTCCGGTTATTTTTCGCTATGCCTGATATCAATGTGTCGACTGCTTTTCGAACCATTCGCCACTTTCGGGTTTGGAATTCCGATCTGTTGATTCCCGGCAACGGCCGGACCGAAGCCTTTAGCATTACGCCCCCGAACCGGCAGGTGTCCATTCATTTTGGGCGAAAACAACTTTTTGGAGCATCGTGAATTGCTCACGTGCGGTTCGGCATGATCTTTCCGCTTCCCGCCATACCCATAAAAATGGAACGGACTCATTTTTTAACGACTTCGGCAATTTTGGAAATATGGGCCGGAGTAGTTCCACAGCATCCGCCTATTATATTGGCGCCTGCGGCTATTAATTCTCCTGCAACACCGGCCATTTCTCCAGGTGATTCGGGAAATACCGTTTTACCGTCCCGGTATACCGGCATGCCTGCATTGGCATGGATTAAGACCGGGATTTCCGTATTGGACAAACGAATTTCTTTCACAATACTGACCATGTCCCGGATGCCGTTCCCGCAATTTGCACCGATCAGCTCGGCGCCGGCCTCAACGATCCGGTCGACCATATCGGTAGGAGAGACCCCCATCATGGATCTGAAGTCGCTGTTTACGGTTTTATCGAAGGTCATGGTGCAAAAAATTTCACATCCGGTATGAGCCCTTGCGGCCTTTATCGCCTGAATTGCTTCCTCAAGGTCGGTCATGGTCTCGATTATGATCGCATCGGCGCCTCCGGCCTCCAAAGCTATCGCCTGTTCCTTGAAGGCATTGTACAGCGCTTCTTCGGTTGTTTCACCCGTCATGAGTATCTTGCCGGTAGGACCAATGGAACCCAGTACAAATTTCTCCGGTCCGGCCGCCTTTCGAGAGATTTCGGCTGCGGCTTTGTTCAATCCGTAAACCTGATTTTCCAATCCGTAATTGGCCAGTTTGAATTTGCTGCCGCCAAAGCTGTTGGTCTCAATCATATCCGAACCCGCTTCGATGTATCCTTTGGCAATATCAAATACATCATCCGGGCGCGTGATGTTCCACAGCTCCGGGCATTCTCCAGGTTGTAAGCCTTTTTCCTGTAAAAAAGTGCCCCAGGCTCCGTCGGAAATCAGCGTTTCGCCGGCTTTGATTTTGTCGATAATCTTTCCCATGTTCTGTTATGCTTTTGCCTTAAATTATAGATCTTTAAACGCTTATCTTTTAAGTATGAATTTTCGGACCGGAGATCGTTGCAAGTCGCAACCCCAATCGCAATATGCATCTGTGTATACCGACGAAAAAGCAGGATGTGTTCAATTTCTCCCAGCCGGAAAGCTTTTCGATCCGGTCCTGCTTCCGTCATAAGTTTGGCTTGACAAGTGGACTCACTTATTCACGTATTTATGTATTCCGTATCAGGGATTTTGTGTCCCGAACCATCCCTCCAAAACATTTTTATGCCACGACCGAATTTAAATAATCCACAGCCCCCTGGGGGTCGGGAGAATAGAAATCGGCCGATATTTTTTCTTTAAACTCTTCCGAAACAGGTGCTCCGCCGATCAGGATTTTCGTGTCGGGCAACGCCGTTTTAATGTCGTTGACAATTTTTTCCATATTTACCATGGTCGTCGTCAACAGCGCTGAAAGTCCGACAAAGCAGCCGGGATGCCCCTTTACGGCATCAATGAATTTTTGAGAGCTTACATCCGTGCCCAGATCTACCACTTCGTAACCGCTGCCCTCGACCATCATCGAAACCAGGTTTTTGCCGATGTCATGCAGGTCACCGGCTACGGTGCCGATTACGAAAACGCCTTTCCGTTGCACATCCCCGGACTGAAAAAAAGGTTTCAGGTGTTCCATGGCAATGCTCATTGCTTTGGCAGACATCAATACCTGCGGCACAAATACCTTGTTTTCCCTGAATTTTATCCCTATTTTTTCCATGCCCACAACCAGTCCTTTTTTAAGTACATCGTCGGGGTCAGCTCCTTTGTCAATAGCTTGCCTGGTGAGTTCATCGGCGCCCGGCTGACCTTTCATATCCGGAGGATAAGGGCTTGCTTCATTGATTTTGCCGAATTCCACACAGTGTGCAATCCTTTTTAATAGTGCTTCCATATTCAAAATCATTGATCTTTAAATTAAAAAATCGACGCTTCGCGCATCGCCATCAAATTTTCCTGTTTTGTATTTACCGTAATCTCGCATCCGGCAGATAAAATAAATTTACGTCCTTTTTCCCGTTCGACAAGCTGTCTGGCTGTAAAATGCATTAAGATAGGGCGAAAAATGGCTCTGTCAACGGGAGTCTTTCCGCGAACCAAAAGTTCAAAAAGTTTCGTCTTTGTCATCATGAAAAATCGCTATATCCGATCCCTTCCCAAATGTACTTCTTATTTTGGCGTTTCAATCGATTCTTTCCATTCCTCATCTCTTTTCTTGCTCAGAAGGTCAGCGGTTTCGCGCAAACCCCTCGACCCGATTTTCAGGATCATGTCGTTTGACACTTTTTCGATCGGGGTATGGCTGGTTTCAGGTTCGTTCATAAAGGATTTATTGCCGGCGAGATTATAGGCGGAGATTAATGAGAACCTGGCGGAATCGCTCGCATTTGCGTCGGATTTATGCAGCAGGTTTCCGTGGAAAAACAATGTATCGCCCGGTGCCAGCTCTACGTAGACAAGCTCCATGATTTCCATGGCCGCATGTACCCTTTTCATATCGGCGCCAACCTGCTCGCCGGTTGAGCCGTGATTTACCCGGCCGATTTTATGGGAACCTTTCAGGACCTGCAGGCAGCCGTTTGCTTTACTTGCCCGGGTCACAGCCACCATCACACTCAACATCTCGGGCAGTAAAAAGCCGTTGTCGTACCAGTACCCGTAATCCTGGTGCCATTCCCATGCGCCGCCGACCTTAGGTTCTTTTTGCATGAACTTGGTATGGTAAAGTGCAGGCTTGTCCCCAAAGATCATTTCGAGACCGTCCACCACTCTTTCGGAACGAGTAAAGGCACTGTAAATGTCGTCTCCGGAGTTGTACCACAAGGTGAGCTTGGTATTGAGACCTGTATTGTCATCGACATTTATCGCGGATTCTCTGATTAGCTTATCGTTTTTGTACGTCTTTAGAAGTAAACGGACTTCATCGGAATTAAAGAATTCCCTGATGATCACATAACCATCTTCCCGATAGGCTTTCAGATCTTCTTTCGTGAATTTTTTGTAGTTCATGTTTGACGATTAATTGGTTCATATCTTGATTTCAGCAAATGCATCATGTACACGTTTATTTCCCATTGGCTGGTAATTGGCTGTCTGGTAAAAGGCATCAACAGCAAATATGGAGGCGCTCCGAATTCGGTCGTGATCGTGAAGTTTTCAATTCCGGATTTTTCCTTTAATTCAAGTACTCTGTCCCACCATTTGGCATGGATTTCAATCGTATCCTGCCATTCCGGTGCCCGCGGGTCGGGTATTTGAGGGCCTTCCTGGTAGCCTACCCTGGAATGAATGTGGTCCGTATGCTCGATGGCCATATTTACGGCTTCCTCCTGATCTTCAAGAAAAGTCTCGGCTACATTACACCAATGCGAAATGTCCAATGTGATCCTGAGACCGGGGAGCTTCTCCAGGTATCCTTTCATGATATGCGCAGCAAAACTGAATTTGCCGCGATGAGTTTCATGAAGGATGGGCGTTTTGGAATTTTTCGAGACCTGATCGGCAATTTCGATCAGGGCTTTGTTCTGATCAAAGCTATAGTAGTCCTTGCCTGTCTGGGAATTTATAAACAGGGCAGGGGAGTCGATCAGGTTTTCGAGGTGGTGGAGGAATATTTTTTTGTGTTTGTCAAAATCCGGCTCCAGTGTTTCATAGTGTTGACCGATAAGTTCCAGTTCAAAGTGCTCTAACGTTTTTATCAGCTCTTGTTTCTTCATTTTATCGTGGGGCAGGCCCATTTCCACACCATCAAAACCATCTCGCTTTACTTTATCACAGAACGTGTCAAAAGGCAGATAGTCGGATCCCCAGATCGGGCAGAAAAACTTGAGATTCATGATATTATTCTTTGGTGGTTGTTACAATCTCCGGACGTAAAAAAGGCCATATGAGGTTCTTGACCTGCTTGTGCGCTTATGAATTTGTTCCCAGCGATCCTCATGATGCCCCTCACACCTTCTTTCTTCTTCAAGATTTTATGCGGAATGTGCATGGCCGCCTGATTTTTCGAAACGTCAAAATCTGAGCCCCCATACCTTACGCCGATCAGCCCATTTATTTTCCTGCTGCGACCCCTGGAAGTTTCCTTGGTATCACTGAAAAGGTCAATTGCAATCAAGCATCCCGCTCCCCTGCAAAATGTTTTGTTTTCGGTGCCTAATTCCATATGGCCGGTGATTGTTCTTCCCGAAATCATGTGAATTGGCGTTGATTGTAATTGCGGAGGGTATCAAGCATGGCGATCATGTTTTCGGTGGGCACATTTGCCTGAATATTGTGTACGGTATTAAAAACAAATCCGCCTTTTTTTGAAAGAATTTCACATTCGCTAAACACCTGTTTTTTTACGTCGTCCGGGGTCCCGAAAGCCAGTACTTTCTGGGTATCGACACCGCCTCCCCAAAATGCGATTCTGTCCCCATAGGTGTCCTTCAGATGTTGCGGGTCCATTCCGTTTGCGTTGATCTGAACAGGATTGATGATGTCAAATCCGGCGTCAATAAAGGACTGCAGAAACGGTTCGATAGCGCCGCAGCTATGTTTGAAGGTCTTCCAGGTGGTATGTTTGTGAATCCAGTCGTTGAGCTTTTTGTAGTAGGGGAGGTACATCTCCCGCAGGGTATCTATTCCGCAGAACTGAGAATCCTGTGTCCCGAAATCTGTTCCGCATATAAAAATGGCATCTATTTGGTTGCCGACGGTAGCGTAGAACTTTGTGAGGTTCCCGATTGCGACCTCACTCTGTTTTTCAAATAATTCCTTTACATAGTCCGGTCGCATTATTATCGACATGTACCATTCGGCTATATCCCGAATGCCTTTTGGATCTTTGAGATTTAGTCCCGGCACCAGGGCGATGTCGCCGAACGCAGTTCCTCCCATATTTGCGATGATCGCTTTTCCGGTATTTTTTACTCTGTGAATTTCATTTTTCCAATAATCCAGATCCTCATCGGAAATCGGTGTAAATTCCTCGAGATTGTCCTCGACGTTTAATTTGCTATCGTCGATAGGTTCCTGCCGGATCAGGGCGTCGAAAAAGAAACTCGCTTTGGGCATCTTGGCGCTTGCAGCAGCGGAGGTATCTCCTTCCGGATGAATGAGCAGGTTTCCATGATCATCCGTGGTCGTATTGAAATCCTTTGGCACCAAAACCGTCTGTCCCCAGAAGGTTTTGAATTCTTTCCATTCACCGTGATTTTTTATCCCAAACATATTGTTACTCGGGCATAGTCCAATCACATCTACGCCCAATACATCCATCAACTCATCGTCGATTTCGCCAAGCATTTGGTAGGGCTCGACGACTCTGACAGGTCTTTCCTCCAGGCCAAAGTATTTGCGAAGGTTTTCAATTGCCAACACATGTATACCGGTTACCGGGGTAGCGCCAAAATCTACGGGAATGCGATCCGGCTGCTGATGATTTAAGGCTGCAAGTACTCTTTCTCTCGAATTCATAGTCAAAAAAGTTTTATTTAGAAAGATCCTCTGTTTATAAAGGTCGTTTTGTTTCTTTTCGCAAAACGATGATTGTCTTTTATCATTTTAGCGATATCGAATCCCATTTGTCTGAAATCGGTTGAAATTACGGAAATTCCGTTGCCGACAACTCGTTTCAGCGGGGCATCGTTATAGGAAATGATTCCGACATCCTTTCCTATTGCAAATCCTCGATTCAATGCGGATTCTACCAATGTTACCAGGTCGTCGTCATCAATGACAATATAGGCTTCGCCCCTCCGGATCTCTGAAGTTGCTTTCTCCGTTGTGATTCGATAAGAAATTCTATTTTCAGAGCAATATTCCATAAATCCGTCTTTAAGCTCCTCCGGAAGATCCGTGATCGTATTTCTGAATATCAGACTGAACGATTTATATTTCAGAATTCTGTCGTGAATGGAGGCGAGCGTATCGATTATATCATTTCCAAAATCCTGGTAAATGCCCACATAATCCTGCTTAAGGTCCTTCGGATAGATGTCGAGCAGGAAAAGCTTTTCCTTCGGAACGGGTGCTAATGCCCGGCTGATCATTTCATGGTTTATGGGAAGAATGATGTACGAGGTGTAGTTCCCAATACGGCTGTTGATCGTATTTTGAAACACTTCGTAATTGAAATGATGAAAATAAATGTCGAGGATCGCATTTGGCCCAAGGGCTTCTTTGATGCCATAAAATAATGTTTCCTTATATGCGGTAAACGTATCGAATAAAACAAAGACTCTGTTGATCGTTTCGGTATTTGTCGATGAGACATAAAAACCTTTGCCGTGTACCGAGTCGATAATTCCAATTTGTTTAAGCTGATTAAATGCCTTAACTACCGTCTCTCGGGCGAGCTGGTTGTCGTGGCATATTTGATTGATGGACGGGAGCTTGGAGCCCTTTTCAAGATCTCCCGATTTGATGGAATCTATAATGGCCTCACTTATCTGAAGATATTTGGGCGTCTTTGATAATCGCTCTATTTGAATGGGGATGTTCAAATTTTTATATCTATACTGTACTATACTGTGCTATATGTAAATATAGCATAGGAACGGCAAATAAAAAAGGACGGGAAATGATTTATCTTCTCCTGTGCAAAATGATACTTAAGGGCTAGCTCAATAATAAAAAAGCCAGGTAAAATAGTATTGCAATTCTGTAAAGTATAATCGCGACGACTCTGAAACTCTCCATATTAAAAAAGGATTGCAACTATTTGTGACCAAAAGACCAAAAGGTAACCGATTTCGAAAAAAATGTTCAGTGTCTGCGCACCGGCGAGGAAATGGAGTTTAAATTTCTGGCCCGGCAAGATTGAAATGCAGTTTTCTTCCTTTGTCGACAGATTCGAAGGGATTGGTTGTAAGATGGCGGATACCGGCTGCCAGCCCGGATTGTGGGACGGCCTGCTTCGGCTGCTGATTTGCGGCCCGGAAATCCAGGCATCGGTTCGGCGCCTGTCGTTTAAGGCCCGAACGCCCTGCGTATCGCCTGAAGCCGAAAGCTGAGGCCATCCGGACAATTCATAAATGCGGACTACACCTTAGCGGCTCAGGCATCTAAAAATGTTCTTGCTGAAGCTCCAGGATCAGTTCCTTAATTCTTTTTTCAAGGCGATCCGGACTCATTACCGTGAAGTTTTTTCCCGACATCAACAGCCATCGGGCCAGCAGGTCCATACTCATAACCGCGAATTTCATTTCGATCTCCTTTCCGATTTCGATCTGATCCACCCAACCGAATTGATACTTAACTTCATCGATGAATCTCACAAATTCCTTAGGGAAGCGAATGCGAGCTATTTGTACTTCGGAACCTTGCTGCAGTGTTTCCAGGTACAATTGCAAGGAGATATGGTCGGTCTTGCTGAATTTTCCGGGGATTACATCCAGTTGCTCAATGCGATCCGTTCTAAAATCCCTGTAATCGTTCCGCAATTGACAAAACGCTATTAGATGCCACTGATTGCTGTAAAAACAAAGGCCGATTGGCTCTACGATTCGCTCGGTAGATTCTCCGCTGTAGCTGGCATGGTATCGGATCCTGGCCAATTTCTTTGAAGGTAAAATGGATTGGATCCTGGATACCATGAGATTGCCGGAATGATCGCGATATTGCCAGCCAAAAGGATCGATCGAAATTTTCTCTTCGAGATCTTCCAATTCCTCTTTTTTCCCCATATCCAGCACCGCCTTTACTTTAAACAAGGCATCTTTAAAATATGCTTGCAGGTTTTTGTCGGTGTGCTTTTCAAATATCTTCCCTGCCATCAGCAAGGCGCATGCTTCTTCTCGCGTAAACATGATCGGTGGGAGGTGGTATCCTTCTGACAAATAATATCCGATTCCAGCTTCCGCCCCTATCGGAACGCCGCCTTCTTCCAGCGCACGAATGTCTCTGTAAATGGTTCTTAAACTTACTTCAAACCGGTCCGCCATCTCCTGCGCCGTGATCACCCTCTTGCTTTGTAGCTGGATCAGAATGGCTTGAAGCCTGTCAATTCTATTCATAAAAGTTTTATTGCAATTGGTTCATGATTGCATTAAACCAATCCGTATGAACTATGATTTCTATCCATTCCTCCAGCGCTCAAGTTTTGGGATTCCCATAGTAAAGAAACCGGCCAGAAACCCCGGGAATCCCATTTCTTTCATTTTTTCCTTACAAAATTGCTGCATTTTTTTTGCGGTGAAATCGGGTTGGGTGAAATTCCCTTCCTTGTAGCAATAGCTGCAATACATAATGCTTTTGGAGCCGTCGGCATTCGTGCCTCCTTTTTCAGGATCTTTGCTCAATGGCATTCCGCAACTTTGACAATTTCTATATTTTTTCATGAAGAAAAGTTTTTACTGAATAATTGATAAGTTAAAAAATATCCCGGAACTTAATCCGGGATGTGGTTGTTTAATTGACTCCGATCTGGATTTCGGTGACATTTTCAGGGGAGTCCTGCTGAACGTATTTGTGGTAGACCTCCCTGCTTTGGCCGGTCATTTCCTTACCGCTTTTAAACAATTCAGGCATGAATTTTTCATAAGTTTTTCCAAGATCGCTTATACTGCCTTTATGAATGGTCGACACGCACTTGAAGTCTTCCAGCTCTTTGAATTTATACTTGCCCTCATAGGGCTTTTCTCCATCAATGAGCATGGCGATCTCCAATGTGAATTTGGTATCCGGTTTGTCGTCGCAGCCGTAATATACGAATTGCATCGGAGCGGTTTCTTTCAACCCTATCTTTTCAGCTTCGGCGTACATGTTATCGATCTCCCTGACTGCGATGTCATGAATGCCCTCTAAAGTTGTTACTTCCGAGTGGTAAAACACTTTTGCGGATTTTACGGTTTTTTCTTCCATTTCTTTTGTTTTATGGTTGTACAAATAATGATTGATTCAAAGGTAAGAGAGGGTTGGTGACAACGGTATGTCAGGAGCCTTCCCTGATCTTAAAAAAAATTGACTTGTTCATATTTCGGGATTCCGGCCTGTTGATTTTGTGAAATTCAGGCTTTCCGACTTCGAGCAAACTTCGCGTAAAATCCGCGTTTATTACGGCTGTATAAGATCGAGCTTCGGAAGGTCATGGAGAGCCGTCGAGAAATGTACCGGAACATCATATCCTCAATGATTTACTCCGGTGTAATTTTGTCCTAAGATCGATAATCCGAAAAATTCCATGAGTTTTTCGCCCGAAGAGCCGATCCTTATTTTTATGCTCAAACAAGGAACCTTTTCATGGGAGCGCGCATTTTTCTGTTGCTCAAATTTAAAGGATGAAAAAAGTAAACTTGCCTTTGAAAGCGATGACCAAAGGCAAGTTTGAGTTAAAACAAAAGACCTACAGAGCATGCAACTCTTCTCAGCACCCTCCTTTCGGATACTTCAACATCGTCAATATCCCAGGGCCGATAGTAAACGTAGTCCGCCCTGGAGTCTTGACTCACATATCCCAGGGAGAGTGTCAGTGCGCTGTTGTAGAAGTTAATTTGGTACCCGAGCCCTACCTGCCAGTATACGCCCCCTTTTACGTTTTCGAGTTCAAAGACATCATCATGCTTGTTGTTGTTCCAGGCATATCCGTATCCAATATCTCCAAAATAATATGGAGATACTTTCTTGTCAAAGATATATCCCTTAACCTGTGCATAAACAGGCAATGTAAGATAATTGCCGTATTTATTAATTCCTATGCCCAACCCGGTGCCTAAATATTTATTGAATTGATAGCCATTGATCGCATTTAGCGCTGCGCCGATATTCTCTTCACCGAACAATAAACTTCCTCGTATCTCGTGGAAGTAGGAGCCAATTTTGAGCACGGGAGGATTTTCGAGCCCCCTTTTAATGTCTCCGTGAATCCTGCCGTAATTTTTGAAACGTATCTTTGCTATTTGATCATATCGCACCGGCACATTTCCAGTTCCAAAGACATCGACCACAAGCTTGTCTTCGTCAAACGTTTTTACGATCGCCCCTTTGATTTTCACTCCGTTTTTGAGGCATATCTTTGCCTCCTTGCCCGTTTGAGCATCTAAAGTGAAGCTTAGGAAAATCAAAAAAAAAGTCGCTTTTAAGGTATGTCTTAAAACCCCATTCATTTTTACTACAATGATTGTTCACGGTTGATGGAAATGGAGCTGAGCAATTTTATGTTTTCAGGATCCGAATAATCAAATTGGTAAAGACCGTCGTTGCCGATCATGATGAGGTTGTTATTATATGGAATTACATCAAAAGCGTCCATATCGCCATAATAGGCAAGTAAATTTTTTGGAATTTTATAAATATCCGAAGCGTCAAATACTTTTAGTCCGGCTTTTCCTTCACAAAGGAAAAGTATGCCGTTGTCGATTCCGAGCCCGTGAGGATTGGTCATGGGATGTGTAACCAGTAGTTTCGGGTTCTTTAAATCGCTGATATCGATCACATCCAACTGATTTGTAAAGTTGTTTCGGCAGCCGGTCCCGCCGCGCAAGGTTACATACGCTAAATCGTCCTCTACGACAACCGGATCGCAACTGACAATGTGAGAAAACGTAGACAGATGCGTCGGCAAATCCGGGTCGGTATTATCATATATGATCATACCGGATTGCGACCCGATGAACAGGTTGTCCTTATATGGAAATATTGTTTCAATACCCCAGCCGATGTTGAGGTTTGCTCCCGGAACCGGCTCGTCCAAATTGGTAATGTCAAATACCTGCATATTGCTGTTGCTGATGCTATACAAGTGGTTTTTCATAATTGTAAATCTCGCCATGGAACCTCCAATGCCCGTAGACATTACGGGAGCACTTTCCGGGGCAAAGCTGGAGAGCGCCATATCCATGTTGGCAAATCCTCCTCGCAGGGCAATTCCCGTTTCATAGTAGTAATAGGAGGGAAAGCTCCCGTTAAACTCCGATTCGTGCACTTCGACGATTTCTTTCGGTTCCCAATCGGTGATGATCCCTTTTTCAACATCGTAGTATTGATTCTGAACCGCCAGATCAAGAAAGATATCCTCAATGCGTTTGGTGAGTTTTACATTCGAAGGATCGGAGATGTCAATGACCACCAGGTCGACGTAACTGTCTGCAAATAGCCGGTCGCCCTGTACAGCCATCTCATAGTTCCCGGGAATTTTTACAAAACTGATTGCATCCGGTTGTTCTTTATTCTTGTTGTCAATTATGTGGACTCCTTTGCCCGGCTCATTGAGCAAAATGTAATCCTGATACAAGTAGATTTTCCCGGTATTGGTGACCTCGACCGGAGGCATGATGTCAAAGGAGGCTCTCAACTCTTCCGTGGATATATATACCGGTTCCATTCTGGTATATTTTTGAGTGACTTCTACTTTGTCATCGCAACCGGTCATGATAAAGCTGAATACGGCAATGCAAATGCCGATCAGTAAGATCAGACGCCTGAAGGTGTTTTGTTCGCTCATTTTCATAGTTTTGACGTTTTAGGAAAGTGATTTGTTGATTTGACACACACTTGAAAAAAAAGGTTGGAACGGGTAATGGAAATAACACCGTAATCGTGTGGCTTATAAATTTTTGAAGAGGCTTTCCGTTTCGATTTTTGTCTTACAGCTCCGGAATGCATGTTGCGGAAAAGTTTTTTTCCATTCGTTTCAACCTTTTCGAATTAATTGTGTCTATAGAAAAACGGCATAATTATTGGTTAGTTAGTTCACATTAAAAACATTACCTAGCAATACAGATGATCCTCCGGTTTTCAATATTTTTTTCTCTATTAGCACTGTTCTATTATTACTGTAAGAATGATTCGTCAGATCATCTAAGGCAACCTAATGATATTAACCGCATTGAAGTACCGGAAGAATTGTCTCCGGCATTTTACAACAATGGCTATGCCGGGAATTCAATGGGTATCGATTCCACAACCAGCATACCCTTTTCGACGGAGGAGCCGAGATTCATAAGTTCGATCTCTCAGAAATACTAGGCCGTAAATATCGGCTATCACTATTTCCAATAATTTATTTACATTGCAGGTCCAGGCAGTTAAATAATCGGGATGGCGGACGCCCGCTGGCCGCATGAGCCCATTCCGCATAAAATGTTCCTTATGCGGAAGACGGGAGATTTAGTCAAGGCTATAACCAGCATTTTAGAGACCGGCCATTGCACAGGACGTCTTGATTCATGAATTTGGATTTTTCCCACCCGCAAAAGTTCAACGGATGTGCTTCCCTATGGGGGGCCGTGTTTATCCCATATGGGCACATGTGCCCAAAATTTAGGTGTGTCATCCAAGTTTTAGGACGGGTTCCTAATTAACATCATCGCAAATACCTTAATAATTTGTTTGTGAAATTCTAAATTTTTAAAGTATTTAGAATTACTCAATTATTGGAACCATAATCTTATTAAGACAATGCAAGACTTTCCCTGGTTTAAAAACTACCCAAAAGGAATCCCAACAGAGATCAACCCGGACAATTACGGATCAGTCATTGAATTATTGGAAACATCCTTCGCCAAGTTCGGGGATAAAATTGCCTACGAAAACATGGGCAAGACATTGACATTTACCGAAGTGGAAAAGCTATCTGCTCAATTTGCCGATTATCTGCAGAACCATACCGGATTAAAAAAAGGAGATCGAATTGCAATTCAAATGCCCAACTTGTTGCAGTGGGTAGTCGCCACGTTTGGTTCTATCCGAGCGGGATTGACGGTGGTAAATACCAATCCGCTCTATACTGCAAGGGAAATGAAGCATCAGTTTACAGATGCCCGGGTCAAGGCTGTGGTGATTCTTGCCAACTTTGCGCAAAATCTTGAAAAAATAGTCGGGGACACAGATCTGGAGACAATTGTAATCACCGAGATCGGGGATATGCTGGGCGGTTTTAAAAAGGCCCTGGTAAACTTTGTCGTTAAGAAAGTAAAAAAGATGGTTCCTCCTTACAAAATTGAAGGAGCCGTAAAATTTAATGATGCCCTTAAGAAAGGAGCATCCGGAAATTTTGTTAGACACGAAATTGACAACGAAGATATCTCCTTCCTGCAATATACAGGTGGTACCACCGGAGTCTCAAAAGGGGCAATGCTCACGCACAGGAACATCATCGCAAACATGGAGCAAATAAGCGCCTGGATGTTGCCGAAATTGAAGGATGGAGTAGAAACAGTAATTACGGCCCTGCCCATGTATCATATTTTTGCTTTAACCGTCAATTGCCTGGCGATGTTGAAAATTGGCGCTACGAATATATTGGTTACCAACCCGCGCGACATGCCCTCGTTTATCAAGACACTCAAGAAATTTCCGTTTTCCGTATTGACCGGTGTGAATACTTTGTTCAACGGGCTGTTAAATCAGGAAGAGTTTAAGAATGTTGATTTTTCACAACTAAAAGTGGCTGTCGGCGGGGGAATGGCCGTGCAGGATGCCGTCGCGATTAAGTGGGAGGAAATTACCAAAACCTCGTTGGCAGAGGGCTATGGTCTTACCGAGACATCTCCCGTACTTTGCTGCAACCCGATCGACGGTACCGAGCGCATCGGCACGATCGGTTTGCCAGTGCCGAGCACGGATATCAAAATAATGAACGATCAGGGAAAAGAAGTTCCTGTCGGAGAAGCAGGAGAGATCTGTGCCAAGGGGCCGCAGGTGATGAAGGGGTACTGGGAAAAACCCGAGGAGACTGAAAATGTGTTTCAACGCGGATATTTCAAAACCGGGGATATAGGATTTATCGATGAGGATGGATTTGTAAAAATTGTGGACCGAAAGAAAGAAATGATCAATGTTTCCGGATTTAACGTGTTCCCCAACGAAATTGAGAATGTAATCTCTACACATGAGAAAGTTTTGGAAGTGGGGGCCATCGGAATAAGCGATCCGAAATCTACGGAAAAGGTCAAGGTGTTTATCGTAAAGAAGGATGAATCCCTGACCGAAGAAGAAATCATTAGCTATTGTAAGGAAAACATGACCTCCTATAAAGTACCAAAGCAGGTGGAATTCAGGAAGGAACTGCCAAAATCAAATGTCGGTAAAATACTGAGGCGAATTCTCAAAGAGGAGGAAGAGGGGAAAGCGTCTACCTGAGAATTCGATTGAAACCTTTCAATGTAATCGTCCCTTAAATGAGCCTCAGTTTTATTTTGGTAGAGCCGGCGGTTCCGGAAAACATCGGTGCCGCCGCCCGCGCGATTAAAACTATGGGATTTCATGAATTGAGACTGGTGAATCCTTCGGACCATTTGGCCGACAAAGCCGTATGGTTGGCTCATGGCTCCAAAGATGTGCTGGATAAGGCAACGCTGTTTAATTCCTTCCGCGACTCAATAGCTGACCTCGACTTTATCATCGGGACCACCGCAAAAAGAAGAAGCGCAAAATACGATTATTATACCCCGGAAGAGGCTCTGAAAATTGTTGAAAAGAAAGGAGATACAATATCAAAGGTGGGTATCGTTTTTGGCCGCGAGGAAAGCGGACTGAAAAATGAAGAGCTTGCGCTGTGCGATATCGCCTCGTCGATTCCATTGAGCAATCCCTATCCGTCCATAAATCTCGGGCAATGCGTCATGCTCTATGCCTATGTATTTTCTGTGGTAAGATCAAAATCCGAAGCTCAGGGAGCCGGTGGAAGTGAACGGTTGTATCTGGAGTTAAAAGCGGGCACCAGGCAAATACTGGATAAATTGGATTTTAGTGATGATTCGATATTATATCACAGGATAATGGAGCGAATTGCCACTGTAAATGAAGATGATGCCAGATTATTTCTTTCATATGCCAAAAAATTCAACCGCAAATTTGAATAATTTCATTTATAGGGTATTTTACGGTTTATTTTAGAACCATTATGATACGATTGCCCGGCACTACAGCTTACGCGCTTCTACTTGTTTCTTTGTTTTACACCTGCCAAATCGGTCGGACGCCCGATCGTATGGTCATTGATCCGGAAACCGGAAATGGAGGAATATTACTTCCCGACAAATTTGGCGCCATTGTAGTTGCCGATTCTTTGGGCAGAGGTCGCCATTTGGCGGTTAACGAGCATGGAGATATTTATGTTCACTTGAGAAAGCTCACGGCCGAAGGTTATGGAATCATCGCGCTGCGGGATACATCCGGCGATGGAAGAGCAGATGTCATTAAAGGATGTTCCAAGGTAGCCGGAACCGGGATCGAATTACATAATGGGTATTTGTATTATTCTTCCAGGACAGAAGTTTATCGATCTCCTGTGCATCCGGACAGATTATTGCCTTCCGGTCGCATCGATACCCTGGTACACCTGGTGGATGGAAGCGGACACATGGAAAAACCTTTTGCGTTTGACGGAAAAGGGAACATGCTTGTAAATGTCGGTTCCGAATCAAATGCCTGCCAGGAAGAAAAAAGAACCAAAGGTTCGCCGGGGGTGGACCCGTGTGTCGAACTGGAGACCCGTGCGGGAATTTGGATTTTTGATGAAAATAAGTTGCACCAAAAGCAGGACATCTCCAACAGGTATGCCACAGGAATTCGAAATGCAGTGGCGTTGGAGTGGAATACGGAGGTCGACAAGTTGTTTGCGTTGCAGCACGGCCGGGATGACCTGCACAGATTCTGGCCGGAATACTACACCGAAGAACAGAACCTGGATCTGCCTGCCGAGGAATTTCTTGAAGTGGAAGAAGGGGACGATTTTGGCTGGCCGTATTGTTACTGGGATACATTTCAAAGTAAAAAGCTGTTGAATCCCGAATACGGCGGAGATGGCAGATCGACTCGGCGATGCGAGGGCATAAAAGATCCGATATTGGCTTTTCCCGGACACTGGGGGCCGAATGACCTGTTGTTTTACCAGGGGAATCAATTCCCGGAGAAGTATAAGAATGGAGCTTTCATTGCCTGGCACGGATCCTGGAATCGGCTGGGACATGATCAGGCCGGGTATAATGTAGTTTTCGTTCCCATGAAAAACGGAAGACCCTCGGGAAACTGGGAGATCTTTGCGGATGGCTTCAAAGGTCCGAAACCGCTGGAGAGTGCCGGAGATGCGGTGTACAGGCCTTGCGGCCTGGCAGAAGGGCCGGACGGATCACTTTATGTGGTTGATTCTCAGGTGGGCAGGATTTGGCGAATCATGTATTATCCGGATGGAATTAAGAAAACCGTAGGTTCGGCTCCTACATATGATCGAGGTGAAACCACCGATTTATCATCGGAGACCGATGAATCATTGCTGTCCGGAAAAGCCGTGTATGACAGTTATTGCCTCCCGTGTCACATGAGTAACGGGAAAGGAGCTCCGGGTATGAATCCTCCGCTTACGGGAACGGATTGGGTGTTAGGGGACAAAGAGCGACTCATCAGGGTGATCCTGCAAGGATTGAGCGAACCGGTTGAGATCCAGGGAGAAATATACCAGAATGTGATGGCCTCACATGCATTTTTGTCCGATCGGCAAATTGCGGATGTGCTTACCTTTGTCCGCAAAAGTTTTGGGAATGATGCCTCTGAGATACATACCGACGAAGTCGCCAATGTACGAGCCTCCCTGGATTAATTATGGCAAACCTGTTTGATTTATCCGGAAGAATAGCGTTGATCACCGGCAGTACGGACGGATTGGGAAAGGCTATTGCGCGTGGTTTGGGCCGTGCAAATGCAAAGGTAATTATAAACGGAAGATCATCACAAGATAAATTGGATGCGGTGGTGCGCGAATTTTCAATTCAGGGAATCTCGTGCAACGGCGCTTTGTTTGACGTCACAAATGCATCTGAGGTAGAAACAAAAATCAAAGAAATTGAAAGGGATCTGGGACCAATCGATATACTTGTTAACAACGCAGGAGTAAACATTCGATGGAAGGCGGCAGATATGCCCGTTGAGAAGTTTAAGCAAAACGTCGACATAAATCTTCTCGGGCCTTTTATAGTTTCGAGGGCAGTCGCCAAAAGAATGATGGAAAGGAAATCCGGTAAAATTATTAATATTTGCTCTTTGATGAGCGAGCTGGGACGGGATTCGGTCAGTGCCTATGCGGCTTCCAAAGGAGGACTTAAAATGCTCACTCAAAATATGGCCGTGGAATGGGCGAAGCACAACATCCAGGTCAACGGTATCGGTCCGGGTTATTTTGCGACAAAACTTACGGCTCCACTGAGAAAACAAGGCAGCGCATTTAATGATTTTATAGTCAACAGAACACCTGCGGGAAGATGGGGGACGCCTGAAGAATTGATCGGGTCGGCCGTATTTTTATCCTCCGGAGCCAGTGATTTTGTAAACGGGCACATATTGTATGTCGATGGAGGTATTCTCGCAACGATCGGGAAGCCGGCAAATGAAGATTAACCCGGATGATTCATATCAATCCGTCAAAATTCCAGAGCGATCTTTGTAAGGCATTGATTTTATCTGCGATACCCCGATAAGGCGTTAAGCACTGTGACCCAAGTCGGGAGTTCCCGGATTTAAATTTTCACAACAACCTTACGCTCACGTAATAGCGCTCAGTATGTAGGCTTTATCGGCCCGGAAGGTGTCTGTCTGCACGCCGGAAAAATTCCGTAAATCTTTCAAGTGAGCTTTATTAAAGAACGATCGTTTTATTGTTAAAAACAAATACGCGATCATCGAAAACCAATTTTAAAGCATTAGAAAGCACAATTTTTTCTACGTCTCTGCCGGCTTTTGCCATCATTTTTGCATCGCTTTTGTGATTTGTGTGAATCACGTCCTGGGTAATGATGGGCCCTTCGTCGAGATTGTCGTTTACAAAGTGAGCAGTTGCGCCAATCAATTTGACTCCGCGACTATATGCCTGCAGATACGGTTTTGCCCCGATAAATGCCGGTAAAAAAGAGTGGTGAATGTTGATGATCCGATTTCTGAAATGACTGGTGAATTTCGGGGTAAGAATACGCATGTATTTGGCCAAAACCAAAAATTCGGGATTGTATTGATCCAATACGCCAAGCACCTTGGACTCATGCTCTTCGCGTTCCATGCCTTCCGCGGATATACGATAAAAAGGCAACTCAAATTTATCGCAGAAACCTCTAAGATGATCGTGATTACTTACAATGGCCAGAATGTTTGCCTTTAATTCCCCAAAATGATGTCTTACAAGAAGATCGCCGATGCAGTGGTATTCTTTGGTTGCAAATACGACGATGTCCTTCTTTCTTTTCTCATGAAGCTGAATGTTTGCATTGTCGGGCAGAGAAGTGCTTAGCTTATTAAATGCCTCCGCTCTGTCAAGCTCCCCGACGACTTCCGACCGCATGAAAAAATGATTGTTTACATGATCTACAAATTCTTCGTTTTCTACGATGTTCAATCCGAAGTCATACAATATCCCGGAGACTTTGTGAACAAGACCCTTCTGATCAGGGCAATCGATTTTAAGGATGTAATGCATTTGGTCCGTTCTATTTTTTATAAATCAAATTCCTGTCGAAATGTGCTCCTTTTTCAATAGCTGAGGTAATTTTATCCACAACCTGTTGCAGCTCCTGAGACGATTTCTTCATGTGCATCACGATCGATGAGGAATCTTCGGGCTTATTGGCTTCCATCAACCGGACAAGCCCTAAAATGCTGCAGAGAGGTCCTCTCAAAAGATGCGCATTGATGTAAGCATATTCCGTGAGTTGTTTATTCTTTTGCTCCAGATTTTTTGTCCTTTCTTCTACCCGCTGCTCAAGGGATTGATTTATATTTTTAATCTCATCGTTACTCAGTTTTAGTTCCTGATTGATCAATTCGATTTCTTTCTGTTGACTGGCGAGCTGAATATTTTGCCTTTCAATTTTCGAAAGTTTACTCTTAAGGTCTTTGTTCAGGGCCTCAATTTCTCTTTGCTGGTTTTTTATCTGAGTGATGTCCTGGGAAATGATCATGCCTTTGAGCGGTTTTCCCCTATTGTCTAAAACGGCAAAATAATTCTCTTTGAGCCAGTGCTCTTTACCATTGATGTACATCACGGCTTCGTGATTTGAACTGTTCCCTTTTATGATTTCCTGAATGACACCGTGGAAATCGGGTCCGTTTTTAATTTCCAACCGCACTTTTTTCCCAATATTGTCAATGGGCTTACCAATGATTCCTTCTTCTTCGATTTGGAAAAATTTAAGCGCTTTCGGGCTGATCTTTATTGTGTTGCCCTCCAGGTCAAACTCGCCTACAAGCAGTTGGGTATTGTAAATCGAATCCAGTACGCTTTTATATTCGGCCTCCCTGCTTGCCAGTGTATTTTGTGTAATTGTAAGTTTCTCAATGAGCGTATTCAACTCATCCTGAACTACCAGCAACTCGCGGTTCTTGGTTTCTATAAACTCTCTTTGAGCCATGATCTCCTCTTTTTGCTGCTGTAATTCTTCGTTTTGAGCAAGTATCTCATCATTCTTGTGCTTCAATTCGAAATTAATGGAGGAAATCAGTTGATTTCTCTGCACCACGGTTTTAAGGACATGATCTTTGGCCTTTTGAAATATCATGGAAAGAACCAGAATAATTCCCGCAAGGCCACTATATACGCCCGCAAAAAACCACACTTCGTATTCCTTGCTATATCTCACCTCAGTATTTGAAACGTTTTCCTGCATCAGCGCAAAACCGAATATGGAAAAGAAACAAACGCCAAGCCATATAAACGACGTCCTTTTGCTTTGCAATACAAGCGCTGCCAATGGAATGAAGGATAACCAGGGCAAAATGCTCGAATAGATCATGCCGGAGAAATAAATCAGAATTATTGCCGAAATATAGCTGAGAAGTAAATAGATAGATGAGATGATTTTCAGCGAGATGCCCAGCCTTATAAGAAACGCCAATAAAAGAAACAACACCCATAGTACGGACATAATCAAAACGGATGCCCGGAAATCGATCAGGTAGGCTATGGCTACATAAAGTAAGGAAAAAAATGAAGTGATCAGGCAAAAATTGAGTGTTAACCTTGCCTGGGAAAATTCAATATAATCTTTTTGCGGATATCTATATAGAAAAAAGTTGATCAACCTTTTCATCTTCCCACAGCCTACAAAAATTTAATAATTTAAAAAATATGTAATTAAAGTACAATAATGATCATTTCTCCGTATATACAAAATATTTTTATTTGAAATTACAAATAAAAATTAGATTCATTCTAAAATGCCTTTTTGATTAACTCCTATAATTTGTTGTTAAACTTTATGGATAAATGTTATTTTTTTTAGAAATAGTTCGCAATTCAGATACGTTTATATTTTGTCTTGCTATTTCATTTAGCTTAATTAGCGCACGAATATTAAAGTATCTTGATGTGAAAAGATTTCTGATCCTATGCATTCCTGTGATTTTATCAGTTGGCATCGATTCGAATGCACAGAAGCCGAGGAGGTTCAACAGCGCTGATATTCAAATCAAATTGCAAAAATTAAAAGTCCTGGGCAATGTGCTTTACGTCGCTGCTCACCCGGATGACGAAAATACGAGACTGATCACATATATGGCAAATGAAAAAAAAGTAAATACTGCATATTTTTCATTTACCCGGGGAGATGGAGGACAAAATTTGATAGGCTCCGAAATACGCGAGGAATTGGGAGTGATCCGGACCCAGGAATTATTGGAAGCCAGAAAAATTGATCGTGGACAACAGTTCTTCAGCCGTGCGGTCGACTTTGGATATTCCAAGCATCCGGATGAAACTTTTAAGATATGGGATAAGGAAGAGGTTCTCGGGGACCTCGTTTGGGTAATTCGAAAATTTCGACCGGATGTAATCATTACCAGGTTTAATACGGTGCCGGGGACCACGCACGGGCATCATACCGCTTCGGCCATTCTTGCAGGTGAAGCATTTGACCTGGCCGGGGATGAAACAAAATATCCGGAGCAGCTCCTGTATCTGAAGCCATGGCAGCCCGCATCCTTGTATTGGAATGCTTATTTTTGGCGGAAGAGCGATTATCAAAAAGATGTATCGGAACTGATCGGATATGATATCGGGATGTATAATCATCTGTTAGGTGAATCCTATTCCGAAATTGCTGCCCAAAGTCGCAGCAGCCACAGAAGCCAGGGCTTCGGCGCAACGGGAAACAGGGGCATTCAAATGGATTATTTACAATTTGAAAAAGGGGAAAAAGCCGGGGAAGATATTTTTGAGCATATTGATATAAGCTGGAATAGAGTAGATGGGGGCAAACAGATCGAGGATTACATTGATGAAATTTTAAAGGATTTCGATCCTGTGAACCCGGAGAAAATTGTTGACCGGCTCCTGGTGCTGTATCAAAAAATTGAAGGGATCGATGACGACTTCTGGAAGAATAAAAAACAGGAAGAAGTCAACGAATTGATATATGCGATAACCGGACTGTTTCTGGAAGTAAAAGCCAATGATTTTTCCGCTCACCCGGGGCAAAAAGTCAACCTGGAAATTGAGGCGATAAATCGATCAAATGTAAATATAACTTTAAAAAAGGTGGTCTTTAAATCGGTAGGTGTCGGGTCAAGATTTGACGTTGAACTGAAGAACAACAATAAACAGGAATTAAAAGCAGTGGTAACGATCCCCCAAAAAGCGGCGTATTCGCAACCTTACTGGCTTGCTGCCGACCACAGCAAAGGCATGTTTGAGGTCGACGACCAACGACAGATCGGTCGGGCTCAAAATGAGGCGGCTATTTCCGCCGAATTTGTGCTGGATATCGAAGGACAAGAATTGATTTTTGAAAAACCTGTTATTTATAAACGAAATGACCCGGTCAGAGGCGAGGTGTACCAACCTTTTGTGATCAGCCCTCCGGTATTTATAAATATTGCGGGTGGTTTGGTCGTATTTGCCAATCATGCTTCTCAGGACATTGATGTTGAAATTGTCGCCGGGAAAAATACCGTAAACGGAAAGCTGGCTTTGAATCTGCCGGATACCTGGGAGGTATCTCCCAAAGCTTATGATTTTTCATTGTCGATGAAAGGGGAGCGCAAAAATTTTAGCTTTAAGATCAAACCGCCGGACAAACAGGAAACCGCCCTGGTTCGGGGAGAGGTACATATGGACGGTCAAATATATGATCGCAGTCTGACAAAAATAGAGTACGATCACATACCGACGCAGCTTTTATTCAGTAAAGCAAAAGTGAAATTTGTGAAAGTGGACCTGGACAGAGGGGATGAAAACATTGGATATTTGATGGGAGCGGGAGATAATATTCCGGAAAACCTCAGACAGATTGGATATGATGTGACTGTGATCAACAATATGGAATTCGATCCGGAGTCCTTGGATGAGTTTGATGTGATCATTTTGGGTGTCAGGGCTTTGAATACCGAAGAACGATTGAAATTCGATATGCAAAAACTTTTGGATTTTGTAGAAAGGGGCGGAACCTTAATTGTTCAGTACAATACGAGCCACCGCTTGGTCACCAAGGAATTTTCCCCCCATTCGATTACGCTCTCCAGAAATAGAGTTGCTGTCGAAGAGGCGGAAGTAAGAATTTTAGATGCAGGCCATAAGGTTTTGAATTACCCAAATAAAATTGATGAAAGTGATTTTCAGGATTGGATCCAGGAAAGAGGATTGTATTTTCCCGGATCCTGGTCGGATGAATATGATGCCATTTTGTCGAGCAATGATCCCGGGGAGGGACCACTTGACGGAGGTCTGCTAATCACAGAATACGGAAAAGGATATTTTGTTTATTCGAGTTACTCCTGGTTTAGGGAATTGCCGGCAGGTATACCCGGCGCATACAGGTTGTTTGTGAATATGATATCGCTAAAACAGGAAAAGTAGTAGCGCTTTCCGTATCCTCACAGGCTCGGTTTCCTTCTCCGGTTTATCGCTGCTCCCTGATTGAGATCCTTTGAACACAATTCCTGATATGCCCCAGGTGATGCTTTCCGTGCCAGGCATATATTCCGATATTTTCATCCAACCTGACTTCTTTCTTCGTTTTCGGATGGACGAAGGTTTTATGCAAGTCAGCTAAACTCAGAGATCTCAACAATAAGACCCATCTAATGTGAACAGCTTCGAGCAAGATCAGGGAAATATCTATATTGCCGTGCTTAGCATCAGGAAGTTCCGCCCATCTGTCTTCATGGTATGTCTTTATCACAGGGTTTTCTTCCGTCAAAGCCCAGCGAAAACGAATATAACTGTTCATATGGCTATCCGGTAGATGGTGAACTACCTGTCTTATGGTCCATCCTCCGGGTCGATACGAAGTATTCAATTGATTGTCATTCAGACCTTTTACGGCCTGACGAATCTGATGTGGCAAATGCTCAATTTCATCAATCCACCTTCCAATGGTCTCGGGCGTAATACGTTGCGGCCTTTGAAATTTGCCAATAGGGTATTTTAAAGATTCTATATCCAACTTTCGATTTTAGTTTTGTCCTAAAAGTAACGGTATCCGGCGTCGAATTCAATCCGATCTTCAAATTATTATTATTTGCATGTCTCCCGAATGAGTATGGAATGTTGAAATAATTATAAAATTGATGCCTTAACTGCGACATATAAATTGCGACATAATGGCGTAAAAAATAATATGGATACAAATTTATAAGACAAATTGGCATAATATATCCATAAAAAAGTAAAATTCCGGCTTGGTACGCGATTTGATTATGGAATGATCAGATTGCTGAAACAAATGTTTAACTTAAAATAATTAAAAAAATGACACTAATTAGAAGAAGCAACGGTTTATTCCCAAGTGTACCATCATTCTTTGATGATTTCTTTACCAGGGACTTGTTTGATTGGTCACCAGCCAAGGGTTCATCTTTACCGGCGGTAAACATAAAGGAAGATGATAATAATTATGAGATTGAGGTAGCTGTGCCAGGTCTGAAAAAAGAGGATTTCAAGGTGGAAATCGAAAATGATGTATTGTCGGTATCGTCTGCGCACGATGAGAAATCCGAGGTAAATGAGGACAACTATCAAAGGAGGGAATTTAGATATGCCTCGTTTAAACGCACGTTCGCATTGCCGGAAAACAAGGTGAATGGAGACAAAGTAAAGGCAAACTACCTCGATGGGGTTTTGCATGTTACATTGCCTAAAAAGGAAGAGGCAAAGCCAAAACCGGTGAGGACAGTTAAGATCGGATAGGGGAAGCGGTTGAGAAATATGGGTTTTGCAAGAGGCGGGTTTATCCCGCCTTTTTAGTTTGAAGCGGTTGTTCGAGCAGGGCGGTTATTACCATCCTGTCCCGCCCCGAAAAAGATTTCCCTGCAATCCGATTGCCATCCTCTATTTTTGCTTAGTTTTGTTTCAAATTTAGTTTATAGCATTCGCATTGACAGCCGAGTGAAAATTGCGGTAACGCAAATAGTTTTTTTATGATTTATGGGTAATAGTTCGTTCAAACCTACCATATTGGTTACAGGTGCAAATGGGCAATTGGGCACGGAACTCAACATAATTTCTGCCTATAAGCCTTATACATTTATCTTTTCAGATGTCGATGATTTGGATCTTACGGATGGCGCCAGGGTAAATGCTTTCTTCAATACACGTAAAATCGATTTTTGTATAAACTGCGCTGCCTACACGGCGGTGGATGAAGCAGAGAAGAATGTAGAAGCAGCCCGGGTTGTAAATGTGGATGCTGTTCAAAACCTCGCCGAAGCCTGTACGATCAACAACACTTTCTTAATTCATATATCGACAGATTTTGTTTTCAGGGGGAATTCATATCAGCCGCTTACCGAAAGCTATAAACCCGATCCGATCAGCGTGTACGGATTTACCAAGCTCGAAGGAGAGAACATCGCATTAAAGAGCAACGATAGATCCATAATTGTCAGGACCTCCTGGCTGTATAGCGCATACGGAAAAAACTTTGTGAAGACCATGATTCGCTTGGGAAAGGAGAAGGACGAACTCGGTGTGGTGGTCGACCAAATTGGGACGCCCACCTATGCCGGAGATCTGGCAAAAGCGATCGTGGAAATTATCAAATATGCGGAGACCGACGATCTGAGAGAAAAATGCGGCATTTATCATTTTAGCAATGAGGGTGTTGCATCATGGTACGATTTTGCCAAAGCAATATTTGAATATAAGAACTTGAATGTCCGGTTGAATCCGTTGCTGTCCGAACAATTTCCAATGCCGGCGCAAAGACCATTTTACAGCGTGTTGGATAAAACAAAATTTAAGCGCACCTTCAATTTTAGAATACCAAACTGGAGGGATAGTCTGAAGTCGTGCCTTGAATTGCTTGAAGATTAATCCGGATTATTCATTTATCAGCCTGCAAAAATCTGATGACCGACCTTGCACGAATTTGATTTCGAATGAGATGCACCGGGGGCAGGCCCGACAAAGCATAAAACAAAACAGCCCGGCCATACCGGTTCAGGCTGGTTCCGTGAATTTTTCAGTTTAAAAGTAAGTTTATTCCAGACCCAAAAGTTCCTCTTTCAATTCGGTTACGGCTTTTGCGCAAATATCATCCAATATCCGAAGGTTCTTATTCAGAAGATCAATCTTTTTGTGTTTTGCCTGATCTTCAATATCCACAACCAGGTCTTTCAATTCGTGAATCCCCATGAAGGTAATTGACGGCTTTATTTTGTGAACCAGATTGGCAACTTCATCAAGTTCGTCGTTTTCAAAGTGAAACCAGATGTTTTGTACGTCTTTCGGGGATTGATTAATAAATGATTGTATCATATCCCGGATGAAATCCAAATCATTATCGCTCATTTCCCTGAGATAGGTCAGGTCGACCGACTTGTTCATATCCGTACCTGATTTGGTTTGATCCGACACATGATGGGTAAAACCTTCCAGTTCCATGTTGCTCATAATTTTGTTTTTAAGCGTCTCCGGCTGGAATGGTTTCGAAATATAATCATTCATGCCTGCCTCTATACATTTGTCCTCGTCTCCTTTTATCGCATTTGCGGTGAGCGCAATGATCGGTATTTCGGATTTCGGAGGTTGAAAGTTTGAGCGAATAAATTTGGTGGATTCAAATCCGTCCATGATCGGCATCCTCACATCCATTAATATCAGATCATAATCGTGCTCTTTCAATTTTTCCAATGCAATCAATCCGTTTTTCGCTTCGTCCGGTGTACAATTCCAGTCATTGAGAATCTTTCTTGTGTACAACAGATTCACCTCATTGTCCTCCACTAGCAGCAATTTGTATTTGGAAAGGTCCGGTCTGTCGTTTGAGCTGACCTTAGGTTCCGCTTCCCGGACATGCTCCCCTTCCTCATCTTTCCCGATTTCGTATTTTAATTTGACCGTAAATTTGGTGCCTCTTCCCGGTTTGCTTTCTACTTCAATACTTCCGTTTTGTGCCTCAACAAGTTGTTTGACAATAGCAAGTCCCAGGCCGGTACCTCCGTATTTCCGGTTGATGGTCGTGTCGCCCTGTTCAAAATTCTCAAATACTTTTTGAATTTTGTCCACGGGAATTCCAATGCCCGAATCGTCGACAATAAACTGGAAAGATCCCGCATCATTTTCCTGTGAAATTTTCAAGGCGTAAACCTTAACGTGGCCCCGGTTGGTAAACTTTACAGCATTCCCAATCAGGTTTGACATTACCTGATTTAATCGGACCGGATCACCAACGACCACTTTATCAATATACGGATCAAAATTTAAAGTAATCGAAATGCCCTTCTTTTTTGCGGCGTAGCTGAATGAACTGATAAGGGTGCTGAAGAAGGATTTGAGATTAAATCCAATTTTCTCAAATTTTATATTGCCGGATTCAATCGCCGAAAGATCCAAAATGTCATTTATGATCACCTGAAGGTTTTTTGATGAGGTTTTTATCGCGTGGAGATATTTTTTTTGTTCTTCCGTAGCCGGTATCTCTTCGAGCAGATTTACCATCCCCACAATTCCATTGATGGGAGTTCTTATTTCATGGCTCATATTTGCCAGAAACTGCTCTTTTGTTTGCTTCGCTTTGATCAATTCGTCCGAATGTTTTTTGCGGTCAGTGATGTCTACCGAAATGCCGAGGACATTTACATTGCCCTCCTTATCGACCAGCGGCTTTTTTGTCGTGTGATACCATCGCTCCTCACCGTCTTCAAAAGTTATTGATTCCTCAAATTCAATGGTCGCTTCGGATTCCAAAACCTTTTTATCCGTCCGCTTATTCAGTTCATCGTCGATGATAATTCCGGACGATTTGAATACACCTTTGAGCAGCATTTGCTCCTGGTCCAGATCAAAAAGTTTTGCAAATGCTTCGTTTGCAAGAACAAACTTTCCCGCTCTATTCTTTAGATAAATAAAGTTCGGAACCATATTGAATATTTGCTGGTAGAATTTTTTCTGATCCTCGATGGCTCTTGAAACCTGTATATTCTTTGTGATATCAATGGAAAAACCAATGAGCAGCTCCTGGTTCTGGCTCGTTTTGATTAATTTCTTTCCGGTGAAAACGTATTTTTCCTGTCCGTTAACAAATATTCGATGCTGGGATATTTTAGGCTTACCGGTTTTTCTTACTTCGATATCGTCCTGACTGAATTTGTCGGCCGTCTCTTCAGGATAAATACCGTAAGCGGTTTTTCCTATGGCATCTTTCGGTTTGACACCGATTGATTCCTCTGCGCTTTTGTTAATGTAAATGTATTTGCCCTCTTTGTCTTTGGTAAAAATGTCTATCGGCAGATAATCAAAGATCTCATTCATAAGATTTTTTTGATTGATCACCTCCAATTCCGCTTTTTTGTGACTCTTGATTTGATGTGCCTGATAATTTATCAAATTCCAGGTCCTGGCGATCATATTACCTGTCAACCTACATGTTTCCTGAAGCTCATTTGTAAAAAATCCAACCTCTCTGGAATAGGCGTACAGGATACCTACCGCATCGTTGACCGGAATCAGCGGAAAAATTATTTCAGAGCCCGACTCATAGGTGTTCACCAGAGAGGCAAAATCGCCCTTCCGCTGGTCTTGTATGTTCCTGTTGTAGACAAATTGGTTTTGTCCAAGAAAAACCCTCAACAGGTCTTCAAATTTGGATTTGTCCAATGGAATATCATCAATGCTGCTCAGGTAATTGCTGGAGGCAACCGTAAAACTGTCATCTTCCCAGTCATACCGGAAATACACGTATAATTCTATTTCGGGGAGCACGCTTTCAAAAGCGGTCTTTAATCCATTATTAAAATCCGATGGGGTCTTGATTAAAAAAAGTTGTCTGGAAAAATCATTAATGATTTTAAAGGCGCTGAATTTCTCCTCCATCTCAATTTCAATTTACTTCCTGTCTTTGAGCTCCTCCATTTCTTTGAGGTATCGGTAGATGGTAGATTTTCCGATATCGAGCTTTTTTGCCACTTTTAAAACGTTATTGTCATATTTGTCCAGGAGATGGTCGACGATCTTGAAATTATATTCTTTCAGGGTCAGTTCTTCCATCGCCAGCTTGTCCTCATCTAGAACGCTGTTGAACTTAATATCGTCTGCATCGATCTCATTTGTATCCGTCAACACTGCCGCCAGGTCGACTACGGACTTAAGTTCCCTCACATTTCCCGGATATTGATATTTTAATAATTTATCCTGTGCTTTTTTTGAAAATCGCAGTTCGTCGATGCCATTCTCAAGGCAGAATTCCTTAAGGAAATACTTTGCAATGATTATTACATCGTTGTCCCTTTCGCGGAGTGGCGGCAACCAGACGGGCAACCCTAACAACCGATAGTATAAATCTTCTCTGAAATTCCCGTTTTTAACTTCATCGGCGAGGTTTCGATGTGTGGCGACCAGCACCCTCACATCGAGTTTTATGGTATTACTGCCTCCGATTCTCGTCACTTCCTTTTCCTGGATTACTCTTAAAAGTTTGGCTTGCAGATTAAGATCCATTTCACCGATTTCATCAAGAAAAATAGTTCCTTTCTGTGCCTCTTCAAACTTCCCTATTCGCCTTGTTATCGCCCCTGTAAACGAACCCTTTTCATGGCCGAACAATTCACTTTCGATAAGCTCGCTGGGTATTGCAGCAATATTTACCGGTACAAACGGTTCATTTTTCCGGTTGGAATTATAATGAATTGTCTTGGCGATCAATTCTTTGCCAGTGCCCGTTTCCCCGGTGATCGAAACGATAATATTGGTGCGGACGGCTTTTTCAAGCATCTCAAACACCTTTTTTATGGCCTTGCTGCTTCCGATTATACTTTTTTCAAATTCATATTTTTCCGAAAGTTCGTGCCTTAAACTATGGATCTCTTCCGTAAGTGAAATATTCTTCCTGGCGTTGTTGACCGCATTGAGCAATAAGTCTTTAGTATCCTCATTTTTAATAATATAATCATAAGCGCCAAGTTTGAGCAATTGAACAGCCGTTCCGATTTTCTCCTGAGCGGAAACAATGATTACCTGAATTTCCGGATCAAAGATTTTTACTTTTTTCAAAACTTCTTCACCGGAGAGGTCCGGCAGCGTATAATCAAGGGCAATGATCTGTGGCTTCAGATGCAAATGCTTGATGCATTCGTTACCGGAAGAAAAAAAATTTACTTCGAAGTCCGGATTGAGGCTCAGAACATATTCGAGGAATTTCTTATAAGTCGGATCGTCTTCTACTGCAAAGATCTTTACTGTGCTTTTCATATCTATTGATCCTGTCGGTTGGTCATATCCTAATGTCAATCCCCAATATAAAACTCTTTTGATAATTTACATAAAATGAAACAGAAGGGAAATAAAAAAGCCATTGAATATTCAATGGCTTTTATGCTGCTATACACCCAAAGGTATATGAACACTTAGCTATGATCATGGTTTAATGTTTACTCGGGCCAGGGAAGTTTTTTTTGTATTTCCAGAATATCCGCCAGATTTAGTTCGAGTTCGGTGTGGTAGATATTATATATTAATTTCCATTCCTCCGGAGCCATAAATCCGTCGGCGTTGGCAATTAGAGACATCCAGGCAATGCATCTTACTTTCATGTCGTAGTCGCATTGTTTGAGTGAATAAACACAGTCCTCAATAACCCGCTCTTTGCCCAATTCTGAAATTCTGTTGAGATGACTATCGAATTCCCAGTCATCAATATCTTCGTGCTTTTTCATCGCCTCGCCCATCTTCAATTCTCGTTCATCTACCTGTCCGTCTGCGGTGATCAGCAAATGGTAAAGTGCGACCAGACCTCCGACGAAATGGGTTTTGTTTTTAGTAAGTGTCATATCGCAAAGTTTTTGGTGTAATTCATACCTGTTTGTGTAAGTGAATACATATCTTGCATCAAATGTAACCGATAAGTACAAATTAATATTGATATAGTTATATCAATGTAATAAAAATACACTCAAATTAAGAATTTGCCGGTTTTTTAGAGCATTGATTTTTCTGCAACTTCAACTTTGGGCGCTATCTCGTAGCCCCATTTTCAAGCATTCACTTGAACTTTTAATCGGGATGGACGCCAAACGATCCGGCAAAGGGTACCGGTTTATTTCAGGCTTTTAATGGCTTCAATCGTCTGTCTGCTGTCTTCCGCCGCATCTACTTCCGTATTTTTAAATGCAATCCTGCCCGACTTATCAATGATGAATGTCCATCGGGATGTAGTCACGCCTCGCTCCAGCGTAACATCCTGACCTCCGATATTCCTCACTATCGATCCCCCGTCCTTCATTTGTACGCCAAACTTTTTGGCAATCGCCCCGTCCGGATCTGCCAGGAGCGGAAAATTCAGATTATGCGCTTCTTTAAAATATTTAAGATTTTCGACTTCATCACCACTGATGCCGACAACGACGGCATCGAGACCGTCAAACTTTGCTTTATCGTCTCTAAACGCACATGCCTGCTTTGTGCATCCGCCGGTCATCGCCGCCGGGTAGAAATAGATCACCAATATTTTGTTTCCGATATAGTCTGTCGAATTCCAGGTTTTATCGGCGTCGTCCTTAGTCGAAAACCGAGGAGCCATGTCGCCGACTTTAAGCTGCGCTATTGAAAAAGATAAAATGGAAAAGACAAGTAATGCGGTGATTAATGTAGTTTTCATGGTTTATTTATTTGTTTTGTTTGATTAGACTAGCACTTTAAACTAAATTGATCCGACAGTAATATAATCATTATTTTGTTGTAACTAACGCTTGATCCCGGCATAATATTTCACTATGAAACGTCGAAATTTTATAAAGTCATCACTGCTATCAGGTTCGGTCATGCTCGATACTGTTCAAACTCCGGGCGCAGGGAAAAGCCATGAACAAGGATCAATTAAACTCAGCCTTAATGCCTATTCGTTTAACAAAAAGCTAAACGCCAATGAGACAGATCTATTCGAATTGATTGATTTCTGCAAGCATCATGGGTTCGATGCAATTGATCCGACAGGTTATTATTTTCCCGGATATCCATCTGTTCCCATTGATGAATATCTCTTT
Organism: Cytophagales bacterium; assembly: GCA_022360055.1. GTDB lineage: Bacteria > Bacteroidota > Bacteroidia > Cytophagales > Cyclobacteriaceae > JAAUQL01. The sequence continues at coordinate 28,692 of JAKSDO010000099.1, read as the reverse complement.
GAATTTAAAAGAAAAGCGTTTTTGTCCGGAATTGAAATCAGCGGGACAGGGATCAGGAACGATTTTGCCCATGCTTCGGAACAGAAAAGAAAAGACGATCTGGACCTTATCGAATCCTGGTGTATTGTAGCCGGTAAGATCGGGGCCCCGTTGTTGCGGGTCTTCCCGGGGAAGGAAATACAAGACGGCCGAAAGAAGGAAGATGTCATGAGACAGGTGATTGATGAGCTGAGAAAAGCCTGCGGCACTGGCGAGAAATACGGTGTGATGCTTGCACTTCAGAACCATAATGAGCTTTTAAAGTCATCCGAAGAAATCATCAGGGTAATCGCCGATGTAAATTCGAAATGGCTCGGACTGCATTTGGATATTGGCAGTCTTGCATTTGGCGATCCGTACAAGGAAACCGAAACCTTGATTAAGTATGCAATTACATGGCAGATTAAAGAACACGTATGGGTAAACGGCAAGAAGGTTGCGGTCAATTATGATAAACTTATGGGTATCATACTGGCTTCGGGTTACGCTGGCTATTTACCGCTTGAAACCCTAAATGCAGATCCTGAAAAGAATTTACCCAAAATGATCGCTGAAATAAGAAAGCGCCTTTAATTTAGCTCCTGAAACTTCATATTGGTTACGTGAAAAAGAAAACAAAACTTGAAATCAATTTTTATGTGGCTATTGTCATAGACATTATCATGATGATACTGCTTACGGTCAACCTTTCTCTAATTGTCTTTGACTGGATTTTTGCCGTTGCGTTTGTAAATGGTTTTTTGGAAAAATACACTCCGGATTTTTACGATTATTACTACCATCAGATCCATCTGAATTTTACTGCAATAGATCTCCTTTTTGTCGCGGCATTTTTAAGCGAATTTCTTTTAAGCTGGGTGCTGGCTATTGTCCGGAACGTGTATCATAAATGGTTTTTCTACCCGTTCATTCACTGGTATGATATCCTGGGGTGTATTCCTGTGGGATCGTTAAGATTCCTTCGAATATTGAGGGTGTTTTCTATTTTGATCCGGCTTCAGAATCTCAAGATCATTGACCTCTCAAAAACGTATCTGTTTGCAAAATTGACGAAGTACTACGGCATTATTGTCGAAGAGATTTCAGACCGGGTGGTGGTAAATATAATTGAAGGTGTCCAGGAAGAGATCGATGAAGGCGGGCCTGTCGTTGACGCGATCATCAATAAGGTAATTCGGCCAAAGCAGGACATCCTGGTCGAATGGGTTTCCAGAAGGCTGGAATATGCGTTGGAAAGAGATGTACTCATCAAGAAACAGGAACTTGATCTGTATGTGAAGGATCTGATATCTGAAAGCCTGTCGAAGAACGCAGAGTTAAAAACCATCGAACAAGTGCCCGTCATGGGCAGAATAATTATGGAAACGATCGAAAATGCGATCACAAATGTAATAAACAATGTTCTTGATAAAATCATCACCGATCTCGCTTCGTATAAAAACAGGGAGCTGGTCAATGATGCGACCAATGTGATACTGAACTCCATCGAGTATGAGGATGAAGAATCGGCTTTGAAAGATGTATTTAAAGAAATTTCGATCGATGCTTTGGAAATCATTAAGGAGCAAGTAAAAGTTCAAAAATGGAAAATCAAGGAGGAAACCGAATCGGAAACAACCGAAACCGAGCAGAAGAATATCGAGTTGTTGATGATGGATAAGCCCTGAAATTCGAACAAATCAAATTCAATATTTGTTTCATTAACAGCCTTTAAATCATTATTCGAGGTATTTATGCGTTAATTTATTAAGTTTGCGCGCTAATCATAGAATGAAAAACAATGGAACCGGCAGTTTCTCTGAAGAAAGATGGTTATTTGAATTTACCGGTAAATCCGGCGCTAAATCTGGAAGAAGAGATTTTGAGATTAAAAAAGGAAAAGAATGCCATTATCCTCGGACATTATTATATTACCTCCGATCTTCAGGACATTTCGGACTACATCGGCGATAGCCTGGGATTAAGTCAAAAAGTTGAAAAAACAGATGCCGATATCATCGCATTCCTTGGGGTTCACTTTATGGCGGAAACGGCAAAAATTCTCAATCCGGATAAAAAAGTATTGATACCGGATCTGAAAGCCGGGTGTTCCCTGGCCGAGTCCGCTCCGGCCGATAAATTTGCGGATTTTAAAGCCGCACATCCTGATCATAAAGTCATTTCATATATTAATTGTACGGCAGATATAAAGGCATTGTCGGATGTGATTTGCACCTCGTCCAACGCCGAATCCATTGTAAAAAGTTTCGATAAAGATGAAAAGCTGATATTTGCTCCGGACAAAAATCTGGGGAATTATATAAACAGCATCACCGGCAGGAACATGGTGTTATGGGATGGTGCCTGCATGGTGCATGAGAAGTATTCCCTGGAAAAAATACTCGATTTAAAAGCGGCACATGCCGATGCCGAATTTATAGCGCATCCCGAATGTGAAAAACCGGTTTTGATGATTGCGGATTACATCGGATCGACAACCGGCCTGCTGAAATACTCCGGGGAAAGCCGTTCTCAAAAATTTATTGTTGCCACGGAGAGCGGTATTTTACATCAAATGCGGAAAGATTGTCCGGACAAAGTATTCATTCCCGCCCCTTCCGTCGATTCTACCTGCGGCTGCAATGACTGCTCCTTTATGAAACTCAATACCCTGGAAAAACTATACCTGTGTTTGGAACATGAGCAGCCTGAGGTGCTTTTATCGCCCGAACAGATTGATAAAGCCAAGCAGCCTATACTCAAGATGCTCGAAATTTCAAAGAAGCTTAAACTCTAAATTGTTATAAAGAATTGTCATCCATTATTACATCCGATTTCCTGGTGATTGGAAGCGGAATAGCCGGCCTCAGTTTTGCGTTGAAAGTTGCCGATCACGGTAAGGTAAACGTGATATCAAAACAGGTTGCCTCCGAGACCAATACTTCATATGCTCAGGGAGGAATAGCCTCGGTTACCGAAAATTCAGATAAATTTGATGCGCATATCCAGGATACTTTAGTTGCGGGAGCGGGTCTATGCCATCAGGATGCGCTGGAGCTTGCGGTCAAAGATGCGCCCAATCGAATCCGGGATCTCATCGATTGGGGGGTAAATTTCACCAAGAATGATGACGGGTCCTTCGACCTGGCAAGGGAGGGCGGACACTCCATGCACCGAATTCTTCACGCCAAGGACATGACCGGCGCCGAGATCCAACGCGCTTTGCTCAAAAATGCTCAAAAACATCCGAATATTGAGATCTATGAGCATCATCTGGCGATTGACCTGATCACCGAACATCATGTATTGGGGAACCTTCAATCTGCTTTCAATATTTGTTTTGGCGCATATGTCCTGTGTGAAAAAGATCAGTGTGTGATCCCTTTTCAGTCCAGCTATACCATCCTTGCGACCGGAGGCGCCTCGAAGGTATTTTTGCATTCGACAAACCCGGACATTGCAACAGGCGATGGTGTGGCCATGGCATATCGGGCCGGTGTTCGGATAGCGAACATGGAATTTGTACAATTTCATCCGACATCACTTTATAATCCCGGGAAGCGATCATTTTTGATTTCGGAGGCATTGCGAGGATTTGGAGGAAAACTGATCAATGGAGCTGAAGAACGATTCATGTTGCGGTACGATGAACGGGCGGAATTGGCCCCGAGAGATATCGTAGCCAGAGGCATTGATGCCGAAATGAAAAAAAGGAGGGAGGACTGTGTGTATTTGGATATGCGGCATCTCGATTCAAAAGAGGTAAAAAGAAGATTCCCGAATATATTCAAATTCTGCAAAGAAAGTATAAACATTGATATTTCTCTGGACCCGATTCCAGTGGTACCTGCAGCGCACTATTTCTGTGGCGGAATTATGACCAGCCTTACCGGTCAGACTTCCATGCAAAATTTATTTGCTGTCGGCGAAGCTGCTCACACGGGCTTGCACGGGGCCAACAGGTTGGCGAGCAACAGTTTGATCGAGGGATTGGTTTTTGGCAATAACGCCGCTCAGAAAGTGATCCGGAAACGCGCGAGGAATTTCGGCTCGGTGATCATACCGGAATGGGACGAATCGGGGATTGTCGATGAGAAGGAATGGGTATTGACGAGACACAACCTAAAGGAAATTCAAAGCATTATGTGGGACTATGTAGGGATTGTGCGGTCCAAAAAGCAGCTCGAAAGAGCCAGGCGAAGAATCCACGTCATCTATCAGGAAATAGAGGATTATTATAAAAAGTCAAAGATTTCCGGGGAGCTGGTAGAGCTGAGAAATCTTGCGGCTATCGCTTTTCTCATAATTACTTCGGCTTTGAGACGTAATGAAAGCAGAGGACTTCATTATATGACCGACTATCCCGAAAAGAGCGATAAATATTTAAAAGACACAATAATTTAAAAATCATTCCAAAAACTTATTAGCTTTGCCGTTATTGCCAAACAACAACTAGGGATTTTAGTTGATTATTTGTTCGGTTAGCTACAGGAGTATGTTACATTAATCTAATCGAATCAAATGAACCAAGTATTAGAAGAGAAACAAAACGTCGTCATCAAGTTTGCCGGGGATTCCGGTGACGGAATGCAATTGGTGGGGACACAATTCACAAATAACACCGCCTCCGTAGGTCATGATCTCGGTACGTTTCCGGATTTTCCTGCCGAGATCAGGGCGCCGCAAGGTACCTTGCCCGGTGTATCCGGATTTCAAATTCATTTTGGGAGTACCGAAGTTTATACGCCGGGAGATCTCTGTGATGTTTTGGTCGCCATGAATGCTGCGGCACTAAAGAGCAACCTTTCAAACGTACGCAAAGGAGGGATTCTTATATTGAATACGGCCGGTTTCGACGCACGTAACATAAAACTCTCGGGGTACGAAACTAACCCTCTGGATGATAGTGAATTATCGACTTACCTTGTTTACAAGATCGATATCACAAAGCTCACAAGAGAAGCCTTGATCGATATCGAAATGGGTGTGCGCGATAAAGACCGGTCGAAGAACATGTTTGTGCTTGGGTTTATCTACTGGCTTTACAACAGGAACCCGGAAAATACCATCGGATTTATTGAACGGAAATTCAAAAACAAACAGAACGTCCGGGATGCGAATATCAAGGCCCTGAAGGCCGGTTATAATTATGGTGATATCACGGAGGCGTTTTCGAGCAGGTTCAAGGTAAAGCCCGCCAGAATGGTGTCGGGCACGTATCGGAGTATTACCGGGAATCCCGCCTTGGCGTTGGGGCTCATTGCAGCCGCACAAAAAACCGGGCTTCAATTGTTCTACGGCACCTATCCCATCACTCCGGCGAGCGATGTGCTGCATGAATTGGCAAAGCATAAGAACTTTAGCGTCAAGACCTTTCAGGCGGAAGATGAAATTGCCGCAATCTGTTCGACAATAGGAGTCGCTTTCGGAGGAAATCTGGGTGTGACAGGAACAAGCGGCCCCGGCGTTGCGTTGAAATCCGAAGCCATGGGACTGGCGGTAATGCTGGAGTTGCCCCTGATTATTCTGAACATTCAGCGTGCCGGACCAAGCACGGGCTTGCCGACGAAAACAGAGCAATCGGACCTGTTGCAAGCTGTTTACGGAAGAAACGGTGAATGCCCGATGCCCGTTATTGCCGCAAGTACTCCTTCATCATGTTTTGAAGTTGCGTACCAGGCGGTGAAAATAGCTATTGAGCATATGACTCCAATAATGGTGCTGAGTGACGGCTACATTGCCAACGGTGCCGAACCGTGGAAATTTCCTAAAGCTGCCGATCTGCACGATATAAATGTGAGCATTGTAAAAAGTAAGGAAAGCGAAGAAAAGTTTATGCCCTACTTAAGGGATGAAAATCTTGTAAGAAAATGGGCATTGCCGGGTACGGAAGGATTGGAACATCGCATCGGAGGGTTGGAGAAAGAAGAAATTACGGGAAACGTCTCGTATGACCCTGATAATCACCAGAAAATGGTAAAGACTCGCGAAGAGAAGGTCGAGCTTATATCCGAGGATATCCCGGAGCAAACCGTAGATTCGGGAAAGGATCACGGAAAGGTCCTGGTCTTGGGCTGGGGATCAACGTTCGGATCTATTAAGAGCGCCGTTAAAGAGCTGATTGATGAAAAGTATGAGGTATCCCATGCTCATATTACGTACATCAAACCATTTCCCAAAAACCTGGGGAACCTGTTGAAGCGATTTGAGGTCATATTAATTCCGGAAATCAACAATGGCCAGTTGATCAGGCTGATAAGGGATAAATACCTCATGGATGCCGTTGGATATCATAAAATAAAAGGGACTCCGATCACCAAAAATGAATTAAAAGAAGAGGTCTTAAAAATATATCCGAAAGAATAAATTTATTGTCGGACTTCCCGAGTTGTAATTCGTATAGCTAAAATACTAAATACTATGAAAATAAAGGCTCCCGTAAAACGGTCTGTAAAAGCAACTACCGATCGTAACAATGCCGGTTTGACGTCGAAGGACTTTGTGTCCGGGCAGGAGATCAGATGGTGCCCGGGGTGTGGAGATTATTCAATTTTGAAGCAAATGCAAACCGTTCTTCCGCAAATAGGGGTAGATAAAAAGGATATTGTCTTTGTTTCGGGTATCGGTTGTTCTTCAAGATTTCCTTATTACCTGGATACTTTTGGTATGCACAGCATCCATGGAAGAGCAACTGCAATAGCCAGCGGACTTAAAGCCACCAGACAAGAGCTGAGTGTCTGGGTAGTTACGGGAGACGGTGACGGCTTGTCCATCGGAGGAAATCATATGGCGCATTTGCTGAGAAGAAATTTCGATATTAATGTGCTCCTGTTTAATAATGAGATTTACGGTCTGACCAAGGGGCAATATTCACCGACTTCAAAGCAGGATAGCATTACAAAATCCACCCCCTTAGGTTCCCTGGATCATCCATTTAATCCTTCCGCTTTTGCGTTGGGATCGGATGGGACATTTGTCGCCAGAGCGATGGACAGGGATCCCAAACACCTTCAGGAAATGCTGAAAAGATCCTATGATCATAAGGGGACTTCCTTCCTGGAGATTTATCAGAATTGCAATATATTCAACGACGGGGCCTTTTTCAGTTTTACTGAGAAGGATGTAAAGAAACAGAATACCTTGTTTGTCGAGCATGGCAAACCAATGATATTTGGTGCTGAGGACGATTGTGGTATCAGACTCGACGGAACCAGACCTGAAGTTGTGGAAATAACCGAAGAAGTTTCACCGGAGGATCTCTGGATTCACGATGAAAATGATCCGATAAAGGCCAATATTCTGATCCGCATGGAGTCTGTTTATCCGGGTGGAAATTTCCCGCGCCCTTTTGGTGTATTCTATGCGGAACGACGTCCCAGGTATGAAGAATTGCTCGAGGAGCAAATTGTCGGTGCAATTGCCGGGCAGGGCACCGGGGATCTGGATGCGTTAATAGCAGGGAACGAAACCTGGACCATAAAAGAGTAGCTCACACCGGGGATTAGACGCCTCTCAGCATCCCGTCCGACGTCTAATCCCCGGTCCCCGGACTTAACCAGGCGTCGCGCAAGGTCATTTCTTCTTCTTTTATTCGTATCGAAAACTTCTCTTTTGGGATAAGCACATATTGGTTGTCTTCTTTCAATTTGAAACTTCCCGTTTGAAGCCGGCCGTGATGCGAATAGGAAACATTGATTTCATCTCCTACCTTTCTTGTGCCGATAATGAAGTTGAGCTCCGGATAGCTTGTGACCGGCTGATCATCGATGGCTAAGATAAGATCGCCCTGATTTATCCCGGCTTCATAAAAAGCGCTGTTCACCAGAGGAGGTGAAAGAAGCCTGGCGGTATCCCCTTCAAATTCCAGTCTTAAAAATCCAATGCTGGACTTTCCGGGATTTTTTTTGATCAATTTATATCCGGTTTTGTCAAAGAGAGCCGCAAAATCCGGGGCTTCATTCCCGTAGATATACCTTTCGAAAAAATCTTTTGCAAATTCTTCGTCACCACATACCTCCGACAACGTAGTTTGAATATCGGGATTTGAATACGGTATTTCGGTCTTCCCGTATTTTGTCCACATGGCCTGCATCAGGTCGTCCAGGGAAACTCCGTTGAAACCGGTGCGCAATGACAGATCAAGCGCTAATGCAATAATTTCACCATAGCTATAATACGAGAGATAGGTATTGGCAAAATTATTATTATCGTTTCTCGATCCGCCATCTCTGTACGTGGCCATCTCACTCATATATACCGGGGAGCCATACTTCCGCCCCGGAGCATTCAGGAAATAATTGATCGATCTGCTCAGGCTGTTGATGTATCTGTCTTTATTCAACAAACCGGCTCTGCAGAGAACGAGGTCTCCGTAATAATTGGTGAAGCCTTCTCCAAACCATAATTCTCCGCAGACGTTGGGGCCTGCAAAATCGAAGGGTTCCAGTGAAGCAGGGCGGAGACGCTCTATGTTCCAAACATGAAAAAACTCGTGAGAGACGGTTCCAATCAGCTTTTCTTTGTTCCCTTGTAATGCGATCGGAGCCGATAATACGGATGAATTTCTGTGTTCCATACCATCTCCGTAGAATCCGGGGCCATAACCGCAAAGAAAGGTATACGTGTTGTCTGTGAAATCCGGAAATTCTCCGAATACCTCTTTTTGTTCCAGAATTACGGCTTTTGTCATTTTGACAAATTCATGTAGTTCGGTTTCTTCAGCATCGGAATAAACGGCCATCCGAATATTGATTTCACCGGGATCTCCGACATTAAATTCCATTACTTCAAAATCCGAAAGCATGCATGGGCTATCCATAAGGTATGGAAGATCAGGGGCCCCGTAAACGCGTTCGGCGCTATCAATTTCAATCAACTGTGTGGCGACTTTCCATGTGCTCGTATCCGGAAGATGAAATATTAACTTTACCGGATTTTGATGCATGCCATCCATCCACAGAAGCGTCGCCGGCATATTGAGGATGGCAAATTTGGCATCAATACCGGAATAGGTGCCGTTGGCATAGTTTGCATATAGGGTATATTTGATCGTTAAAGAGTCTCCAAAGTCCCTGAACCTCCAGGCGTCCGGCTTAATCTTTTCAATTGGTATTTCCGACGCTGTACGATCATAGGCTTTGAGGTTGTACACATTCATCGCAAAATTGTGAATTGCATATCTACCGGGCGAAGATTTGCTCATGATTGCCGTAAGTTCACGGTTTTGGACATCGCCAATCTGAAAAGTAATCTCCGCCTCATGGTGCACGGCGTTAGGAAAGGATATGTTGTATGTGAGTGTGTCCTGGGAATAACCTGATTTTATATGGATCAAGGTGAAGAGTACTATGCAGAGACATGCTTTCATTGGAAATTGATGGTTAATCCCTGTTCTGCAGGACTGGTGCGATCATATATCTTTTTTCTTTAGGAATCCGCTGCTCGCCATGGCCTTTGCAATGCTTTTTGTCATTTCTCCAACGCGTTCTTCTTCCGAATCAGCATTTTTCATGGTGGCGTCAATTTGGTAGATTAAGGATTTTTCGTTTCCGTCAAAAAGATTGGCTTCAATAACAACGGTTTGCTGGGGCTGATACGACCATGTAAATACATTGTAATAGGTATCCACATAGTTGAAAAAATAGTTGTGCTGATTGTATAAATCTGAAATATACCTGTCTGAGGTGGCATATTTTTCTTCCGTTTTCAAATCCTTCAACCTCATGGTTATAACTCCATGGATGTTCTTTTCGTCAATCAGTTCAATTATTTCTTCCCGGGTAAACAGGTCCTTCTTTTCTTTGTCGACATTTACACTGCTGAACATTCGGTATCCCATTTTCCTCAATCGAAAAGACAATTCCTGCTCCCAGGTCGACCGCGTATCATAATCATTTGTCATTGCAATTATTAAAATGCGCTCAAGCTTGGCCGAAGAAGGATTTGGTTTGGTTTTATATACGGAGACGGTCGAGCAACCCGCCATGAACAGCACAGCGGACAGCACGTAACATACTCTTATCAAAATTGTCATATACAGGATCGGTTAATATTAAAGTTTTGACAATTATAAAAAATATTCATCGATTAGTTTCGGTTTTATCGCGTTTTCCTAAAATTCTTTCTTTTGGAAAAAGTGAAATAAAACAGATCAAATCTGATAATTGTCACATGATAATCTTTATTTATCCCATACTTTTGATAGGTTGCTGAAAATTGAAGTCTATGCGTCGAGAATGCTTTCTAATTTGTCTGTTTTTATTGCTGAATTTTTATTATGCCGGCGCACAAAAGATCAATTCGGGTTATGTGATCCGGATCAGGGAAGCAGTGGACCCTGTAAAGGTGGACGGAACGCTTGACGAGCTTACCTGGGAAAGTGCGGACGCCGCTGGAAATTTTCACATGGTGCTCCCAATGGATACGAGTAAGGCAGTGGCGAGGACCGAGGTAAAGATGACTTATGACAAGAATGCTTTTTATCTGGCCGCCATATGTTACGATGATTTGCCGGGCGGATATGTGGTAGAATCATTAAAGCGCGATTTTAGCTTTGGGGGCAATGATAATTTCCTGGTTTTCATCGACCCTTTTGATGATCAAACGAACGGATTTACATTTGGAGCAAATGCTGCCGGGGCCCAATGGGACGGTATGATGTTCAACGGCAGCTCGGTAAATCTCAACTGGGACAATAAATGGACGTCAAAAGTAAAGAATTACGAGGATAAGTGGATCTTTGAATGCCGGGTGCCGTTCAAAACCATGAGATACAAAGAAGGAATCACCGAATGGGGCATCAATTTCAGCAGGCTCGACCTGAAATTGAATGAAAAATCTGCCTGGGCGCCGGTTCCCAGACAGTTCCCGACCGCAGCACTTGCCTATACCGGAATACTGAAATGGGATAACCCTCCGCCTAAGCCGGGAACCAACGTCTCTCTAATCCCATACGGACTTACAAGATATATCAGGGACCATGAAGAGCGTGGTGATGATGTTGTAAACTGGGACATTGGCGTTGACGCAAAAATCTCAGTAACGCCTTCTTTGAACCTGGACCTCACCGTAAATCCGGATTTTTCACAAGTGGAAGTCGACCGGCAGGTCACCAACTTAAGCCGTTTTGAATTGTTTTTTCCGGAACGTCGTCAGTTTTTTCTCGAGAATTCCGACCTCTTTGCCAGTTTTGGGATGGACGACATCCGGCCTTTTTTCTCGAGAAGAATCGGACTGGAAGCTCCGATCATGTTCGGTGCGCGATTGAGTGGGAAATTAAATAAAAACTGGAGAATCGGGTTGATGGATATACAGACAAATAAAGTAGACAGCGTCGGATTACCGGTTCAGAATTATGCGGTAGTTGCTTTGCAGAGACAGGTCTTTGCAAGATCAAACATAGCTGCGATGTTTATCAATAAAGAATCGTTGAATTATAATCCGAGCCCGGAGGACTCAAATGCCTTTTCACTATACAACAGAAATCTTGGACTGGAGTACAACCTTGCTTCATCGGATAATATCTGGACGGGAAAACTGATGTATCACAGATCGTTTTCTCCCGGGGCATCTGGCGACGAATATACACACGCTTCGGAAATCGTCTACAGCACCCGAAAGCTTGAGGTCGAATGGCATCATGAATATGTCGGGAAATACTATACTGCCGAAGTAGGATACGTACCGAGAGGCAATTATTACAGTCTTAACCCTAGAATCCGTTATAATTTTTTCCCGAAAAGATCCGGTAGCGTAGTGAGCCATGGTCCGCGTTTAGGGTCAAATATCTATTTTGACGGAAATTTTAAAAGGACAGATACGGAAACGTTTTTGAGCTATAATATCGATTTCTTAAACCGGAGTTCCTTCACCGGGTGGGTCAGCGATGACTACGTTCTCCTTATCGACGATTTTGATCCGACCAATACCGGGGGAGAAAAACTTGAGGCCGGAAGCGCATATGGATGGAATGCATTTGGACTGATATACGAATCAACTCCAAAAAAATTGCTCACATATGAGTTCAGTTCGAGGTACGGAGGATATTACAACGGCACAAGATTGTTTTTAAGCGGATCTGTCGGTTACAGGTTTCAGCCCTACGTAAGCCTTGGGGCAGACGTCGCTTTTAATAGTATTGTACTTCCGGAACCTTATACAAGCACCGATCTCTGGTTGGTCAGCCCCCGGCTTGATGTTACATTCACAAATACCTTGTTCCTGACAACCTTTATGCAATACAACAATCAAGCAGATAATATCAACATCAATTCCAGATTTCAGTGGCGGTTTCAGCCGGCATCCGATTTTTTTATCGTGTATACGGAAAATTATCTGCCCGAGCAATTGGATGTTAAAAACCGGGCCCTGGTACTAAAACTTACCTATTGGTATAATATTTAGTTTTTAAGGGTCCTCATTTGATATTTTCAATTGATCCTGCTTTGCTATGTTTTGGTTTATGTTGATTTTTATGTTTTCAAACCTGTATCCAAGGCTGTAAGGTTAGGTGATGGTTTTTTTTATACCTTAAGAAAGGCAGGAAGGGTTAAGGATTGGTCGTTAGATCGTAATGTTTTTGCAAAATCATACCATAGATGAATGTCTGACAATCTTTTTTCTCATTATTTAATGCCTCTGGCCATCGCATTTATAATGTTTGGCATCGGGGTTAATCTCAAAGTAGAAGATTTCAAACGTACATTTAAACGGCCTAAGGCGGTATTTACCGGACTTGTCGCGCAAATGATATTACTGCCCTTCATCGCTTTTATTATTAATTTTTTCTTTGATATTAATCCAATCTACAAGGTTGGCTTTGTGCTTATAGCTTCTTGTCCCGGAGGGACCACATCCAATCTTGTAACGCTTTTGTTAAAGGGGAGGCTTGCGCTATCGGTATCGCTCACCGCATTTAATAGCTTTTTGATTTTATTCACCATACCAATAATTACCAACATTGCCTTAAATCTATATGAAGGATTGGAAACGCACATCGCCCTGCCTATTGGGGAAACTATTGGCAATATGCTACTAACCGTACTTCTTCCCACTTTTATCGGAATGCTGTATCTTCGATTTTTCCCTGGAATCGTTCACAAAACCGAACGAATCATCAATATTTCGATGACATTGTTTTTGTTGTTTGTGTTCATCGGGCTATTTGTTTTCGAAAATACCGGATCTGCAAAATTAACCGATTATGCTTTTTTGTTTCTGCCGGCTTTTTTACTAAACCTGATCTCAATGTCTGCCGGATATGTGCTCGCTTTGAGCGCCGGCATAGAAAACCGTGGCAGATACACCATCGCTATTCAAGTTGGGCTTCAAAATAGCGTCCTGGCGATTTTTGTTGCCAGCAAACTTCTCGGACAGGCCGAAATTGCAGTTGTTGCAATCATCTATAGTTCGTTTACCTTGTTTACTACGGCTTTTTGGGCGTATATTATGAAAAGATATCTTTGAGCAATGGAAGTATTCTTGGCTGTTGCAGGTATAATCATTTTATTGATCGGATTTGTAGGCTGTTTTGTCCCCGTCTTACCGGGCCCGCCTCTGGCCTACATTTCCCTGTTATTGCTGCAGATAGGTCCGGATACTCCGTATAGCCTGAGGTTCATGATCGTCATGGCACTGGCTGTCGCCGGCGTTACATTCGTCGATTATTTAATTCCGGCGATCGGCGCTAAAAGGTGGGGGGGAAGCCGGTATGGAATAATCGGAGCTTTGGCGGGTGTCGTTGTAGGTTTATTTATATTTCCGCCATTCGGATTTATCCTGTTCCCGTTTTTAGGTGCGCTGGCAGGGGAGATGCTCGGGGGATCAAATACGGATAAAGCTTTTAAAGCTGCCTTTGGCACATTCATTGGATGGATACTGGGCACAATGCTGAAGTTTTCGACCACAGTCGTTATTGCTTACTATTTTTTTAGTAATTTATGATATGAACAGGACCGTATCATTAAATATTATCATTTTGCTTTTCTGGCAAGTAGGCCACTGTCAGCATAAGGAAAACCATACGGGGCGCCAGGACGCCAACGAATACATGCATCAAACGTCCCACGAGGAATTAGCCCGAATTTTTGATTCGTCAGAGAGGGATAAGTGGCAGAAGCCCGATGAAGTTATCCGGTTTCTCGGAGAAATTGAAGATAAAACCGTGATCGACTTAGGCAGCGGTTCCGGATATTTTACGTTTAGGCTGGCGCTGGCCGGCGCCAAGGTAATTGCCGCAGATATCGACCGGAAGTTCATTGAAATGATCAATGAAAAAATGTTGAACTATAACCTCAGCCACGAAAACATAAAGACCGTTCAAATTCATGAAAATGAATTGAATATCGAACATAATACGGCAGATATCATCTTACTTGTGAATGTTTATCACCACATATCCGATCGGGTCGATTATTTCAGGAAAGCCAACTCGGTGCTGAAAAGCAATGGGAAGATTGTAATTGTCGATTTTTACAAAAGGAGTTTACCCGTGGGGCCGCCAAAAAATCATAAGATATCCAAAGAAGAAGTGATTAAAGAGTTGGATGAAGCCGGTTATAAGGATATTGATGTGAACACGGATTTATTGGAATATCAATACATTATTACTACAAAAAAATATACGCACTGAGTTTATTGCACCCTGTTGTTAAAATCGTGAATTTGAAATTATTGCTTATCCTGGCAATTTTCAGTTGTTTGTCATTTGATCCGGTCCGAGCCCAGGACGTTGAGCACAACTATTCCGTAGGACCGGGAGTTGTCACCTGCGACAGCTTGAAACTGGACGGATCGAGTACGGAAAAGCCCATCGATCAAGTCAGGTCCGCCAAATTCCGCTTCAAACAGGAATTTAAACTAACCCGGAAACAGGGGTTGCAGATGGGGCAGTTTTATTCATGCGATCATTCAACGGGTTATTTGATCATAAAATATAACGGTAAGCAAACGCTTTATTCGGACGTCGGAAAAAAGTTTTGGGACGAATTGATTACCTCAGGAGATCCGGAAAATTTTTTCACCGGGGCGAAAGATCTGCTCAAACCGGTTGACTGAATCCATCCGGCTTATTTTCCGCCACTTTCCAATTATGCCTGTATTGAAAGTTAAATTGTTAAATGATTACAATTATTTTTAATAAAACTTTTAGTTTTGGGAAATCAGTAACAAATGCAATTTTGATTGGGCATCCTAAATTATCCGAAATGGGGGGTAGATTAAAATTATTCATCTCAACTTTTCTTTTCATCATTTCATTTTGTGTTCATTCACAGGAAATTAAAGTTGGGATCGATCCTGAGAAACCGCTCAATTCCTTATCCATGGATCGCTGGACCGGAAAGGACGGTTTGATTTCCAATAATCTTACCTCCGTAAACCAGGCTTCGTGCAATTTTATCTGGATTACGTCCTTCAATGGTTTTTTACGGTTTGATGGGGTTAATTTCAAGCTTTATGATAAGAAAAATCTTCCGTTTCTGAATTCGAACGCTTTTCATCAATCCTTTGAAGACAGCAAAGGCAATCTTTGGTTTTCTTCACAAAGCTCGGGGATCATTAAGTGGTCAAACAACCGGTTTCAGCAAATTCTTTCGGGGATCAAATCATCCCTGTCGGTAAGATGTATAGAGGAGGATGATTCCGGCAATATCTGGGTTGGCACAAACAACGAGGGTGTCTATTATCTTCAGGATACCGTTTTGGTAAAAGTCGATCACGAAGAACTTGGACGAACAATCATCATGGACATTGAGGTCGATGATAAAGGGAGAAAATGGTTCGCTACAAACAGTAACGGTATTGTAATCCTGGACGGAGAATCAATTGAGAAAATTTCGGTAAGTGACGGTTTAAACCATAATACGGTAAACAAGCTTTTAAGGGCCTCCGACGGCAGGATGTATGTTGGGACACCTGATGGGATATACTGCTATTCCGAGAGCGAAAGTAAAAGGCTGGACCTTTTGGACGGGTTGGAAATCAACGATATGTTTATTGACGATTTTGAAAATCTTTGGGTTGGTTCCGAGCAGGGGCTGTATAGATTGCATTTGCCTACCAATACATTTGATTGCTTTACAGAGGAACATGGGCTGCCAGCCAGCCAGATATCCAGTTTGTGTTTTGACCATGAAAATAGTTTATGGCTTTCAACAAAAAAAGCTGGCTTGATCAGGTTTCGGGACGGATTTTTTAAAAATATTACCACTAAAGATGATCTGAGTTCTAATAATGTGAATATCATTGTCGAGTACGACAATGCGTACTACATTGGATGTGATGATGGATTGATTAATGTTTTTGAAGAAAATATGATCCAGCGGCTGGATCTGAAGTCGTCTTATTACAATGTAGGTATCCGGGATATTGATTTTGGAAAGAATGGCGAAATACTGGTGGCCAGCTACCGGGGATTGCTCAAAATTGATAATGGGGAAGAACATTTAATGGATTTCGCAACATACGGTGCCAGCAATGATATAAGAAGAATTCTTCGTTCTTCGGACGGAGCCATCTGGCTGGCGACAAGGTCTAGCGGCGTCATAAAATATATGGATTCCAACCGCATCGAGGTCTATGATTCGGCCAATGGGCTAAAAGCAGATTACATCCTGGCACTTGAAGAGGGTAAAAATGGAGATATTTTTGTCGGGACTCACAGCGGCGGGCTGAGCATAATTCAACCCAATGGCACAATAAAAAACTATCCGATCGAAGGTGGTAAGTCCGGAATATTGATCTTTAATATGGAAATTCTTGAGGACAACAGCATTTGGATCGCTACGAATATTGGGATATATAAATTTGAAAACGAGTTCTTTACAAAGATTAATTTGGATGAAAATCTGAAGGCGGAAACAATATTCGATGTTGTTTTGGAAAACAAAAACGTGTGGCTTTCATCCAATATTGGCCTGATTAAGGTTTTGAAAACCGATCTGGATGATTTCCTGAGAGGAGAACTGGGCGTGGTCCCGGGAAGGCTGTTTGACCGTTACGATGGTATGGCATCCCAGGAATGTACCGGGGCCACACGAATGACATTGAGCGGGGATGGAAAGTTATGGGTCCCAACTCTGGGAGGGGTGGCGGTGCTGGATCCTTCCGACATCGATGAGAATGCAAAAATCCCAAATGTATATGTCACCGATTTGATTGCGGATTTTCAAACCATAGATGTTACATCCGATAAGATAAGTATTGAACCGGGCATGCTTAGATACGAATTCTACTTTACTTCGCTGAGCTATATCGCTCCTCCGAAAATCAGGTTTAAGTATAAGCTTGAAGGAATTGACAGCGATTGGATCGATGCCGGTACAGAGCGTGAAGCGATTTACACGAATTTGCCAAAGGGGAATTACGAGTTTAACGTTATTGCTACAAATAATGACGGGATTTGGAATGAGAAAGGCGCGAGCTTAAAATTTAGTATTCAGCCCTATTTTTACGAAACGATCTTCTTTTATATCGCCGTAATCATACTTATCGGACTGATCATTTGGGGCTTTATTGTATGGAGAGTACACAATATTTCCAGAGTCAATTCCGAGCTTAGAAAATTAAATGAAGAACTCGACAGGTTTGTTTACAGCGCATCACACGATTTAAGAGCGCCTTTATCTTCGGTGATTGGACTGGTCGAAGTCGCAAAGCTCGAAACTTCCGTAAAGGGAAAAGACAAATGTTTGTCCATGATTAATGACAGCATTCACAAACTGGATGGTTTCATTAATGACATCATTGATTATTCCAGGAATCAAAGGATTGAGGTTCAGGCCGAAAAAGTTGATCTTGATTATGAAGTAAATGAAGTATTTGAAGAGCTCAAGTTCCTGGATAAAGATAATTCCATTGACAAGATCTTTAAATGCCATGGCGATGCGTACTTCACGACGGATGGAAGAAGAATAAACATTATTCTCAAGAACCTGATATCCAACTCAATAAGGTATCATGATTTTAAAAAGGATAACCAGTTTATTAAAGTGGAAATTCGAAATAATGGTCAATCAGCCCTGATTAATGTTGAAGATAATGGCATCGGAATCGACGAAGAGCACCTGGACAGTATCTTCAAAATGTTTTACCGGGCGGATGAAGCCAGCAAGGGATCCGGTCTGGGATTGTACATTGTAAAAGAGACCGTGGATAAGTTGAGAGGGAAAATTGAAGTGAAATCCGAAGTAGGCCAGGGCACGACTTTTAGCATTTGCCTGCCTTCCGTTGACTCCGTAAATTAACTAACCACCGGAATTTCAGTGATCTCCGTTCCGGAGGTCCGAGAGACCAATCGCATGTTGAATTAAGGCGGTATTTCCTTTAGAAGGACCGGTTGACTTATCTTGTGAAAATGATCAAAATCTTACTTTCATTGGTTTTATCCTGCGATGATAATATCTTTATACCAGATTAAATTTAATATTTTAAAAGTAAATTTTTTAAACTGTGGTAAAACGAAGGAATTTTGTTAAGACAACCTCCATTGCAGCATCAGGCAGTTTGATTTTTCCGGCTGTTGCATGTTCTCAAAAAGATAAAAAATCGAAAGAATTAAATACCGCACCCCCGGAAGTGGCAAAAAGAATGGAACCCGGATTACAAGTTTACTCCGTTAGAAATCAATTGAAAGAGGATTTCGCAGGATCAATGAAAAAAATTGCGGATATAGGTTACAAGCTTATTGAAGGATATGGTCTTGGATTGGATGGAAAGTTTTTAGGGACAATTTCTCCCGGGGATTATAAAAAGACTGTAAGTGATCTCGGGATGAAGCTGGTAGCGAGTCATTGTGGGTATTTCAAACATGAAGACGCTTCCGGAATGATTGATGCGGCAAAACGGGCTGGTTTGGAATATTTGATTATCCCGGGAATCCCCGGAGATATCAGAAAAACCATAGATGATTACAAGGCTATTGCCGACAACTTCAATAGGATCGGAGAGCAATGCAAGGCGGCCGGTCTCAAATTTGGCTATCATAATCATGCCTTTGAGTTTGAGGTAATCGACGGTCAATTACCCCAGGAGGTACTGATGGCTGAAACTCAGACTGACCTGGTCGCGTTTGAAGCGGACTTGTTCTGGTGCTACGTGGGCGGTTATGACGCAGTTAAGCTAATCGAAAAATTTCCTGGGAAAGTTCATCTGTTTCACGTAAAAGACGCCACACCTGAGAAAAGAGAAGCAACTGTCGGCCAGGGAGTTATCGATTTCAAATCAATTTTTGACGCAGGAAAAGCATCCGGACTTCGGTATTATTTTGTCGAAGACGAGCGCACCGATGATCCTTTTGCCAACGTAAGAGCGGACTATGATTATATGATAGCTCAGGATTTTGCGTGAGCGCCAACGGATTGAAATAAGAGCCGATCTGCCTGAGACAAGAGCTTTATTCGTTCTTTTCAGAAATAATCCGGAATTGATCCGTGAGATTTTTACTCCAAATCTATGGATGAAGCGTCGATCAGGTTATTCAAAATTGCATAAACGGTAAGTCCGGAAATCGACTTGATGCCTAATTTCTCCGTGATGTTCTTTCGATGAGAGATCACCGTATGAATGCTTATGCAAAGCTCCTTGGCGATCTCCTTGTTGGTTTTGCCAAATGCAACCAGTTTTACAACTTCTATTTCGCGTTCAGTTAGCCAGGATGAACCCTTATTACCTGAATTTTTGCTTGTTAACTTGAGATATGATCCGATTATATCAAAAATTCTGGATTTAGGATCCATTATTGAAAAACAACATTTGCACTCATCTGAGCACATCGACTCGTCGGCTCTTTCTCTAATTAATACAATTTTTATACTATTACTTTTATCCATGGTGTCGATCCGGCTCATAAGAGGAATTTGGTCGAGTTGAGAATCGATTAAGAATATAATCCTCGAATTCAGAATGGAGTAATAGTCTTTTAACTCATTAATATTTCCTAGCAAAACCGGTTCAATATCAAAATAGCTTTGGATCAGCGTGTTAAGTCCCAGCCTGATTACATCGGATCCGTGGATGATAATAACCCTACGATGCATTCTTCAGCTCCTTTTCGATTTTCAATACTTTTGGCACAAGGATTTTATCTTCGATCCGGGCGTGGTCCGTAAGGTCGTTTTCAAACTGAAACAGTTTAAAAAGAAATTCATTGCAGTATCTGTCGTTATAGGTCGGTTCTAAAAACTTGATAATAATGTTCTTAAGGTCAAATAACTTTTCATCTACGTTCGTATGCTCTTTTTCAAAACTTTTTATAGAATAATTGACTAAATTTTCAGGTAAATAATTGATTTTCAGATCATAATATTTTTGAAGCTCAAGCACATACGGAAATGTATTTTCCTCTTCATCTTTAATGTGATCCAGCAATTCGTCTTTGTATGTATTGTAGAAGGATTGGATAACCTTCAAGTCGGCCGAATTACTGCTATCAACCAATTTCATTAATAGCATTTCGATATTCGGTAAATTTACTTTGATAAAGTCCTGATGAGATTTTCGGAGGTAGTTGATGATCAGATTAGAAGAAAATGATTGTAATTCATCCTCCGGGAAATAGGCATGATTGTGAAACGTATTGATGATGGCTAAAAAGAAATCCATATTAATACTTCTTTCGGCACACGTCTCCCGGACAGTTTTATCCTGAAATCCCAGTTTTATATCAAATCGATTAAGCACCGTAAGCAACAAATAATTGCTATGCACCAAATCTGTCATTTTACTGTCGCGCGTAAATAATTCCATAGAAAGCTTATTGCATTCTCCAAAAGTAACACTTTTGACATGCAAAAGTTTAATAAACCCATAAAGACTATGAATGCCGGTTAATTGTAGCCCGGAAGACATATTCAACTTTTATTCAATCATCTTAGATTTTAAACCGTAAAGTTTTTAATATCGATCAAGATTATTATACTTCGTAAAATATTCAATTGTTCGCTGCATTCACCAAAAAAACTCCATACATTTAATATCCATTGACTAATTCTAAACAGACATGACTTCCAGCCAAACATTGACTTCCTCGAGCGTTGATATCGCAGAGAAGTACGACTCGGTAAGAACCTATTCGGAAACACAATGCGAATCCTTGATTACGGAAGATTACATCCCGCAACCCGTATTCTATATAAGCCCTCCCAAATGGCATCTGGGACATACTACATGGTTTTTCGAAGAATTTATCCTCAAGACATATTATGAGGGATACAAGGTGTTTGACGCTGAGTTCAGCTACCTTTTCAATAGCTATTACAATACGGTAGGCAATCGGATATTGCGCCCCAACAGAGGTAATCTCACCAGGCCGAGTGTCGAAAAAGTATATAAATACCGCGCTTACGTAGATCAGCATATGATTCGATTGCTGAACAAATCAAGCGCTGATATTTTTGATTTGGTTGAGTTGGGATTGAACCATGAACAGCAACATCAGGAATTGTTTCTTACGGACTTAAAATATATTCTTGGCCATAACCCTCTATTTCCTGTCTACAAAAAAGGTTGCAACTTAAGCGGGCACCAGAATTCCGAACATGGATTTCTGGAGATTGAAGAAGGAAAGTATGAGATCGGGTTTCAGGGAGACGGGTTCTGTTACGATAATGAGTTGTCCCGGCACACGGTTTTTCTTCATGATTTTGAGATAAGTAAATCTATGGTTACAAATGGAGCGTTTATGGAGTTTATCAGAGATGGCGGATATCGTCGATTTGAATTGTGGCTTGATGAGGGGTGGTCATGGGTAAATGAACACAAAATCACCGCTCCTAAATATTGGCACATGCACGATGGTATTTGGCACTGTTATACGCTTGCAGGTTTTATTCCCGTTGCAAAAGACGATATATTGTGTCACATAAGCTATCACGAAGCTGCGGCTTTCGCCGCATGGAAAAACATGAGGCTGCCAACGGAATTTGAGTGGGAGGCTGCTTCGGATTTTCTAAACTGGGGAGATCGATGGGAATGGACGGCAAGCGCTTATCTTCCATATCCGGGGTTTGAAAAACCTCCCGGAGCCGTCGGAGAATATAACGGGAAATTTATGATCAATCAAATGGTATTGCGCGGAGCGTCTTCGGCGACATCTGCCGGTCACAGTCGAAAAACCTACAGAAATTTTTTTCATCCTCATTACCAGTGGCAGTTCTCCGGAATAAGGTTGGCCAAGAAACAAAAATTATGATAAGGACATTTGCAAAAGATGTAGAAGAAGGGCTGAGCGCAAAAAATAAGTCCCTGCCTTCCAGGTATTTTTATGATGAAGCAGGCGATAGACTATTTGTGGAAATCATGAAAATGCCGGAATACTACCTGACCGATTGCGAACTCGAAATATTTAATTACCAGACTAAATCGCTGATTGATTCTTTTGGAATGAACGGAGAACATTTTCGGGTCGTGGAATTGGGAGCCGGAGATGGCTTAAAGGTGATTCATCTGCTCAGATCATTAAACGGCTGCAATTTTACCTATGCACCAATAGATATTTCGCAGAATGCACTTACACATTTAAAAAATCGCCTGCTCAGCGAAATCCCAAGCCTGGACTTTGACGGAAAACAAGGCGAATATTTTGATGTTCTGGACGCTCTGGGCGAAGTGGAAAAAAAAGTCATTCTTTTCCTGGGGTCAAATATTGGCAATCTGACCGATTCCCGGGCTCACAATTTTATGCTTAAAATCTCACAATCGATGAATGTGCACGACAAGCTGCTCATTGGTTTTGACTTGAAAAAGGACCCTGACATAATAGAGCTCGCTTACGATGATCCTCATGGATTTACACGAGAATTTAATTTAAACTTGCTGAGGAGAATAAACAGAGAGCTTGAGGGAGATTTTGAAGTTGAGAAATTTGCCCATGTGCCGGAGTATGATCCGAATAAGGGAATTGCCCTCAGCTATCTTGAAAGCCTGGAGGAGCAAGTCGTTGAAATAAAAGCTATCGGGAAATCTTTCGAATTTTATAGAGGGGAACGGATCCATACGGAAATTTCAAGAAAGTATGATCTGAGAATAATAAATAAAATCGCCAAAGATACAAGGCTTCGCATTGTAAAAAAGTTTTATGACAGCCGGAGGTATTTTGTTGACGTTTTATTTGAGAAGGAGTAACTTCGTACTCTAATAAGAACCGGTTATTACCATGAAAGCATTTTGGAAGGATCAGCTTTTGGCCGAAAGTGATGATACCATAATGATCGAAGGCAGCCACTATTTTCCCTTGGCATCGATAAATAGAGAATTTTTTCAGGAATCAGACACAAATACCTTTTGTGTGTGGAGGGGAATTGCACATTTCCTGGATATAAATATAGCGGGAGAGGTGATCGAAGATGCAGCCTGGTATTATCTGAACAACTCGCAACTGGTGGCATCCGCAGAAGGTCGCATAGCTTTTATAAAAGGGATTAAAATTGTAGAATAGTTGCGGCTCAGGTTTTTCCAAAATCCGTTTTTCAGCACCCTGGAAACGATTTTATTTTACCGGAGTTCAAACAGTGATTCGTCGTATCCTTTGATGTTAATGATATGAATTGTTCCGTATCCGTCCGACCAATATTATCAGCATCAAACAACTCCGGATCAATCGGATGGATCCACAACCCCGGCCTTAGGGCACAGGCAGCGCCAACGATGTCATTGAGATAAAGACAAATTAATAACTTGATTTTCCGTACTCCGGATTTGTTCTTCGGTAGGATTCGAGGTGCCGGACAAGCCGCATAATATCAGATTCCGTATTGTAAAAATGTATACCAACGCGGATGATGCCATTGCGCCATTTCACAACCACATTATTGTCTTGCAGATAGGTTGCCAAACTTTTATCACCGGGAATTCCAATAATATTGCTTCGGTGATCATTGTCTGCGGAGGAGCCTGAGGTCCCGACGTTTATTTCATTTAGTTTATCCGTAACTATATTCAATAGATGCCTGTTGTAATCAGCAATATTTCCAAGACCTAATCTCAGCTTAAACTCGATCGCATCCTCAAGCATTACAAGACCGGCCATGTTGTGATGACCGGGTTCGTAGCTGTGGATTGATGAAATATATTTCCAGCTCTGGTCCAGGTATTTCAGGCTGTTGTATCCACCAATTTTCGGAGTGAATTTGTTCAATGTGCTCTTATCGATACACATGATGCCGGTGCCGAATCCGGAATTCATCCATTTATAGTTGCTCGCAATAAATATATGTACACCCGATTTGTTAAATGAATAATCCATGGCACCAAGACTTTGAGTGCCATCGACGATCAACAGGACATCATTCAAATTACAAAATGAGGCAAGCTCTTCGATATCGATGGTGAACCCGGTCAGGTATTGAATATGGCTGATTGCAATAATATCGATTTTATGTTGCGACACGGTTTGCTTTAATTCGTTCAGATCAATGAAAAAACCGTCTTTGTTTTCAATCCAGTAAATCTCAAAATCGTTCAGCTCAAACGGTATGGTCAGCGACGGGTAGTCTTCGCGATAAAGCAGCACGCTCCTGAGGCGAGCTATGGATGGCAATACGGCGTTCAGCCCATACGAGAAGTTCGGGACCAGTGCAATCTCATCAACGGATGCATCTATAAACCTTGAGATGGTTTTCCGGATCTTTGGAATTCCTTCCAGGTAAAACGCTTCCGCATATTTACTCCCGAATCGCAGTAAATCCTTATTGAACCGGGCAACTTTTCTTACCCCTGTTTTAGAAATCAGACCGGTGGAAGACGTGTTGAAATAGGCGGATTTATCCGGTTGAGGATAATTTCTCTTTATCAATTCAAGATCATGCATACCAGCGTGCTTGTCATGTTTCTTTCAAATTATTGAAATTCCGTTGAGATCCGTTGTCAGCATTTCACTCATTACATCAAAAAACGGCCTTAGCTGCTCAAATCCATAGGATGCCTGCATGTGGAAATCTTTTTTCAATACCTCGTGATCCTTAAAAGAACGCTTGAGTATGAATTGTTTATACCTGAGCAAATCTATGGCGTGATGATCCTTTGCAAATCCCTTTGGCGCCGATTTCACCTTCTCGCCCTCCAAATGACCGAAATAAGATCGGATCCTGTCCGAATTCAAAACTTCACGCAACGGGCCGTCGTCCTGCTCGATATGTTTTCGAATATGTTTCAGGTCTTCGGAATCCGGGCCAAAAAAGCCGCCTGCGATAAAGGTATTCCCCGGCTCGATATGAAAATAATACCCGCCGCGCAAGGCATTTGTCGCTCGTTTAAAAGATCCGCTCCAGCTTGTTTTATACGGCAATTTGTTTTTCGAAAAGCGCACGTCCCTATAAATTCTGAACAAGCTGCTTTTCCCGGATAAAGTTTCTATGGCATCGTGTTTTTTCATTTCATCCAACAGATCATCGGAAAAAGCGATCATGAGCCTATGGGCAGCCTCGTATTGTTTTTTTCGATCGTTAAACCAATTTCGATTATTGTTTAACTTCAACTCATCGAGAAACTGAAAAACCGGTTGGAGGGAACTGGATATCGACATGGATTTTCTTCAAATTATTGGACAGCAAAAAACAAAATATTTACATTTATGAACATATACGAACAAATAGTTTCATTCTGGCTACAAGACACAATATATACAAAAAAATAAACCATCCTGTTTTTTGGCCTCCTTTTGTGTTGCTCATTATATCCTTAATTATTAGCCAGGCAGCAAAACAGACCTTCATAGAAAAGATTAACCACTTCAATTCCTGGATCCTGAACCATTTTGATTGGTTGTTCAATTACACTTCGTTCACGATGGTTATATTGTGTGCTATCATTTATTTTTCGAGAATCGGCAAGATAAAAATAGGAGGTAAATCGGCTGAACCCTTGCTAAGCAAATGGCGGTGGTTTTCGATTATACTTTGTACGACCATAGCCGTCGGGATATTATTTTGGGGAGCTTCCGAGCCTTTGTATCACCTGAGCTCTCCGCCAAAAGGGCGCTCGGGAGACCCCGGATTTGCCATGTCGGCCATCTTTATGCACTGGAGCATTACGCCCTATGCCATTTACACCATTCCGGCCTTATTATTTGCGCTGGGGTTTTACAACTACGACAGAGATTACTCCCTCGGAGCGATGCTCTTTCCAATAATGGGATTTCATCTCAACAGGTGGATCATAGTTGCTCTTGATGTAATTTGTCTTTTTGCGCTGGCAGCGGGTATGTCTGCCGTACTCGGCGTAGGAATGCTGACCCTGGCTGGGGGAACAACTAGTTTTTTGGACACTGTGGACAAATCCGTTTTATTGGGGATCATATGTATAGCCATTGTCGCTACTTTTACGGTTTCCGCAGCCTCCGGCTTATTAAAAGGGATCCGCATACTGTCCGGAATCAATGTGAGTATATTTATAATTATCAGCCTGTTTGTTTTTGCGGCCGGCCCCACTTCTTTCATTATAGATAATGCATGGGGAGGCATTAAACATTTTGCAGTGAACTTCGTACCTCACAGCTTATCAACCGGCGCCTACGGAGATAAAAAATGGATGCATTCATGGACCACATTTTATTGGGCAAACTGGATGGCCTGGGCTCCGATCACTGCATTGTTTTTAGGAAGAATATCCTATGGGTACACGGTACGTCAATTCATCCTCTTCAATTGGCTCATACCGGCTTTTTTCGGGATTTTATGGATGTCGATCTTTAGCGGATTTTCCATTTTTCTGGAAGTACATAAGCAGGCCGGGCTTTTGCCGATCCTTTATGAAAAAGGTCCGGATGTCATTATTTACCAAATCTTTGAGCATTTGCCTTTTGCCGGATTGCTCTCGGGATTATTCCTCTTTACGGTATTTTTATCTTATGTCACGGCTGCAGATTCCAATACGGAAGCCATGTCATCCATATCGACCAGGGGAATAAACCCGACAACTACAAACGCTCCGAAGTCCATTAAATTTTCCTGGGGAATTCTTATTGGATTGGTGGCCTGGGTCATGGTGAGCTATTCAGGTGTGGACGGAGTGCGGATCTTAAGCAACCTCGGAGGTTTGCCTTCACTGTTTTTAATGGTTGTACTTTGTTTGCTTACAATTAAGCTGCTGTTATCAAAATCTGATTAAAATGTGCCAATACCCAACGACATCAATGTGGCAAGGATTGGCATTATTAGAATCAAAACGAGCTCAATACGCAGTAGAGTAATGATAATGTCCGGTACGTTCACTTCCGTATCGAGATCAGATCCTTTTCGATGTTTCATGAAGAATACGGTCGGATAGACTGAAAGCAATCCGAGCACAATAAATAGGGTCAGTTTGGTATGAAAAATCCAATTTCTACTGTAAAAGGAAGCAGGTTTTCCAACGGCAAACCACAATAGAAATCCCGCGATGAGTACAAGTAATGCGCCGAATCCGTAGATTGCATCAATCTTTGAAATCCGCTTGATTTCCTTTCGGGTCATACGTTTCGAAATCACAAACTGTTCGGCAAGAATAGCTCCGACAATTGCAAAAACGGCTATAAAATGAAGATATCTAGTAATAACCAGTTCAGTCATTGATCGTTAAATAAAATGTTAAGAACCATGTTCGATTATTTATTGAATCTAAATATGACATATATAACCATGAATTCAAAATGTTGTTTGTTTCATCAATTTCGAGCATGAAGAGCATAAGGGTATCCCCGCATTTTAGTTGCACCGTCAAAGATGATGATCCTACAGATATGTAAAATGCTCCGAAAACCGTTTTTTGTAATCTATTTGTCCAAATTATGATATTCTCCCCTGTGTTTGAGAAGCTTGTTTATCCATGGAAATATGAGATTTTGCATTTAAGTGAGGAGCACTTGTAAAATAATCGGGTCGATCGGTCATTGTATTCATGAAAAATACATATATTCGCATATCAAGTATTGACGAACATTGATGAAAAGGCTTGCTATTTTGATATTGCTTGCCATTGCGGCCAGCAGTACAGCACAGCAGGAAAACACAAGTTCAGAGCCGTCCGATAAAAACATTCAGGTTGTAAGAGAAAACGTGAAGGCATTTCTTGAAAATGACCTTGACCGGTATGTTGTATATGATTTAATGAGTGACGGATCCAAGGTGTTTAAAGATACATTGGATTTTAACGAATACCGGGATAAAGCAATCTTTACCATTACTCAAAATCAAACCATTCTCAACAGACAACTTTGGGCAACTATTGTCCTGCTGACCACGGCCATCGGAATGTTGATTTTTCTTATTCGAAGGAAGTAGGGATCCATTCGAAAACCTGTGGGAAAGGATAATAAAACGGTTATTTGCAAGATCGTCTGAAAAGTAAGGATTTCTACCATAGGTCATAAAAGTATCTGACAAAGGAAAACCAGCCGGTCCACAGAAATGTTTTTGATCATCCAACCTTTGCAAATATTGTTCATTAGTAGCTTCTATCTTGTCATCTCGAGGCTTAACTTTTTATACAAAACGCACAAATTTGAATGACGTAGTGTTGTGTATTTATTTGATTTTCAGATTTTTACAAAAACACGTCATCGGTAGGCTTAACATTTTAGGAAAACGCACAAATTTGAATGACGTAGTCTTGTGTATTTATTTGATTTACAGATTATTATAAAAACACGTCATCGGTAGGCTCCTACCTTGTCATCTCGACGTCAGGAGAGATCTGGCTTATTAG
>JAKSDO010000263.1 GCA_022360055.1 Cytophagales bacterium | reverse complement strand
CTGATGTGGATAATGACGGTTATCGCGATTTATTAATTACAAATGGATTCCCATCGGATCTTACAGACATGGATTACATCGGATTCAGGAGCGACGTAGGATCTTTTACCAAGCCTGAACAGCTTTTGATGATTCTCCCTGATTTACATTTGCCCAATTATGGCTACAAAAACCACGGGAATCTCGAGTTTACGGATAATACGGAGGAGTGGGGCCTCAATACCCCTTCTTATTCCAATGGTGCAGCTTTCGCAGATCTGGACAATGACGGAGATCTGGATTACATCATAACAAACATTGATGAAAAAGTACACCTTTATGAAAATACATTGTATGCCGGAGGTCCGGACGAATCGGAACCCAACTACTTGAGAATAGAGTTAATAGGAAAATCGAAAGGGAGTAGCCTGGGAACAAAGATTAAAATTTCTTACGGCGAGGAGCAGATACAATATCATGATCACTCTATCTACAGAGGATATTTATCCACGGTTGAGGATATGGTCCACTTTGGCATGGGTAGTCATCAGGTAGTGGATAAGCTGGAGGTTATCTGGCCAGACGGCAGGTACCAGGAGCTTGAAAACATTAAGACAAATCAGGTTTTAAAATTGAAGTACGAGGATGCGGGAAAGGAAGACGCATCAAATACCATTCTTGATCAAAATTTGGTTAAGGACGGACTTTTTAAGGAGATAATTGGCAATCAAAAACCACAATACCTCCATGAAGAAAAAGATCAGATCGATTTTCATATCCAACGAACACTGCCGCATAAGTTTTCTCAAGCAGGCCCGGGAATTGCCGTAGGGGATATCAATGGTGATGGATTAGAGGATTTTATTCTCGGAGGTTCATCCATGGTTCATACATCTGTTTTTATCCAAAAAGAAGAAGGACATTTTGAAGAGACTTTGCTAAAAAAAGGAAGGGAAAGATATAGTGAAGATGAGGGGTTTCTTTTATTCGATGCGGATGATGACAAAGATTTGGACCTTTATATTGCCAGTGGCGGATTTGAATCATTATCCGGAGGAGATAGAAATAAGGACCGCCTATATATTAATAATGGCAAGGGAGAGTTTTCATTGAGTAAACATAGCCTCCCGGATGTATCGGCAAACGGATCTTGCGTGAGAGCCGCTGATATCGAGAGAGATGGAGATTTGGATCTTTTTATCGGTGGCAGAGTTGTGACAGGTATTTACCCCTTCCCTCCGAAAAGCTATATTTTGAGAAATGACGGAGGAGTTTTTTCTGATGTTACAGAGGACATTTGCAAGTCGGTAAGAAATGTAGGTATGGTTACAGATGCTGTTTGGACAGATTATGATAATAATGGAACTCAGGATTTAATAGTAGTCGGAGAATTTATGGCCAT
Source organism: Cytophagales bacterium (assembly GCA_022360055.1). GTDB lineage: Bacteria > Bacteroidota > Bacteroidia > Cytophagales > Cyclobacteriaceae > JAAUQL01. Next base: position 61,485 of record JAKSDO010000263.1, on the reverse strand, counting down.
TACCATCTTTAAAAATGAAAAAGGGATGCTTTCAGAAGTTAAGAATACCGGAATTGAAAACTATACTGGATGGTGGAACAGTATCGTCGGGGCGGATTTTGATAAAGACGGAGATACGGACTACGTAGTTGGAAATTTAGGTTTAAACAATATATATAATATCTCCTATAAAAGGCCGGTCAGAGTTTATGGTAAGGATTTTGACAATAATGGCACCATTGATCCCATACTCAGTTGTTACTATGAATCACTTACCGGAGAAATGGAAGAATATCCGGTTCATGCCTGGAACAAGCTGAGCGAACAAAGTCCGGTGTTTAGAAACCAATTTGAAAGTTTTAGTGATTATGGCAAAGCATCGATGAAAGATTTGTTGGAACCATATGACCCTGTTGGTTTATTGGTATTGGTCGCAAATCATCCGATGACCAGTTATGTTGAGAATTTAGGAGATGGCAAGTTTAAAATAAAAGCCTTGCCTGGGGCGGTGCAGACAGCTCCTGTAAATGGTATTCAAAATGGCGATTTTGACGATGATGGCAATCCGGATATAATGGTGATCGGAAATGATTTTGGAAATGAGATTATATCAGGAAGGTATGATGCATTGAATGGAGTAATACTTCTTGGAGACGGGAAAGGGAATTTTGAAGCTCTGACTACGTTAGAAAGCGGATTTGTGGTCCCCGGGGATGCAAAAGCATTGGCTAGGTTGAATGGCCGGCATTCGGATTATTATATCGCCACCCAGAACCGGGATAGCCTTAGAGTTTATAAAAAAAATACCGGCTATGATGTTAAGCAAATAAAATTTCAACCTCAGGCTGATGATACCTGGGGAAAATTGATTTACAGGAATGGACAGGTAGAAAAAATTGAGTTTTATCATGGTGCCGGGTATTTGACTCAATCTTCGCGTGCAATATTCATTCCGGAGCGAGCGGAGAAACTTATCGTGTATAGCCAAGATGGTAGCTCAAGAGAAATCATTACCGATCTGTTATTGACAACAAAGTGAATCTAGGTTGATGAAGATTAACTTGCTCTCCATGTTGGCCGGAATGTGATATGCAATTTATAAAATGATTTTTTTACCCATGCTCCCAGGTTCATCCGTAATCAAATTGGACATTTTGCATGGATATGCTATAAAATGAAAAGAATCATCTCTATGAAGTTCGATTTTCAAATTTTTTACACTTCCGTTGCAATTCTGGTATTGGGTTGTAGCGCTCCTCCGGAAAATGAATTTACAATTATAGACCCCATAGCTGCCGGAATTACATTTAAAAATGACATTACCGAAACCCATCACAACAATATTCTGAGAAATGAATACACATACAATGGAGGAGGTGTCGCCGTTGGCGATATCAATAATGATGGATATGCAGATATTTATTTTTCCGGTAATTCAGTGAGCAACAAATTATATCTGAACTTGGGCGACTGGGAATTTAAGGATATTACAAGACAGTCCGCGACAGCCGGAAGAAACGATTGGGCAACCGGAGTGACGATCGTAGATATCAATGGAGATAATTGGCTGGATATATATGTTTGTTATTCCGGGAATTCTCAGAAGGAGGGATATAATTTGCCGGTCATTAAAAATCTTCCGAATAGAGCAAACCAACTTTTCATTAACAATGGATGCAAACCCGGCGGAATTCCGACATTTGAAGACAAAGCCAGGGAATATGGATTGGACGCAATGGGGACCTTCTCCAATCAGGCATATTTTTTTGATTATGATTTGGATGGTGATCTGGATATGCTATTGCTCAATCATGCAAATTCTTTTTATGCGCCATTTATCAATACGAAGAAGCTACGGAATCTCAGGCACCCCTATTTTGGCAATAAATTGTTTAGAAACGACAATTTAAGTTATGTCGAGGTAAGCACAGATGCGGGCATCCACGGAGGAGGACTTAATTTTGGCTTAAGTGCTTCCATCACGGATATGAACCAGGATAGTTGGCCCGATATCCTGGTAACAAATGATTATGATGAACAAGATTATTGTTATATAAATAATCAGGATGGATCGTTCAGAGAGGTGTCAAAGCAAGTTTTTGCCATTATGCCAAAATCGAGTATGGGTTCTGATATAGCCGATATCAATAATGATGGATACACGGACATTCTGGTGCTTGACATGCTTCCTGAGGAGAATTACAGGCAAAAATTATTGCGGGGACAGGATCGTTACGAAAGATATCAGTTGGCGGTGGACAGTGGTTTTCATCATCAAATTTTGAGAAATATGCTCCAGCTGAATCGCGGACTGGCACCGGATGGATTGCCGAGGTTCAGTGAGATCGGACAATTGGCGGGAATATCAAATACGGATTGGAGCTGGTCGCCGTTGATAGTTGATCTTGATAACGATGGGTTAAGAGATATTTTTATTACCAATGGATACCTGAGAGATATTACAAATATGGATTATATGCGCCATACCTCAGATGTATATAAAATGGCTGCAGAACGCGGACAAGAGGTTAATTATCTCAGACTCATTGAAGAATTGCCAACAACCAAATTGGAAAATTATATCTACAAAAATGAGGATGGATTGAATTTTTCCGATATGACAGGGGATTGGGGTTTGGACCAGAAAAACATTTCAAATGGTGCCGCTTATGCTGATTTTGATAATGACGGTGACTATGATTTAATCACAAATAACCTTAATCAGACAGTAACCCTGATAAGGAATGATCATGAGTTTTTCTCGGAACACAACTATATAAAAATTCGCTTGGTCGGAAGCAAACTCAACGCTCAGGGGATCGGTGCCAAGATCTGGATAGAAACAGAAGATAGAACCATATTCCAGGAGGTATATAATACGCGAGGATATCTGTCAAGTTCGGATTTCATTTCGACCATTGGGTTGGGTTCAGCTGAGCAAATCACAACTTTAAGAGTCGTTTGGCCGGAGGGTAGGGAATCGTTGCTTTCGAACATTGCAGCAAATCAATTGATCGAAGTATCATTTGATCAGGCCGAACCTGCGGAGGGTCAGATTAAAACAAAACCCAATAAGACCTTTGCTACTGATGTGACATCAGGTTCGGGGATTGATTTTGAGCATGTTGAAAATGAATATGATGATTTTGGCAAAGAAAAACTGTTGCATTATAAGTTATCCAGATTGGGAGGCGAGATGGCTACGGCCGATGTAAATGGAGATGGAAACGATGATCTGTTTTTTGGCGCAGCTACCGGCCAATCTTCTGTCTTATATCTCGGAACAGATAATGCCACATTTGTTAAAAGCAAAACCCAGCCCTGGTCAAAGGATAGCTGTATGGAGGATATGAAGCCCTTTTTTTTTGACGCAGATTCGGATGGAGATCCTGATTTGTATATTGTGAGCGGTGGGATCGAATTTGAGGCCGGGAGCGGGCAGTATCAGGACAGGCTGTATCTCAATGACGGGAAAGGTCGATTCCGGGATTCAACTAAAAGTCTGCCCCGGGAAAGTACCAGTGGATCGTGTGTTACATCCGGCGATTTTGATAAAGACGGAGACCTGGATTTGTTTGTCGGAGGAAGACACCTGGGATTGAAGTATCCGTTTTCACCTGAAAGCTTTGTTCTGAGGAACGACAGCAAATCGGGAAAAGTTTTGTTTACTAAGGCTATAGCTGAAGTTTCGGCATCCCTTAGTAAGATTGGAATGGTGACCGATGCATTGTGGACTGACTATGATGGAGATAGTTGGCTTGATCTTATTATTGTCGGAGAATGGATGAGGGTTGAAATCTTTAAAAATGAGAACGGTAAACTTGTAAGGCGGGAAGAGAAATCACTTGATAAGAGTAATGGTTGGTGGACGTCCATTGAGCAAATTGATTTGGATGAAGATGGCGATATGGATTATTTGTTGGGTAATGCAGGAACCAATTTCCAATTAAAAGCAACAGCTCATGAACCGATCGAGCTTTTTGCTGAAGATTTTGATAATAACGGAATGAATGACCCCATAATGTGCTACTACATTCAGGGCAGAAGTTACCCATTTCATTCACGGGATGAACTATTAAGTCAGCTTAAACCACTGGAGAAAAGATTTCCAAATTATGTTTCTTATGCAGGTGCCACCATCTATGATATCCTTGGACCGGAATTGCTGGAAAAAACCTACCGCACTCAAGCATATTTATTGGAATCTTGCTGGTTGGAAAACAATAATGGAAGCTTTTTATTGCGCAAATTACCTGAACTCGTACAGTTTTCTCAAGTAAATTCTTTTGTTAAAAGTGATATAGACGGCGATGGCAACGTCGAGATCATAGCCGGGGGTAATTTCCATGATTTCAAACCGCAGATTGGAATGTTGGATGCTTCAAAAGGGGTTGTTCTTCGGTATTATGAGCGAGAAATGAAGGTGGCACATGATGTGTTGACCCCTATATGGATAGATGGAAATGTGCGAGACATGAAGATATTGTCATTTAATAGTGGACAGCGTATTTTGGCCGTTTCCCGGAATAATGATTCGGCCAGCATATTTTTATTGGATTAAAATGTTCAAGCCACAGGAAGCATCTCCTTTATCTGACACCTGCCGACACATCACACCGATAAAGCGTGATTCACTTTTCGATGACTTGATGAACCGCCGTATACGAGAACCGTACAGCCTGTCCCGAGGAAACCGGAATATGATGGTGTGAGCGGCGCACAGGCGGTCATATGACCGCCTGCCGTCTACTCATACCCGGTATTTTTTCATCAATTCGTAAAACAAGGCAAAACATCTTCTTTAAAGTATGGCTCTTGATTAACCCAAAACATATAATTTACTCTTAAGAAGTCTTTTGCGAATCCATGAAGCATAGGAACTATGTTACTGCGCGCTCTATTCCCCTTATCCATATGCTCATTGTAATCTTCGTCGGCACCTGTTTTCCCAATATAATTGCCATCTTGAACCGCTATGCCAAGAGGTACGGTATATTTCCCTTCATGCATTTGTGTGAGAGCATGGTTCAATTGCCCCTTTCTGGTTACCATTAAGTCCGGCGCACCAAGTCCTACACCTATTTCTTCTCCGTATTTGTAAATTCCTTTCAGGTAACCTTTATCTACCCAGGGCAAAAATTCTCCCGGGATGAAATTTGCGTAAATTATGGTTGTTGAATTGGGAAATGCCTTTTTTAAAGTAAGCATATTCGCTTTTAAGCCAGCTACATATTTTTGCTCGGAAAAAGTGGTATCCGTTTTGGGAATTACTCCAATAGATGTTTCTTGAAGGTTGATTCCTTCAATTTTACCATCAAATTCTTTCCCTAATGCTATTAACAATAATGCAAATCTTTCTCTCACCTTTTTGTTCCAACGTTTTGCCACCCAACCTTCTGGCAAACCATGATCACTATAAGCCAATATGGCTCCACCATCATATTCATCGGAGTTTAGGTATGGGGGAATTGCCTTGTATTTTTTATTAAATGTAACATCCTGTAACTGTATAAAGAGCTTCTTTTTATATTTTCCTAAGTACTCGTAATCTTTTCTGATTTTTGAGAAATCGTACTGACCTTTTTTGGGTTCAAGGTCTTTCCACGAATACATTATTTGAGCACCTTTAAACCTAAGGTTTGTAAGTAGGGGATGGCCAATAATTGCCTCCCTGTCGCGAGAAAAGTATACAAAATGTCGTATACTATCTTTCGGGATAGGGCAGCTATTATTTATATATTTTTTATAGGCATCCTTGTATTTATCGGATGGGCTCTGCCCCGGCTGGGCATTTGCTGAAATAGTCAAGCTGACTAAGATAGCAGCAAGGGTCATTTTTTTTGTGGCGTTTTTCATTTCAGGCACGACAATTTTTGATCTGTTTGCTTTCTTTATTTAGGATTAATTGACTCGATACACGCATTTACCGGTCGTCTTTAATTTGTAGAAATGCCATGTAGTAACCTCACCCGGGAATGGGTTTTTGCGCCGGGCTAACTATGGAAAGTATAAGCATCACAAAGCTTGCCACCGATCTTATACACTTGTTTCTCTTCATTTTCAATTAATTTTTATGGTTTACGGAGCATCAAAATTAATTATAGTCCTGTTTTTTACCAGCATGGTTTTCAGCTCTTCCGGTGATATCTCGCTCATCTGTTTGATCTCAGCCGGACTGAGTAATCGGTTCCGCATCAGTACATCATTCATTTCACCCGAAAAAGTATCATTCCGGAGATTATTGCCTGTGCGTGGTTTTTAGCAGCTTGACGATCAACTAAACTTGATGATCGGTCACGCATGGAAACGTCTGTTCCCATTTCGTCTTCACCCGTTGTGTGCGGCCGGAGAAAGGCTTATCGGGCGCCTGCCTTGCCGCAGCCGGGAAAAATTTATAATTTTTCGGCTTGATGGCAATTCACTAATTTTGATAAAATTCCACGGGAACGTGGTATTGGAAAAATTAAGCTGGTAAATGAGGCGATCGATATTCATTTTCTGTTTTTTTGTCCCGGCTGTTTTTCAGCCTTCCTTTGGGATTCAGAATCCGGCCTTTAATCATCTGAGTATTAAAGACGGATTATCAAACCCGATTGTTTATTCCGTGTTTCAGGATAAGGATGGGTTTTTGTGGATATCTACCGACAAGGGATTGAACAGGTATGACGGCTATACCTTTAAGACCTATTATAACGACCCCAAAGACAGCACATCCATTGGCAACTCAACCGTTCACTGCATCGATATGGACAGTAAAGGCAATCTATGGTTGGGGACAGCTTACGGGTTAAGTACGTACATCCGGGAGACCGGCAAATTCAGATCCGTCAATTTTGACAGATCGGGACAGTTGAATTTCATCCGGGCGATTTGTGTCGGTTCGGATTCGGCGATCTGGTTGGGCTCAAATGTCGGCCTCATAAAGTACGACCCCATACGAGATACGTATGCCCGCTTTGCGAAAGATACCACAGGTTTCGGTTTATCGCACGATATCGTTCGTTCCATTGTAGAAGGTCCCAATGGGTTTCTGTGGATAGGAACTTTTGACGGGTTGAATCGCTTTGATCCGGAAACAAATGTTTTTCGACATTTTCAGGTAAGGAAACGATATGTGAATGATCCGATTAACAACCTCATCATATCCTTGCATCTGGCAGACGACCCATCGGTTCTGTGGGTAGGATCTCAAACCGGTCTCGCCAGATTTGATCTCGAAACCTATACGTACAAGGTGTACAGAAAGGAGTTGGGTTTTGAAGGGATCGTGAATAATTCGATCAAAGCAATTTCCGGTCCTTTTGAAGGGGAATTATGGCTGGGAACGGACGAGGGATTGCTCGTGATGGATGTGGATGAGGAAGCCTTTAAGACCTTTAGGCACGATCCCTATCGGTACAATTCGCTTGGAAATGATGTCGTGATCAATACGCATATTGACCGGTCCGGAATGCTGTGGATGGGTACCAACGACGGTCTTTCATATACCTATCTCAATCGCAAGCAGTTTGAATTTCACCCGATCGTAAAAATTGATCGGCAAGGAACGGCCATCGGCGGGGAAATTAATGCCATGCTGAAGCAAAAAAACGGGATCACATGGATTGGAGGCACTTCCGGTATGGCCAGGATTGACCCGCGAGGAGATCAGATATGGTATCATGCGGAAATGAAAGTAGGTTTGGCCAGCAATAAAATCCTGGACCTGTACGAAGACCAATCCGCCAATCTGTGGGCGTGCACCAGTTGGGGATTAAACCTGTATCGGCCGGCAAGTGATAAATTCCTTTATCTGGATATCCAGGATGATCCGAGAGCCTCAAAATATGTTTCGTCGATCATTGAGTACGATCCGGGGAAATATATTGTCGGATCGAGCGGCAAAGGCCTTTTGAAGTTCGATATCAATTCCGTTCGGAATATCGACGGAATAAATGCAGACGTTGACTTCGTTTTTTTGAAAGAGATCACCGTAAACGATATGTCGGAAGGGAAGCCGGGTGAAATCTGGGTTGCCAGCAACAGCGGAGAAGTTTATAAATACCTGATCGATGAAGACAAATTGGAATTATACTTTTTAAAAAACCAACGGTTGGAAAATGATGTGTACAGCGTAAATTGTCTGTACTATGATTCTAAAGATCAGCTTTGGACCGGCACGAGAAATGGCGCATACAGGCTAAAACCTTCTTCCGGTTATTTCGAATGGGTCGAGGAAATCGGGGACATCGAAATCTTTGGCATAGAAGAAGATCGATCGGCCGGCAAGCTTTGGATGTCGACCGCCAACAGTATTGTTGAGCTGGACGAGGAGGGCAAATTGTTAAATAAATACATGGTTGAAACCGATCTGCCCATCAAAAGATTAGTGCCGAACAGTACGTTTACAGATGAAGAGGGGCTTCTCTATTTTGGCGGAATAGACGGATATATCTCTTTTCATCCGAAGCATATTCACATTGATGATTACATCCCAAAAACATTAATTACCGGCATAAATGTCGATAATACGGACCTCGCTTCCGGTCTGGTAATAAATGGCCGGACAGTTGTGGAAAAGAGCATCCACCTGATGGATGAATTGAAGTTGAAATACGATGAAAACTCTATTGAATTCTCATTCTCGCCCCTGCACTACGTATCGCCGAAGTCAAATCAATTTACATATTTTCTGGAGCATTTTGACAGCGAATGGAGATATACGGACGGGCATCAGCCCTATGCGCTATATTCGAACCTGAAACCCGGGGAGTACTTGTTTAAAGTAAAGGGAGCTAATCCGGATGGGGTGTGGAACGAACATGCCAGTACCGTAAAGGTTACAATTGATCCCCCCTGGTGGGCATCTCCAATGGCTTTCATATCCTATTTCACAGCTATTCTTGTGGTTGGTATTTTCGCTGCCCGGCAGACCATCATAAGAACCAGGCTTAAAAATGAATTGCGTTTTGAGCAGCTTCAGCACGAACGAGATGAAGAGTTGCATCAGTTGAAAATGAGATTCTTCACAAATATTTCACATGAGATCAAAACGCCGCTGACGCTGATCCTCGGACCTGTGGATCAAATGATCCATAGGTTTTCCGATAAAGTGCTTTTGGGACAGTTGAATATGATGAAAAGAAATGCGACCAGGTTGTTGCGGCTTATAAATCAGATTATGGACATGCGCAAGCTGGAGAAGGGAGAATTGAGGTTGACCTTGCAGAACGGAGACCTGGTCGGAATGGTAAAGGAAATATGCGCTTATTTTTCCGAACTGTCGAGAATGGATGGTATAAAGTATTCGTTCTCCTCGAGTCATTCGGAACTTTTTTGCCAATTCGATAAAGATAAAATCGACAAGATCCTTTTTAACTTATTATCCAATGCCTTTAAGTTTTGCGGGGAGCGGGGAGCGGTAGCGGTCGTACTGAATTTTCCCGTGATGAGCAAAGGGCCGGAAGTCATAGAAATCGCTGTCGGGGATTCGGGAAATGGAATCCGCGAAGAGCATCTGGCGCATATTTTCGACAGGTTTTATCAGGTCAACGACGGCGATAGCGATGCTGTGAAGGGAACCGGAATCGGACTTTCGCTGAGCAGGGATTATGCCAGATTACACGGAGGTGACATCTTGGTCGAAAGTGAAGTCGGCACAGGAAGTACTTTCCGGCTCCACATTCCCATGAAACCGCTCGAAACGAATGAATGTCCGGCCCTGCAAAATGAAGTAAGCCATATAGGATTTCCGGAAAGTGTTGAGCCTGTGTCGCCGGCAGATAAAAATGAAAAGGACACCGGTGCAAGGACCGAGTTGCCGGTGGTACTGGTCGTCGAGGACAATCACGATATGCGGCACTTTATCCGGGACAACCTGGAGATACAATTCCGGATCCTAGAGGCGGAAGATGGTAAAAAGGGATTTGAACTCGCCGAAGCGCACGATCCGGACATCATAATTTCGGACATTATGATGCCTAAAATGAACGGCCTGGAATTGTGCAATAAGATAAAATCTACCTTTGAAACAAGCCATATACCCGTAATTCTCCTGACCGCCAAAACTTCCCCGGAAAATGTTTTGGAAGGATTAAAAGAAGGCGCCGATGATTACATTACCAAACCGTTTTTTGTGAAGCAATTACTGGCAAGAATCGAAAACCTCGTACGCACCAGATCGCTTCTTATGGAGAAATTCAAGAAAAGTTCGGTGGTCACACCATCCGATATAGCCAGCTCCGATCTCGATGAAGAATTTATCGGTAACGTGGTCGGTATTATTGAAAAACACATCGGTGATCCCGAACTCAGCATTGTCTATCTCGCAAAAAATATGGCGATGAGCCATTCGTCCATTTACAAAAAGATAAAAGCAATAACAGGCCTTTCAGGCAATGAGTTCATACGCAATATTCGGCTTAAACGGGCGGCGCAATTGTTGCAATCCAAGCGCCTGAATGTCTCCGAAGTGATCTTTCAGGTCGGCTTTAACAACAGGTCGTATTTCTCCAAATGCTTTCAGGAGATGCACGGCATGACCCCGAAGCAGTTTGCCTCCCGGGCGAACACCTGATTTTCCGACACAAACACAATCAATTTTCCGTCGGCCCGGGTATCCGTTGGGCTCCGGCCCTACGCAGGCACGGAAACAGGATGCATTGTAAGGGGCATTGGTTTGTTCGCAGTCGCGATTCCGGACCCTCGCCGGAGCATTTACGAATTTGTGGTCATAAAATACGAATCTCGGTCATTCCTCAAAATGTCGCGCTTTTAATTTTATCCCGGAATTATGTTAAGCGCATCACTTAAATGAATCGGCAAAGAAAAATACGTCGAAACATCATTCTGGAGTATGTTCTATACGGTATGTTAATCGTGCTGATGATAGGATTTATCGCCATCGTGGTGTTCGTTTAACACTGAATTTTATCATTTATCTAAATACGTTTATTATGAAAACAGGACTACGCTTTCGGCAAAGCAGTTTTTTTCTTGCTTTACTGTTAACATGTATTCTGGCATTGCCGCCCGGATACGCTTCACGATCAACTGAGAAGTTGCCCGGTGCTCCCGGGAACGAATTGGCCCAGGACGTTGCCATTACCGGTAAAGTTACCTCCGAAGAAGACGGACAAGGACTCCCGGGGGTAAATGTCGTTCTTAAGGGAACCTCCACGGGGACGGTCACGGACGTTGAAGGCAATTACAGGCTTTCCGTACCTTCGGAAGGAGCTACCCTGGTATTCAGTTCCGTAGGGTATGTAAGTGAAGAGATTGAGGTGGGTTCGTCATCGATCATCGACATAGTCATGGTGCCGGATATTACGGCTCTCGAAGAAATTGTCGTCATCGGTTATGGCACCGCCAAAAAAAGTGACCTTACAGGCTCGGTCGTTTCCGTAAAATCAAAGGATTTGACCGACAGGCCGCTACCTTCGGTTACCCAGGCCTTGCAGGGGAAGGCTCCCGGTGTATTGGTGCGCACCACATCAGCGGCACCGGGCGGTGATGTCTCGATTATTATCCGGGGACACAACTCCGTATCGAGCGGTTCCCAACCATTATACGTCGTGGACGGTGTGCCTCTGGGAGACGTTTCGACCATACCGACAGATGATGTGGAATCGGTCGAAGTGTTAAAAGATGCTTCTTCTACGGCCATTTACGGATCAAGGGGAGCCAACGGGGTAGTACTTATAACCACAAAGAAAGGTTCCAGGAGTTCGAAGCCACAGATCACGTACAGCAACAGGTTTACGTGGGAAAAAATTCCTACTGATTTAAATCTTATGAACGCCGAAGAGTTTACGACGTTTTATACCGAATGGGAATTGGCGCGGGACCCTGACCTGGACCCGGCCAATGTCTGGTACAACGGCAGCTCCTATGACAGGCCTTCACCGTCCGAGGCCGGTGAGGGAACCGATTGGTTCGACGAAATCACACAGGCCGGTTTCATTCAAAATCATAATATAAGCATCACCGGAGGCGGCGAAAGGAACAGGTATTCACTGTCTGCCGGTTACCTGGATCAGAAAGGAATGATGATCGCCGGCAAATACAATCGGTTTACCGTCAAGGCCTCGAATGTTTCCGATTTGACCGATTGGCTCGAAGGTGGTCTCGATTTGTTTGTGAGCCATGATAAGACGTACAGTTCCGGGGCAAACAGCGCCATGGAAGGGAGGGGCGGTATTATTAATCAGGCAATTAAAATGTCGCCGGCGCTTCCGGTATACGATGAAGAGGGCGCCTATCAGATCAACAATCTTCCGGCTACTCAGACGTTGGAAAACCCGGTCGCTCAGGCCCTGGAGCAAGAGGATTATAATCGCTTGAATCGGGTTTTCGGAAATATTTATCTGAATTTCAAACCCGTTAAAGACCTCAATTTCAAGGTGAGTTTAGGGGGAGATATGAGGGATAACAAATCGTATTATTACGATCCTACGACCACGATTTACGGCGGCCTTGCCGGAGGTACGGCAAGATTAAGGGTAAATACCAACGCATACATTATCAATGAGAATATACTGTCTTACAAGAAGACTATAAACCGGCACAGTTTTGATGTCGTTGGAGGCTTCACCTATGAGCAAAACATCTACGAGCATGTAGGCGCGGGAGCGACGAATTTCTTTACGGATGCTTACCTTTATAATAACCTCGAAGCGGCAAGTACATATGATGCTCCCACTTCTGAAAAAACAAAATGGTCTCTCGCCTCCGGACTCGGCAGGATCAACTACATATTTAACGACAGGTATCTGCTCACGGCTACGGGCCGTTACGACGGAAGTTCGAAATTCGGAGAGGGCAACAAGTGGGGATTTTTCCCTTCCGTAGCCGGGGCCTGGAGAATCTCCAACGAATCTTTCATGAGCGGAGTCTCAAATACAATTTCATTTATGAAGCTTAGAGCGAGCTGGGGCGAAACAGGCAACCAGAATATCGGGCTGTACAGATCACTTGCAAAGTTTGGCCTGGCCAATTATCCGTTCGGAACGGCCATTCAATCGGGAGTTTATGCAAGCAGCCTTCAAAACAGTGATTTAAAATGGGAAACTACCGAAACGATCGATATTGCCCTGGAATTTAGCTTATGGGACCGGCTTGATTTTACCATAAACTATTATCATAAAAAGACCCGCGACCTGTTGATGAATGTCGCGCTCGTAGAAACTTCCGGCTTCAACGACGCATTAATGAATGTCGGAAAAATGGAAAACAGGGGCATGGAGTTTATGCTCGATGCCAAGGTACTGGATAAGGAATTTCAATGGAATGCAAATTTCGCCGTTTGGTTTAACCGCAACAAAATTACCGAGTTGAACGGAGACCCTACCCAGGACTGGAAAATCGGTCATCCTATCGGATCCGACAGAGATTACATCGTGGACGGTATTCTGCGAACCCAGGAAGAATTGGATGCCTATGTAGATGCCGATGGAAAGCCGATAAACGGCGCCCAGTTGGGAGATTACAGGCTGTTGGATTTTTCCGGCCCCGACGGTGTTCCGGACGGGAAGATTACCGGCGAAGACCGGGACATCATCTTTAATCCCGAGCCCGACTATGCATTCAGTTTCAACAATACCCTGACATGGAAAAACTTTGCGTTGGACGTATTTTTCTACGGAACCATGGGCAACCAGGTATTGAACCGGACAAAGAGCTATATGGTCAATTTGCTGAATGTCCGAAACAACATGTCGCGCGAATTGCTATCGATCGAAGGGGGACAAATAACGAGGAACTTTTGGACGCCTGAAAATACAAATGCCGAATATGCCAGGTTGGGAGCGGAGCCAGAAACCCAGGTTTATGTGGAAGACGGTTCGTTCCTTCGATTACAAAATGTGATGTTGACATACAATATTCCCACAACAGGTATTCTGAATAATGCCGCCGTGTATTTCAGCGTTCAAAATGTCTTTACGATAACGGATTATACGGGATGGGACCCGGACGTAAGTTCGGTAAATACAAATCAGGACTTTGGAATTGACCGTTCTTCCTACCCGATTCCAAGAGGTTATACCTTAGGATTAAATATCACTTTCTAATTTTAAATAATGGAAGCCATGAAAAAAATTGCATATATATTCATGATAACTGTATTTCTGGGATCTTGCGATGATCTTGTTGAGGAGGAGGTTTTTTCCACAATTACACCCAATAACTTTTTCCAGAACGAAAGAGATGTGGCCACGGCCGTCAATGGGGTGTACGACGGAATTCAGAATCTAAACATCTGGTACAGATTGTTTTATACCACCGAACTTACGGGTGGCATTATGAAGCACAACTGGAATCCGATGCAGCAGACCATGGTATATGAAAATGACGCCGGGGATGTTTGGAATTTGTGGTGGAGGAATTATGGCGCAATAGGAAGGGCAAACGCCGTGTTGAGCGTAATGGAAGCGTCGGACCTTGAAGAATCATTGAAAAACAGGTATGCTGCCGAAGTCCGGTTCATCAGAGGATACGTATATTTTAATCTGGTTCGGCTGTTTGGCCGGATCCCACTGGTAACCAACCCGCCGTCAAGCCTCAGCGATGTTGTCGTGCCGGACTCTACCAACACGGAAGCCTTCGAGAGTGAGTTTATGAAGCAGGTGGACCGCAATGAAATATACGCCTTTATCATCGATGATTTGGAATTTGCCGAGGCCAGCCTGCCGGACGCTCACGGAGATAATGACGCGGGAAGAGCTACCAGCGGTGCTGCAAGCGGTCTGCTGGCGCGCGTTTATCTGACCATGGCCGGGATGCAGTACGACTATAATTCCGGAGAGCTGAAACAGGGAGATCCAGCCATGTACGCCAGGGCAGTAACAAAAACAGATGAACTTATGAGCGCGGGATATTCCCTGATGGAAAACTATGCAGATATTTATGAGAATGATAATAATAAGGAGATTCTGTTTTCAATTCAATATCTGGAATCTGCTGTGGCGGGTGTTACGGGAGAAGGCAACCAGATCGTGGCGAGGACCGGGATCCGGGGAGCAAAGGATTTTACGCCGTATTCATGGCTTCAATGCTCGGTAAACGAGGTGTTCTGGCAGGATTTCATTGCCAACAACTCGAAAGATGATCATCGATATTGGAGGACTTTCCTCGAGTATTATGTAAAAGCCGACGGCGATACGGTCTGGCATGGATCATCAAATACATTCAGAAGACCTCACGTCAGAAAATTCCTGACCGACGTCGGCCCCGACACTCAGGCACAGGGATCGACGGATTACGGAGCGGATTGGATCATTATGAGATATGCCGACGTTTTATTGATGAACTCCGAAGCGCTGAACGAATCGGGCGACACACCGGACGCGAATACGATCAATGGAATCAACCAGGTGCGGGAACGGGCAGGTAAAGATCCGATTACATTGCCGATCTCCAAAGAGGACCTCAGGGAAGCCATCTGGAAAGAACGAAAATGGGAGTTGTGTTTCGAAGGTTTGCATTACTTTGATTGTCAGCGAACGGGAAGGTTATTGGATGAGTTTGCATTATACCCCAATAGCGGGCGCAGGGCCGAAGCAACCCAGCGCCACTACATTTACCCCATACCTTTTGATGCAATGCAAGCCA
Organism: Cytophagales bacterium; assembly: GCA_022360055.1. Taxonomy (GTDB): domain Bacteria; phylum Bacteroidota; class Bacteroidia; order Cytophagales; family Cyclobacteriaceae; genus JAAUQL01. Next base: position 45,918 of record JAKSDO010000263.1, on the reverse strand, counting down.
ATCCGTCTCTAAAACAGAACGCCGGATGGTAGGCGACAATATAAAAACAATCCCGGGCGGACGACGCCCGGGGTTGTATCTAAACGTTATGGCCTCTTTCTCAAAGCGTTTTTTTTAAAAGAAAGCAACCGATGAAGTTTAATTTAACGGTTATTTTTTACCTGGTGTGCTCCGTTTACTGTACTTTTTTTGCGGATGCTCAAAGCGAGCCGCCCGGAGCTAAAATTCACGCGCATATTGACCTGGACAATCCGTTAAATACCATTTCGAAATATTTAACGGGATCACACTTTGTGTATGCCGTAGAATCCGATGAGCTGTATAAAGATGAGCGCATTGCCCGATGGATGCTTGAAAGTAAAGTGGGTACGATTCGATATCCGGGAGGCACGGTAGTCATGGCGTATCATTGGGATGCTTTGAACGGCATCCCGTTTCGGACAGATAGTTGGGACCCTGAGTACAATAGCGAAGCAAAAGACCCGGTCGATTTCATGGATGTGGATGAGTACATTGCTTATTGCAGCAAGGTGAAGGCCGAACCTATGATCGGCATAAATATTCTTTCCGGCAGAAGATACGACCGGGAGAAAGAAGCGCTGGATGAAGCAAGGAGGTTGATCGAACATTGTAAAAACCGGGGGTATGACGTGAAGTTTTGGTATATCGGGAATGAAGGATATGCCAAAGGCTTCACTGCAAAAGCTTACGCTGCATATGTCGATAAGTACGCCGGGGTGCTGAAATCCGTGATCCCGGATATTGTAGTTATCGGAGACTGGAAATTGGGACCAATATGGAAAGACCGTTTCAACGAATGTATAGAGATCGCGAAAATGTCCGAGCATCTCGATGTGTTGGAAGTCCATGAAAAATGGGGCAATGAATGGGGAATGACTTCCGGGCAAAGTATGGAAGATTGGAAAAGTGAGTTTCCAATCTATGATGGAAAGTTGGGGATGTACATCCGGCGCTTCCATGAGCAGATGGAGCAAATAGGAAAACCGAACATCAAGTTCGGATTAAACGAATGGGGACTGGGAAATGTGACAGGGAGCAACAAAAATGAAAATGCAGTGCTGGTTGCCGATTATTTGATCGAGATATTCAGAAACGATGTGTACATGGCAAATTACTGGAACTTAAACATGGGACCTGCACAAACCAAAATCCTGGATACCACAGACGATAAGAAGCAGTTGTTGGGACTGAATCCTACTGCCGGAATTTTTGAGATGTACGCTTCCGCCATGGGGAAGAGATTATTGAGGGTCGATTGCTCCCGCAAGGAGGTGTACGGTTTTTCAGCGATTGACGAACAGGATTTGTCGGTCCAGCTATTTCTGATGCATAAGTCGGTGGGAGCGTCGAAGATTGAGGTAAGCGGATTGGGCGGTGATTATATCGCCGCGACCATCGAAGCTTTTGATATTTCCGGAAATATTCTTGTGGAGGACATCAGAGGAGAAGCAGATTCCGGGTATTTTAGTTTGCTTCTTCAGCCCTGGTCGGTTAACAAGATAATCTTTAAACTTAAATAATATTGCAAATGGTATCGACCAACGCTAAATTTTTGATCGCCGTCCTTATATTATCGTTCAACCTGGTCGTGGGCCAAAGTGATAAAGAGCGGCCCAACATCCTGTTTTTACTGTCCGACGACCACAGCGTCCCGCATCTCGGGTGTTACGGGAATGAGAATTTGGCCACGCCTAACCTCGACGGACTTGCTGCGGAAGGTGTGCGGTTTAATCATGCTTATACCACGGCCCCGCAATGTGTGCCCTCCCGTTCGTCGCTTTTGACCGGACGAAATGTGGTGGATGTACAAATGTTGAGATTCTCCGCTCCATTAGACAAAAACATCATTACTTTTCCCGAATTGCTGAGGGGCGCCGGTTATTATACGGGCATTTGCGGGAGGAGCTATCACCTTGACGGTTCATCGCGAGCGCCGGCCGAAACGCAAAAGGTCTTTGAGGAGTTCGGCATGCGCACCTTTAAAAGCCGGGTGGATTACCTGAACAAAGGAATTGGCGACGAGGTATTGGCCCAGATCACGGAGTTTTTAGATCTGGTTCCGGACGGAAAACCCTTTTTTATGTGGGCCAATTACAGTGATCCGCACAGGGCGTTTACGGCAAAGGAATATGAGCCGGATCCGCAGAAAATTACCGTTCCGGAAGGAATGCCCGACACCAAATTGTTGAGAGAAGATCTCGCCGCACATTTTGGGGAGATCAATCGGCTCGACGCCCGGATCGGTCGGGTATTTGAGGAGCTGAAAAGGCGGAACCTGTACGAAAATACATTGATCATTTTTATGGGCGACAATGGCGCAGCGCTCCTTCGAGGCAAGGGGACGCTGTACGATTGCGGCCTGCACGTACCATTGATCGCCCGATATCCAAAATTGATCCCTGCCAACACTGTTTCAGATATTTTGATTTCGGGCAGCGATGTCGGGCCAACGATACTTGATGTGGCAGGTATTGAACCGTGCGAGGAGATGACCGGTAAAAGTTTCAGACATGCCATGGCCGGAGATGAAACGGAGAACCACGAATACCTCTTTGCCGTTCGCGGTTCGCATGCTTCGGGCCTTCCTGGCAATTCCGCAGTTTTCGATTTGTCCAGAACGGTGTTTAACAAGGAGTACCGCTTTATTTACAATCCCCTTTTTCATCTCCCATACCGGCCGGTCGATTTCGCAGGAGGAAAAATGTGGAAGGATTTGGTTCAGTTGGAAAAAGAGGGGAAGCTCGATGAAAAATTTTCGAACACGATCCTATTTGAGGAGGAGCGACCTATGTTCGAATTTTTCGACCTGAAGAAGGACCCTTATGAGCTCCATAACCTCTCGGGAAGCGAAGCATATAAAGAAATTGAACATAAATACAAGACACAGTTGAATCGGTGGATGATCATTTATCGCGATGTGGTCCCGCTGCCAATCCCTCCCGGAAAATAAGTGGATGTGTACATGGACTTTTTTGCAGAAAGTTATCGGGGGCCTCAAATCTTCACGGCAGCTCAGTCAAAGCTACGGCGATACCCGGTTGAAAAAGGGCCCGGGCAGAGCTTCCCCACCATCGCAGGAGGATTCGGAAGATGGGTGGATCGGTATTTTGGGAACTTTTTGATGGCTATGAGGTGTTTTGCGAGTAGCCGTCATTTCGTAAATCGATGTCGAATAGTAAACTAATCGTTATGAAACCAGCAGGACCGGAGCAATTTTAGGACATACAAGGGCATGACTATATTTCTCTTTGCGTCAGCTAACTAAAAAAATAAACATATGAAAAATAAAATTCTTTTCGCTATAATCCTATGTTTTATCATGGCAGCCTATGGATGCCAGACCAAATTGCCTGAACGTGCAAAACCCAACATATTGTTTTTGCTGGCCGACGACCTCGGATATGGGGAGTTGGGCTCTTATGGTCAGGAAGTGATAAAAACTCCTGTTCTTGATCATCTGGCCGAGCAAGGCATGCGGTTCACCGATTTTTACGCAGGCACATCGGTCTGCTCGCCTTCGCGAGCGGTACTCATGACGGGAAAGCACGCCGGGCATGCCACGATTCGCGGCAACAGTGGAATTTTTGAAAATGATGTTTGGAAACGTGTTCCGTTGAGAAAGGATGAAATCACATTGGGAGAAATGATGAAAGACGCAGGTTATCAGACGGCTTTTATCGGAAAATGGCATCTCGATGATCCAAACGACGAATCGACCTGGGCGATGAACCGCGGATTTGATTATGCGGTCCAGGAACAATGGGAATCCCGCTTTGGAGGGAAAAAGTTCGATGAAAAGGTTCACTGGGTCAACGTCGACAAAGATTCCATCTATTACGATCAGGAAAAATACGATTGCATCGATGTATTCCGAACCAACTTTGCATTGGAATACCTGGATCGGAAAGATAAAGAAAAGCCCTTCTTTCTTTTCATGTCCTACCGGATTCCTCATGGCCATGAACGCTATATTCGCAATAAAGCATTATATGCCGATCAGGGCTGGGAGGAGCGCGAGCGCAGACATGCGGCTAAAATCACGCTGCTCGACGGCCAGATTGGAAGACTTCTAAAGCGGTTGGAGCAGGATGGCGATTTGGACCATACCTTGGTTTTATTTACGAGCGACAATGGTGCGCATCATGAAGGCCATGACCATTTGTTTTTTGAAAGCACCGGTGGACTTAGAGGATTCAAGCGCGATTTGTATGAAGGAGGGATCCGGACGCCTTTCATTGCTTTTTGGAAAGATAAAATTGAGCAGGGCAGGGTTTCCGGTCATCCGGGAGCCTTTTACGATTTTATGCCGACCCTGGCCGAAGTCGCCGGCATTCGATCTCCCGGGACAGATGGTATTTCTGTTTTACCTGAGCTCCTGGGAAACAAACAAGGCAAACATGACTATCTTTATTGGGAATTGCAGTTGGATGGCTGGAACAGGAAGCTGCCAAAGGGCGGTTTCAGGCAAGCGGTCCGGAAAGGAAACTGGAAAGCTGTCCGCTATGGGGTTGATTCGCGCACAGAACTTTACAACCTGGAAGAAGACGTCTGTGAGGCCGAAGATCTCGCTGCCGATTATCCTGAGCTGGTTCGGCAAATGAATCGAATTTTTCGAGATGTGCGAACGGATACCAGAGGTTTCCCATATGGCGGTAAAATCCAGGATTATATGGCAAGAGACAGATACAATGCAAATTTAATGGCAAACAAATAAGGGCAATACCGTCTTTTGGGGTCTTCAAAAGACAAACATTTAAATTTTTATGCAATGAAACCGGTAGGACCGGAGCAAATTCAGGACACACAGGCATGATAATACTTCTCTGGGTGTCAGCAAACTAAAAAAATATAAACACATGAAACAGGCCATGCCTGAGATAATTATTGAGGCACACAAGATCATGATTGTCAACGGCGCATGGCGAGGTTTCCGCAAATTTTAAACTGATGAAAAGACTGATTTTTTTTAACCTACTCCTCATTTACCTGGCAGGTTGTACCACCGGCACCCATGAATCGCGCAGGACGACGCTTTTGGATACCGGTTGGCAATTTATCAATTCGGAAGTGGAGGGAGGAGCCCGGCCCGAAACCAGTACCGAAGATTGGGAAGACGTTACGGTTCCCCATGATTGGGCAATTTCAGGGGAGTTTGATTCATCCATTGACGCACAGGAGATCATGGTGCTCGAAGATGGCGAGCGGGTGCCCAAAATGCGTACCGGGCGTACCGGAGGATTGCCGCACCTCGGAATCGGATGGTATCGCAAGGCCCTGGACATCCCGTCTTCATACGGAAATAAACGCGTGCACGTGGAGTTTGACGGCGCCATGAGCCATGCGAGGATATATCTCAACGGTGAATTTATCGGCGAATGGCCTTATGGTTACGCTTCGTTTGGCTTTGATCTGACCGAAAAGGTACAATTTGGTGAGGAAAACATACTGGCAGTCCGCCTGGAAAATAAACCGTTCTCCTCGCGGTGGTATCCCGGCGCGGGCATTTACAGGAATGTGCGTCTTGTCGTCACCAATCCGGTCTTTGTGAAACAATGGGGAACGTATCTTACTACTCCCGGGATCCGGAATGGAAAAGGAACAGTGGATTTGAAAACGACGGTATTAAACAAATCGGGTGAATCAAAGGAGGTAACGGTCGAAACCCAGATACTTTCGGCGGCAGGAGTGCTTGTGTCAACCGGTTCGGAAGCAGTACATATCGATGAAGAAACGACGGTGGAACAAAACCTGGAAGTGGTTGCGCCGGACCTGTGGTCTGTGGATGCTCCGGTATTGTATACTGCGGTCACCAGAATCCTGGACGGGGACAAAGAATTGGACAGGTACGAGACTCCCTTTGGGTTTCGTTATTTTGAATTCACCAGCGATAAAGGTTTTTTCCTGAACGGGAAGCGCGTTCAGCTCAACGGTGTTTGCCTGCACCACGATTTAGGGCCGTTAGGTGCGGCAGTTAACGTCTCTTCTTTGCGCCACCGGATGAAGCTGTTGAAGGAAATGGGCTGTAATTCGATCCGTACGAGTCACAATCCTCCGGCGCCGGAGATGCTGGATCTCGCAGATGAAATGGGCTTTCTGGTGATCAACGAAGCTTTTGATGAATGGAAAATGGCAAAAACCGAAAACGGTTACAATAAATTATGGGATGAATGGGCGGAGAAAGATATGGTTGCATTCATCCGTCGCGACCGCAACCACCCCTCGGTGATTATGTGGAGTATAGGAAATGAAATCCGGGAGCAGGGAATTGCGGACGGGGCGAAATATTGCCAATTCCTGGTAGATATTTGCAAACGCGAAGACCCGACCCGGCCGACAACAGCCGGTTTTAACCAATGGCAGGGAGCAATCAAAAACGGATTTGCAGATATTGTGGATGTGGCCGGCTGGAACTACAAACCTCAACATTACGACTTTATTCACAATAAATTTCCACATTGGAAAATGTATGGCAGCGAAACTGCCTCCACCGTAAGCTCGCGGGGAGAATACTTCTTCCCGGCTGTTGAAAAAGTGCATTTTACCCGCGATCCTTATCATTCCAGTTCGTTCGACAACGAATTCCCGCGTTGGGCAACCTCACCGGACCGGGAATTTGTGGCGCAGGACTCGTTCAAATACATCGCCGGCGAATATGTCTGGACCGGTTTCGACTATCTCGGAGAACCGACGCCATACAACATCGAGTGGCCTGCGCGCAGTTCGTATTTTGGGATCATTGACCTTTGTGGCATCCCCAAAGACCGTTTTTACCTCTATCAGGCCAAATGGACGGACGAGGAAGTGCTTCATGTATTGCCGCACTGGAATTGGGACAAAGGACAGAAAGTATCGGTACACTGTTACAGCAGTTTCGACAAAGGGGAACTTTTTTTGAATGGCGAAAGCCTGGGCGTTCGGGAAAAAGATCCGTCCGGATTGTATACGACCTATCGCCTGGTCTGGGATGACATAACCTACGTCCCCGGGGAGTTAAAAGTGGTGGCGCTTGACGAAAACAATAATCCGGTAAGGGAAACTGTTGTGAAAACAGCGGGCCAACCGGCGAAAATTGTATTGGAATCGGACCGCCGGGAAATACCTGCCGACGGAAAAGAGCTGGCATTTGTTACCGTCTCGGTAGTGGATGAAAACGGTGTGCTTTGCCCGCGCGCAAACAATTTAATTAATTTTTCCGTGGAAGGCGAAGGTGTTGTAAAAGCTGTTGGGAACGGCGATCCGACGAGCCTGGAATCATTTGTAAAGCCGTACCGGAAAGCTTTTAACGGAAAATGTATGGCGATTATTCAGTCTTCCGAAACCCCGGGAAATATTAAGCTGGTCGCCGAGAGCGAAGGCCTGCTGTCCGAAGAGATTGCGATAAAGACCGGGATTTAGCGTCTGATCGTAAAGCCGTCTAACCGCTAAGGTCCGGGTAGACCGGTGTAAGTGAGTTTAAACTATGATTTATGGATCTTATTTTCCTCTTTTTTCAAATGAATCTAGTTACATTTGAGGGTGTCAAATACCTAATCTAAAAACAAATGACTTATAAAATTTTTTCAATCCTGGGGGTCGTGGTTTTCTTTATGGCCGGTTGTGTTAATAAGGACGAAAGAAAACCGGGAAATACAGTAAGGCCCAATTTTATTTTTATTCTTGCCGACGACCTTGGATATCATGATCTGGGCGTGACAGGCAGTAAATATTATGAAACTCCGAACATAGACAGGATCGCCAACGAAGGTATGGTCTTCCGGGAAGGCTATGCTACCTGCCAGGTATGCAGTCCTTCAAGAGCCAGCATCATGCTTGGAACTTTTCCGGCGCGACATGGGATTACGGACTGGATTGGGGCAAAAACAGGCGAGGAATGGAGAAAAGCCGGCCGGTTTAATCAACTCTTGCCCCCCGAATACGTGCGCAAACTTTCGGCCGAAGCCCTTACCCTGCCGGAAGCGATGAAGGAAGGCGGCTATAAGACGTTCTTTGCAGGCAAATGGCATTTGGGCGATTCGACTTCCTGGCCCGAACACCATGGATTCGATGTAAACAAAGGCGGATGGGACGTCGGCAGTCCTCATGGCGGATATTTTGCGCCGTGGAATAATCCCAATCTGGAAAGTGGTCCGGACGGTGAGAACCTATCGATGCGCCTGGCGCTTGAGACGGTGGAGTTTATGAGACATAATGATCCGAAGGTCACCGGACAGCCGTTTTTTGCTTATCTGGCTTTTTATGCGGTTCATGGGCCGATTCAGACCACCAAAGAAAAATGGGCAAAGTATCAACGGAAAGCGGAAGCAGCCGGAATTGCAGAGACAGGTTTTGAAATGGGACATTTTCTGCCGATTCGCCAGGTACAGGACAACCCGGTCTATGCCGGGTTGGTCGAAGCCATGGACGATGCTGTCGGTGAAGTATTGAAAGCCGTGGATGCACTCGGGTTAGCGGACAATACGGTTATCGTATTTACATCGGATAATGGCGGTGTTGCCGCAGGGGATGCCTTCGCTACCTCCAATTTGCCGTTGCGGGCCGGGAAAGGATATCAGTTTGAAGGCGGCATCCGGGAGCCCTATTTCATCAAAGTGCCGGGCGTTACCGACGGCGGTGGATCTACCTCAACTCCCGCCACCGGCACAGACTTCTACCCGACAATTTTGGAATTGGCAGGTTTGGAGTTGAAGCCGGAGCAACATTTGGACGGAAAAAGCCTTGTTCCCATACTCGAAGGCGGGACACTTGAAGACCGTCCTTTGATCTGGCATTATCCGCACTACGGGAACCAGGGCGGGGAACCTTCGTCGATCATTCGTGAGGGCGCCTGGAAGCTGATCCATTACTACGAAGACGGGAGAGAAGAATTGTATCATTTAAAAAATGATTTGGAAGAAACGACGGACGTTTCCGGAGAGCATCCGGAACTGGTAAAAGCAATGAGTGAAAAACTGTTTGCCCTGCTCGATGAAATGGGCGCCCGTTTTCCTGCCAGGGACCCCGAATACGATGCTGAAAAGGAAAAGCAATACCTGGATCATGTAAGGGAGGTACGCCTGCCGAGACTTGAGCGGCAACGAAAGAATTTCCTATCGCCGGACTTTGATCCGGACAACAACTGGTGGGGAAGCGAAGTGACCGTTGATTAGCCCTGTCGAATGCCGTCAAACATGTTTTATGATGCGAACGCCATTTCGAAATACCCGGAAATTACAGCCCGGTCATTCGTCAAAGCAGCAACAGATCATACTGAAAAATTTCAAATTATGAATAGGAAACACACGATTTCGGTCCTGGCATCAATGTCACTTATCTTGATATTCAATTCGTGTATGGAAAGAACTTCCGGACAAAAGCCGAACATCCTGTTCATCGCCATAGATGATATGAACGACTGGATCGGTGTCCTTGGCGGACATCCTATGGCCAGAACACCGAATATAGACAAACTGGCAGGGCAGGGGGTATTGTTCACCAATGCACACACCCCGGCGCCCGCCTGTTCCCCTTGCAGGAATGCCATTCTTTACGGTATGCAGCCTCATAATTCCGGTCTGTATCCGTTCTACGACCGGAATAAGCTGGAACCGGAATTTTTTGAAAAGCACAAAAGTCTGATGGAGCTCTTTAGAGCCAACGGCTACAACACCTACGGGGCCGGAAAAATCCATCATGGGAATATGAAACGAGCGTCAATCGAAAGATTCGATTCGCTGGAATTTACGGAAAGTATCAATACACAACTGTTGGAATTACCTGATCCGGTAGTTGATTCGACCGTGGGTACCGGCTCGAAGGAGTTTCGGAAAATGTGCGCACGCCCCTCTCTGTCGCCATTGGAAGATCATGTGGATTACAATATATCAAAATTCGGTGTTGAGGTTTTAAAACGAAAGCATGAAAAACCGTTTTTCCTGGCGGTCGGTTTTATTAAGCCCCATTTACCCTTCGTTGCCCCTAAGAAATATTTTGATATGTTTCCGAGAGAAGAGATTCGAAAAACACAGGTCAGAGACGACGATCTGGCCGACCTGCCATGGGTGGCGCGGAGCAATGCAAAGCTGAACGATGATTACAACTACAGGTCAAAAAATACCTGGGAAGACTGGATACGCGCTTACCTGGCTTGCAATGCCTACACCGATGAAAATGTCGGAAGGGTAGTGGAAGCACTGAACAGCAGTCCTTACAAAGACAATACAATAATCGTACTTTGGTCGGATCACGGCTATCATTTCGGGGAAAAGCGGAGTCATCGCAAATTTTCATTGTGGGAAGAATCGACCCGCGTGCCGTTTATCATTCTGGATCCGGAAAATGCATCGAATGGAAAAGTGTGTGATGCGCCGGTTTCATTGATCGACATTTATCCGACGTTATTGAACTATGCCGGAATCGAAATACCGGAATACAGCGATGGACTGGATTTGACAGAATTGCTTCAATCTCCGGATACGGGCCGCAAAATTCCTGCGCTTACGACCTGGGGTCGAGGGAATTATTCTTTGCGCTCGTTCAACTGGAGATACACCGTCTACTTTGACGGTTCCGAGGAATTGTACAACCATCAAAATGATCCGTACGAATGGGACAATCTGGCTGAAAACCCGGAGTATCATCAAATTAAGAATGAGTTGAAAAAGTATCTTCCGGCGACGGAAGCGCCATTGGTTATGCAGGGTAAAACGCTTCATAATATTGTCGATGCGGACCAACCCTCCTTGGATAAATTTAAAAAACTGTGGAGTGAAATGCAGAAGCGGGGGATGAATTTGGAGTAAAGGTCAATCCGATGAAACCGGTATGGCCGGAGCGAACTCAGGGCACACACGAGCATGATTATATTGCTCTGTTTGTCTACAATCTAAGAAAATGTAAGCAGATGAAATATACATGGACAAAACGTATTTTATTGTTGTTTGTAATTGCCGGTTTGCTTTCGTGCAGTAATTCGGATGATCCTGCTAAAAAGCCAAATATCATCCTGATCCTGGTAGATGATATGGGATTTTCCGACCCCGGTTTCATGGGGTCGGGAATTGAAACACCCAATATCGATAAACTTGCTCGGGAGGGTTTGATGTTCAGCCGTTTCTACAATACGGGCAGATGTTGCCCGACGCGCGCATCTTTATTGACCGGGCTTTATGCGCATAACACAGGTCTCGGCTGGATGACCGTTTCGAACCTTGGTGCGCCCGGCTACACCGGAGATATGAATGACCGGTGCATTACTATTGCACAAGCACTCAAACAAGCCGATTACTCAACCTACATGACCGGTAAACTGCACATTATGTATGATGATTATATGAAAGCAGACGGGCCAAAGCACAATTGGCCTTTGCAGCGCGGATTTGATAGATATTATGGCCATTTGTCCGGTGGCGGAGGGTATTATAACCCCGAGACACTTACTTATAATAATGAACGGATTGAAGCTCCGGAAGAATTCTATTTGACAACCGCCATCACCGATTCCACGGTCAGTTTTCTGGAAAATCATTTCAAAGAGAAAAAAGACCGGCCATTTTTCTTTTACGTAGCTTATTATGCCCCCCACCGGCCGCTGCATGCCCTCCGGAAAGATATATCAAAATACCGGGGAAAATTCATGGATGGATGGGATGAGCACCGAAAGCGCAGATATGAAAAACTGGTAGAAATAGGATTTATTGACTCTGCCTGGTCTTTGTCTGACCGCGATCCCTCCGTGCCGGCCTGGGAAGACCTTACCGGTGAAGAGCGGCAAATATGGGAGGCGAGAATGGCGGTTTATGCCGCACAAATGGATTGTATGGATCAGGGGATCGGAGACATAATTTCAACGATCGAAAGACACGGTGCACTGGATAATACCATGATCGTATTCCTTTCCGACAACGGAGGGTGCGCCGAGGGGCAGGGAGGGAGATTATCCCTTGAGCAGTTGCCATTGCTTGGCAATGAACGACCCGCTCAAAGTTATCGGATACATTGGGCAAATGTTAGCAATACGCCTTTCAGAATGTACAAACATTATAATCATGAAGGAGGGATCGCCACTCCGATGATCGTGTATTGGCCCGAGAAGATCCGGTCCGGCGGAAGAATAACCGATCAGGTCGGCCATGTCATCGACCTGATGCCGACAATTCTGGATGTCGCCGGTGTAGAATATCCGTCGGAATTTAACGGGAAACCAATACTTCCCGTACAGGGGATGAGCCTGGTCACCGGCATGACCGGAGATGCATTTGAACGGGGGCCATTGTTTTTTGAGCACGAAGCACATCGGGCGGTGATCGATGGGAAGTGGAAGCTGGTTTCGATCGGTACGAGGGAAGCGCCTTACGAAGGTCCTTGGGAATTGTATGACATATCCGCAGACCGGACAGAAACAGTTGATCTGATCGGAGAGCAACCTCAGATTGCCGAAGAACTGCGTTTGCTTTGGGAAAAGTGGGCCGAAGAAAATCATGTTTATCCGTTAAATGGATTGGGTTGGGGAGATAGGATTAAAGCGGATGTAACCGGGAAAAGGTAAGAATTATCTTTGGGGCCCATTGTATTAAAAGGATTTATTAAACTGTTACTTATTTAATTTTTGTTAAAAATGGTTAAGAAAATACACCGTAATTTGATTACAATTTTATTCCTGGCGTCGCTTTCGGTCTTGTCGATGTTTTGCAGCACTAAAAAAGCCGAAGTAACCGGGGAAAGAAGGCCAAACATCATTTATATATTAGCCGATGATCTGGGTTACGGAGATTTGAGCTGCTACGGCCAAAAAAAGTTTTCAACGCCCAATATAGACCGCTTGGCGGAAGAGGGGATCCGGTTTACCCAGCATTACTCCGGTTCTACGGTATGCGCTCCGTCAAGATCATCGCTTATGACCGGTCTCCATACGGGCCATACACCGATCAGGGGCAATAAAGAGTGGAAGCCCGAAGGCCAGTGGCCCATGCCTGCCGGGACCTACACCATAGCCGAAATGCTGAAAGAAGCGGGTTACACAACCGGCGCTTTCGGAAAGTGGGGTTTGGGATATCCGGGATCCGAAGGCGACCCGAACAATCAGGGATTTGATGAATTCTACGGCTACAATTGTCAGCGTATTGCGCATCATTACTATCCCTTTCATATGTGGCACAATCAAAAGAAAGTGGTGCTTGAAGGAAATGAAGGAAAGGGCAGAGCAGTCTACGGCCCTGATCCGATTCATAAACAGGCGCTGAGGTTTATGGAAGTCAACAAAGACAAAGAGTTTTTTATGTTTTATCCCTCGGCGATTCCTCATGCCGAGCTCTTTGCTCCGGAAAGTTATATGGAAAAATATCGGGGGAAATTTATGCCGGAGAAGGAATACGTGGGAGTTGACGACGGGGAGCGGCTAAAATTGGGTCCTTATGGCTCGCAGCCGGAAGCACATGCCGCGTTTGTTGCAATGATAAATTATCTGGATGATCAGGTAGGAGAAATAGTTGCGAAGCTCGAAGAGCTTGGAATAGAGCGTCATACCGTCATTATATTTTCTTCGGACAACGGACCGCACCTGGAGGGCGGCGCCGACCCGGAATATTTCAACAGTAACGGAGGCTTAAAGGGCTATAAACGGGATCTGTACGAAGGAGGCATCCGTGTGCCCATGATCGCCTGGTGGCCGGGTAAAATTAAAGCGGGATCGCAAACCGACCATGCGTCAGCTTTCTGGGATGTAATGCCTACCGTGGCGGAGATCATAGGAGTCGATGTGCCCGAAAGCATAGACGGCATTTCCTTCTTCCCCACGTTGACCGGTGGTCCACAGGCACAGCACCCGTATTTGTATTGGGAGTTTCATGAGCGCGGAGGAAGGCAGGCCTTGCGAAGGGGTGATTGGAAGCTCGTTCAATACGACGTCAACCGGCATCCGGAAAGGCCGTGCGAATTATATAATTTGAGCGCGGATCCCGGAGAAGAGAATGACTTGGCCGATGAGCAAGGGGCGATTTTGGATGAATTGAAGTCCCTGATAAAGGATGCCCGAACAGATTCGGAGGTATTTCAATTCCGGGCCGCAACCTACGATGCGGAAAAATAATAAAGAGCTCTATTTTGAGTTGGCTTTTGTTGCGCAGGATCCGATGTAAATATACGGAGGAGCCTGCGGCAGCTTCTATTTCCCAAATGAAACGCACATCCGGCAGCGAACGGCCGGTCAATAATAAACAAGCAACTCATAACGGATAACAACCGGGAGTCCGGACTTTGACGTTGAGGCCGGCAAAGCTTCCGCGCAAGCCCCGACAACGAAAGGTTTTTATTCTCTTAAGCGCCAGATCTCATAGATCGGATCGCCTTTGCTGCTGAGTCCTTTATGGTGCCAGTCGCCGTCCTGCAGTTCAAAGTCAAACTCAAGAGAAGCGCCGACTCGCGAATGATCTCTGGAAAAGAAATCGATGTTTTCGATGTATTTTCCTTCGGCAGTCGTATAGGTGCCTCCCCCGGTTCCCATAAACTCCCCGGTTTCTACGTTATAGGCAATCCATTGAAACCGTTTTCCCGATAAAATCTTCATGGTTTTTCTGGGGTTCTCAGGGGCCCTGGGGGTCCCAGGTGTGCCATTTCGAATGCGATTGGAAAAAAGCCAGGCGCCCGCCAATTTTCCCGGGCTGCCGTCATCGATCTTTTTAAATTCGCTGTTCATAAAATGCATGGCGTTCTTTTTTACTGCCAATGCGGCGTCCGAAGTCGTGCCAACCAATTCCGGTTTTGAAGTATGGAATTCAAAGGATAGCATCACCTTATCCCCGTCGGTCACAAAGGACCCTCCGTATGTAAAACCGAATTCTTCTGCGCTGAACGCGGCATACGAAAAATAATCTCCGGAGAAAATAGCGACGCCTTCACCGGATTGCCAGGCCCCCTGGATTTTTGAACTGTTTGAAGGTTCGATTACGACGGAATTGAATGTCAATAATATAAGCAATACTTGTGCGATCATAACTTGAGTCGGATTGATTTATGAATAACAGATCAAGATACAAATAGTTATGGTTATAAATGAAAATTGTTTTTGAAACCTGCAAAAAGTCATCTTTTTCGAGTCGATGATTAACTATATTTGCAGCCGCTTTTGAATAAGTTCATTTATTGTAATTCGTATAAAATAACAGATTTCACAGTCATGGCAGAATTTAAGTATCAAAAACCGTTTCCGGTTGGTGAAGATAAAACCAAATATAGAAAACTATCTTCAGACCATGTATCCACGATTGAAGTTGAGGGGAGAAAGATATTGAAGGTTGCGCCCGAGGGATTGGAGTTGTTGGCAAAAGAAGCAATGGCCGATGTTGGATTCTATCTCAGGGCTGCCCACCTTGAAAAGCTTTCCGGCATCCTGGATGATCCGGAGGCTACGGATAATGACCGTTTTGTGGCTCATACGTTAATTAAAAACCAGGTAGTGTCTGCAGAAGGCCAGTTGCCGACCTGCCAGGATACGGGGACAGCCATTGTCATAGGCAAAAAAGGGGAAAATATATGGACAGGTGCTGACGATGCCGAACACTTGTCCAGAGGTATTTTTGAAACCTACAAAACAAGAAACCTGAGATATTCCCAGGTGGTGCCATTCACGATGACAAAGGAAAAGAATACAGGTACAAACCTTCCGGCGCAAATTGATATTTATGCCAAAACAGGGGATACATACGATTTCTTATTCCTTGCAAAAGGAGGCGGATCTGCCAACAAGACATTTTTATACCAGCAAACAAAGGCTCTTCTTACCGAGGAAAACCTGGCCAGGTTTGTAAAAGAAAAAATCAGAGACCTGGGGACCGCCGCGTGCCCGCCGTATCATCTGGCGCTGGTGATCGGAGGTACATCGGCCGAAGCTACGTTGAAAACCGTCAAAGAAGCGTCGACGGGAAACCTGGATTCCTTACCCACCGAAGGAAATGAGGGCGGCCAGGCATTCAGAGACCTGGAATGGGAAGAGAAAGTACAGAAGATTTGCCAGGAAAGTCAGGTGGGAGCGCAGTTTGGAGGCAAGTACCTGACGCACGACGTGCGCGTAATCCGATTGCCTCGACACGCAGCTTCCTGTCCCGTTGGATTAGGCGTAAGTTGCAGCGCCGACAGAAATATAAAAGGCAAGATCACCGAAGAAGGCATTTTCCTGGAGGAATTGGAGCGGAACCCGGCGAGGTTCCTGCCGGAGGTAGAACCTCAGCTTCAAAAACCCGTCGAGATCGATCTGAACCAACCGATGGAAGATATCCTGAAAGCGCTTTCGAAGTATCCGGTCAAAACGAGGTTGAACCTTAAAGGAACCTTGATTGTCGCCAGAGATATCGCGCATGCCCGGATCAAGCAGATGATCGACGAGGGCAAGCCTATGCCGGAATATTTCAAAAATCACCCGGTTTACTACGCCGGACCTGCCAAGACGCCTGAAGGAATGCCATCCGGCAGTTTCGGTCCGACTACCGCCGGCAGAATGGATCCTTATGTGGATGACTTTCAAAGCCTTGGCGGATCCATGGTGATGTTGGCAAAAGGGAACAGATCCCGGCAGGTGACCGACGCCTGCAAGAAACACGGCGGTTTTTATCTGGGTTCCGTCGGAGGGCCTGCGGCGATTTTAGCGAAAGAAAGTATAAAATCCGTCGAGATCGTTGATTTTGAAGAGCTGGGCATGGAAGCCGTAAGAAAAATTGAAGTAGAGAATTTCCCCGCCTTTATAATCGTGGACGATAAGGGCAATGATTTCTTTGCCGATCTGTAATTCGGAAACCCGGTCTGACAGGCCGAATACCCGTCGGCCGGGTTTTTGTATTCCTTATATTCCGTTAAATACAACTTTTTCGTCCAGATAACCGTCCGCGATTACGGTCATCCTCATATTTTCTTTGGTTACCTGGATCATATTGGGCAACTGGATGGAGGGGACCATGATTTTTCCATTGCTGACCGTTGTCTGAGAATAAGGTAAAGATCCGTCCTGTGCCAGTGCGATTGCTATATTGGTTGTTGCATTTGCCAACGATTCAATGTATTTGTACACCGTCATGGTTTGACGGCCGTCTACAATCCGCCTGCAAGCTTCGGTTTCGGCGTCTTGTCCGGAGACCAGTATCTTGCCGCATAATTCATGCTCTTTCAGCGCCCTGCAAACACCTTCGGATATTTGATCGTTCGATGAAATGATGGCATCGAGATCTTTTGATTCCGCCAGGTATTCATTTACAATATTGTAGGCCACCTCGGGGTCCCAGTTATCCACATTCTTATCGAGCACAATTTTTATATCATTTCTAGTGATAAGCGGTTGCAAAATATTCATTTGCCCAAGTCTGAGAAAGGTTGAGTTCTGATCCTGCAATGATCCGCCTAGAATTGCATAATTTCCTTTAGGAGTAATTCTGGTGAGGTAATCGGCCTGCATTTCGCCCACCTTGATATTGTCGAAAGATACGTAATAATCCAGGTCGCAGTTTTTAATAAGCCTGTCGTACGCGATCACCTTCACGCCATTTTTTTTGGCGACCTGCACCAATGCGCCCGCTGCGTCGCTGTTGATAGCCACCATAATGATTACATCCACCTTATCCTTTATAAGGCTCAGGAATTGTTCTTTCTGAGTAGATTCGTCATTGTTTGCCTCTCTGACGATCACCTTAACGCCTTTTTCTTCCAGGTTTTCAACCAAATAATCCCGGTCTTTTTCCCATCGCTCATGCAATGGGCCAAGACTAATTCCGATTTTTATCCGATCTTTTGGCGTACAGGAAAAAACACTCATTGAAATAACGATTAAGGCGAGTAATTTACAAACTGTTTTTTTCATGACTTGTGTATTTAAATTGATCAAATTGATAAACGCCGGCAGGTACAAGCCTTACTCAATATAATGAAAAATGATGATTTTTGCCATTGATTGTAGTGTATTGCAGACAGGAAAATGATAAGCGGTAAGCGTTTTACATGGTATAATATGTGAAAATAATGACAGCATTTGATAATATTGTATCAGATCAAACTTTAGTCATAAAATGTTTATGAAAAAGAATTTGCAGGATCCGTAAGATTATTTTTTTTTAAATTATATTCAAGCGGTGAACCCATCTGTGAATATTTCATAAAATTTTTGTTAAAAGGAGGTTACTTATTATAAAATAAATCATAGAGTATCGAATGAAGAATCATTCCTTGATCGAAAGGATCAGAAGTACGGACAGTGAAAGAGCTTTAGAAGAAATTTATAAAAATTACAGAAATGAATTTTTCCAGTGGGCCGTAAACAAACATTTGTGTTCGCTGGAAGAGGCCAAAGATATTTTTCAGCAGACGGTTGTAATTTTTTATGAGAATATTAGATATGGAAGAGTAACGGAGTTGACATCACAGATAAAAACTTATCTGTTTAGTATCGGGAAAAACAAGATACTTGAACTCATAAGGCAAAAGGCTAAAAATCCGGCGCATTATACTCGAATAGACTATTTTGATACGGATTATTTATACAGCGATTTTGATGAAGATTATGAAGAAGAACTCAAGAAAGTGGAACGCAGTCTAAACATGCTGGGAAATCCCTGTTCGGACATTCTCAAAAACTACTATTATCATAAAAGATCGATGAAGGAAATAGCTGAGATCCTTGATTATAAAAACAGTGATACGGTTAAGAATTTGAAGTATAAATGTTTGCAAAGATTACGACAGATTTTTAAGTCTTAGCAATGGTAAATTAAGAAGACCGGGAACATGAAAAAATTTGAAAATAAAATTGATCAAATCGAGAATTACCTGGAAGGCGCCCTGAGCGAGGAAGAAAAGAATGAGTTTGAGGCAAGTTTATCCGGTGACAAAGAACTTCAAAAGATGATGAAAGGCTACAGGACATTGCTGGATGGCATTAAATATGCCGGCAGAAATGACCTCGTGGAAAAAATACAGCAATGGGAAAGTGAGATGCCGGGTAATTTTGAGGCCGGGGGACATGCGGCTAAAGAGCGGAATTTTTACAGGTATTTCATTGCCGCTGTCGTCGTATTCTTTTTGGTGACCACCGCGGTTGTTTATAATCGACTCGACAACAGCTATCAGCGAATCGTTGCGGATTATTATACGCCTTATGATATCCTGCCCGAAACATCCAGAGGGGCGAAAGCCGATGAAAATTCTTTTGATCACATTTATCGCGTATATGATCAAAAGAGGTATGAAGAGACCATCGACTTGATCAATCGGATGGATGTGGCTTCCCGGACAGATCACAGCAAATATGTGCTGGCAAATGCTTACCAGGCGACGGGCAGGTTTGATGAAGCGATCGAAATCTATAAGGATTTGGTGAGCTCCGATAATATCTATAAATCCGGCGCGCAATGGTATTTAGCGCTGTGTTACTTATCAAAAGAAAATAAAGACCTCGCGGTCCCGCTATTGGAAGATCTGTCGGATTCCAACACTTCGAAATCTTCCAAAGCCAGAGCGATTTTAAAAGAAATAAATTAACCGCGCTCTTCAAGTATTCCGGCACTGCTTCGTTAAAAATAGCTTCCGGGATCAGGTTTGTCTGACCGGAGCAGGCCGTCTCATAAGATTGTTGATGACTTTTTCGATGGGCTATCGCATTGTCCGATGACCGGTTATGCAGGGCAATCGCATTTGGAATATTTTTTAACAAATCCTCCGTGGTTTGCTATTAAATGATCTCCGAAAGATGGCCTTTGATCACATTGGATCGGTTAACCGAAACCTTTGTCCTTATAATTTTATGCTCTAATTGTTACAAATTGTGTTTAAATAGTTATTTTTACTGTTGTAAACAAAAACTCGAGTTTTAGGATTTTTTAATACGCTCCAATTGATCGATTCGGAAATCATAGTTTTGTGCTGGACAGCAGCTACAATAGGTTTTGTGCATACCGCCCTCGGCCCGGATCATTATTTGCCTTTTGTCATGATGGCAAGAGTGCGGAACTGGTCTTTTGCCAAGACATCGTGGATCACCATTTTGTGTGGCGGAGGGCATGTTTTGAGTTCGATCGTTCTCGGGCTTTTGGGTGTTTTTCTCGGGGCCGAATTGATGAAGCTGGAGCTGCTGGAGAGCTACCGGGGCGAGATCGCCGCATGGTTGTTGATCGGATTTGGATTGGCTTATGGAATATGGGGAATCCACAGGGCCGTTAAAAACAAGCCCCACAGCCACCTTCATACCCACGAAGGGGGCATCGTTCACGACCACCCGCACACACATGTATCCGATCATGCTCACGTACATGATCATGAATCGACAGCCCGGGACCTTACGCCCTGGATATTATTTACGGTTTTTGTGCTCGGCCCTTGCGAGCCGTTAATCCCGCTTCTCATGTACCCGGCTGCAAAAAGCAGCTTGGGCGGAATGTTTCTGGTAACCGGCATATTTGCCGCCGTTACGATCGTCACGATGCTCGGCATTGTGATGCTCGGCACCTGGGGCATAGGTTTTGCCAAATTGGGGAAGCTGGAAAGATACACGCATGCCATAGCCGGAGGGACCATTTGTTTTTCCGGTCTTGCCATAATGTTCCTCGGGCTGTAATCCATTATATGGAATCGAACCACCTGCCGAAGATCCGTGTCCGGAGTATTTCAGGTTGAAATAAGTATGAGCGCTTAAATTTTTCACTCCTTTTAAAACTTTTTTACCTTGCCGTTCATCCTTGATATAGAACATTGAAAATTGAATGGCCGAGGTCCTTGAAAATATAGCGATTTACCATAGCAAAAGTCTTATCGAAAAGTCCAAAAAAGGGGATGAGCACGCTTATGGCAAGCTGGTAGGTTTATGGTTCAAGCGCATTTATAATTTCGCTTTGAAGTATTTTGGAGATCATGATTATGCTATGGAAGCTACCCAGCAAACATTTATCGCTGTATACCAGAAGATTGACCGGCTCAAGGATGTCGACAGTTTTAAATATTGGCTCTATAAAATAGCCTTGAATTATTGCAGGGAGGAGGACCGGCGTCAAAAGCGGAAGAAGTGGTATTCGATTTTTATGGACGAGGATGTCCGCGATGTCGAATCGAATTACGGCCTTCCGGAATACGAATACCAGAAACAAGAGAAGGAAGAAATGATCGCCGATATACTGAGGAGATTGCCGGAAGAACAGAAGACGGTAATCATTATGAAAGAATTTGAAGGATTGAAATTCAGGGAGATCTCGGAAACCTTGAATATATCGGAAAACACGGCCAAGTCCAGACTGTACTATGGATTAAAGGCCATGAGAAAAATACTGGAAAAAAGTGAATTGAACTACAAAATCGAAGGTTGAATATGGAAACTCAGGATTTTAACAAGGATTTGCTGGACTATCTCTATGGAGAAATGAATGCGGGCGAAAAGAAGGACTTTGAGAAAAAACTTAAGGAGGATGAGAAACTCCGGAAAGAATTGGAAGAGCTGACGTCGGTGAGAAACGAGCTTGAAACCCTGAAGGATAAAGAAGTCATGGAACCATTTTCAACATGGGGCAGGTCCAGGTCGTCGAGCTGGTTTCACGCAAAGCGGAGAAAAATAATTGTTTTCAAACCGGTAACAGCCGTTGCGGCATCTTTACTCATTTTGATGCTTGTTGGCTATTTTACGAATTTTTCAGTAGCAATAACCGATCGGAGCGTACAGTTAGGGTTTGGCGACAACCCGGCCATGGATGACCGGAATTATTTTACAGAGGAAGAGGTTCATGCCATCGTCCGGGACGAATTGCAAAAAAGCAGCGAAAAGTTGCTGGCTCAATTGGCTGATGCCGAACAAGAATTCAATACAAGGCTGGCGATGTTAAAGACCGAACTGCAAGAGGCCTCCGACGATAAGAAAGAAGATGAAATTAGTCGCCGCGATCTTCAGAATTTTTTCACAAATGCCGAAAACAAGAATGCCGAAGCGGTAAAGGAGTACTTAAAACTGACATCCGCACAGCAGCAGGAATATTTCAAGGCCATGTTTACCCAATTTAATAATTTCTACCAGCAGCAGCGCGATGATGACCTCACATTCATTCAAAACAGTTTGTATGAAATAAATCATAAACAGGAGCTTCAGAAGCAGGAAACTGAAAAAGCAATTGCAAGCTTATATACCTCTGTGAATCAACAGGGCAATAATTAATTCTTTGGATTACGATAAAACATTAAGGAGAAACAAAATTCTGATATGAAAAAGTTAATGATATTATTAATAATGCCGGTATGCTTCGGTTTTAAGACCGGCGATGAGATCGATGAAAAAAGAATGAACCGCGATCTCGAGATTGCAAAAAACATTCTTTCAACCCTGATCAGTTCCGGTTCGGACCATTGGTTCGGAGGTACTTCCATCGACGCCACCTACATTAAGGACTACGGTGTGGTGTTTACAATTCCCGAGCATCTGGTTTATTTCCATGGTGCGAGGGATATCGTAATCCCCGATATTCCGCCGATTCCGGATATTGATGTGGATCTTGACATTGATAATGAGCTCGAGGTTTCCGTGGATGAACTGTCAAAAGAAGAAATGAAACGACAAAAGGAAAAGCTGGAAGTTCAAAAGAAAGAGCTTGAAAAGCACAGGCAGGAGATTGAAAAACACAAGGAGGAAATAAAACAGGTCAAAGAAAAAGCCAAAATAGCCACCACCTACACATACAACATCAAACCCGGCGTTGACGATGAAATTAACTGGGAGGAGGTGATGATTACCTTCATGACCGATTATGCAGACCTCATTGGCCAGCTCAAACCTGAGGAAAAAATTGTAATCAAGCAGAAATCACCGTACAACGACATGGTATTTGTCTGGTCCCGAAAGGGCTCGGAACAAATTAATGAGCAGCGCGTGAGTAATATATCCGCGGAAGTTTTCAGGAAAGATGTTGCGGCTTTTAAATCCGGGAAAATTAAACGGGAAGCGTTTATCGACCGCATTAAGATCGAAAAAGATGAACCGCAAAAAAAAGTAGCGGATCTGGAAATGTTCGCCAACATTTTCGACAGATTTTACAGTCATGATCTTTCGGAAACGTACTATTGCCAGGGTAAACCGAGGTATGAGGTACTGGACGGATACGGAGCTGTCTTCCATATTAAAACCTCAAGTGGCCCGAGGGCCTTTGCCCGGACGGTCTACAGGTCATCGGGAGACCGGAACCTCGCCATAAAATCCGAAAGTGAAAGCCCGAACAATGCAGAAACATATCGGAAATTCAAAGATGACATCAAGGCCTTTATGCTGGATTACGGCCGTACTATACGGTCTTTGAATGACGATGAAATTGTAATGCTGGACATTCAACTCGGTAACTGCCGCGATTGCGAGATCCCGGAATCCGTAGAGGTGTCTGTGAAAATGTCTACTTTAAAACAATATGACCAACAAAAATTATCCCGTGAAAAGGCGATAAACCTGATCGGAGTTAAGGAGAATTTCTAGTGTCAAGTCAGGCCTTACCCGTAGGTTTAGGCTTGACTTGACACCCAGGCCGGGGAGAGATCAGATCTCCCCGTAAAACTCCTTAAATTTCATTACCCCTTCTTTTGTCAGTACATATGCTGCCTTGGATGATTTTACGATTCCCTCCTGTATCAGTTCATCTATTCCGGTATCGAGATAATCTATTTCCAGCAGATCAAGCTTAAAGGTTTTTTGCAGGTCCTTACTGGAGCTTACACTGTGATTGTCTGCATTATACAATTTGGTAAGGACTTTATTTTTTACTTCATCTATCAGATCCCTTTCTTTTTCCATGATCGCGACACTGTATTTCATTTTTAAAAAATCGGCCAGATCTTCTACGATCGTATTTTTGTCGATTCCCTTGAGTGCGGCCGTATCGGAAATAAGTTGTTCTAATGCCCTGAATTCCATTCTAATACTTGTTAAATCGATAATCAAAATTCGACAGCAAAAATAGTTTATTCTTGATGAGATATGCTATTTTTTCGAGAGAATTGATATCTTGTAATCCTCACAGTAGTAACCAACTGCCTTATGAATAATGTATTAACAAGTGCTTTTATTGCCGGCACATTGCTCTTGTCGCTTTCCTCGTGCTCGCTGTTTAATGTCGATCTCAATACCGGCATGGAGCCGCTCCCATCCAAAGAATTGAATACCAGGATTTTGCTGCATGAATTTGCCCATGATTTTTCGAATGAAGTGGAGCAACTCGCCGATTCCATAATCGGCTCGACCGGTGAAAAAAACATAAAGCTCAATGCCCTATACTGGAAGATCGGTGCGATTTCCATGAGCAGGCAGGCGATCTTTCAGACCGTGCCCTACGCATCCCTAGTAGATACGTGGATCTTTTGCAGGCAGCAATCACATTTTCTGAATCAAGGGGCCGGGAGGGAATTGTTCGGCGAATATCAGCCCGTGGTCAACAGAGTTGCCGAACAGCTCGAAGATGAAGTAGCACGGATTGCACGTATGGTATCCACCGCCAATGATTACCATACGTACAAGGACTTTGTCGACAATTACACGAAAGAACACCCGTTCGAAGACATCTTTTTCAGCCGGGGATCCGTTCTTTCGGAGCTGAATGCCGCTTTGGGGCTTTCCGACAGTGTTGCTGTTACGACCATCGGAACGATGCCCGAAGCCGTATCCGACCTTTCTTCCAGAATGAACGACTATTCAAACAACATGCCCAAAATAGCGAGATGGAGCATGCAGGCATATTGGTATGAGGCGGGGCTGGATAGTGTCGATATCGGCGCCATGGCAGACAGCATAGCTCTGCTGGCGAGCCAAATTTCCTATGTGGCTGAACATAGCCCCGAATTAATCGATTCGGCCGTCATAAAGCTCAATGAACAGCTCGGGCCTTTGATCGATCGCCTCGATCACAGATGGTCCGAGACATTGTGGAGGCTCGGGGAAGAAAGAATCGCATTGATCGAAGCTTTGGATGAACAGAGAAAAGCTATCGGTGAGACGGTTGCCACCGAGCGCGAGGTCATTATGGGAGACCTTAACGTACTTTCAAAAGAATTGGTCGAACAATCCTGGAGGCATATTAAAGAGCTCCTGGTAAAATCACTGGCTCTGATATTGCTTATTCTCATCGTATTATTGGGCCTGCCTTTTGGCTTGGGCTATCTGACAGGCAGGACTCTGAAAATGAGAAAGATTGACAGATCGTAATCGAACAGCTTTTTTGATTTGAATGCCAATCATTCTATTTACCTTTAGGACAGCAAAATTACATACGAATGATCATCGGAATTGATATTGGAGGAACCACCACAGATATTGTGGGTTTGAAAGACGGGAAAATTTTAAATCCTGTTTCTGTCAAAGCGGATGACCCGATCGCTTCTGCCGCAGGTGCTCTGGGAAAGTTTGTTGAACTGAGAGAATTACCGCTTTCCGAGATTCGGTTAATAGCGGCCACAGGGGTGGGGGCCGGGCAGATTAGGGATCAACTGTTGGGAATACCGGTAAAGAAAATTGATGAGTTTGATTCCATTGGCACGGCCGGAGCTTATCTTTCCGGGTTGAGGGAAGCCATAGTCGTGAGCATGGGCACGGGTACGGCAATAGTAAATGTGCAAAATGGCAGCATTCATCACTGGGGAGGAAGCGGTGTCGGAGGAGGAACCATGGTAGGTCTGTCCAGAAAGTTACTCAATATTACTCATATCAGAACCCTGATGGATAAGGCTGCCAAAGGAAGATTGGGAATGATTGACCTTACGGTCGGAGATATTGCCGGCGGAGCCCTGGTCGGTCTTCCGGAATCGGCCACGGCTTCAAATTTTGGCAAAGTGTCCGATGAAGCGAACGAGAGCGATATTGCAATGGCAATTATTAACCTTGTCGGACAAACAATTGCGTTGCTCGGTATTTCTGCTGCCAGATCGGAAAGTCTCAGCGATATCGTGCTGACCGGAAAATTATCGACCCTTCCTCTGATCCGGAAAGTTATGGAAGGAGTTGGCAATCTGTATCATACCACGTTCATCGTTCCAAAACACGCGGAATTTGGTACAGCCATTGGCGCTGCTATTAAGGCGCAGAGCTTAAAATAGCAATTCGTACGGATATATTTTTCGTCCAGGTTATGCGACCGGGACGCATGGAAATTTTCAGGTATATAAATTTGACAACTATTAATCCAAACAATTGAAATGAGACGACTGATTTTTCTTGCCCTTTTTGCTTTGGGCACCTTTTGCGTATTATCGGATCTGAACGCTCAAAATCGCAGGGAAATTCCTTTTAATAAGCAATGGAATTTTCAGGGACATTCCGTAACGGGACTTAAGCGGGATGAGATTGTTAACCTCCCCCATACCTGGAATGCAACGGATGCCCAGCGGGGACTCGATTATTATCGGGGATCCGGAACATATATAAAGAATTTTGATGTCGACGATACCTGGTCCGGGCAGCGCATTTTTATCCGGTTCGAAGGTGTGAATATTTCCTCAAAAGTTACGATTAACGGGCACGAACTGGGTGAGCACAGAGGAGGTTATGCCGCATTTTGTTTTGAGATTACGGAGCACATCCTGTACAATCAAAAAAATACGATTGAAGTGATCGTGAATAATGAAGAGAATCTTGAAGTAATCCCACTCGTCGGCGATTTCAATAATTACGGAGGAATTTACCGCCCGGTGAATTTATTATTTACACATCCGATTTGCATTACTCCGCTTGATTTTGCCTCTTCGGGGATTTACCTGAGACAGCAAAATGTAAGCAAAGAAAATGCAGATGTTACCGTGCTTACAAAAATCTCAAATGGATCGGGCGCAGAGCAAACGATATCCTACCAAACGACGATTCTTGATGAGGCCGGCAAAGTGATCGATGCTCAAATCAATGAGATTGAAATCGATGTCGGAGCGCATGAATTGTCGCATTCCTATATCATCAATAATCCGCATTTATGGAACGGTAGGAAGGATCCGTATATGTATCAGGTAAAAGTGGACCTTTTACAAAATGATGAGGTAATCGACTCGAAAACAGAGCCGCTGGGTCTGAGATTTTTTCATGCGGATGCCGATGAGGGATTTTTTTTAAATGGAGTGCCGGTCGATGTAAGAGGAGTAAGCAGACACCAGGACCGGTTGGGCAAAGGATCCGCACTCTCGGATGCGGATCATCGGGAAGACATGGAGTTGATGCTCGAAATGGGGATCAATGCCTTGCGCCTCGCCCATTACCAACATGCTGAGATTGTCTACGATCTTGCGGATTCTGCAGGTCTTATCGTTTGGGCCGAATTGCCATGGGTAGGAGGCCCGGGTGGTTTTATGGGGACTTCAAACGGTTATGAGAACACGGATGTTTTTCATCAAATCGCCAAACAGCAGCTATACGAGCTAATACGCCAAAATTACAACCATCCGTCCATTTTAATGTGGAGCATTTTCAATGAAATTCAAAACCCGGAAGGAGCCGAGCCTACGGAATTTGTGGAAGAACTGAATTCGATTGTAAAAGAGGAAGACCCCGATAGGTTAAGTGTGGGCGCCAGTATGCTCAATCCGCAAGAGCACGCCAACCTCCATGAAATCACGGATTTAATTGCATGGAACAGGTATTATGGCTGGTATTACAAGGAGCCGGAAGATATGGGAAAATTTCTCGATCAAACGCATTCGGATTTTCCGGAATATAAAATCGGCATCAGCGAATATGGAGCCGGAGGAAGTATCCATCAGCATTCCGACGAGTTGGAGGCGCCCAACCCGATGGGATCGCCCCACCCCGAAGAATGGCAATCCTACTACCATGAAGAAAATTTAAAAATATTTGATGAACGGCCTTTTGTGTGGGGGACATTTATATGGAATATGTTTGATTTCGGATCCCATTTCAGACGGGAAGGAGATCGCTATGGGATCAACGATAAAGGAATGATCACCTACGACCGGAAGACAAAAAAAGATGCATTTTATTTTTACAAAGCAAATTGGTCCGATGCGCCTGTATTGCATATTACTTCTTCGCGTTACGTATTCAGGGATCAGGCAAAAACAAATGTCAAAGTCTATACAAACCTGAGTGAGGTGAGCCTGACCGTCAACGGAAAAGAATATCCGGTGAGATCACCGGAAAAAGGGATCATCCTGTGGGAAGGCATCGAACTCAACGAAGGAAATAATGGGATCATTGTGAAAGCCGAAAAAGATGGCATCGCATACACAGACGATTGCGTATGGGTGCTGGAGAATCCGTACACCGGAATGAACCTCTTTATTAAGGTTTTTGATTTTATGTCGATCGCTTATCCCGTAGCGGGTGGGGGTATGGTGCTTTCAATACTCGTTTGGTTTTTCGGGATCAGAAATATCCGGAAACGGCATAAACTGAAAAGGCTGGTCATGTGGGCGGTATTCGTTATCCTGTTTACCACTTCCCTTTTAATTGGTATAGGAAAAATTGCCATTACCAACCTGCTCGGAGCTTAGTCCGTGGCCGGATGCGATCTCCAGTATTTTGTCGACGACCAGATCATAGTGTGACCAGGGCAAAAAGTGATCAACATTTTCCAGGGATATCGTTTCGAGCCATTTCGGAGAGATGGTTCTCCGGGAAAACGCTACATTTTCATAGGGCACCAGGGAGTCCGAAGTCCCGTGAATATGGCAAACGGGGATTTTAATCAGATCATATCTGCCCAGCATTTTTTTTAGTTCGGCAACATGCGTGTTCTTTTCATCCGCGGCCACCCGGAGCGCCGGCGGTGTCAGCCATCGAATGGGCTGATATGCCGGCAGGCGGGCAAGCATTATTTTCTTTTCGTGTCCGGGATCAAGGGCGGGAGCCAACAAAATTACGGCCTTGTATCCGTCTCCGAAGTCCATCGCCATTTGAATGGCGACAGGTCCGCCATAGGAATGCCCCACCAGTATAATTTCACTGTTTTCACATTCATTCCGTATAATCGAATGGATTGCCTTGCCCTGGAGGCGGATCGATGTTTCGGATTTGCCAAACCCCGAATAGCCATAACCCAGCCGGTCTACGCTTATTAGATTTGCTTTTGCAAACAACGCCTCATTTCCAAAATATCTCGAATAATCGGACAGGGACCCGGGAGCTCCATGGATAAATACCACCGTGGGCAAACCGGGACGATTTTTCCGTACCAGGTACCTGATTGTACGGTCGTTGAATGCATGGTATTTTAACTGTGGTTTTTGACCGGAATTTATGAACTGCTTTATAATTTGTTTGTCGGAATATCGAAACGACATATTCTGCATTGGACTTCCTATGATCTCGAGACGAAGTAATACAATCAATGAAACAAATATTGCGGCCAATATTTTGACAGCGAATAACAGCCTGATCTTCAAGTTTGAAGTATTTGATAGTGAAATTATGAACAAAGCAATGTACGAATTGTTTGAACATAAAAAAAGAGCCCGAAGGCCCTCAAACATGTTATGTCCGTTGGAGCGTCAATCCTCAAGTTTATACTCCTTCAAAAACTCGCTGGCCTGTTTTGTAGAAGTAAACTCGTAAATCTTTGTCTTTCCGTTGCTGATATTCAGTTCGATAGTAACCATATTTACCTTCTCTTCTTCCTTGAAATGCAGATGGACAGGGAGTTCGTAATGCGATTCGGTTTGCGATAACTTTGCAACTTTCACGGTTTTGGTCCGTTTTGCCTTGCAATAGGAGCATTGGTAATTTTTTATCATCTCGCCATCCGTATGCTCCGTAGGAGCTAGAATAATCTCTTCTTTTACCAGTTTCATCGTTTTAAAACCACAAGAATTGCATTGATGAGCAATAAGATGCCCCGGATATTTCTCGATTTGCACATCCCCGCTTTCTTCGTCTACCCATACATCATAGTCCACGGAAAATACGTTTTCTTCCGCCTGCATTCCCTCGTCCAAATGAACATCTTCTTCCTCTTCGCTCAGTAACTTCATGACGTTTCCGGTCTTTTTATTGACTCTCGGCTTGTATCGCCATTTTTTCATCTTTTTTTCCAAAGTTGACGGGTAGGCAAACTTCATCATTAAGTAAGAGATGTATATGATCAGGGTTCCCAGACAAATCGCGATAAACATCCTTACGAAAAACCATACATAGCTTATTTGTACCGTAGCATTGTAGACCGTGTTAATGAACAGGGTTAGGGCAACCGCAAAACTTATGATCACATAATAAATCATTTTGGAGTCATTCGCGGCCAGATAGTCGTATTTCTGCTTATAGTCTCTAATGGAGGAAAATCTGAGTTTATGTAAAATAAAGATCACGATACCGGTGACAATAGCCAGACCGGAGAGCACTAATGCAAACACTTGCCATATCGCTAAAAACTTACTGTAAGTGAATTCCATGATATTTGTTTTTTTTCAAAATAGATATTGGGATAAAAAAAAGGTGTTCGAAATAATCTTCCAAAACTTGAGTTAAAAGTATGCCTGAATTTAGTAAAAACCTGCTTTTAAAACGCATTGATCGCTTATTTATTTCTTTCGGGTAAGGCGCGGGTACCTCTAACCCTTTCATTAATAAAGTTTTGCGTCCGCGCCCGAATGCAAATAATATTTTGATTTGCCTTGAAAATAAAAAAGATAAAAGACTTTGTATTTGAAATACCCTTTTCTAATTTTGGGCCGCAATGAAAAACGGAATACATCATATAGGTCTTTGGTGGTGGCACAGGATTAAGATCCCGGGCTAAACAGAGACCTATTGTAAAAAATTATACTGGGCTCGTCGTTTGGCGAGCCTTTTTATTTGTTTAAATATTGATATCTTGAAAAATTTCACGCTTAAAAGTCATTATTCCAAAATGCTGGCCGATGTCATTACACCGGTGAGCATTTATTTGAAGTTGCGAGATAATTTTGCCAATTCGATCCTCCTGGAAAGTTCGGACTACCACGGATCGGAAAACAGCTACAGCTATGTATGTTGCAACCCCATAGCGACATTCAGTTTGAAAAATAACGTCATTTCAATTGAATGGCCGGACAAATCATCGGAATCAAAAATACTCGAAGATCCCAGGCAGGCCATTTTGGAATTAAGTGCCTTCATGGGAGCATTTACGGTAGCGCCATCGGATTTTAAGTTCATAACTTCAGGACTATTCGGATATGTCGGGTACGATGCGGTACAGTATTTTGAGGATATCAAGTTTTCGGATTCCAAGGAGGATCAATACGCCATTCCGGATATTTTGTACACGGTTTACAGGAATATCATTGTGATCGATCACTTCAAAAATGAGATGTATATTTTTGATCATCTGTTTCAGGAGGATGCTTCCGGGACAAACCTTCAGGAAATTACGGACCTGGTAAGGAGTAAAAACTTCCCGGATTACCGGTTTAAATGGAATAACGATGAAACATCAAATGTTACGGATGCAGAATTTTTGAACATGGTTTCCAGGGGTAAAGATCATTGCCACAGAGGAGATGTATTTCAGATTGTATTGTCGAGGCGCTTCCATTCGGGTTTTCAGGGGGATGAGTTTAATGTATATCGCTCCTTGAGATCCGTGAATCCGTCGCCCTACCTGTTCTATTTCGATTACGGAAGCTTTAAGATATTCGGCTCTTCTCCGGAAGCGCAGATCGTGATCAAAGACGACAAAGCCATCATCTATCCTATTGCCGGTACTTTTAGGAGAACAGGGAACGATCAGGCAGATGCGGCCTTGGCTCAGAAGCTTTCCGAAGATGAAAAAGAGACCTCCGAGCATGTAATGCTGGTCGACCTGGCGCGAAATGACCTCAGCAGAAACGGGACGGATGTGCGGGTCGAGACCTTTAAGGAGATTCAGTATTATTCTCATGTCATTCACCTGGTATCGAAAGTGGTCGGCAAGCTGGAGGAAGGAACAAATACGATCCGGATGGTGGCCGATACCTTTCCGGCAGGTACGCTTTCCGGGGCGCCAAAGCACAAGGCAATGGAATTGATCGACCGGTATGAAAACACGGGAAGGGGATACTACGGAGGCGCCATTGGTTTTCTGGGATTTAACGGAGAATTTAATCACGCCATCATGATCCGGTCTTTCTTGAGTAAAAATAATACGCTGTATTACCAGGCGGGTGCCGGTGTCGTCGCCAAGTCCAGGGAAGAAAACGAATTGCAGGAAGTTAACAACAAATTGGCCGCATTGCGAACGGCAATTGAAGAAGCGGATAAAATGGATAGCTAAATGCGAATACTTGTATTGGATAATTACGATTCGTTTACCTATAATCTCGTTCATATGATTCGTGAATTTGGCTATGGTGAAGCAACGGATGTCTATCGAAATGACAAAATCACACTCGATCACGTGGACAGGTACCATAAAATTCTCTTGTCTCCGGGGCCTGGAATTCCATCCGAAGCCGGTATCCTGCTGCAACTGATTAGAAGATACGGCCCGACTAAAAATATCCTCGGGATTTGCCTGGGACACCAGGCCATCGGAGAAGTTTACGGTGCCGAGCTATACAATATGCAGGAGGTATTGCACGGAGTGGGAACCAAGGTGACGTTGAAACTGAAAGACGATTACCTCTTCAGGGACATCCCGGAGCGATTTACGGTTTGCCGATACCATTCCTGGGCGGTAGCCGCCAATACGGTAAATGGTATGCTGGAAACAAATGCGCTGGACGATGATGGGATTGTGATGGGGCTTCGTCATAAAGAATTTAAGGTGAGGGGACTGCAATTCCACCCCGAATCCATTTTGACGGAAAACGGGAAACAGTTAATAAAGAATTGGCTGGAAGTATGAAAGCGGAAGAGCTGAGGTACTCAATTCACGGGCCCTCCGGATTCCGACTCAAAACTTTAAACACATGAAACAGGCGATGCCTGAGATAATTATTGAGATATACAAGATCATGATGATCAATGGCACATGGTGAGGTTTCTGCAAATTTTAAACACATGAAACAGGCACGGCCGGAGCAAATTCAGGACACACACGAGCATGGCTGTATTTCTCTGTGTGTCAGCGACCTGAAAAATATAAACACATGAAAGAGATACTGAACAGATTATTTGAGTACAAATCTTTGGACAGGGCTACTGCAAAGGAGATTCTGAGCAACCTGGCGCAGGGCAGATACAACCATTCCGAAATGGCCGCCTTTCTGACGGTGTACCTCATGCGGAGCATAACCGTAGAAGAGCTGACCGGATTCCGGGAAGCCATGCTGGAGTTGTGTGTTCCCGTCGATATTTCCGAATACGATGCCATCGATCTTTGCGGAACCGGTGGCGATGGCAAAGATACGTTCAATATTTCCACCCTGGCCTCCTTTATTGTTGCGGGAGCCGGTCAACATGTTGCAAAACATGGAAATAACAGCGTTTCATCCGTATGCGGATCGTCAAATGTCCTGTCGTATTTCGGATATGAGTTTACAAATAAGCCGGATGTTTTAAAGAGATCCCTGGATGTGAGTGGCATATGCTATATGCATGCTCCGCTGTTTCATCCGGCCATGAAAAATGTGGCTCCTGTCCGGAAAGAATTGGGTGTAAAGACATTTTTCAATATGCTGGGGCCCATGGTGAACCCTTCGTTCCCAAAGAAGCAAATGACCGGAGTATTCAGTCTTGAATTGGCCAGACTTTACGCCTATTTATTCCAGCAAACAGATGCCGATTTTATGGTTGTTTACGCGCTGGACGGATATGATGAGGTTTCACTTACCGGGAATTTTAAAATTCTCACTCCGACGGACGAGCGGATCGTAAGTCCGTCCGATCTGGGATTGCACACATTTGATCCCGAGGAACTGTCCGGGGGTACTACGGTCGAAGATGCGGCTGAAATTTTCAAAGCGGTGCTGGAAAACCGGTCGACCCGGGCGCAGAAGGAAGTAGCCGTTGCAAATGCGGGAATGGCTTTGTATTGCGCCGATAACAAATTGGGCCTGCGGGGGGCTGTTGAAAAAGCCAGGGCATCGCTGGAATCGGGAAAAGCTTTGAACAGTTTTAAGAAACTAATGGATATTTAATGAATATACTTGATAAGATCATAGCGCATAAGGAAAAAGAAGTTGCGGAAAGGAAAAGCCTGTATCCGGCCAAATTGCTGGAAAAAAGCATCTATTTCACGTCAGACACCGTGTCGCTGAGAAAATATTTATTGCGGGAAGACAAGGTTGGAATCATAGCGGAGATCAAGCGCAAATCCCCCTCAAAAGGAATGATTCACGAATATGTAAGCATCGAGCAGACATCGATCAGTTACATGCAGGGGGGAGCGTCGGCGCTGTCGATTCTGACGGATACCGAATTCTTCGGAGGTAATAATGAAGACCTGACCACGGCAAGGAGATTTAATTACTGTCCGATATTACGGAAAGACTTCACAATTGATGAATACCAGATCATAGAGGCAAAGTCCATTGGCGCGGATGCAATATTGCTTATCGCGGCGGCGTTGACGCCGGAAAAGTTGAAAGGACTGGCGCGATTCGCCCGGTCGCTTGGCCTCGAAGTTCTGATGGAAGTTCACAATTCGGAAGAGCTGAAAAGCCATCTTAACGAGTATCTGGATGTCGTGGGTGTAAATAACCGGAACTTAAAGACATTTGAGGTCCGCATTGAAACTTCCATGGACCTGGCGGAAGCCATTCCGGATCAATTTGTAAAAATATCCGAAAGCGGCATCTCCGATCCGGAGGCAGTGATCCAATTGATGAGATACGGCTTCCGGGGATTTCTTATCGGAGAATATTTTATGTCCCACGGAAGGCCTGGTGCCGCATGCGCGGATTTCGTTAAAAAAATCACGCAAGCACAACTGTAAAGAAAAGATCATATGGCCGGTCTTAAAATTTGTGGATTAAGAGATAATATTGAGGAGGTGGCGGACCTCGGTCCCGATTACGCGGGGTTCATATTTTACGAAAAATCACCGAGATATGTCGGAATTGATTTCAAAATGCCGGTCCTGGATAAAACGATTAAAAAGGTCGGTGTATTTGTAAACGCATCGACCGGGGAAGTTAAAAGGCGCATTGATAATTATCAATTGGATCTTGTGCAGCTTCATGGCACCGAATCACCCGAATATTGCCGGGAGCTTAAAGGCGCCGGAGCCGGAATAATCAAAGCATTTCCCATGGACGAACGCTTTGACTTTCGATTGCTGGAGGACTACGAAAGAGCTGCGGACTATTTCCTTTTTGATACGAAGACCGAAGCGTTCGGAGGCTCCGGTAAAACCTTCGACTGGGAAATACTCAAGAAATACACGCTTGAAAAATCATACTTCTTAAGTGGCGGCATCGGCCTGGACAACGTAGGCGAAATAGCGCAGATTGATCTGAGTAAGGTGCATGCGCTGGATGTCAACAGCCGGTTTGAATTAAGGCCGGGCTTGAAGGATACACAGGCAATCCAATTGCTAAAACAAAAAATCGGAATACTAAATTCCGGATACCAAAACACAATAATCAAATAAATCTCAGGTATGAATTCAAAAACGATTCATGATATCCAATTGCATAACCCCATGTGTCCGGAAAGAGGACCTTTCCGTTTGAAAGGAAGTAAGTGGAGCGGATTTTATGATTTGCTGCTGAGATTTTAACATTTAACATTTGAAAGAATTTAAAAAATGAAGATAAAAGTCGACGACCGCGGATACTACGGAAACTATGGGGGGGCATACATCCCGGAAATGCTGTATCCCAATGTAGAGGAATTGCGGCAAAACTACCTATCCGTAATGGAAGAGGATGGCTTTAAAAAAGAGTTTGATCATTTGCTGAAAACTTATGTGGGCAGGCCGACCCCCTTGTATTTTGCGAACCGCCTTTCGGAAAAATATGGTGCAAAGGTATATTTGAAACGCGAGGATTTATGCCATACCGGGGCCCATAAGGTAAACAATACCATCGGCCAGATCCTGCTGGCCAAACGATTGGGAAAGCAAAAAATAATTGCCGAAACTGGAGCGGGGCAACATGGCGTTGCGACAGCTACCGTGTGCGCGCTTATGGGCATGGAATGTGTCGTTTACATGGGCGAGATCGATATGGCGAGGCAAAAGCCCAATGTGGAGCGGATGCGTATTTTGGGCGCCGGAGTGCGGCCCGCCACGAGTGGAAGTAAAACGTTGAAAGATGCCACGAACGAAGCCATGCGACATTGGATTAATGATCCCGTCGATACGCATTACGTCATCGGGTCTGTGGTAGGGCCTCACCCGTACCCGGATATGGTGGCCCGGTTTCAGTCCGTAATCAGCGAGGAGATCAAGTGGCAATTGAAAGAAACAGAGCATGTCGAAGATCCCGATTACGTGATCGCTTGCGTTGGAGGCGGAAGCAATGCGGCCGGCGCATTCTATCATTTTTTTGACCGGGACCGGGTAAAGCTTCTGGCTGTCGAAGCGGCAGGGCATGGGAATGAAACAGGGGAATCTGCCGCTACCACCGTGCTGGGAAAGGCCGGGGTTTTGCACGGATCAAAAACACTTCTTATGCAGACCGATGACGGGCAGGTGGTGGAGCCGTATTCGATTTCTGCCGGTCTGGACTATCCCGGCATCGGCCCTATCCATGCCCACCTGTTCGAATCCGGCAGAGCGGCGTTCTACAGCGCTACGGATGAGGAAGCCATGCAGGCCGGAATTTTATTGAGCAAGCTTGAAGGCATAATTCCGGCAATCGAATCTGCGCACGCCCTTGCAGTGCTGGACAACATTACCTTTTCGCCGGATGATATTGTTGTGCTGAACCTTTCAGGAAGGGGAGATAAGGATTTGGAAACATACATCAAGTGGGGAAAATACTGATTATAAAAAGAGATCTATAATGCAAATGATATTGACTGAAAACAGAATATTGAAGTTATTCGAAAAAAAGCGGAGCAGGATCTTATCTGTTTATTTTTCGGCCGGTTACCCGAATTTGAATGATACGGCCCAGATTATCCGGTCCCTAAGTGACTCCGGAGCAGATCTGATCGAAGTTGGGATCCCCTTTTCGGACCCTGTGGCCGACGGGCCAACGATCCAGGAAAGCAATAAAATCGCGTTGGACAACGGCATCTCGGTAAAGCTCATCTTCGAGCAATTAGCGGAAATAAGAGAACACGTCGACACCCCGATAATTCTTATGGGATATATAAATCCGGTCATTCGATTCGGTGTCGAAGCTTTTTGCAGGAATTGCCGTGAAGTCGGAATTGACGGATTAATTCTTCCGGATTTGCCCATGCAGGAATACCTGGAAAATTATAAATCGAGCTTTGAAGCGCATGGATTGTTAAACATTTTTTTGATCACCCCGCAAACATCCGGGGAGCGAATTCGAGCGATCGACCGGAATTCACGGGGATTTATTTATATGGTGTCGTCGGCAAGCACAACGGGCGCCAAAACAGGTATTTCTCAGGATCAGGTCCGATATTTTGAAAGAATTAAGGAAATGAAGCTGGATAATCCCGCTTTGATTGGATTCGGGATCTCGAACAAAGAAACATTTAACACGGCTTGCCGGTATGCGTCGGGCGCCATCATTGGTTCCGCGTTTATCCATGTGCTCAAAAATGCGGAAAACCTTCGGCAGGATATACGTACATTTGTAAAGTCTGTAAAAGAATAGCGATGATCATTCAGTTAAACAAAAATATCAAACCGGCAGAAAAAGATGCGATTGTCAAAAAAGTGAATGGCTTAAAGTACGAAGCCAACGAGGTGAGGACGCAAAAAGGAACTTACCTTATTGGGATTGGCAGCTCGGACTTTGACATTCGCCAGATTGGCAATATGCCCGGGATAGACGACATCCATATTGTTTCGGACAGTTACAAACTGGTTTCAAGAAAATGGAAAGTGCGCCCGACAATAATTGACCTCGGAGACGGCGTCATCGTAGGAAACGGAGAGCTGGCGATCATGGCCGGTCCCTGTTCCATTGAAGGTGAAGCGCAAATTTATGAGACGATTGCCCATCTGAAGGCCAGTGGTATTCGAATGATGCGGGGAGGCGTTTACAAACCGAGAAGCTCGCCCTATGCTTTCCGGGGGTTGGGAATTGAAGGGCTCGAGCTGTGGTATAAACATGCCCGGGCGGCCGGGATCAAGATCGTGACGGAGGTCATGCAGGTATCGCAGATCGAACCGATGCTGGAATATGTCGATATTTTCCAGGTGGGAGCGAGAAATACACAGAATTTTAATTTGCTCGATGCGCTGGGCAAAGTAGACAAGCCCGTAATGATCAAAAGGGGAATCTCCGGAACCATCGATGAATTGCTCTACTCGGCCGAATATGTATTTTCAGGCGGTAATGAAAGATTAATACTTTGCGAGCGGGGGATTCGCACCTACGAGAAAGCGAGTCGAAATACGATGGACCTGAATGCGATTCCCATTCTAAAGGAGAAGACCCATTTGCCTGTCATCGCCGATCCTTCCCACGGAATTGGGATCCGAAGACATGTGGAGGCAATAGCCCTGGCTTCGGTAATGGCTGGCGCCGACGGTGTGATTTACGAAACCCATTCGAATCCGTATAAGGCATTTTCGGACGGACAGCAAACCATTGATTTCAAAGAGTCGGAAGCACTTGTAAAAAAAATGAGGGCATCGTATGAATTGTTGAGGTCGTTTTAGCGGCCGCCGTACGTCCTCTCATGTCAAAACCTTAAGTTATGAACATAGTCATTATTAAATACAACGCCGGTAATGTGGTTTCCGTAATCAACACCCTAAATCGTTTGGGGGTCCGTCCGGTTATCAGCGATGATCCGGAAGTGATCCGGGGAGCCGATAAAGTGATATTTCCCGGTGTTGGGGAGGCCAGCACCGCAATGGACTATCTGAAAGTCAGGAAGCTCGATGAATTGATCGTCGCGCTCAGGCAACCGTTTTTGGGGATTTGCCTCGGTCAGCAATTGATGTGCAGGCACTCGGAAGAGAATGACACGGAATGCCTGGGAATATTTGATTTAAATGTGATCCGGTTTGAACCAAAACTAAAAGTCCCTCACATGGGCTGGAACAAGCTGTCCGACATGCGGGGCGACATGTTCCGCGGATTGCCGGAAGATGCATTTATCTATTTTGTGCACAGCTATTACTGTGAAATTGGTGATGAAACTATTGCGAAATCCGATTATGTAAATGAGTTTAGCGCCGCGTTGCGGAAGGACAATTTTTATGCCATCCAGGGACACCCGGAGAAAAGCGGAAAGACCGGGCAACAGTTTTTAGAGAATTTTTTAAAACGGACGTAAATGATCATAATTCCTGCGATCGATATTATCGGTGGAAAAGCTGTTCGCCTCACAAAAGGCGACTACAGCCAAAAAAAAATTTATAACGAGGACCCGCTGGAGGTTGCTAAAGCATTCGAGGGAGCCGGCGTTCGCCGGTTACATCTCGTCGACCTGGACGGGGCAAAGCAAAAAAGAATAGTTAACCGGAAGGTGCTCGAACGGATTGCCACACATACCCGGCTACGAATTGATTTC
Source organism: Cytophagales bacterium (assembly GCA_022360055.1). Taxonomy (GTDB): domain Bacteria; phylum Bacteroidota; class Bacteroidia; order Cytophagales; family Cyclobacteriaceae; genus JAAUQL01. Next base: position 6,437 of record JAKSDO010000263.1, on the reverse strand, counting down.
GGCGGAGGGGTGCAATCCGATCGTGACATTCGGCTTGCCTTTGACTCGGGCGCCAGCCAGGTGACGGGAGGGAGCGTAGCGGTGAAAAATCCGGGATTATTTGAAGCGTGGCTTGAAAAATACGGGGCTGAAAAAATTATTCTGGGTGCGGACGTCCTGCATGGAAAAATTGCTATAAGTGGCTGGCAAGAAGACAGTTCACGGGAACTGGATGCTTTTTTGGAGGAATATATGGCAAAGGGAATCCGGTATGTGATTTCAACGGATGTGAGTAAAGACGGCGTCTTGGCCGGACCGGCGGTAGATCTCTATAAAGACATGTCGCGTAAATTCCCGTCACTGGAAATTATCGCCAGCGGCGGCGTATCCGAAATGGCGGATATACTTGCGTTGGACCGGCTTCCGCTCCACGGAGTAATCGTCGGGAAAGCCATTTACGAAAACAGAATAAGCCTGAAAGAGCTGGAAGGATTTCTGATGTAGGGGCTGGGAGTTGATAATGGAGAACAGGGAATGCGGAAGGAGGGATGAAGCATGGAGAAAGAGGGATGGGAAATAAAGAATATCCATCGTATATGGGACTGACTGAAAGGACGTCCGGTCAGGATGACAGGCGGATTGATTTTGCTTTAAAGGCAGATGAAACCGGCAGGGCCGGAGTGAATTCAGGATACGCACGAGCACGATTATATTGCTCTGTGTGTCAGCAACCAAAATATACGCGGATGAAATAATCGCAATTTGTGTGGGCAACAATGTAATTCAATTATATAAAAGACAAAATAAAGGCTGATGCTGACAAAACGAATAATTCCCTGCCTGGATATTAAGGACGGGCGTACCGTCAAGGGGGTCAATTTTGTGGAATTGAGGGATGCCGGAGATGCGGTGGAGCAGGGCGCAATCTATGCTGAGCAAGGCGCGGATGAGCTTGTGTTTCTGGATATAACCGCAACGGTTGAAAATAGAAAAACACTGGTGGAACTGGTGAGAAATGTGGCGAGACAAATTAACATTCCGTTTACGGTCGGAGGCGGCATTTCTTCGGTACAGGATGTGAGCGATCTGCTAAATGCCGGCGCCGATAAAATCTCAATCAACTCGTCGGCTGTGCGCAGACCCGGGCTTATCGATGAGCTTGCCCTGCAATTCGGCAGCCAATGTGTGGTCGTGGCCATCGACACCAAGGATTACGGAAACAGAAATATGGTACATACCCACGGAGGACGAACACCTACCGAGATTGTAACCGAAGCCTGGGCGTACGAGTGTCAGGAGCGCGGGGCAGGCGAGATTCTGCTCACCTCCATGGATCATGACGGAACAAAAGCCGGTTTCGCCAATGAACTGACATCGAAAATATCGACGAAGCTTCATATTCCGGTTATTGCTTCCGGCGGGGCAGGAACGATGGGCCATTTCTATGAGGTGTTTACGGACGGCGCTGCAGATGCCGCTTTAGCGGCCAGTATTTTTCACTTTAAAGAAATTCCAATACCTTCGCTCAAAAAATACCTCGATGCGCAGGGTATTTCAGTTCGAATAGAAATTTAAAATAACATGAAAATCGATTTTGAGAAGGGAGACGGACTGGTTCCGGCCATCGTTCAGGATTGGTCGACCAATAAAGTTTTGATGTTGGGATATATGAATGAAGCGTCCCTGAAAAAGACCAGGGCCGAAGGTAAAGTGACTTTTTACAGCAGAACGAAGGGACGGTTGTGGACCAAGGGGGAGACTTCCGGTAATTTTCTTCACGTAAAGGAAATTATACCCGATTGCGATCGTGATGCCCTTCTTATAAAGGCAGATCCGCAGGGCCCTGTCTGCCATACGGGAACCGATACCTGCTTTAGCGAGACCAACAAAACCAATGCCCTGTTCCTGCATTACCTGCAAACCGTAATCGAGGAAAGGAAGGCGAGCACAGCGGCCAAGTCTTACACAAAACTGCTTTTTGACAAGGGCATAAATAAAATTGCGCAAAAAGTAGGGGAGGAAGCCGTCGAGTTGGTCATTGAAGCCAAGGATTCCGATGAGGATCTGTTCAAGAACGAGGCGGCGGACCTTCTTTTTCATCTGCTCGTGCTGCTGGAGGCAAAGCAGGTAAAACTTGGTGACGTGGTAGACGTGCTGAGGGAGCGCCATAAACAGTAATAAATTCGGAAGACATCCGGTTTTACATTTATCAAAAATATTTATACATTTGCAGCCTGATTTCAGGCCGGACCAGGGTCCGGATTGGCGGCAAATGCGTTGCGAGATGGTTCCATAGCTCAACTGGATAGAGCAACTGCCTTCTAAGCAGTAGGTTCGGGGTTCGAGTCCCTGTGGAATCACTTAAAAATCAAGCACTTACGAAGTAAAATTTGTGAGTGTTTTTTTCTTGGGGGAAACGAAAGAGGCTGTTAAGGTCAATTTTGTAGAAGAAAATGTTCGTTTATTTGATTAAATTGACTTGTAAATCTCATTAGGCAGCAGGTTTTGCTATGCTTTTATTTGCTTCACTCAATTCAATTTCTTCTTTCCTTCAATTAGGTTTTCAAGAAAGATAAAACTTTCCGGAATTAGGCGAATTCCAATTTCCTCAGCCAGTTTTAAAAATGAGGTACCCATTGCCAAACTGAGCACTGTTTTTCTCAATTGCCACTATAATATTTAGAATGATGCTTCCCCCGCAGATTCTGCATCCAATATCCAAGGTTGACTGAATATGCTTTGTAATGTTAAAGAGTTTTTTTGATACTGTGGTAAAATTGTAAAAGGCAGTTGATAGTATGTTAAGTAGAAATTGTCGGTTAGCCCTTGATCTCTTTTTGTTACGCATATTTAAGTCAAATATGAGATGCTAAGCTATTTAATATGTTAATATGTGCTACAAATAAAATTTTTACTTTATATATGTGAAGAACCTTCAGATTTCAAAGCGATCGTTGTTGAAAATTGGATGATAGGCAAAAGGATATGATCGATGGTTCTAATAATTTGATAAACTGAGCACTCATGAAGAAGCTTTTTTTACCTAATTCTGATTCAACTATTTGCTTTTTTCTTGTTCGCTTGTTCTTTAGAAACCGCACCATCAAACTCTAATTGGAATGCTCATTGGATAGGACCAGAGCAGGTCTACGACAAGCTTGACATTGAAAATTCCAAAGACATCATTTGGATATGCCAGAAATTGCTCCTGCCACTCCCAATGCTTCTTGCTGTGAACCAAATATTGGCAACTCTGCCATTTGATTCCAATTGAAACATGCCTTCTCATCGTCCAGTTTTTGTGCGCTTAATTGCACTGAGAAAAACAGAATTAAAATGGAGAGCATTATGCTATAATTGTTATTAGACCTCATGTGTTCTGACAAAAAAAAATATATTTACACTAATATGTAATACATAAATACAAAATATAATAATGCTAGCAAAGGACTTTGACTAAAATGATTTGGGATAGAAACCTTGGTATCGGTTATTGATTGAATTTGATTTTATGTCCGACATATTTATCTTTGTTCGGAATTTTGAACCTCATCATTATTTAATTTGCATTTCTATACAATAGCTAATCATGGAAAAAGAGTCAACTACAGATATTTCAAGCCGCTTAGGATTAGATCCGGTAATGCCGTTATCAATGGCGGAGACAGTAGAAATAAAACTTCAGGAGTATTTTAAGAATCAAGATTTTAAAATAGGGGATGCACTACCTAAAGAAATGGAATTGGCTGAGGCATTGGGTGTTAGCAGAAATGTGATTCGTGAAGCATTAAGTAGGTTTAGGATGCTTGGTCTGATAGAAAGCCGAAAAAAACGAGGCATGATCCTGACTTCTCCCAATATCTTGGGTGGAATGGAGCGAGTGCTTCATCCCAAGTTTATGGATAAGAAATCTTTAATGGATATCTTCAAGCTGAGACTGGTGCTTGAAATGGGAATGTCCGATTTATTATTCATTTATAAAACTGATCAAGACATTAAGGATCTCGAAAGGATCATAGCAAAAAAGAAAAAGAAAGATAAAACACTATTTAAGCTGGAATTTGAAATTGAATTCCATGGCAAATTGTATGAAATTTCAAGGAATGAAACCATGAAGAAGTTTCAGTATTTGCTACTGCCAGTCTTTGAACATGTAATAGAGTATGAATCTGAACTCAAAGCCCCAAGGACAGGAACAGCTACACACGAAGATATTGTTAGGGAACTAAAGACAGGAACACCGGAGAGTTTTAGAACTGCAATGAAGAAGCATCTGGAGCCTCATTTTGAGATGCTTAAGCAATGGAAGAATGGTAATCTATAACTACTATTGAAAGTATTCAAGCCCTGTTTCATACATCGTGATGATGTTTTCGATAGAAATATCATCTTGAAGAACCGGATGTCCTGGAGATAATATGTAACCTCCACCCGGAGCCAGTTCGTCCAATATCCTTCTTGTCTCATCTCTCACATCACTTTTCGATCCATGAGCCATTATTTTTTGAGCACTGATACCGCCTCTTAAGCAAATATCGCGTCCGAATTCATGTTTTATGGAGATAGGATCCATCTCATCGGCTTCAGGCTGGATCGGGTCGAGAATATCTACCCCGAGTTCGATAAATCTTGGTATCAATGATCTTACATTACCATCAGTATGCAGCAAAAGTTTTATGTCATATTGATGTGCAAGATCTGCCATTCTCTTTATCCGAGGGGCAACATATTGCTCAAACATATCAGGGCTGATCATCAAATTGTTTTGTGCAGCCAGATCATCTGCTAATGCAAAGATGTCGATCAGATGCCCTGAAGATTTAAAGATATTTTCAAAAAAAGTATAATAGAACTCTGAAAATCTATCCAGAATGTATTCTGCTTTTTCAATATCAATCATCATGTCCATCATGAGGCTATCCATACCACGGAGGTAAGTAGCGTGCTGGAACACAGAACCGCCACTACACTGAATGGCATGATTTTTCCAGTTTGCAAGACGTGGTTCGAGAGCATTACAATCAAAGCCGCTTACAAGTGGCCAGTCGTATGAATCAGGTGAAATGTGATCCGTCAGTGGAGTCCTATCCATAATATAATAATGACATTTTCCTGTTTGGTATTCATTTCCAATGATACCCCATATCCTAAGAATATCCCCTTTCCAGTTTTTATTTATATGAGCTTTTTCTTGTTGATTTAGCTGAATTGCCAGATAAAGTTTCATAACTAATAATCTTACTACAGAACAATTATACACACAAAAAAAGTATATATGTATCACATAAAAAGAATTTAATCAACAATTTATTGTTTTAGTTTTGAGCTAATTATGCTCTATGGGTGAAATTTTTGTTGATGTGCTTTATAAATTTTACTTGTCCAAAATGAAATCTCAATGTAATTACTAGCGCGTAAATTCTGTTCAGCTTAATACCTGCCAATTCTTTTTGGTCCGGGATCTGTAATCACCATGCTCGCATCAAAACTCTTCTTAATCAACTCCAGTTTGATATCCTTATGTTGTTCACTTTCCCACAGATTGACAAACTCATTTGGGTCTGCAATAAGGTCATACAATTCTCCGTAGTCCAGATTATGGTAGTTGACTAACTTGTATTGCTCATCCCTGTACATGGTCGCATAATCCGGCGTATTTTTTTCCGGTTCGTAGGGAGCAAACATATTGAGCACATCGTAATACTCTGTCCGCACATAGGGTTTATGGAAGTCGGAAGGAGCGCTGCCTTCCAAAAGGGGAAGGAGACTTTTGCCCTGCACCCAGAACGGATCAAGTTGTACCGCATCAGCAATGGTTGGTACTATATCGATAAGTTCTACCAGAGCATTGCTGACGAGTCCTTGTTCTACTTTTCCTGGCCAGGAAATTATCAACGGTACACGGACGAGGCCTTCATAAAATCTACACCCTTTTAATAATAATCCATGATCACCCAGCATTTCGCCATGATCAGAAGTAAAGATGATCATGGTGTTATCGCGCAATTCCATCTTATCGAGGTATTCGAACAGCCTTCCCAGTTGATTATCGATCAGCTCGATCATGGCGTAATAGTGACTTATAGTGGATTTGATATTAGGTTGATCCGTATCACATTCATTCTGAAAGAAAGCTTCTTTGAGTCTGGTTTGCACGTTGCAGTCATCCGAACCGATTAATGGAGAAGGCATATTTTCTTCTGGATAATTGCGACGGAAAACATCCAATCCATCGAAAGGCACATGAGGATCAAATATATTCACACACATCAACCACGGCTTTGTCCTTTTCTCTCCGATAAATTCAATAGCGCGATCCACACACCAGGTAGTCTGGTGGTATTTGGGGTCAGCATCTGGTTTATAGACGCTATATGATCCTTCTTTTTGATTCTACTTTTGAAATATATCAGCAGGTTCGACGCCTTTTCCCTTCAACCATTCAGTATATGCATTGG
>JAKSDO010000002.1 GCA_022360055.1 Cytophagales bacterium | reverse complement strand
GGATTCAATGCCGTTTAGTTAAGGTTTGTCGTCATACTAGTTTATAGTTTTGGTTGGCTTGTGAGATTTGTCCTTTTTCAGGTTTTCTAGGATTAGATTGTCCTTTTCTGGAGTATTCAATAGCCTTGCTGATACGTTTTTCGAATAGTTTGATCCAATGAGCTATTTCCTTAAGAGAGAAGTAAACTTTACGAAGCAACATTTTGACTTGTGATATTGCGTAGGTGTTGTTGATGGTGGGAACGCGCTTGTCGTTGGTTGTAGATGATTTTGGTCTTTTTACCACCACCGGGATATTAGTTTTGAGAATAGAGGTGAGGCTGATCAAAAATACTTTGGCATAGAAATCCTGTTGAACGGCGTGTACCGTTTTTCCGGAGAAGTGAATAACATTCAATCGAGCTTTTAGCGTTTTATAGGACTCTTCCACTCCCCATCTAAGTTTGTAAAGGTTGATAATCGATTTCCTACTATACTGCTTCTCATCGAATAAGGAGGTAGCATATACGCTTATTTCACCCGATCGACTTACATGCTTGATCAATCTAACCTGTACAGTTTTCTTGACATTTGCAGGGATTTTTTTTGCTACTTTTGAGTAGGGATATACGTCCAACTCGACTATAATCTCTTTCAAACCGCTAGCGATCAGTTTTTTGACGCATGTCCAGGAATAGTCTCTCATGCGAAAGAGAAAATGTACTTTCTTATGCGCGAGCACACTAAAGAGGTAATGAGAAGCATAGTCGCGATCAAAGATGACCAGATCCCCCTTCTGTAGAAACCCCAGGTGTCGGTCACAAAGAGCGGCTTCAGAGATATTAAATCGATCCATCTGCGCATCGATTACAGAGGAAAGATATTCTGGACATCCAGTGCTTAACGGTTTTACTGGCTCCAAAGGCATGTTGCGAAAACTTGTCAACCAAAGAAGGATGATCTGGCAAACGCAAGGTCGACCCATCGACTGAGAGTATCCTCAACCCCTTCCATTTCTTATATTCTTTCTGAGAGTAGAATTTATTAACTACCCACAAATTGAGTCTTTTGAATACCTTGTAGCACAACGAGGATCGAGCCTGAGAGAAACTACTTTTCGATGGAATCACAGAACTCTCAGAAAAGAAATTAGTCAAATTAACTGGTAATGAGGAGGTGGACTTCTCAATGGTGAATATGACAATTGCCTCAAAAGGCAAAAGCCTTGAGCGGGTAAACGAATTCAACAAAAGTCTGCTTTTGTTGATAAATTTTCCATCATTAAGTTTTAACTTGAGTTCATTAAAGAGTTTAAATGTGAAACAGCCACTCGCTGCTTTTGTAGTGGCTGTTTTTTTAATGCCTAAATATACTCATTTTCAATGAGTTAAACACTATTTAAACGGCATTGAATCCGGGTTTAACTGATACAACAGATAGGAGACAATAACCTGCGGCAGATGAGTGCAAGATGACTGGTGCTTTAGCAATTTGCAATTGCCTTAAATTTGTTTTTGCTAATTAGATTTGTTCCTATAGTTAACAATAAAACACCATAAAACATGTTCGTATTTCGTAGGACAACGCCTATTAATATATGAGTATTCAATATTTCAGATCTGGCCCTGTACTGACACTGCTCATCATTAGCCTGGCCCTAACCAGATGCCAGGAAACTGAAACAATCCCATTATCTCTCAAGGGCGAGGTACAAGGTACAGTTCTATCATACGGAGCTGGTACAGAGTTGACAAACCATGCAGGAGTTCAGATCTTTCTGGAAAATGACTTGTCGAACCCAATAGCCACCACGAACGAAAATGGCAAATTTGTCATTGAAGAGCTTACTACAAATACCTACAATTTCGTTTTTACAAAATCCGGATTTGACACTGCCTTTGTACAAGGCATACCCGTATTAGGTGGGGAAGCCCCGGTTTTTGTGAATACACAAATCAATATGCTTTACGCTGCTACAAGCATCCGTGACTTTTATGTTGCGGAGATCATTCAGGGTCGTCTTATTGCTGTTAACGTAGAACTTGAAACTGAAAACCTGACTTTTCCAGAAGTAGTCGCAGGTGTACGGGTTTATCTCGATGATACACCAGATGTTTCTCCGGAAAAGTTTATTGAGACAAGAGCTTATAGCTCAGTTGTCAAAGCAGGCACCTCTCATGTTGCCGGGTTGTATCTCTTTGTCCCTTCTTGTTTTCGGGAAAGACCGTCTATCTGAAGGCTTACGGTGCTAGCGGAATAGATTTTGGGTACTATCAATTGGATGACGGGGTAAAGACTTACAATGGCCTGGGGCCTGCCACCGATGCGATCCCTGTTAATCTTCCATAACCAAAGACTAAATGAAGCTTAAGATCATTGTATTGCGTTTATTCCCAGTTTGTTACTTTCTAATGCTAACATGTTTTCTGTCGTGTGTCGAAAGACAAGAAATTTCCAGACTTAATGGTACGCTTGCCGGTGAAGTGATCTTGTTCGATGTCATGGGAAATGAACTTGGTAGCCATGCAGAGGTCACCATTCGGGTAGATAATGGAATCTCTACTTATCAGGCTACTTCAGATGTCGAAGGACGATTTGAATTCCCGCAACTCCCCACCGGGACATACGATATTACTTTCACTAAAGATGGTTATGGAACTTACGCTAAGTATGGATATGCATTTGTTGGGGGCGAAAATACGGCATTTATCCCTGAACCTGTCACACTTGTTGCTCACTCCTATATTTACCTGGGCAATCTGGAAATGGAGATTGTAACGATCGATGATTTGACCCAGTTTTCTGCCAAGGCTGATTTATTGTACAATCCTCAGGAACTGGCATTTACCGGCTTAAGGTACTATTTATCATCGGTCAACAATGTATCGGATGCAAACTATACCGAAACCGGCACAACAGGTGTCAGGCTTGATCAGGGTAAGGTATTATTGAACTTTGAAATTAAGGACAAAGGATTGCTCTCTGCCAGAAAATTGTATCTCATTATCTATACATGCACTTCATGCGATCTCTTTTACCCTGATATCACAACAGGAAGAAATATTCACTACACCAACAACAAACGAAGTTCAAATATGGCTGAAGCATTCATCCCCTGATCTATGAAAAGAAGATTGTCTTATTGCGTTTTCACATGCCTGATCTTGCTGCTAAGCTGCAATGCAGATCAAGCAGAGCTACATGGTAGTCTTATCGGCTTTGTTCAGCTGACCGATGAAAATGGTAACACCATTCAACAAAATGAGCTGGAAGTTACGGTGCGTTTGGAAGGAACTGCGTATTATACTACCGCTAACCGTGGAGGGAGGTTTAACTTTCAGGGAATACCAGTGGGCACATACAACGTTATTGTTGAAAAACCAGATTATGGCACGAAAAAGCATTTCAGTGCTCTGATCACGCCGGGTCCCAAACCGGCATTTATCGAAGAACCAATCACATTATTTGAAACACCAGGTTTTCTAATAACTGAGATGCAAATATCTCAAGACTCGTCTTTGATATCCGTGCACCTCAACAGCACACCACTAATATCTTATGATGTTCAAATCTTGTTTTCCACTGATCCTCAAATAGGACTTGACGCTTATACTCACAAATCGGTTTTCGGCTACTGTTGTTTTTCCGAACCAGCAAGTAGTTTTGTCTTGACCATTCCTCGCAGTGCATTTTCAGGTATGAACAGCCAAGAGTTTTATATGGTGATCTATGCGAAAAACCGCCACGAAACTCCTTTTTTAAATCCGGTACAACCAAAAGAACTAAATTTTTCATCATGGAAACAACTTACAGATGTTACTCCGGTTGTGTTGAAATAGTAAATGAAAGTCGATATAATAAATCTGGCGATTGGTAAAATGTTATGGATCTGATAAATCTAAACTAAGTTGCAAATTGTCGTACACCCACGATGGGTGATGAAAATAACAGATTTCAAGATTTGAACTGGCACGTACCACTTCAGATAGAAGATATACGAAATGATAAAACCCTTTTACCGAATGCATCCGGGATCACTTCAAGCTCTTATTGTCATGTAGGGGCTTTTTTTGTGCCTGAACCCTTCTAAGATTTCATCATCTGGGATTTTCCGGATCCATCGGTATTTCTGTGGGATTTGGGAAATCATACATAACTATTTTTTCTGTCAAGTAAAAAGTAACGTGTCATTTCGAGACCTAACTTTTTATACAAAACGCACAAATCTGAATGACATAGTCTTATGTATTTATCTGATTTACAGATTATTATAAAAACACGTCATCGGTAACTTGTGAGAAATCCGGTTCAATCAACACCGGGCCACCATTAATAAGCCAGATCTCTCCTGACGTCGAGATGACAAGGTAGGAAATAACAATAAACGTCGTTTTTAATTTTACTTAATTTGAGCATCTCGCCCGGACTTCTTCTCAAGACGCGGTGTTGCCCTGTGTTTGGCTCTGAGTGCACTGGCATACGGATTTCAAAAACATTTCTGTGGACCGGCTGGTTTTCCTTTGTCAGATACTTTTATGACCTATGGTAGAAATCCTTACTTTTCAGATGATCTTGCAAATAACCGTTTTACTATCCTTTCCCGGTTTTCGGATTGATCCGATTTTCCCGACCCGCAAAAGCTCTACAGACCTTCTTTCCTGTTGATATTCATACATATCCCCATAATATACGCACGGATCCAAAATTTAGGTGTACTCCCCAGATTTTCAGATTGATCTGTTATCCGGTGAGTCTGTTTATGTTCTGGAGGAACCCTTTTAGGTCCCGGATTTTTTTACAGTTTAATTGAAGCTTACTAAATGGAACTGAATAGGCGATATGAGACACTAAAAGTTAAGTTATCATTGGAATTTTGCCATTCAAATTGTAACGATAACAAATAAGTCAAAATCTACACAAAAAGGGTCATAATCAACATTTATGAACCTTTACGAATTAATTATATTTAGCGCCCACATATGATAGTGTTCGATAACAGGGTATAAACGAAATATCAAAGCTGGACTTTTTATGAAAGCTAATTCAAAAGCTGAAAGAAACCCGGTATTCCTCAGACCTGAAAAAATCAACAAGCATGTAGTGCTGATCCGGAGATTTTGCAAGTGTTCAAAATGGGCAGTTCATTGGCATATAAAACAATTTATGAGCAAAATGTTGATTCACCTTTCCGGTATGGGATTTCTTTTGGCGTGAAAAAGGATCTTGTTTTAGATTGTGTGCAAGACCTTTTTATTTGTATGAAGTTTAAATGGACGACCTACATCTTTTAAATTATGCCTGAGAATAGTAAAAACCCCAAATCAAACAGAAATGCGAATCGAAAGATTTTGCCTCTGGTGGGTTATTATAAAAACCAGCAGGAAGAAAAATTGGAGGATGAAGTATTATGGGAGTCTTTAAGGCAAGGTAGTAGGGCCGCATTGTCGGAGATTTTTTTAAAGTTTAATCCGATTTTGATCAACTACGGAAAAACAATTGATCGTGATTTGGAGATGTTGGAGGATTGTGTGCAGGAATTGTTTTTATGCATCTGGAATACGCGTCAAAAATTATCTCAGGTAAATTCAGTAAAGTACTATTTAATTGTTTCATTCAGAAGAATTGTTTTGAAGCAAGTAGAGCGTCGGGGCAATTTTAAAAGGATGCTAAATAATATATTTATCGAATATCCAAAATTCGAATCTTCTGTAGAATTGAATTTAGTGAGGGATCAAAGCCATATGGAACTTGTTAAGCGCGTAAAACTGGCTATGGAAAACCTACCCATTCGACAGAAAGAAGCACTGAAAATGCGCTATATTGATGAAAAGAAATATATCGAAATCAAAGAAATAATGGATATTAGCATATCCAATGCACGAAAATATGTGTACAAAGCGATAAAAAATCTCCGAAAATCACTTTCCTGAAAATATTATTTCTACAAGAGGGGCATAGAATTTTCTTTGGATCCTCTTTATTAATAAAGGATCCAAAATTCTTTGTTGATAGGGATGAAAAAAGAAATATCCGATTTACTTCTGGATGAGCGTTTTAGGAACTGGTCTTTAAAATCTGATCTTGATGATTATAATCATTGGGAGAAGCATTTCAAGGAACATCCGGACGAAGCAGATATCGCTCAAAAAGCGAAAGAAATTATACTTCTTGTGGAGCTTGAAGAGCCCACACTGCCTGAAGATAAGAACCGCTCTTCCTTACAGAAGCTCAATAATACCATTGATCAGCAGGAGATTGAAAAACAAAAAGCTGATGTCCCAGGGTTAGTTTCGGATGCCTTCTATGAGAAGAAGCGGCAAATATTGTCTTATAAAACAAGGGTATTTATTGCAGCAGCGATCTCGTTTTTTATTGTCTTTATATGGTTGATCAATAGTGAAGTGAATAAAAATGATGGTCAAAAAAGTATTGATCTTGTCAAAATTGTAAAAAGAGCGGATTACGGTAAAAAACTCACTTTCGTTCTACCGGATGGTTCAAAGGTGAATTTGAATTCCGGGAGTGAATTAAAATATCATTCCAATTTTGCAGATTCAAGACAAGTCGATCTCATAGGAGAAGCGAGGTTCGAGGTCGTCAGGGACGAAGACCATCCGTTTCGAATCAAGTCACAGGGTGTTACGACCACAGTACTTGGCACCACCTTTAATGTAAAAGCATATTCGGATGAGAAGTTATCTGTGAGTGTCGTATCGGGAAGGGTTCTCGTCGAAAAGAAACTTGAAGATACCGTAGAGGATATAATCTTAAAAAAAGAAGAGTCCACTGAATTTGATGATGAAAGCCAACAATTCAGGTACCGGGAATATAATAAGGATGAATTGGCCTGGAATTCTGGATTGCTTGTATTTGACGATTCAAGTTTAACAGATGTGGAGAAAAAGCTTGAAAAATGGTATGGTGTTCAAGTTGATATTCAAAGCGATGTGGTATTTAATGAAAACTACAGTGGGAAATACTTAAACAGCACATTAGAAGAAGTGTTGATGGGGATGAGTTTTGTGTTGGAGTTTGAGTTTAAGATTACGAATAAAAAAGTGTCAATATATAGATAACTGCAAGGATATGGATTATATAGATACCTCATAAAAAAACCAGCTGCCTAGGGCAGCCGGTTTAACCGTTTGCTTTTAAAGCTCTTCATGTGGTGTGGTCGGAGCTTAAAAAGCAAGCTTTAATCATTTAGTAATAATTAAAACCAATCAAAATTATGAAAAGAAAAATTCTACGGCAAATTCTGTTAACGATGAAAATACTGTTATACGGAACCATTTTACAGTGCATGGCCTTTACGTTCCTTTTGGCGGAAGATGGGCTGGCACAACGGAAGAGCATTGAAGATATTTTTATATCCATAGATCTGGAAAATACGAACATCCGAGAAGTCTTGGACCAGATCGAAGATAAAACGGATTTTTTCTTCGCTTATGCGAGTACTACCGGATTAAACCAGAAATTGAGCTATCATTCCGGGAAAATTTCAGTTGGAGAGCTGTTAAGATACATATCGGAAAATTCACAACTGGAATTTAAGCGGGTAAACGAGACCATTCATATTTCGTCCAAAGCGGTGAAAAGCGCAATTGTATCAGAAGTTTTAGATGACAATTATTTACAAGGCACAACAGTATCTGGTAAGGTCATATCAGACGATGATCCTTCAGGACTGCCAGGAGTGAATATAATGGTAAAGGGCACCAGTATTGGTACAGTAACAGATGTGAATGGAAAGTACCGCCTTTCTGTTCCAGATCAAAATTCTATTTTGGTTTTTAGTTCAGTTGGCTTTATTTCCGAGGAAATTATAGTTGGTGATAAGACAATCATTGATATTACACTGGTTCCGGATATTACAGCATTAGAAGAGATTGTGGTTGTTGGTTTTGCCAAGCAAAAAAAGGAAAGTGTAGTTGCTTCCATCACAACTATTGAACCTGCAGATTTAAAAGTTCCATCAAGTAACCTTACCACTGCACTTGCAGGGAAAATGTCAGGGATTATCGCCTATCAAAGAACCGGCGAACCAGGTTATGATAATGCTCAATTTTTCATTCGCGGAGTAACAACTTTTGGTTACAAAAGAGACCCGTTAATTTTAATTGACGGTATTGAGCTTACTGCAGATGACTTGGCCCGAATGCACCCTGATGACATTGAGAGCTTTTCAATTCTTAAAGATGCAACTGCCACTGCAATCTATGGAGCGCGTGGCGCTAACGGCGTTATTCTGGTGAATACAAAGGAAGGATTCGAAGGAAAAGTTAAAGTAAATGTACGGTATGAAAAATCTTATTCCATGCCAACTCAAGAAATTGAAATGGCCGATCCTATTACATGGATGGAATTATATAATGAAGCCGTCAAAACCCGCGACCCATTGGGCATCCTACCATACAGTCCATCTAAAGTGGATAAAACTAAGGCTGGTGTTAATCCATATGCTTATCCTGCAGTCGATTGGCGGGATCAGATGCTTAACGATGTATCAGATAATCATCGATTCAATATTAATGTAAGTGGAGGAGGTAAAGCAGTCCGGTATTACTTGGCAACTTCATATACAAATGATAATGGGATTTTCAAGGAAGATCCAAACAATAATTACGACAGTAATATCAGATTTGATCGGGTCAATGTGCGCTCAAATACAAGTATTAATCTTACAAAATCAACGGAAGCTGTATTGAGGGTTAATGGAGCATTTGACGATTATACGGGGCCGGTACACGGAGGATCGACAATCTTTGACATGGTGCAAAGAGCCAAACCAGTTGCTTTTCCAATGTTTTATCCAAATACGCTTGGAGTACAGCATATTCTGTTTGGCAATTCAAATGAAGGAAATGAATTAAACCCCTATGCCGAAATGGTTAAAGGTTATAAAGAATGGAGTAAGTCCAACATTTTGGCACAGGTGGAGCTTAAACAGGATTTGTCCTTTTTAGCAGATGGATTATCCGCAAGAATCATGGCAAACACTACTCGGTATTCTTATTTTGATATCACTCGTTCCACGAATCCATTCTACTATACTTCTCCTTATTACAATATCGAGACGGATGATTTAAACCTGATAGCCTTAAATGAAGAAGAAGGAAGAGAATATTTGGATTTTAATGAAAGCGATGGGCAGGTATCAACCACATTTTATTTACAAGGTATATTAGAGTATAACAAGGTTTTTAAAGAAAAACATGCGCTTGGTGGTTTGCTTGTATTTATTCGCCAAAACCGTTTAAGCAATGGGAATAAAAGCTTACAGAAATCATTACCCTACCGTAATCAGGGAGTCAGTGGACGTTTAACCTATGCATATGATGGTAAGTATTTTACAGAGTTCAATTTTGGATACAATGGTTCTGAGAGATTTAGTGAGAAGCACAGATATGGTTTTTTCCCTTCTGTAGGATTAGGTTGGGCGGTTGATAAGGAGAGTTTTTGGGGACCCCTATCCAATACATTCAGTAGGTTGAAGTTAAGAGCAAGCTATGGACTAGTTGGAAATGATGCTATCGGAGATGCAGATGATCGATTTTTCTACTTAAGCCAGGTAAATCTGGATGACAGTGGGCGGGGAGCTACATTTGGTCAGTACCTTGATTATTCACGTGATGGTGTAAGTATTAATAGATATGCCAATGATCAAATATCCTGGGAGACGGGGATAAAAACTAATCTGGGGATCGAATTAGGCATGTTTAATGATGATCTTGAGATTATTGCAGACTTGTTTTATGAAGATCGGGAAAATATCCTAATGGACCGATCATACATCCCGCCTAGCATGGGTTTGCAGAATACAGTACGGGCAAATGTTGGTAAAGCTAAAAGCCAGGGGTTTGATATGAGTGTCAATTATAATCGGGCCTTTAGCAATGGTGTTTGGCTGCAGGCTATGGGCAACTTTACCTACGCTACCAGTGAATTCAAATATTTTGAAGAGCCCGATTTTGGGGAGGCTACATGGAGATACCATGCCGGTCAATCATTAAATCAACAATGGGCATATATAGCGGAAAGGCTCTTTGTCGATGATAATGAGGTTGTAAACTCTCCGGTACAATTTGGTGAATATGGCGCCGGAGATATCAAATACCGCGATATAAATGATGATGGAAAGATCGATGAAAATGATAGGGTTCCAATTGGTTATCCGACTACTCCCGAAATAATCTATGGATTTGGTTTTTCTACAGGATATAAAGGATTTGATTTTTCTTGTTTCTTCCAAGGCAGTGCAAGGTCATCGTTCTGGATTGATCCTGTAAAGAGCGGCCCTTTTATCGATTATGACAATAGAGATGTTAGTTGGGATAACAACTTAGTTACAAGTAATGGATTATTGCAAGTTATTGCAGACGACCATTGGTCCGAAGATAATCCAAATGTATATGCCATGTGGCCACGCTTAAGTATTACTGATATTCCTAACAATACAGTTCGAAGTACTTATTTCATGCAGGATGGTTCATTTATGAGATTGAAACAACTAGAGATCGGTTATACAATTCCTCAAAGGTGGGCAGATAAAATATATCTAAATAGCATGAGATTCTATGTAAGCGGTAGAAACCTCCTGACCTTTAGCAAATTTAAATTATGGGATCCGGAAATGGCCGGTAATGGTTTGGGTTACCCAATCCAAAAGGTATACAATTTAGGATTACAAGTTAACTTTTAATAATTGGTGATATGAAAGCGTTGAAGTATATATATGCAATCTGTATATTATTTTTTGGACTTACTTCTTGTAAAGAGGACTATCTGGATGTAGTGCCGGATAATGTTGCGACAATTGATCATGCCTTTAGTGATCATGTTCAGGCACGTAAATATCTATTTACATGTTATAATTTCTTGCCTTCTTCTACCGGCTTCTACGATAATCCGGCTATTTTGGCTGGGGATGAGTTTTGGTTGCCAGAAGCTCACTACGATAATGAATACAAGAATTCTCCAATGGCTATTGCAAGAGGATTTCAAACCTCGGTTGCTCCTTTGGCCAATAAATGGGAAGGTAATAATAGTTTATATGTTGGAATACGGCAGTGTAATGTTTTTATTGACAATATTGACCGCGTTCCTAATATGGATGACAGTGAGAAAATAAGGTTAAAGGCGGAAGTCAATGTTCTAAAAGCTTACTATCATTTTTATTTATTGAGAATGTATGGCCCCATTCCTGTTATCCGTACAAGTTTGCCTGTAAGTGCAGACCCTGAAGAGGTTAAGTATTTCAGAGAACCTGTAGACGCTTGTTTTGAATATATTGTTGAATTAATTGATAGCAATATTGATTTTCTGCCATTAAATGTTCCAAACGCAGCAGAAGAGCTTGGGCGAATTACAATACCAATAGCTAAAGCCATAAAAGCCAGGGCCCTGGTGTTGGCTGCAAGTCCATTGTTTAATGGGAATAATGATCTGACAAATTTTGTTGGTAAGGATGGTGAGCCTTATTTTCCGGCATTTGATAATGAGAAATGGAAAATTACGGCTGATGCATGTTTAGATGCAATAAATTCTGCACACGAGACAGGGCATTCATTGTACCAGGTTAATGCTGAAAATACAAACCTTGATGAGATGATGTTGTTAAAGGCAACATTGAGAAACAGGGTTCCGGAGCGTTGGAATAGTGAAATCATATGGGGTGATAGTAAAAACTCTGGCAGTACCTCAGGTTATCAGTATTGGGCTCAGGCCAATCTATCCAACCGTTTGGCTGCTTCAAAACAGGCTCTGGCTGTTACTTTTAATATTGTTGATGAGTATCTGACAAAAAACGGATTACCAACCGATGAAGATATTACCTGGGATGAAGCTAATGCGTTGGAGTATAGGCTTTCAACTGAAGAAGATAAATACCACATTAAGACTAATGAGGAAATACCTGCATTACATTTTGGACGTGAACCCCGGTTTTATGCTGATTTAGGTTTTGACAGGAGCACCTGGCATTGGCAAGGTGTGACAGATGTAGAAAATCCACGATTTATTTTTTCCAGAAAAGGAGAACAAAGTGGAAAGAAGACCATTTGGGAATACAATGTGACCGGTTATTTCCCTAAGAAAGTTTGTAGTCCCGCTAATATTTTTTCAAGTGATGGTACTTACATTCGTATTACTTATGCATTCCCAATTATCAGATTAGCAGATCTCTATTTACTGTATGCTGAAGCAGTTAATGAGTACTACGGCCCTTCGGAAGATGCATATAATTATTTGGATATGGTCCGGGAGCGAGCAGGAATCCCAAAGATAATGGATAGTTATGCTAAGTTTAGTAATAATCCCTCAAAGCCGACGACTACAGATGGGTTAAGAGAAATCATTCATCGGGAAAGGTTAATAGAGCTTACTTTCGAAGGACGAAGGTATTGGGATATTCGTCGTTGGAAGAAAGGACAAGAATATTTGAATCAAAATGTATTTGGCTGGAATACAGAAGTGTTGGAGAAAGATGATTATTATCAAAAAAGAAAACTTGGTTTACGCAAGTTTACCAAGAGGGATTATTTCTGGCCTTTAAGGGATTATCATTTAACAATTAACCCTAATCTTGAGCAAAACCCCGGTTGGTAATATAAAAAATCAATAAGATAAAACCGGTAGGACCGGAGCAAATTCAGGACACACAAGAGCATGATTGTATTGCTCTGTGTGTCAGCAATCTAAAAAAAATATAAACAGATGAAAAATATATGTTATCTAATAATAATATTAATTGCGTTTGTTCAATGTACCGAAGATGTACATTCGCCAATTAGTGATGACAATACTCCTCCTGGTATTGTAACCGAAGTACAAGTGAAAAACCTGCCAGGCAAAGCCGTAATAAGATATTCACTTCCTCCTGATGAAGATGTGTTATATGTTCAAGCAGAATATACATTGAATAATGGTTTAAAGAGGGTTACCAAATCTTCATTATATACCGATAGTTTGGTTTGTGACGGTTTTGGTAGCATCGCTGAGTATGATGTGATTTTAACGGTTGTTGATCGGTCTAATAATTCAGGACAACCCGTAATAGTTAAAATTAACCCACTAACCCCTCCTGTAAAAACAATAAAAGAAACACTTGAAATGAGAAATACATTTGGGGGTGTGAATATCTTATGGGAGAATGAAACAAATTCTCCTGTTGCAATAGTGGTTATGATTGAAGATACGACAAATAGTGCCGAAGATTATTTGGAGGCTACTACGATCTATACCGAAGCTTCTCAGGGCAACTTTAATATAAGAGGATTTGATACAACTACTCGTAATTTTTATGCTTATGTGAGAGATCGCTGGGATAACTATTCAGATACTACAATTACTGAAATCACTCCATACTTTGAACAAGAACTGGATAAAAATTTATTTGATGCAGTTATTCTTCCTAATGATATGAAAATGACGGCTCTTTGGAATGCTAATGGGCCAACTTTAATACCAAAACTTTGGGATAATCAAATTTGGAATGATGGTGCCAGAATGAATGGACAAACAGGAGTAATGCCGGATGAGTACTTTTTTACTTTTGATTTAGGGGTTGAAGCGAAATTAAGTCGATTTAAGCTTCAACAATTCATGGGATGGGGTGATAAATATCTTTATTATGATGCTCAGGTAAAGGAGTTTGAAATCTATGGAACAACCTCATTTAATCCTGATGGCTCATGGGATAGTTGGACTTTAATAGATAAATATGAAGTGGCAAAACCATCTGGCCTACCTGCAGCATTATGGAATTATACAGATGAAGATAAAGCGGCTGCATATGCAGGGCATGATTTCGAAGTTCCACTTGAGGCATCAAATGTAAGGTATATAAGAATTAGGATAGTAAGTACCTGGGGTAGTTTAGATTGGGCTTCAATAGCCGAGATGTGGTTTTATGGTCAAGTAATTCAATAATAATAGAATAGCATGAAAAGCATTAGAATAAAAACAACCGTATTTTCTGTTTTAATGATCTGTCTTTTTATAGGATGTGATAAAATGGAAGACGTACATAAGATATATTTGGAAGGTGGAGAGAAAATTTATTCTGCCAGGCCAATAAATGCTGAAGCTTATGCAGGATTTAACAGGATTAAACTGTCATGGAATTTTACCTCTGTTGGTAATCTAAGTGAAGCATTTATTCGTTATGATGATCGGGAAATTGGGATACCAGTAACAGGCAGTGAAGATACTTCGATGGTTTATATTCTGGATAACTTAGAAGAGAAATCATATGATTTGGAGATATATAGCAAAGATGTGAATGATAATACCTCGTTGATTACTACTGTCTTTGGCAATTCTTATGGCAGTGAATATCAAAAGTATCTATCTACTCATAGTTTAAAAAATCTAATAGTTGAAAATGGGTTTCTGAAGTTTAGCGTTTCGGGTGATTTTAAGGGATTGATTGGTTATATGTTGAAATATCAGAATAAGGATGGAGCCGAGATTGAAGAATTTTTTGATAAGACTGTTGCAGAACATGAAATTGAGGTAGAGTTAGGGAGCGAATTGACTATAAAATCGGGATATATACCAGAAATTGGAGCGATTGATACCATCTATTCGCCACCGGTTACCTATGATACTCCTAAATCGTTCATATTGGATAAATCATTATTCAAACTGGCTAATTTGCCTATGGATATACCGAGGTTTGACCCATCGGTCCCAGACGCTGAAAAAGATTGGCTTCATGCGTGGGATGGTGATAATGGAACGGTAAAAGTTTTCCTGGATGCTAATAATCCTAAGCCATCGTTTGTTACGATAGATTTGGGTGTAAAGGTGCAGTTGACTAAATTTGAGCTTGTTGGCTTCCTTCCTTGGACCCCAATTACGCCCAAACAATATCAGGTATGGGGAATAGGTGACGATAAGGATATTAATGAAGCGGCTACTACTGTAGATATACATGATATTTTATCTTTAAGCCCGGAAGACCAGGCTGACCCGGCAAAAGTAGCGGCAAAAACGGCTGAAAATTTTGAGGCTTGGAAAACTGAATCGCTCGATAAGGGCTGGACATTATTAATAGATGATAATAGAGCTGATTCAGAAGGTGCGGGTTACTCTAAAGAAATCACTGAGGAAACAGCAATTCGGTATGTTCGTCTTGTCTTCATTGATAATTTCCATAATACCAATCCGGATATTGGACTAAGCGAGATTTTCTTTACGGGAATGGCACCAACAGAATAGTTGTTTGACGACCTACTATCCATTTAGATTTTAGTGGGATTATAAAAAATTTAAAGCCCACCTTTTTATTGTTAAGAAGGTGGGCTAAAATAAATTTCATATAAGAGAAACGTTTACGGCAGGCTTGACTTTTCCTTTTTATTGTTTCTTTCGTATTATAAAGATCAATTTTTATTTAGGCTAATTGTAACCCGTCCCAAAACTCGGACTGTTTCCATGCCCGGTTCCGCAGGGTGAAGAAAGTCGGTTTTAAAGAAGAGTATGTAATCGTAGATGATATAAAAGGAAGAGGGCATTATGTCGGGACTTTCCTGTCGAGGGGGACACACAGCGATAAATGGTGGGGCGAGGGCGAAGTACAAATGTTTATTGATGGCGATACGGATTATCCTACTGTTAACGGTACTGGGGAAGAAGACTATTTCCTGGGCTCTTAATCGAGATATTCCCAATCGTAAAACATCAAATGAAATTCCCAAATCTCCACTTGAAGGAGCAGACAAAGCAGTTGAAATGATTCAGTTTTATGTGGATGATTTAAGTATCAATTAATAACTTCACAAGCTATTATCAATAAACAAAGAAATGAAAATAAACAAAGTAGTTACTGAACGAAAAAAGTCATTTTTTTTCGTTTCAATATATATCGTATTGATCGCTTTTGTGGCAGGATGCAGCAATAATAAGAATAGCGGTAAATTAAAATCGCTTGAGCTTACGCACTATGTTAATCCGTTTATTGGAACACACAAAGAAGGGCATACCTTCCCCGGAGCTTGTTTGCCTTTCGGAATGGTGCAATTAAGCCCTGACAATGGCTACCGGGGTGTTAAAGCATATAATTATTCCAGAACGTCGATTTTAGGATTTAGTCACACGCATTTAAGTGGTACGGGCCCCTATACATTAACCAATTACAATAATTTTCTTTTTATGCCTACAGTTGGCGATTTGAAATTGTTCCCTGCTACAGCAAAAGATCCCAGGAATATAGCGAAAAGAAATGTTGAAGATATACTTGATAACCTATCTGATAGAGAGCAGCAAAAAATGGAAAGTATGTCGAAAGAAGACCAGAGAAAGAAATATAAATCGCTTCTTCGTGAAGAAATACAAAGACTCAGGATAGAGATGGCTAAGGCCGGGATTGATACGACCAAGGCAATCAAAGGGTATGAGTCAAGCTATAGTCATGACGAAGAAGAAGCCAGCCCCGGATATTATGCTGTTAATCTTAAAGACTATGATATTAAAGCAGAAATGACTGCTGCCGAGCGTGTTGGATTTCACAGATATACCTTCCCCGAGACAAGGGATGCACATTTAGTAATTGATGTAACCCACTCGCTTACTCCGGGTCGCGATGCGTATGTAAACATTTTGAACGAAAAGCAAATTGAAGGATATGTTACCGGTGACATGGAAGACAATCATTCTCGTCCGCTTACCTGCTATTTCTATGCTGAATTCAGCATAGCATTTAGCTCGTACGGAACGTGGAACGGAGATAAAGTCAGTCATGGTTTAAATAAAATGACCGGGAATAAAGGCGTTGGTGCATTTGTAAACTTCTCAACCACTGAAGGCGAACAACTTCTAATAAAGGTAGGTATATCGTTTGTCAGCATTGAAGGCGCAAAAAAGAACTTAGAAGCGGAAGTTCCTCATTGGGATTTTGATAAGGTAAGAACTGATGCAAGAAATATCTGGAATGAGAAGCTAAACAAGATCAGAGTAAAGGGAGGAGATGAAGACCAAAAGACAAGTTTATATACGTCAGTGTATCACTCGTTAATGTTTCCACGCACATTTTCCGATGTTGACGGATCGTATTATAGTCAATTTGATAAAACGGTACATAAAACAAATGGACAACCTTATTATGTTGATTTTTCAATCTGGGATACGTATCGTGCACAACATCCTTTGCTGGCATATCTTGAGCCGGAAAGGCAAAATGAGATGATTAATACACTTTTGGACATGTACGATCAGGGTGGCAGACTTCCTCTATACGTGACTTATAAGAATTACTTTATGAAAGTAATGATCGGAGATCATGCAACTTCCATAATCGTCGATTCTTATATGAAAGGAATTCGTGATTACAATATTGAAAAAGCCTATGAGGCCATGAGAAAAAATGCCATGGAACCGGGAGAAAAAGCAAGTAGCAGAACCGGATTAAGTTATTATAAAAAGCTCGGATACATCCCGGCAGATAAAGTACGCGAATCGGTCTCAGTTACAATGGAATATACATACGACGATTGGTGTTTGGCACAAATTGCAAAAGACCTTGGGAAAGACGATGATTACCAATTGTTCTCGAAAAGAGCCGGAAATTATGAAAATCTATTTGATAAATCAATTGGTTTAATGCGCCCCAGAAAAGAAGATGGTTCGTGGCTGGAAATGTGTGAAGAAAATCCTAAAATTATAAGAACCAAAGAAGGACATCGCTACTACAGTTGTTTCGATCCACTTTGGGTCGGTGTAAGTCCTAATCGCCACTATACAGAATCGAATGCCTGGCAGTATTTGTGGCATGTACCGCACGATATTCTGGGATTAGCTAATTTAATGGGAGGCAAAAAAGAGTTTATAAATAAATTAGATACTCTTTTCACAATGACCCCGGATGAAAGTGGGCCAGAGTACGCTCCTCTTTACAGCAAGATAGGACAGTATGTTCATGGTAACGAACCTGTTCACCATGTAGGATATTTATACAACTATGTGGGCGAACCATGGAAAACACAAAAGTGGATTAATCGGATTATGAAGGAAAAATATCTCGCTCGTCCTGACGGATTGTGTGGAAACGACGACATGGGACAGATGTCTGCTTGGTACATATTTAGTGCAATGGGATTCTATCCGGTATCTCCGGGGCAAAATGTATTTGTTATTGGAACACCTCTTTTTGAAGAATCGACTTTAGATCTTGGCAATTATTACAACGGAAATAAATTTACGGTAAAAGCTAATGGTGTTTCTTCTGATAATTTCTATATACAATCGGCCACCCTAAACGGTGAAACTTACAATAAAACCTGGATCACTCACAATGATATTGTAAAAGGAGGAACGTTGGTTTTTGAAATGGGGCCCAAACCAAACAAACAATGGGGAAGTAATCCTGAAGATGAACCCCCGTCAATGAGTCGCAGATAATGCAGAACTGAAAAATGCAAATTGCAAATGAATGAAAGTGGTGTTAGTTGCTTATCTTCCGTTTGTTACGAAGCGAGGGTCCGATAAAAAACAATCACTTTTAGAATGAGAAAATACAAAGAAAAAATTGAAAGGCAAATTCACTTCAAAACAGCCGTAAAAACACTCAATCCTTATTTTTTAAGGACAAAACGCTTTTGTCGTCATGCGAACAAGTCAGGAATTCTGACTTTAACGATTAATATTTTTTTCTTCGTACTAACCCTATTTTAACCCAGAATTTAACCACTTCTCTCTACTATTGGCACTCTTAAGAAAAAGCAGTCGGTAAGATTGCGTGTGCTCAATCGGAACAAAACCTTACGGGTTTTAACGAGCCAAACTAAATATAATTTTTACCTGTAAACCTTTAAATTATGAGTAAAACCCTAAGATTTATGTATGTTGTTTTGCTGGGAACAATCATTATATCTATAAATTCCTGCAACAAAGAAGATGATGAGATCAATAGCGGTCTTGGGACAATTACCGGAATTGTCACGGATGGTACGGATCAACCTATTTCCGGGGTTACTGTTACCGTTTCCGGTGTTAATGAAGCGGATCTATCGGCAACCAGTGGAGAAGATGGGAAATACACGGTTGAAAACGTATCATTGAAAACACATACGGTGACATTTTCCAAAACCGGATGGTCAACCATCAGCGTAACCGTTACAGCCGAAAAATTTGAT
This sequence comes from Cytophagales bacterium, assembly GCA_022360055.1. Classification (GTDB taxonomy): domain Bacteria; phylum Bacteroidota; class Bacteroidia; order Cytophagales; family Cyclobacteriaceae; genus JAAUQL01. The sequence goes on along the minus strand of JAKSDO010000002.1, from coordinate 6,611 downwards.
GCTAACAATGTAGCTACGGCAAATGCTACCTTGGTAAATGCTTCGGCGAAAATCACCGGTACTATTCTTGATGCCAAAAACAACGACGCTCCTCTTTCTGATGTAACCGTCAGTGCGGGTACGGCAGGTTCGGTTACAAGTGGAAGCGATGGCAAATTTGTCATAGAGAATCTGACCGTCGACGATTATACCGTAACGTTTACCAAAGCAAATTATGTAACTATTACCAAAGAGGTAGCCGTATCTGATTTTGTCGATGGAGTCGCATCTTTAGATATAAAGATGGGCGGCACGGAGCTTCTGCGCGGTTTAACAGCCGATGATCTGTTAACTGCCGATAAATGGTACTACAACGAATACCGGGGCGGAAGAAATGCAGATGCTTATCCTCGCTGGGACTGGGCGTGCAATTATATGTCAACACTTGATTTCCAGGGCGCATGGCAAGAGCAAAATGAAGGTTCGACGTTACAGATTCGAAATAGTGAAGAGGAACAGGAAAATCCCGCAGATCTCAATGTATTCGATTCATTTGTTTATGGAAGTAAGTTAATCACGGAAGACAACAAAATTCTGTCGTTGAGAGTTCGTACGCACGATGCCGATGAGACAAATCCCGCCTATTTTGGCGTACAAGTCATTGACCTTGCTGCAGCACAACCTTCCGCCGTAAAAGTAGGCGAAAACAGAACATATGGTTCGGGAGATTATGCCGACTTTGAATTCGACCTGAGCGAATATGCAGGTAAAGAGGTTATTATTGCCATAGGTATTTACCGTCAGTCTACGGGCGACTATTGGAAACAACTTGTTCTACGCGCTATTCGCTTTGCTGATCGAAAAGTGGAAAACTGGGATTGGCTGCCAGGTACCGAAGTTATTGAAGGATGGAAACTGACCCTGGAGACGGTACGTTCTACAATGCCGCATACAAAAAATTCCTTCTCTGGTATTAGTCCGGTAAGTGGCAATCGTGATAACTATGTGGATGCATATCGTGCATGGCGCGCTGTTGCCCATGTAGCTGCAGAATGGTCATTTGTTCCACTAAAGAAAGACCCTGAAGTGTTTCCTTCGGAAGGTTACCTTATAAAAACGAGAAATACTCCTGATGTGGATACAAAGGTGCCGGAAGCTTACCTATACGCAAAATTCGCCATAGCTTCAGGCAGTAATCAGTTGACACTGAATACACGAAATTTCAGCAGTAATTATACATACTTTAAACTTACGGCTATAGAAGACGATGGTAAGGTTACTCACATAGCCCCTGTTTCCAATACGGCAACGGAAGCTGAAGTTGCCGAAGACGGATGCTGGAAGTTCAAACATGAAGATGGAGGCGCTAACAATCCGGAAGGTTATGCCGCATTTGTGTATGATCTATCGCAGTTCAACGGTAAAGATGTTACGCTCGTCATAGGAGTGTATAATGGCGCTGCTGATACAGGTGAAAATAAGCTGGTTTTTCACAGTATCGATTTGAACTAAACAAGACACATACATAATGAAGATGATCCGCATAATTATTTCTGCATGCAGCCTTATTTTTCTGTTGATATTATCTGCTTGTAATGATACATCTGAAGATGATCCTGAGGGTCCACCCGTTGAGGTGAGTCTTTCAGAACAAAACCTGCAGCGTGCAATGGAACTGACCGATATTGCCATTTCGTCCCACTTTACAGGGGACGGGATGGCCATGGCCAGGTACTATAACCCTTATACGGAAGTCCGATCTGAAGAAAAAGGAAGTATTTGGATGTACACCAGCGCTATTGAAGCAGTAAATGCAATCCTCCATGGCCTTGAAGCGCAAAAAGCAAATGGCAACGAGGCGCTTTACAATGAGCATTTTAATAAGTACTCCGAATTACTGTACAAATTGTATGACAATGCGGATTATTATCTGGGGACCTTCCGGCTGGTTTCTTATACACAAACCAAAGAATGGACGGTATACGGTGTGAACCGAGGCGGTTCCAAGGGCACTGCTAATGTAAAGGATATCCAAAACGTTTACGACGATCAGATGTGGCTCATTCGCGAATTGCTTGAGGCCTATAAGTTAACTGGCAATGACGAGTACTTTAAGAAAGCTGAATATTTGACCGAATATGTACTTGACGGATGGGATTGTACACGTAATACCAGTGGTGAAGAAATGGGTGGCATTCCATGGGGGCCGGGATACGTAACCAAACATGCATGCAGTAATGGACCGATGGTGAGTCCGTTGGTATGGCTTCATGAGTTTTACAAAGGCAAAAATGATGAAACTGCTCATAGGTACATAGATGCTGCGGACAAGGAAACCCGCAAATCTATGCAGGTTAAGAAAAGCGATTACTATTTGGATTTTGCCAAGAGAATTTACGCATGGCAGAAAAAGTATTTGCTGCGATCCGATGGTGTTTACGACGATATGATGGGTGGCTGCTCTCCCGGCAGTCCCGAAACCGAAACTGTTCATGGCTTTACCTACCGCAAAGGCATTATATGTTATGACCGCGTAGGTCCGGCTATTACTTACAACAGTGGGACTATGCTTTCGGGAGCAGCCGATTTATTCAGGGCCACCGGTGATAATATGTATCTTGACGATGCGAAGAAATTATCGGATGCAAGTTTTCATTATTTCGCAAAACTCGGGCAAACCAAACCCGGATACTATACCTATGACATCAGTGGTTTCAGAAACTGGTTTAATGGGGTACTCCTGCGCGGATATGTAGAGGTATGTCCCGAATATGATGCTGTTGCTGCATATATTGATTCTTTTCAACAAAACCTTGATTACGGATACGATAACTTCCTTTACAAAGGATTTCTTCCGACAAATTTATTAGTAGGATGGAGTCAAAATAATAACAATAACAGGACAGAAGGGATGTTTAATTTTGCTTTTGCCGCCAAATATGCCGTATTGGCACGATATGAACTGGAAAATTGATAGTAATGTAATTACTTGCGCCCGGGGAAAAGATTTTTACTGCCCGCCGGACACCTTCCCTTGTTAGGAAAGAAGGTCGTGCGCGTTAAATAATTTACTTTTAAGCTATAAGACAAGCACGATCGTTCTCCCGGTTGGGGGAGAATTCGGAAGGATTGAATAATTATTTCAAACATCGGCTGAATCTCATATAGAGTCTAATTTGGAAATGGCATCAAAACCTTGGTTTAAGTCACTTGAGCGAAACAATTTGTGTAATTATCTCATGGATTCCATGTAATCGTTTTTCATCGAGATTTCGAAAATAGTCGCGCACCGGGAGAACGAAGCAAAACTTATTATCAATGCTGTATTAGAAGTTAATGTAAAAAGCCTCGATGAGGCAGTAGTAGATTAATAAATTATTGAGTATATGCAAATTATTCATAAGCAATTATCAAAAGAACTGATCAAGTATTCCTTATACGGAATTATTATTCAATGCGTTTTTTTTGCTTCCGTTTTTGCTTCGGGAGCAAGTAAAAAGAAAAACATGAGTGTACTACGTCAGTCCGAAACCAATAGTAGACTGCATCAGGAGATTACGATAACAGGTAAAGTAACCTCTTCCGAAGACGGATCTCCCCTACCTGGAGTAAATATTATAATTAAGGGCACAACCCAGGGAAGCTCGACGGACATGGAAGGAAATTATGCGCTGCAGGTACCAGACGAGAATGCTGTGCTGATTTTTTCATACCTGGGGTATTTAACGGAGGAAATAGCCGTCGGTACAAAATCGGTGATTGACGTGGCTGTGGTTCCGGATATTCAGACACTTGGTGAAATCGTTGTGGTAGGTTATGGAACGCAGGAAAAAGTTACATTAACCGGAGCTGTGGCGCATATTAAAGGCACTGAAATGCTTAAAACAAAAAATGAAAACCCACAAAACATGCTCGCAGGTAGGATTGCCGGTGTTCGCGTATGGCAACGAAGTGCAGAACCCGGCGCATACAATAGCAACTTTGATATCCGCGGATTAGGTTCTCCTTTGGTGGTCATAAATGGTGTTCCGCGCTCGATGGATGATTTCCAACGATTGAATCCTAATGATATTGAAGATATATCTGTGCTAAAAGATGCTGCTGCCGCTATTTATGGGGTACGTGCCGCGAACGGTGTTATACTTGTAACTACTAAGAAAGGTAATAAGGATGGTAAGACGACCATATCATATGATGGTACATTTACAGTTCAGAAGCCATCGGGAATGCCGGTGCTTGCCGATCCCTATGAAACGATGACGCTCTATAACGAAAGGTCGATGAACAACATTGAGGGCGGGAGTATAATATTCCGAGAAGAAGATTTTGAAGCATTTCGTAACGGTACGCGTCGATCAACCGATTGGACGGCCTTACTATTCTCTGATTTTTCGCCTCAAACCCAGCACAATCTAAGTATTACCGGGGGGAGCAACAAAACCCAATACTATATAGGCATGGGGTATTTTTTCCAGGAAGGTTTTTTTAAATCCGGTGATTTGAACTACAATAAATTTAACTTACGCTCTAACATAAGTTCAGAACTTACCGAAGGATTGACCCTGGACCTGAACCTCAGTGGAATCGCTGACCAGCGAAATGAACCTTACTCAAGTTCAGTAGATATCATCAGAAATTATTGGAGGCAAGGTGTTTTATTCCCTGCCTATGCCGATCCCGAAAATACAATGTTGAACTATGAAGGGCTGGACCTGGAAGAAAATACAGTAGCAAAGATGACTTCCGATGTATCCGGCTACCGAAAATATAAGCAGAAATACTTCCAGTCTTCTGCATCCCTTAATTTCGATCTCGAAACGATAAGCTCTGCCTTGAGCGGCTTGTCTGCGAAAGCTTTGGTAAGTTTTGATTACCGGCAGGACAACAATAGTAGTTACCGTAAGGAATACTATCAATTTGCTTACAATCCAGTGACTGAATCGTATGATTCAAAGTTGTACAACATTAGCTCACCAAACCAGTTACGACGTGAATTTTATTCTAAGCAACAGGTATTGGGGCAATTCTTACTTAATTATAAGCGTACTTTCGGCGACAAACATAATGTAGTTGGACTTCTGGGCTGGGAAAGCCAAATTAGAAAGGGAGATAACTTCTATGCACAACGCGACCTTGCATTTGCAATGCCCTACATTTTGGCCGGTGTGACTGAAAACCAGGTTAGCGGTATGCAAGACAGGATAGAAGATCTCTATGAGATTGCCAATGCCGCAGTGTTCGGCAGAGCAAATTATTCCTATGCTGACCGGTATATTGCTGAGTTTCAGTTTCGATACGACGGTTCTTCAAAATTTGTTCTAGACAACCAATGGGGCTTTTTTCCATCAGGATCAATCGGTTGGCGCGTATCTGAAGAACCCTTCATCAAATCGGTTCCGTCCCTTTTGTTTATTGATCAGTTGAAACTGCGTGCCAGTTATGGCGTGACTGCAGATGATGACAAGTTAGAATACGATTGGTATTCTGGCTATCTATATCCGGCAACAAGCGGCAATGCGGAAAACGGGTATTACAACCAATATGCTCCCGGCTCCATGTTCGGAGGTGAGTTTGTTTATGGAGCAACACGCGTAGTTCCCAACGAAAAAAGCACATGGTGGCAAGCCTATACATTTAATATAGGTGCGGATTTTGAAGGATGGAACGGTCTGTTTGGCGTTGCATTTGACTATTTCAACCGTCGCAGGGAAGGACTTTTTGCCCGTTTTACAGGAGCAGTTCCTACTGTAGTAGGCACGGGCGCACCCAGGGAAAATCTGAACAGCGACCGTCATTTTGGTATCGATCTCGAATTATCACATCGAAATAAAATAGGTGATTTTTCCTACAGCGTAAAAGCTATCGGCACAATTACCCGTCAAAAGCATTTGACTGCCGTACAGAATGGACCCTACGGCAACTCCTACGATCGTTGGCGTCACGACAATCTGAACAACCGTTATCAAGGGGTACAGTTTGGCTACGAAAAAGCAGGTCGATACGAGAATTGGGAAGATATCTGGTCATTTCCAATTTATAAAGATCGAAACATATTGCCCGGTGATTATAAATATGTGGATTGGAACGGCGATGGCGAAATCAACTATTTGGACGAGCATCCTATTGCCTTCGATCAAACACCATGGATGAACTTCAGTTTGGCATACGACTGTTCATATAAAAATTTTGATATGAACCTGCTCCTCCAGGGATCGGCACTTGGTTCTATGGAGTACAAAGAGCCCTTGTATTCCATTTGGGGATCTAACGGAGGAGGTACCTTAGAACAATACCTCGATCGTTGGCATCCGGTGGACCCGCTGGCAGACCCTTACGACCCTGAAACGGAATGGATAAGTGGCTACTACGGTTACACCGGAAACTACCCATTCGGTAATTCGGAGTTCAACCGCGTCAGCACGGCTTATCTCCGTCTCAAGAGCATCGAATTCGGTTACACATTGCCAAAACCGCAAGCATTACCAACAATGAATGTGCGCGTGTTTGCCAATGCCTATAATCTGTTCACCATAACAGGAGTGAAATTTGTTGATCCGGAACATCCTGACGATGAATTGGGACGCTTGTATCCGCTCAACAAAACGTTTACAGTGGGTGTTTCAGCCAGGTTT
>JAKSDO010000150.1 GCA_022360055.1 Cytophagales bacterium | reverse complement strand
GAAGATCGCGATAAAATATCTGAGATATTTTCAAAAGAAAAGCCCCAATATGTTGTGAATTTGGCTGCGCAGGCCGGAGTGAGGTATTCACTCACAAATCCTCATGCGTATACGAGCAGCAATATAGAGGGATTTTTGAATATTCTTGAAGGGTGCAGGTGTAACAAGATTAAACACCTCATTTATGCGTCATCAAGTTCAGTGTATGGGGCAAATAGGAAAATGCCCTTTTCAGTTGGCAATAATGTAGATCATCCTGTATCTCTGTATGCGGCTACAAAAAAGGCAAATGAGTTGATGGCGCATACGTATTCATATTTATACCGGATACCAACTACAGGACTAAGATTTTTTACGGTCTATGGTCCCTGGGGGAGACCGGACATGGCATTGTTCCTTTTTACAAAAGCAATACTCGAAGGCAAGGCAATTGATGTATTCAATCATGGTAAGATGAAACGGGATTTTACTTATATTGATGATATAGTTGAAGGCATATTCAGATTAATTGATCATATTCCGGAAACCAATAAGAAATGGAGTGGGTTAAATCCTGACCCATCATGTAGCAGTGCTCCGTATAAGCTTTTTAATATCGGCAATAACAATCCGGTTGAACTAAATCATTTCATAGATTCCATCGAAAATGCAGTGGGAAAGAAGGCAAATAAAAATCTATTGCCTTTGCAACCTGGCGACGTGATCGAAACCTATGCAAACGTCGATCACTTGCATGACGAGATAGGTTTTAAACCTGCAACAAAAATTGAAGATGGGATTCAATCATTTGTTGATTGGTACAAAGACTACTATAAAATTTAAATTTTTAATGAGATCACTTCCTAGGTTTCTTTTTTATGTAATTGCATGTATCGTCACCATTTCTATTGCCCGGGGTCAATCCCAAAGTGAGTTGGATCAATTGCAAAATATGACGCCGGCTCAGTTGAGTACGTTTAATGTGGATGATCTTTCCGACGTCCAGATCCAAATGTTTATGGATCGCCTGGCTCAGAGCGGGTATTCGGAATCCGAAGTAGAGCTTGTCCTAAAATCCCGCGGTCTTCCTCAGTCTCAGATCGATAAGCTGAAACAGCGGATGGCTAAACTTCGAACAGGATCCGTGAAATCGGGAACGAGTTTTGATCGCGCCCGCACGAGGGAAAAACCGGAGATTAAAGAGGATGACCTGGTTGAGCTGCTGACCGATGATTATGAAGAAATATTAGATCGTGAAGAACTCGAAAAACACAAGCGTGTTTTTGGTTATAAATTGTTCAACTCGGAGGATCTTACATTTGAGCCGAACTTGAATATACCCACGCCAAGAGATTATCAGTTGGGACCGGGCGATGAAGTGATTGTCGATGTTTGGGGGGCTTCGGAACAGACTTACCAGGAAATTATTTCACCGGAAGGCTATATAAAAATTTCAAATCTTGGCCCGATCTACTTAAACGGGCTTACCATCGAAAGAGCAACGGACCGGATTAAAAAGAGGTTAACACAAATCTATTCCGGATTGGCTTTCCGGCAGGGAGCCGCACCCAATACTTTTGCCCAGGTTTCGCTGGGTCAGTTAAGGACCATCAGGATAAATGTGATCGGCGAGGCCCAACGGCCGGGATCTTTTAATGTCAGTTCCCTGTCTACGGTAGCGCATGCCTTGTATCTTTCCGGAGGGCCTTCTTATTCCGGCTCGATGCGAAAGATTGAAATCATAAGGCAAAACAAAGTCTTTACAACCGTCGATGTGTATGAGTTTTTAATGAAGGGCTCCCTCGAAAACAATGTTACCCTGAAGGATGGGGATATCATTCGCATCCGGCCATATATCAATCGGGTGGAAGTAACAGGAGAAGTGAAACGTGAGGGAATTTATGAAATGCTGGAAAATGAAACATTTTCTGCTTTGCTCGACTACGCCGGCGGTTTCACGGAGAATGCTTATACGAAAATTATAAAAGTGCGGAGAAACGAACAGGGTGAGAAATTGTTTGCCGACCTGAGCCTGAATGAACTGGCGGAAACGAACACAAAAAATGGCGACCAGGTGATCGTCCAAGGTATTTTGCAGCGATATACCAACCGGGTACAGATCAAGGGAGCCGTTTTTCGAGAAGGGGAGTATGAACTTGTCGATGGGTTGACCGTAAAACAATTGATCGAAAATGCGGAAGGATTGCGGGGCGATGCGTTTATGGAGCGGGGATTGGTTTACAGAACCAATGAAGATTACTCCTATTCGGTCCTTCCGTTTAATCTTCGAAAATTAATCAAAGGAGAAGAAAAAGATATCGAACTTCAACGCGAAGATCTGGTACAAATATCTTCCATCTACGAGTTAAATGACGAACAATATGTTTTGGTGTACGGCGAAGTGAAGAAAGGCGGAACTTATCCGTATTTCAACAACATGACCGTTGAGGATTTGATTATCCGTGCAGGTGGATTAAGGGAGTCTGCTTCAGGGTCTATGGTAGAGGTGGCCCGCCGCGTGCAGCGTTCGGATAAAATTGAAACCAATCAAACGGCGGAAATATTTACTTTTTCGATTAGCAAAAACCTGGAGTTAAATGCGGAGGACACCAAATTTACTTTGATGCCATATGACCAGGTTTTCATTAGAAAATCTCCGGGTTATGAACCTCAGGTAATCGTAAAAGTAGAAGGAGAGGTGCTCTATCCCGGGCGCTACGCTTTAAAGAAAAAGAATGAGCGGATCTCTGAAATTATCCGGCGCTCGGGAGGATTGACAAGCGACGGATATCCGGAAGGTGCGACGCTGATCAGAAGGACAGAATTCAATCCGCCAAAGACCGACGAACAGCTCCGTCTTGAAAATTTGTTTCAACTCCTCCAGTCAGTTGAAAAAAGGGCGCACGAAGAAGATTTCACATTGGAATCGGAAGCGGAATTGCTCCAGCAAAAAAGGCTTCAGAATGTCCGGAACGAATTGGATGAATACAATGAAAAAGAGGATGTGGGCATTGGCCGGGAAGGCATACGAATGAAGCGGGAGCGACTCGCCGATTTGATTGAAAAAGACTCCATAGATGTTGCCGCTTCGGCCTTGCAGCATGAAACCATAGGAATTGCTTTGGATGAGATCTTAAGAAAACCCGGTTCGAAATACGACTTAATT
>JAKSDO010000042.1 GCA_022360055.1 Cytophagales bacterium | reverse complement strand
GGCAAAAGATCCGGCAACTGGAACGGACCTTCCTACACGGACCTGGCACGAGGGCCTGCCCGTTGGCATCGGCAAACAAGTGACACTGTCCAAAGCGCTCCGGGGGCAGATCATTTTTACTTATGATTTTTTACATACTTCTGCAAGTCCCAATCCCAAGGCCTGGAACATCAAATTCGGCTTTCAATTGGGCCGGTTCAGGCTGAAGGATATACATTTTTAAAGCAACAGAACTTTTAAAAGCAATTTATACATCTAAATATCAACAGTTATGAAAAGGTTAGCAGCTATGGTTTATTTCATGCTATATGCGATTCATTATGTAAGCCTCACCTAATGACAAAAAGTAAGCAGTAATAAAAAAATAATTAATCTTTAAGAGTCATGACAAAAAATATAATTACAATCATCTTACTAATATTGAATTATCAATTGCGTGCCCAATGGACTGACAATGGGAATTCAATAACCACTAATGACCATGTGGAAATAGGGACAATAACATCTCCGGCGAATTTAAATGTATCCGGTACCGGGGAATTTGCAAACGATGTGAAAATGAGCGGAGCAAATGCATTTATAAGCTTCGGTGATGTATCGGGGGCCGCAAAAATAGGTACAACTGATAATGGATATAATCTTTCAATCCATGGGCGGACAAACAGAGGTATTCGTTTCTTTGCCGGTCAAAGTGAAATTGCATCCTTCGTTTCTGCCGATGGAGTAAACGGTACATTATCATTCAAAATGAATAGTAACATTATTGATGTTTCTGGAATTCGGGTTAGAGCTCATACCCCACTTAATGTCACGGTTGATGGGAATAATGGAGGAATGAAAATCTATCCTTACAGAGATGGAGGGGCTGGGAAAGCCATTCTTACAGTTCAGGATAATGGCCCTGGCGGTGGATTAATTAACATAGCAGAATTCAAAACCGGAATTTCCAATATCACCTCCGATGTAATCCAATTAAATGGGAAAGTCGGCATCGGAACAGGTTCGTTAGGCCCTCACGAACTTGCGGTTGACGGATCTATTGGAGCTAGAGAAATTAAAGTTGAAGCTGGCAGTTGGTCAGATTTTGTTTTTGACAAGGATTATGAATTACAACCACTAGAGGAATTGGAAAATTATATAAGCGAGCGCAAATGCCTTCCGGGCATGCCTAGTGAAGCTGAAATACTGGAAAACGGCATCAATCTGGGGATGATGGATGCGAAGCTCCTCGAAAAGATAGAAGAATTGACACTTCATTTAATTAAACAGAATAAAGTCATCAATGATCTTGTCTCAAAATCAATTCAGCAAGAAAGGGAAATCAAAAAACTAAAGAAAAGCTTAATCAAACATCAAACTTTATAATTGATTCAAAATGAAAAAACAAACAATCTTTTTTAGCCTTTTGATAAATGTACTCACTAGCGCATTTGCTCAAATCCCGACAAACGGCCTGGTCGGATACTGGCCGCTGGACGGGGATGCTGCTGATGCGAGCGTAAATTCAAATACCGGGACAGTCCACGGGGCAGTGAAAACATTTGATCTGAATAATCAGGCCGATCTGGCCTATTATTTCGACGGTACGGATGATTATATCGAAATATCGGATCAGGATTACCTGAGTTTTGGCAACGGGGTCAGTGATACACCTTTTACGATCAGTTTCTGGATGAAACCCATCTTTAACGGCACGCATCGAGCCGTGATTTCAAAATGGGATCAGTATACAGCTGGTGTGGAATACATAATATTTACGACACCGAGTAAGAAACTGAGATTTCAGATTGAAGATGAAAGTACATCGCGAAAAAAGCTCACCGTTGAATCCGTAAATGAAATCGATGAAACCGTCTGGACAAATGTGACGGTAACCTACGATGGAAATATGACTGCAGGCGGATTAAAGCTATATATGAATGGAACACTTTCCAGTTCAACTATTGTGAACAACGATCCGGAATATGTAGCAATGGAGAATACTACTCAAAATGTTTGCCTGGGAAGACATATTGACGCTGACGGAAATGCAGCATTCTTTAAAGGATCAATGGACGAGGTCAGGATCTATGATCGGGAATTGACCGTACCCGAAATTACAACAATTTACATTGATGGCCAAACTCAGAACGTTTGCTCAATTATATACTGCAACGGCGAAAATGTGGGCATCGGCACAGACACCCCGGACTCCAAACTCACTGTAAACGGCACCATCCATACCAAAGAAGTGAAAGTGGATCTCAATGGGTTCCCGGCACCGGATTTTGTATTCGAAGAAGATTATAATTTATCGAGCCTTGCTGAAACCGAACAATATATTCAAACGAACAAGCACCTGCCTGAAATCCCGTCAGCCGGCGAAATGGAAGCGAATGGGATAAATTTGAAAGAACTTAATCTCAAATTGCTCCAAAAGGTCGAAGAATTGACGCTGCATCTGATCGAGCAAAATAAGCAGATAAAGAGTATCATGGAAGAAAATCGTAATCTGAAAGCTTTGAATGAAAAGCTAACATTAATTGAAAACAAACTAAAAAGATTTGAAAATGAGAAGGCTAATTAAATGCATACAAATACTGATCCTTGCAGGAGTGTTGTGCGTCTCTGAATTCACTTATTCCCAAATTCCGACAAACGGCCTGGTCGGATACTGGCCGCTGGACGGGGATGCTACTGATGCAAGCATAAATTCAAATGCCGGGACGATCCACGGGGCGGTGAAAACATTTGACCGGAATAATCAAGCTGACCTGGCCTATTATTTCGACGGCACGGATGATTATATCGAAATATCGGATCAGGATTACCTGAGTTTTGGTAATGGTGTTGTGGATCTGCCGTTTACAATTAGCTTTTGGATAAAACCCATCTTGAATGGTGGTGTTCTATCTCTAATTTCGAAATGGGATCAAAAAACAATTGGTGTGGAATATATCCTATATATTTATAACAATAAGGTGAGGTTTCAGATTGAAGATGAAAGTAATCAATATAAGAGATTTTTGATTCAAGCCGAAGGATTAATAGATGAATCTACATGGACACATATCACTGCTACCTATGATGGTAGCATGGATGCTTATGGGTTAAAGCTCTATATCAATGGTGCCCTATCATCAGCAACTATATTAAACAATGATTCCGAATATGTGGCGATGGAGAACACCCCTCAGAATCTTTGGTTTGGGAAACATATTAACAATACAGAAGAAGTATTTTACAAAGGATCAATGGACGAGGTCAGGATCTATAACAGGGAATTAACCGTACCTGAAATCGCAGCTATTTACAATGATGACCCAATTCAAAATGATTGCTCAATTATATACTGCAACGGCGAAAATGTGGGCATCGGTACAGACACCCCGGACTCCAAACTCACTGTAAACGGCACCATCCATACCAAAGAAGTAAAAGTGGATCTCAACGGATTCCCGGCTCCGGATTTTGTATTCGAAGAAGATTATAATTTATCGAGCCTTGCTGAAACCGAGCAATATATTCAAACGAACAAGCATC
>JAKSDO010000078.1 GCA_022360055.1 Cytophagales bacterium | reverse complement strand
TAAACCGGCATATCCGGTAGTTTCCAACCCTTACGGTATGTATGTTTTATTAACTCTTCTGCAAACTTCTGTGCATTTACAGGATCGGTATCCTTATTGTTCCAGGTTGGATGGCCATTATGGATACTAAAGTCATCCTTAAGCCTGAATTTTAATTCTTCGTTGGCGCCGATGTTGGTAAACCTCATATTTTCACCATCCCAATCCAATTCTTTCTTAAGTCCCTGGAGACGTACGGCCAACACACCCATAACCACCATTTCATTGAACGGTCCGGCTGCACTGAAGTCTGATATTGGTTTAACCCTGTTTTCAGGTGATTCTTTACAGGCCCGAATCCAGTCCTGTTGATGCGACACCTTTATGCGGCGAAGCTTTTCAGGTGCTTTGGGCACTCTTCCAGAAGCTAAAACAGGCTCCCCACCATGACTTCCGTGAACCATTATATCTTTTGTTCCATAAAAAATGGTACAGTTAGTAAGGTCCTTGCCGTCAAATCCTTCAGGACGGGGAGGTGTAAGTCCTCCGTCGTACCAACTTACCTTAACCTCAGGTAATTTTAACTTATCTTTCTTAGCTCTCTCCGGGAAGGTATAAATTACTTTCTCGGCTGTTGGGCAGGCATCGGCCATTACAGTTGTTGAAGTTCCCTGTACTTTTGTAGGGTATTTTAGTTGTAAGCCTTCAAATACGGTATGTAAAATATGGCAAGCCATGTCGCCAAGTGCGCCTGTACCATAATCCCACCAGCCACGCCAGTTCCAGGGGTGATATACCTCGTTAAACGGACGCATTGCCGCAGGACCGGTAAACAAGTCCCAATCCAAAGTTTTAGGAACCATATCTTCCTGTGCAGGGCGATTTAAGCCCTGTGGCCAAACGGGACGGTCGGAACAGGCATCCACCCTTGTTACTTCTCCGATCTCGTTATTCCATAACCAATCCAATGTCAGGTTTGTCCCAATCGCTGACGCTCCCTGATTACCCATTTGAGTTGCCACCTGGTATTTCTCTGCCAGTTTGGTAAGCAGGCGCGATTCGTAAACCGAATGTGTTAAGGGCTTTTGCACATAAACATGTTTCCCCATTGTAATGGCATTAGCCGCAATAATGGCGTGTGTATGGTCAGCCGTGGCAACTAATACAGCATCAAAATCTTTTCCCATTTCATCATACATTTTGCGCCAGTCTTTAAAGCGCCTGGCTTTGGGAAAATCGTTAAGTGTTTTTGCTGCGTACGACCAATCAACATCACACATGGCAACAAGGTTTTCCGTCGTCATATTCTTGATATCCTGCCGTCCCATTCCACCAATACCAACACATGCAATGTTTAGTTTATCGCTGGGAGCTTTGTGCCCAAAGCCTGCAATAACATTACTGGGAAGAATTGTTACGCCTGCAGCAGTTACTGCAGTAGCTCCCAGAAACTTCCTTCTTGAAAACCTTTTTTCGTTTGAATTATCTTTCATACTTCTATTTTTTGGGTGACTCATGTAACTTTCACAAAGGTTATTCTCTTGTGCAAAGAGCAAACTTACATGCCCGTTTCATGATTTAAATTCTATAATTTATAGTTCCAGTACTTTTATATTTCTGAAAGCAACTTCGTTGCCGTGGTCCTGAAGCAGGAAACGTCCTTCTTTCAGCTCACCAAAATTCGGGATATCACGGAACTTACTATTAGCAACAGCATCTCTGAATTCCTTACTTCCTCTCTCATATTCCAGCACTTTTTTTCCATTTAACCAGTGCTGTACAACCTTGTTTTTCGATACTATCCTTACTTTATTCCAGTTACCTGGCTCTGCAGCACGAACCTTGCTCTGGTCGGCAGGAAAAATATCATAAGCAGCAGCAAGTGCAACCTTTAATTTATCTTGTTTTGCATTTTCTGTTTGAAACTCGATACCAAGAGCCTCGCCTTTTCTATATTTAGTTTCCGAAACATAGTATTTAATCCCACTGTTCGATTTGTGTTCTTTCACCATGAACTCTACGCGCAATTCAAAATCGCCGTACTTATTTAAGGTTACAATATCGCCACCTTTTCCTCCTTCTTGGATGATAAGCTTTCCGTCTTTAACAATCCATCCGTCTTCATTTTTAGGAAAATCAGCCTTGTGTGCACCTCGCCATCCTTTGGTTGTCTTGCCATCGAATAACAAAACCCATCCTTGCTTTTTTTCTTTCTTTGTAAGTGTATTGGGCTGTTTCTTTGCATGTGCCGCAGCAGCACAGATTAGAACGACTAATAATGTGTTGATTAGCTTTTTCAAATAATTTCTTTTCATCTTATTAAAATTGTCTATTTAATATGGTGACAAATGAAACCCCTCCCGACCTATCAGGACGCGTTTCATTTGTGCATAATTTTTATTACCGATTGATTTACCTGTTATCTATACTAACTTATAGAACTCTTCCCACCCTTTTCTTGGAGGTGTCCCCACGAGAAGGTCATTAGCCAGCTTATTGTTGGTGATTTGTTTCTTCTTCCGATCAAAAATCAATTTCGTATTAAGCCTTTGCGCCATTGTTCCTAGGGTGAAAACCTGGCTAAGCGGCCCTGCTACTTCAAATGGAGAAAGGCACTTCTCTTCTCCTTTACAAGCCAATAAAAAGTTAGTTGCATGGTCGGTTGTACTTTTATAATATTCGGGCAATTTCGATGCCATATCCCTGGCTTTATCTTCGGGAATAATCGATAATGTACTGCCATGCGTTGCTCCTTTAAAGGTCAGGTCTTTTCCATAAATAATCTTTCCTGCGCCCAGCTCACTTGCCGGCACTATCTTCCCATTTACCGTAGGTATATTCGGATCGGCTTCAACGCCAGCACCGTAACCGTCAGGAACCGGGGGATTATTATTTTGACCATCGTACCAGGTAACGGTTACCGGTGGCTTTTTGCCACGTTTGGGAAATTTAAAGGCAATGGTCGAAGCTTGGGGATAGAACAATGGATTATGTCCGACTATCTTCACGGGATCAACTTCATACGGCAATCCAAGCTCAAGGAATTGATGGAATCCATCCCAGATGTGGGCACCCCAATCGCCCAACGCTCCCATTCCAAAGTCATACCAGCAACGCCATTGCCCGTTAACCAAATCTTTGTGATAATCATGGTATTGAGCTGTCATCAACCAGGTATCCCAATCCATGGTTTCGGGTATAGGCTGCCCATTGGGAAATGTAGTTATGCTGGTATCCCAGCCATGCCAGCGGCGTTTTCCGTTCATATTGGCTGTAATCCGGGTTACATCTTTTATAATACCGGCTTCTACCCAGGCTTTAAACTGGTAATAGTTATCCTGACAGTGCCCCTGGTTGCCCATCTGCGTAGCCACCTTAAACTTTTTGGATGCCTTTATCAGCAGCTCCGACTCATGAAAAGTCCTTGTCAATGGTTTTTCCACATAAACATGTTTTCCCATCGACATGGCCAATATAGTAATAGGGAAATGCGAAAAATCCGGAGTTCCTACGCAAACTGCATCAAACTCTTTGTGCATCTTGTCAAACATCTCCCTGAAATCCTGAAATCGAGGAAGTTTAGGGAATTCTTTCAGTTTTTTAAGTGTTTGAGGTCCTCCCATGTCGACATCGCATAGGGCAACAAAATTGGCATGGCCAGTTTTGTAAATATCCTCCATCAGTTCGCCACCACGGTGTCCGATTCCAACACAAGCCACATTTACCTTGTCGCTGGGAGCAACTACTGCTTTTTGGACAAGTTGCCCTTTATTATCTCTTATTTCTTTTTTTGCAAAAAGAAAATGACTGGGAACAATGGTAATTGCCCCTAAGGTTAAAGCACTTTCTTTAATAAATTTTCTACGGGAATTATCAACACTGTTGCATTTAATATTTTTAGCTTTCATTGTAAATATAAATTAGGTTTATCTTTTTATCATACGTTTCATCTGATTAAAATTGGGTGTTTTCAAAGGTATCATATGTAAGTCGTAATAATCATCTCCTTTTGTTCGAAGCCTTTCCATGCGACTTTCATATGATTTAAACTTATCCTTTGAATTTTATAATGCCTCCCGAACTAACGAGAGGCATATTTCTAAACCAACAAGACTATATCGGTCCTCATACCAAAATCTATGCTTTTATTTATTATTTGAAAGGTTGTACGTATAAGTATGCTTTAGGGAGTATCTAAATACTCAGACAATTCTTATTTATTACTATTTAGCGAACTGAAAAAAGCAATCACCCGAGCCAACCTCAATAAGCGTATTGCCATTTTCTACCTTTATAGAAGGTTTAAGTAAGCTTATTTGCGCGTTCTAAAATACTATCAGAATCGGCACATGTTTGTTATACAGGTAGTGTTTAAACCATTAACCAACTGATGTCGGATGACCAAATATCTCGTACTTTCTGTTTTATCAAAACCAAATAGCATCAACTATAAGCCCTCAACTGCCTCAAACAAAGCCAAAATGTTTTCAACCGGAGTATCCTCTTGAATATTGTGGGCAGGCGCTACAATGTAACCACCATTTTTACCCAATATCTCAGCTCTTTTGGTCACTTCTTCTTTTATGGTTTCAGGTGTTCCGTGAGGCAATAATTCCTGCACACAGATACCTCCAAAAAATATAAGGTCTTTCCCAAATTCATTTTTTAATTTTTGAGGATCCATTTCGGCAGCAAGTGGTTGGATAGGATTTAAAATATCTAAACCAACTTCTATAAAATCGGGGATTAATGGTTTTATGGCTCCGCATGAATGCCAGGCTAATTTAATATTGGGATTTACCTTTCGATATTCGGTAAACATTTCTTTAATGCGAGGCTTAAAAACCCTCCTAAAGGTGTCGGTGTCGAGCATTAGGCTGGTTTGCGAACCAAAATCGTCGCCACACCATAACACATCGGCCCCAAGTTCAATCATTCTTTTACCGTACTCGGTATGAATATGTTGTATTTCATCAAGCAAGGGATTAATGTATTCTGCCTCCATCATCATGTCCATCAGAAACTTTTCCAAACCGGTTAGGTACCAGGCTGTTTCAAATAAAGTAGTTTCAAGGTCAGCAATAATACCATGTGTATTTCCGTATTTTTTTAATGTTGCTTGTGCGGCTTCCAATCTACCCGGAGCCGATGGATCTGGGAACTCAAAATTCTTAATGTCCTTTGCAGTTTCTGCATGTGCCAGTGGAAATTCATAAAATTCATTGTATTGGCCTGTATCTTTGAAAACCATTCCCCACTCGTTTTTAATCAAGCCTCCGTTTAACTGTATGGTAGGTTTATTGCTTGGCGCACAAACGGCTATTCCAACGGCATCGGCTCCAAGGTTCGTCATTAAATCCATATGCGAAGCCCGTGTCGATAACATCGAGTCCAGTGGCTCTTCATAATCTTGTCCCGTGTAGCCACTCAATTTTTTGGCTACCTGAGGAGTACATGAGGCATATAATGGGGCTCGATCGGGGATATTTTTGTTAATCGTCGTACAAAATCTTTCTTTTGAGTTCATAGTTATAAAATTTGACTTTTAGCTTATAGTCTGCACCCAAAACAACAAAGGAGTCAGGTGTTTATACATACATGATATGATTAAAAATTGTCGGTAAATATTCTTCATTTTAAAACAGTAACTACCGAACGTGCAGGGATTTTTACCTTATTAAGCTTTTGCGAAGAGAATCCCATATTCTGTTTTTTATCTGTGGTATAGGTTTGTGCTTTAGTATTCCCTCCAAAATCCAAAGTCATTTCATTTTCAGATAGATTTGTTAAAACATATACTAAACTACCATCTTTGGGATTTTTATATGCCGATGCCAACAATCCATCTACTGCCGACTGCTCTTCTGCCAGTTGGCATTTTACCCGAACCATTCCCGGACGGATAAATCGGGAATAATTTCCTATCGTCCAAAGCAATTTGCTTTCACGTACTTCTCCGTCATACCGAAGGCTTTCTACATCGCCTCCCATTTTGCCGGTTTTGCCTTCCAAACCGTCATCCAGATACACCAGCCCGTCTTTAAAATCTACTTGGGTCATTGCAGTCCACCACTGCCATGATTTGGCATTGGTTAGTACCATATCGTGATGCATAATCCTTGCCACATATAAGGCTGTCTCCATAGTTAGATCACGTTTTCTTCCTCCTGTTATTTCATCATTCTCCTGTAGAATGCAATATTCACTCATCCAGTAACCCAAATCAGAATTGGCCTGTTTCAATGCACTATTGACAAGACTTCTGCTTTCCACCTGATAATCGATAGGCCAAACTGAATGGTAACTGTGCGCAGAAATCGTTTTTTCTACATTGGGTAAATCACCAATATAAAAGGGTGATTCTTTCCCAAAGAACAACGCCGCCTGATTGTCGCGACCATGTAAAGGCTTTCCCAGAGCCTCCATATCAATGGCTGCGTGTCCAATGGTTCCTGCCTCTCCAATAACGATTTGTGTTTCTAGATTTCGCGACGACAATTCTTTGGATAGGTACAAGACCAAGGCATGCATCTCCTCGTTCAAAGCCGGCGTGCCTTCCTGGCTGTTGCCATCCCAATTCCATTGCGGTTCGTTAATTGGACTCAGGTAATCAAAAAATATCCCTTTGCTATTAAAATGTTCCATTACGTCAGCCATATACTTTGCGTAATCATCCATTCGCCCCGACTTCAGGTTCAGATGAATCTCTCCTTTTGGAGCAAATCCTTGTCCATTTTTAGTATAGAATACTGGAGGCGAGTTGGTAACAGCCAGCAGTTTCTCAAC
>JAKSDO010000081.1 GCA_022360055.1 Cytophagales bacterium | reverse complement strand
TGTGGAGGGGAACTATTCGCTGGATGTGCCCGGAGAAGAAACCGTATTGGTTTTCAGTTCGGTCGGATATGTTCAGGAAGAGATTGCGGTGGGAACTCAAACTGTCATTGATGTTTCCATGGTGCCGGATATAACAGCTTTGGATGAAATCGTAGTGGTCGGGTATGGAACACAAAAGAAGAAGGATTTAACAGGTTCTGTAGCATCTGTTAAAGGTGAAGACATAGCTAGGCAAGCCACCGTCAATACAAGCCAGGCGTTACAGGGGGTTATTCCCGGCGTTTCTGTCGTAAATAACTCAGGAGCTCCGGGGAGTGGAGCTACATTAATTATCCGGGGGCAGGGGAGCTTTTCCAATACCCCGCCTTTGGTTGTCATTGATGGTGTTATCGGTGGTGACTTAAATTCCATAGACCCTAACGATATAAAATCTTTGGAAGTACTCAAAGATGCTTCTTCCTCTGCTATCTATGGTTCTCGTGCTGCAAATGGCGTCGTTATTGTAACGACCAAGCGGGGAAAAAGTGGGGAGTCGAGAATAAGCTTTAATGCATCGTATGGAATTCAGAGTCTCGCCAGGCCTTTGGATATGATGACTGCGCAACAGTGGCGAGATAAGGAAGTTTGGAAATATGAAAACGAGGGTAAGCCGATACCAGTTAATTTGCAAGATGGAAATTTTGACCCGTCAAATAGTACCGATTGGCAAGATGTGCTTTTTAGCAGTGCCCCGCAGCAGCAATACAACCTTTCATTTGCCGGAGGAGGACCGCATTCTAACTATAATCTTTCTGTTGGATATGTGGATCAGCAGGGGATTGCGGTCGAGTCTTATTACGATCGATTAAACATAAGAATGAACTCCGATTTCAAAAAAGGCAAATTCCATTTTGGAGAGTCAATAGGTGTCAGTCGTGAAAACTCGAGAGGAGGAAATATCACTTCCATTCGGGCATGGCCGGCTCCCGTATTCCCCGCAATTGATGAAAATGGCGATTACGGATCTTGGTCGCCGGGTTGGGGAGTTGTTGCTCCTGAATTTCTTATTGTCAATAATCCGTTAGCGCACAGGGAAATTTCCAGTGAAACCAATACATCGATAAAACTGTTGGCGAATTTGTTTGGATCGTTTGAGATTATTGAAGGGCTTAACCTGAAATCGAGTATTGGAGTGAGCACAGTTACCTGGCACAACAAGCGATTTACTCCGGTTTTTGACGTAGGAAATGGATTAAGTACAAATCCTACGGCTGATTTAAGCGAGACCCGCGGGGAGGCACATACCATTCTTTGGGAGAACACTTTGAATTATAAACGGGAATTTGGAAGGCACAGCATAGATGCAGTGGTTGGTTGGACACGGCAACAGAACATATCGGAAAACTTAAGGCTGATTGCAGAAGGCTTTCCTTCGGGCATCTCCAATGCAGATGCAGCCGAAACGATACATCCCTCCAGTGGCGGCTCGGAAGTGCGGTCAAGCCTTGAATCGTATCTCGGACGCATCAACTATTCATATGCGAATAGATATTTGCTTACCGCCTCCATCCGTCGAGATGGTTCGAGCAGGTTTAGGGAAGACTTGAGATGGGGGAATTACCCATCCTTCGCATTGGGTTGGGTTATCAGTGAAGAGTCCTTTTTCCCGGACATACGTGCAGTTCAATTTCTGAAATTACGAGGAGGGTATGGCGAGCTCGGATCACAAAATTCCGTAGGCGCGTATCAAACACAAAACGTACTTGCTATCGGAGGGGCAGGTGTTGACTATATTTTGGGAACCCCGCAACAATTTGTTAACGGAGTTGCTCAGTTGAATCTTACGAATTCCGGACTTTTATGGGAAACATCGCAATCCACCAATATTGGTCTCGAAGCAAATTTGCTTGAAGACAGGTTTACTTTGATCGCAGAGTATTTCAAGAAAAACACAAAGCGCCTACAATTTAATGCCCCGATACCTGCGCACATTGGTTTGGGTATGTGGCGTTCGAATGTACTCGTCAATGCCGGAGATATCCAGAATAAGGGGTTCGAATTTTCGCTGACTTACCACAAGAGGAACGGAGACTTTACCTTTGATATCGGAGGAAACCTGTTTCTGTTGGATTCTAAGGTCATTAAGCTGAATACGGATGGAGACATACTTACCGGAGGGCAATACGGCGTAAGCGGCGAGCTGGCAAATCAAACTGAAGTGGGCAGGAGTTTGGCCAACTTTTATTTGTTGGAGACCGATGGTATTTTTCAGTCTGTGGAAGAGGTCAATGCCCATTCTAAAGACGGACAGCTTATCCAACCTAATGCCGGTCCCGGCGATCTTCGATTTAAAGACCTGAATGACGATGGAGTAATTAATGATAAAGATAAAAGATATTTTGATGGGAATTTACCCGATTTTGAGTATGGGATTAACTTTTCTGCCAGGTATAAATCGTTTGATCTCAACATGATCGTACAGGGAAATGTCGGGAGCAGGATATTTAACGGAGTAGGGCGTGTTCTACATGAATCACTTGCAAGAAATGCCGACCATTGGCGTGAAGACAATAAGGGATCCGATGTATTCAGACCCAGCATTTCTGATCCGAACAAAAATAGAGGAGCGGCGAGCGATTATTATTTGGAGAACAGCTCTTATTTAAGGTTTAAAATTATGCAGCTCGGGTACTCGGTTCCTCAAAGCTTACTGTCCAGATTAAAAATCAACTCATTAAGACTAACGGTAACCGGACAGAACTTAATAACATTCACAAGTTTTTCCGGCTATGATCCTGAAAACGTGAGCTTTGGTATTAACAGGGGTGTAAATTCATCATTGTACCCCCTGGCAAAAACAATTCTGTTTGGGTTGAATGTTAGTTTTTAAATCAAATCGTAAATTATCTCACAAATGAAAAATTTAACATCATACGTTAGACGAATAATCATGCTGATTTCGGTTTTGCTCGTATCGTGCGAAAGCTCAGATGATTTTTTGACGGAAATAAATCCGAATACCATTACTCCGGAATCGTTCTGGCAAAATGAAAGTGATGCGGAAAAATGGGTCGTTTCATGCTACGCTGCGCTCATGTACGCTCAGGGGCCTTCTTGGGCGGCCTCCTTTCCAAGGTTTTTTGCCTGGGCAACAGTTAACAGATCCGATGAATATAGAACGGACTTTCCGTTCGACTGGGCAATGGCGAATGCCGAGTTTACATTAGATGCCACAAATCCTCTTGTCGGTTTTCTATGGGATCCATTCTGGATGGCAATTTACAGGTCGAACGTGGCTATCCAAAAGATTCCGGATGTCCCGGGTCTAAGCGACGAAAAACGGAAAGAATTAATGGGAGAAGTTCAGTTCATAAGAGGCTTTTCTTATTTCTACCTGATAAATCTATGGTACAAAGTACCGTTGGTAACTACCCCGCCAATTGATGATTCTGAGTTTTATCCTCCGACCGTGGAGAGAGACTTGGTATGGCAACAAGTAATTAAAGATCTGGCTGATGCAAAAGCCAATCTGAATGCTGTTAGAACACGCGATGCATCACAACACGGAAGAGCAACATGGGGTGCGGCCGTAGGTCATTTGGGGAAAGCGT
>JAKSDO010000023.1 GCA_022360055.1 Cytophagales bacterium | reverse complement strand
TTATTGAGAAACTTTTTTACCCCCCTTCAGGTTTTAGGACTGATCCGTTATCGTTAAGCGGTGAAATTATAAGAAGTTAATGTCGGTTCTGTGGAGCTTGCCCGTGTTTTTCTATAATGTCCGACCCACGATTGAAAGGACAGGAAAAATCTATCTTTCCGGATTGAGAAAAGATAGATTTTAATTTCTTAAAAATTATAACCAACCGCAATAGTAATGTTTGGGAGGAATCCTTCGACAGATTCGTCCGTGGAACTTTCATTGGCGAATTGGTACATTGGACCTGCTCCAAGATCGAGCGTTACGCCGCTTTTCCATACCCATTGATACCCAAGCATAAGGCCGATTCCAACCGCTGTTACTTTTTCATCGGTTTCCTGTACATTTACACTATTAATGCTCATTTGCGGCCCAATGTAAAATCCTTCCGGAGCCGGTTGCGCTCTGTTGGTTATGAAGAATTGATAGGCGCCTCTTAAACCGACTCCGCTCACTTCCGTTCCCAGTATATTGTACCAATAGTTGGCTCCAATTTGAATTGCGGATGCATCGCTTAAAGCCCTTTGATAGCTCAAATTGAAATTGCCGAAAGCGAGCGAAATCGGATTTATCTTCATCACGTTTGGCAATTCAGCCTGAGCATTTGCGCCCAAAGCAATAAACAAGGTCAGTACAGAGATTAAGGTTGTCTTTTTCATAATAGTAATTCGTTTAAATAATAGATCTATTTGATCCTTTTGATTAAAAGTATCCGCAAATGTCCTGCCAATTTGGATTAAGATCCATTACAAATGCTTCGTCAGAGTCCTATGTACCCTAAGGATTAAAATTCATTGTTTACCGTCCTGACCTAAAAAGTTTGGCAATTTTCCCGCTTATGCGGACAGGCCTGCCTATGGTGCCCCACGGGCTGATCACGCATAAAACACTTATCTGCTGAATAATGCCTGCCATAGGACACTGCATCTGATCGGAATCGTTTGCTAAAATCAGCCTGTTTCAGTTAATTCCGGGATTTCAAACCTGCGACCCGGGCAATGAGCGCTTAGATCTTGGACCGCTCGATTTCACGAGCTATATTCGCTATTCCAGGCGCTTGCCCGGACCTTTAAATAGGTGCGGTGTCCGGGATAAAAAGGTTCCTGCAGGTGTTAAGCGACGCATAACTCGATCATGAAACATCAAGAAATGGACGAAACCGGCACGGCCGGAGCGAATTCAGGACACACACGGGCATGATTATATTTCACTGCTTGTCAGTAACTTAAAAAAATATAAACGGATGAAACCGGCACGGCCGGAGCGAATTTAGGACACGCACGAGCATGATTATATTTCACTGCTTGTCAGTAACTTAA
>JAKSDO010000300.1 GCA_022360055.1 Cytophagales bacterium | reverse complement strand
TTTTGCCATAAGTACAAGGGATAATACAGGTGTAAACGAAAGGCTTAGAATCAAATACAATGGCAATGTCGGCATCGGCACCACCACCCCTAACTACAAACTCGACGTGCTGGGCACGGTCCGCGCCAATGAAGTGAAAGTAGCTACGGGCTGGTCCGACTTTGTTTTCGAACCACACTACGACCTCAAATCCCTCGATCAGGTGGAGGATTTCATCACCGAAAACGGCCATCTTCCGGATATCCCTTCGGCAAAAGAAGTAGAGGAAAACGGGATCAGTCTCGGGGAGATGGATGCCAGGCTGCTTCAGAAGATTGAAGAGCTGACGCTTTATGTAATAGATCAGAGTAAAAGCAATCAAGAGCTCATGAAGGGAATGGAATTACTTAAGCAAGAAGTAGATGAGCTGAAAGCAGAGAACGCATTGCTTAAACAGAAAATAGGAGATTGAACAAAACAACAAACATATCGTCGAATAGGCCATGGAGGTTGATGCCTGATGTGGCATTGATCTGCCTGATTCTTTTGATATTGGCAAATAGTAACCGGACCAGTGCCCAGATTAGTACATCGGTCAAATATTCCGAGGACATCACCCGTCAAATCGCTACGGCCCGGCAGGTAGAGCAACAGTTCAGGCAATACAAAAAAGACAGTTCGAAGATTGTAAAACGGCACTTCAGGAAACTCAAAAAAACCACGGACTCCCTGACCTCGGAGCTAAAAAAACAAGGCACTATTGAGCACTTTAGATCATTGGATCCTGAGGTTTCCCAATGGACATCGAGCCAGCAGCAGGCGATGGCCGCAGCGAATCAAAAGTTTGATCAGGCAGGAAAGTATTCAAAGATCTCAAAAAAGGAATTGCAGTCGATGGTCCTGGCAAACGTGCAAAACAGGCCTGAATTTGAGGGATACCAGTCGATGATCGATCGTGCATTAATGCCTTACAAAGCGCAGATAGACCAATTCAAAAACCTACCACAATCCGCCGACTCGCTAAACCGGCAGATCAAAGACATTGATCCGGATAGCGCTGAGCTGTGGCAACAACTGGATCAACTGGCTGTATCAGAAGCGATGAAGACCAACTACTATGAGGCCTTTGTGAAAGAACAGGGACAACTGTCCAAACTGCAGAGCAATCCCCGGTCGATGTTTAGGGACAGCGCGCCAAAATTTGATGTTGCCAGTCACCCGATGAAAAATGCGAGGCAAGCGGGCCTGAAGCACTTTGACAAGATCGAAGAACACATCGAAGCGGGCAAGGGGGAGATCGATGCCCTGAAGAAGAAATATGCCTATGTGCCGGACAGCGAGGACCTGAAAGCAGCCAGGAAAACCAATTCGTTGAGCGGAGTTCCTGTAAAAAAACGGCTTACGTATGGCGGCACTTTTCATCTGGACATCGGGGATCCGCTGCACCTGGACTTCAACCCGGTATTGGGATACAAGGTAAACCGGAGATGGACCCTTGGCATTGGCGGGACGGTAAGATTTAGGATGAGCTATACGGACTCGACGGACTTGGATTACCGTGTTCCGAGGACCGGAGCCAGAGGGTTTGGGGAGTACCGGTTTTTCAAGTCGTTTTTGGCGCATGCAGAGTACGAGGTGCTTGGGAGGAATGTGTTTTCGTCGGAGCGGGGCAAGGGCCCGGATGAGCCGGCCCATTCGGTCAATATCGGGTTGGGGAACACCTTTGGGATCTACAAGGGGCTGAAGGGCAAATTTTTGGTTTTGTACAATTTCACTATTCGGGGTGATCGGCAGTACACGAGCCCCTGGGTGGTGCGATTCGGATTTTTAAAGTGAAGAATAAAGGACATTATAACCGGGAAGCCAAATGATAAGTAATAGCAGAAATCAAAAAATAAGACATATAATCATTCAAGAACTAGGTACAAGAATAATTTTTACAGAAAGCAACTAATTAACACGTTTTAAAATGAAATATTTCGCAGTTTTCAAACGCCAGAAAGTCATACTACTTTTTATAGTTTTTATGCTCTTTTTAGACGTTGCTCATTCGCAGGAAGCATCTATGGATGTTCCGACCTATCATCCGGTATCTCCGAATGCAGCGAGCCTGGGCAATTACGGGCTTTACCCGGTAAATAAAAACCTGGGTAAGGTTGCGGTAAATATTCCGGTGTACAACCTGGCCGTAAAAGACCTGAAGGTTCCGATCAGCCTCAGCTACAATACTTCGGGGATCAGGCTAAACGACCTGGCTTCATGGGTTGGCCTTGGCTGGACACTTAATGCAGGCGGAGCTATTATAAGAAACACAAAAGGCCTTCCGGATAAATCTTTCGCCTGGAATATAACGGATTTGCGAGATGCTGACTTTAACCAGAACAATTTTATTTACATGTTAGACGCGGCGAGAAGCGATGACGATACTTCGCCCGATCAATACGTGTTGAATGCGCTGGGAGTGAGCGGATCATTTTATTTTGATCAAAATGAAGGCCATAAAGCGGTATTTGAAGACGCATCCATAGCCATCAAAATAAATCCGGTTTCGAATGACGAGATTCACGCCATACTCGAAGATGGAACCACTTTGGTTTTTGGAAAGGGAAGCGACAACAGTAACGCGACCGAACTGACCGACTCCAATCTTGGATTTTATGCAATGAACTTCATTTCCACTTGGTATTTGACGGAAATCATTTCCCGGAACAAGAAAGATACGATTTCCTTCAGATACAAAAGCAGGAGTATGAGTTTCGAATATGCAAGAGCCGAAAGCGAACAGTCCTATATTAAATACGGAATACCCCCAACATTAAAAGTGAACTCAGGGTATGAACTCGCCAGAATGGAAAGAAAATTTCTGGATAAAATAATATTCGACAATGGGTATATCAAATTTGAATCCACCCTGGATCGGGAAGATTTAACAGGAGACTATAAGTTAAATGCCGTAAAGGTGTACGCTGTTGATGATGATGCGATCGAAACTTTAGTTGATGAATTTCATTTTGAATATGATTACTTCGAAAGATCCGGGGGAAATTACTCAGATGGCTATACGACCAGTGCGAATTTTACCCTGGACCAGCAAAAAAAGAGCAGGGAGAAATCATTGAAACTGATCTCCATATATAGAAGCGCGCCCACAGGCACCGTTCAGAAACACCTGTTCTTTTATAACGGGACCGCGCTTCCCGAAAGGTGTACCACGGCACAGGACTATTGGGGATATTGCAATACCAACACGGGCTCATTGCTACAACAGACAGACGTCTATACACGACACAATTACGATTTTGAATATGTCCAGGTTGGCAATGGGAATAGAGCTAGCAATGAAGCCAAGATGAAGGCCGGGATACTCGAAAAGATCATTTATCCCACAGGTGGCCATACCCTTTTTGATTACGAAGCCAACAGAACCTCCGCCGGAACAGTGGTAGGAGGATTAAGAATCAAGGCAATTTCCAATTATGATGGTAAATCGACAAACCCAACCGGAACCAAAACATTCGAATATGAAAATGCCAATCTGATCCATCCGGTAGGGAACAAACGCTATACAAGGAAAGTAGTGGGTAACAATAAGCAATCTCTGAATGTATATGTTTCCACATCCCCGTATTACAACAATAACCTCGGTGGAGAGCCGGTGATTGAATACGGAAAGGTGACCGAATACGATTATGACTCTTTGACAGATAAAGTTAATGGCAAAACCATATCCTATTATGAGAATATACATAGTACCCAGGTGCTTAACGGAGCGGTAACGCTAACCTTGTTCAAGCACGATCAATTCACGGTCCAGGGTACTGTTTTAAACATATTGATGGATGAGGCGCTCAGTGGTGTTGATGCAATGAACTATTACGAGACCACCTCTTGGAAGCGAGCAAAATTGAAGAAAGAAGAAATCTATAAAGCGAATGGAAGTAGTTTCACCCTGATAAACTATGTCGAAAACAAATATCAGACCATCAACGAGGATACGCTGTATAATAATTATGTTTCTTCCGTATTTGAAACAATCCCTTATGATACTTGGACTGTGCCAAATCCCTATGATCCTTCAGGTGATTATAGCAGCGCCGAATTTTGCTACCATGTGGATAAAACGATTACAGGAAGGAAAGTGCTTAAACAAACAATAGAAAAAACCTATGATCAGGATGGCGCTAACCCGGTAACGACTACAACGAATTTTTACTACGACAACCCAACCCACGTTCAGTTGACACGAACGATCTCCGTCGATAGCAAAGGCGACATACTTATTTCCAAAACGTATTATCCCGATGATGTAATTGACGAAACGACCTTGCCCGGAGGGGATTTGACCGTGACAGAGAGCAATACAATAAATTCGATAAAATCAAATGGTTTGCATTATGTTGCTCTGCCTATCCAAACGGAATCGTATAAGGATTATGATGCGGATTCCATTGGAGATCCCAATGAGCTTTTATCAATTAAGCGAACTGTTTATAAAAGTTGGAGTGGAAGCGTTATGCCCCAGCGAGTTGCTTCTCTTACCGGAGAGGTTTCTCCTTCAAATCCATTGGAAGACAGGGTGATTTTTCATGGCTACGACGATAAGGGCAACCCACAAGAGGTCTCCAGGGCCGATGATATGCATGTAAGTTATGTCTGGGCTTACAATAATCAATATCCGGTAGTAAAAGCTGAGAATATCTCCGGAGTCTCCCTTGAGACTGCTGTGGCGGCCGCAATAAATAGTCTATCCGGATATTCAAACGGATTGAACGATATGGATGCCATGCTAACCGATATATCCGGATTGGATACGCAAACAAAGAGAGATACATGGTCATCATTCAATTCCAGCTTAAGGTCTCAACCTGGGATGGATAACGTGCTGATCACCACGTATACAGTTGACCCATTGATCGGCATGACCGGTCAGGCCGACCCTTCGGGTACTACAACATATTATGAATATGATGATTTTGAAAGGCTGGAGGCCGTGAAGGATTACAATACGGATATTGTATCGAGCTATGATTACAACTATATCCCGCCTCCGGAATTAATGCTTTCGACAAGTACAATCAGCCTTCCGTCTTCGTCTGGATCCACCAATGTATCCGTATATTCCAATGTCTCCTGGACCGTGAGCGACAACGCCAGTTGGATCACGGTTTCTCCAACATCCGGGAGCAATGATGGCACTGTTGGTATCAGCTATACACAAAACACCGGAGCGGCCCGAAGTGCTACGGTCACGGTAAGCGGACAGGATGTACAGGATCAATATGTAACCGTAGATCAGGCCTCGGCATCCCCGACACTGTCGCTTTCACCTAATGCTGTAAGTATCCCGTATGACGGTTCATTCAATGTTAGTTTGACAAGCAATACGGATTGGCATATGGTTTACATAAACTATGATTCCGGTAGTAACTGGATACAGTCTTCGGCAGGAAGTTCCAGCGGCAGCGGAGATGCTACACTTTATTTTACGGCAAGCGGAAGTCCGGGAGACACATGCACAATTATTTATGAAACTCTGGATAGTTCCGTAACAAGAACCATCAGTGTATCCCTTTATTAATGCCAATTTTAAAATTATAGATATGAAAAATATAACGATAAGAACAAATTGCCTGTTTGGCACGATCATTTTATTCTTGTGGTTACCCGTACATGGGCAGACACCTCAGTTGAAGGATGTAACGGAAAGTGAATTAAGCTTTACACATTCACTCATAGCCATGGAAAATAATACGGTCTGGCATCTCAATGTTAAACTTGACAGGAGACAGGTCAAAAAGATTTCGGAGGTATTCTATAAAGTGGGGACACAACGTCACTACGGAGATGTAAAATCAGGTATTGTCCATATTGATGCACTGGAGGGGAGGAAAGTATCAGAAAAGTTTAAAGTAAAGGACTTTACTGATGACAGTATACTACTTGATCTAGGAAAGATTGACCAAGGCAGCTATTATATTACTTTGAGAATTAAGGATTCCAAAGACAACAGGTACATAGGTTATCAGAAAGTCACCACACCGAAACAATTGTCATGGATAAGATCCATTCACTCAACGGACCGATAAATAAGTTAAAAGATTAATCCAGAAACGATGAACACTTTTTTAAGCTATACTATTCACACTGTGTTGGTGATATTTTTGATTTTCACGCGCATGTACGGTCAGGGGCCGCTTCCGAGTATCGACCGGAACTATGTGATCGAGCATACCCCGAGAGAGGCTGGGATCACGGACAAGAGCCAGTTGATCAGTAAGAGTGTAAGCCAGGTCAACCGCACCATCCGGTATTTTGACGGTTTGGGCAGGCCAATGCAACAGAGCTTGTTCCAGGCCAGTCCGCTCCATGGCGCAGACATCATTCTTCCGATGCAGTACGATGATTACGGTAGGGAATCAAAGAGATTTTTGCCTTATACGGCTGCAGGCAATGGTTCCTACCAGCCCAATGCGATTGACAAGGCCTATACCACCTCGACGGATCATTACCAGTTTTACATGAACAGCACCAACGGGGTCGTGGACGATCCGGTCCCGTATTCGAGGACCATCTTCGAGCCTTCTCCACTAAATAGGGTATTGAAACAAGGCGGCCCGGGCAGTGCATGGCAACCCGATGAGGTGCTTGCAAACGATGACAAGTCGGTGGTCTTTGAATATACCACCAATGGGACCAACGAGGTGTTCCAGTGGCAGGTAAAGGATGATCAGTGCATTCTGGCAGCCGGACATTACTACGGAGCGAACGAGCTGTATGTGACCGTAACGAAAGACGAGGATTGGACGACGGGGAACAACGGCACGGTCCGGGAATACAAGGACAAACAGGGCCGTGTTGTTCTGAAAAGGAGCTATGAATCGGGCGCTGCGCACGACACCTACTATGTCTACGACGATTTCGGAGACCTGAGGTTTGTGCTTCCTCCTGAGGCCATAACCAAACTGGGGACAAGCTTGTCGGGGATACCGGAGAGCAATATCAAGACCACAGATGCGACGATAACAGCTTCGACCGGAGTATTTTACTACTGTCCCGGGGTGACCGTCACACTACCGCCGCCCCATACCTACAGCCCGGGTTTTGAAGTGAAGCCCTATCCGCTGAGTGCAGAGGTGGCAGATGAATACTTGTTTGCCTACAAATATGACAGCCGCCGTCGCATGGTGGAGAAGAAGGTGCCGGGAGCAGCGCCTGTTTATATGGTCTACGATTCCCGGGACCGGCTGGTGCTGACCCAGGACGGGGAGCACCGAAAGACCAATACGTGGCTTTTTACCAAGTATGATGCCTTGAACCGGCCGGTATTGACGGGAACAACAGACATCAGCGGGAGCCGTGAAACGGTTCAGGATGGCGTAGCCGTGTTTTACGGTACAGCGGGTAATGAAGCGATGTATGAAGTTTGTACGGGAACGTGGAAAGGAACTTCGATCAGTTATGATCATGGCTATACGGATCAATCGTATCCGAAAGGGATCGATTCAGTGGCCTACTTGACAGTGACCTATTATGATAATTAC
>JAKSDO010000092.1 GCA_022360055.1 Cytophagales bacterium | reverse complement strand
ATATCAGAGAAAAAGAAAAATCAATAAGGCTCAGTCCAAATCTAGTGTAAAGGATGTGCCTTTAACTTTGTAAACTATCTGCCTTTACGAACATTGATTAATTTACTTATGTTGCCAAAGTCATGAAAAAAACACTTATTCTACTAACAGCCCTAGCGTGTTTTGGCTGTAAAAAAGATGCTTCGGTTAATTACGCCATTCTTTCCGGAAGCATAGTCGGTCAAAATGCAGGTCAAATTAGTCTTAGTAGTAGCGAAAGAATTTTTGATCAAATAATCTCTGTTGGAGAAGATGGAAGTTTTAACGACTCAATAGAACTTGGCTTGGGATATTATGTTCTTAATGATGGTATTAATACAACTTATTTGTGTTTAGGGTCTGGAGATAATATTCATATAACCTACAATAAAAAGGACTATAAAAATACATTGAACATTAAAGGCATTGGCTCAGAAAAAACTAAGTATTTAAGTGTTAAAGAGAAAACATTAAATCATCTCATCAATTATGATCTTAAATCAATTTTGAAATTGGACGAAAGCGATTTCAAAATCAAATTTGATCATATAAAATCTGTTCTGAAGGATACGTTATCTTCCTTTGAAGGCTTATCAGATAAATTTAAAGAATTAGAAGAAAGAAATATTAATTACGAAATATTGAGCAGGTATAAAATTTACGAATCTAGCCATGCCCGTATAATTAAAGACACAAGTTTCAAAGTTTCTGATTCATTTTTAGCAGAGCTAAATCTAATTAACTACAACCTTGTAGAAGACTTTGAATTTTCTTCAAAATATCAATATTTAGTTAAATCATATTACAGAGAGATTGCCAAGGAAATATCTCGAAAAGATTCCATTTCTAAATATTTAGCATGGATTAAGGCAATTGAAACTATTCCAAGTGAAGTGATACGTGACAAGTTAATTTATGATAATGCCATAAATGAAATCACTTTTGTGAATGATATCAATGACTTTTATAACCAACACATAAAAGCTACGTCCAATGAGAAGGTTCGATCAAGAATAAAGAAAGTCTATGATAAATTAAACTCGCTTAATCCAGGTAATATATCGCCTTCCTTTACCAATTACGAAAATTACAATGGTAGCACTACTTCCTTCGAAGATTTGAAAGGTAAATACATATACATAGATGTCTGGGCCACATGGTGTGCTCCTTGT
This sequence comes from Cytophagales bacterium, assembly GCA_022360055.1. Classification (GTDB taxonomy): domain Bacteria; phylum Bacteroidota; class Bacteroidia; order Cytophagales; family Cyclobacteriaceae; genus JAAUQL01. The sequence continues at coordinate 26,108 of JAKSDO010000092.1, read as the reverse complement.
ATAGCAGAAATACCTTATTTAAAAAAGATTGAAAAAAAATATAAAAACAAGAATATTGTATTCGTAGGTATATCGATTGACAAAATCAACAATCGTGAAAAATGGAAAAAGATGATTGATCAAAAAGAACTAAACGGAATTCAGCTAATTTCGGATAATGACTGGAATTCTGATTTTATTAAGGAATACCTCATCAACGGGATTCCTCGTTATATTTTGATCGATCCTGAAGGAAAAATAATTAGTTCTGATGCCCCAAGACCATCTGACCCAAATCTAGAAGAACTGTTAGACACGTTGAAGCTTAAATAATTATGAAGTTGCATTCATTTACAACAGCCAGACATTGAAAAGCTTCGGGCTTTTTAGGCAATAAAGGAATTCCACACCAACCGATAACTGGGTTGAGTGGTCCGGATCCACTTAGGTACTAGTGAACATTTATCAAATAAGCTTCGTTTGGAATTGCTCCATCTATCACCCGGATAGTGATCGAAGTAGCTTTGAGCCATGGAGATGAAAATGAAACCTTAATTTCTCCAATTGTACCTGTTGACTGGATATACGCCAATAATTTTCCATGAAATGCTCTTTGCTTATTGTCCGTGTAATCGCCCATATCACTGTTATTGCTGGCTTCCAGCCCCAGTAATCTACCCGGACCATCAATACTACAAGTGATTTCATTGTCTGATATCATTACCGGGATTCCATTTTTGTCAACCACTTGCAACAATATTTGAGCAAGTCCATTATCCTTTTTTATTTCTCTTTCACTTCTAATTACCTGTATTGCATAAGGAGCATCTGAAGACCGGATAGCAAATCTTGTTATTTCATTTCCATTCTGATCGAGACCTACGGCCTCCAATGTCCCTTTTTGGTAAGGAATATCCCAGTAAATAATTCCCGTGTTAGGATTATATTCCTTTATATCACCTATTTGATTTCCATTTAATTCCAGGCGTACTTTTTGATTATTTGTATAGCAGACTACGCGCACAGATTGTCCTTCCTCATAGTTCCAAATCGACCATGCATCCATAGAGGGGACTTTTTCTACATAATCGTCTTTGTTTTCATGCAAGGATAAAACATCTCTTGACTGATTTTTTGACTTTGCGCCTGGTGTAGGATATGTCCCCAAATAGACCATTGGTTTATCAGCCCATAACGACTGACGAAAATACCCGCGCGGTTTGATAAAACCACCAAAATCCATCAATCCGGAATAAAAACCCCTCGAGGGCCATCTGCCTGATTCCCCCAGATAGTCTATACCTGTCCACAAAAATTGTCCAAAAATGTGGTCATTTTCTGTAACGGCCTTCCAGGCATTCAACTCATGTCTGTTTTCACTTCCATAAATTACGCGTTCGGGATATCTCTGATGATCTGAGATATAACGGCTTTCTGTATAATTGTAACCAGCGATATCTAACGTGGAGGGATACTCTGTTTCGTTTGACATAGCGACTCCGGCCAGTCCGGCTGTAACAGGTCGCGAATTATCATATTTTTTAACTACCGCTGTTAGTTTTTTTGCTATATCACCCAGTCTCATAGCATCCGGTGCTTCCTTTTTATATCCGCCAAATATAGGTTGCGTAAACCCATCCTCTTCTTTTCCATTCAAAACAGGATGTGAATATGGATCATTTGGATAATCTACCTCATTGCCTATACTCCAGGCGAAAATCGAAATATGATTACGATCCCGGAGAACCATATCCGCCAAATCTTTTTCACCCCATTCTTCAAAAAAGTCATAGGACCCTTCAAAGCCAGGAGTACCAACATTCCAGCCTTCAAGCCATTTTCGTTTGGGGAATTCCCATTCATCAAATGCTTCATTCAACACGAGCACGCCTAGCTCGTCGCACAATTCATAAAGTGCAGGACTCTGAGGATTATGACTGGTTCGTATGGCATTTACACCGATTTCTTTTAGTGTAATAATCCTTTTTCTCCACACTTCCCGAGGTACGGCAGATCCCAAAACGCCGGCATCATGATGTAGGCAAACGCCCTTCACCTTCATCCAGTTTCCATTCAAGGCAAATCCTTTGTTTGGATCAAAATCCAATTTTCTAAATCCTGTTATGGTAGTTGTCTTATCGATGGTCTCACCATCTTTGGTTATTGTAGTTATTAATCTGTAAAGATGAGGTGAATCTAAGCTCCATAATTTCGGATGATTTACTTTTAATTTTAATGTGATTTTTTTCGATTGATTTTTTTCAACACCAGCTTTCGTTATTTTTTTTGTAACCACATCACCATTTGCAGAAACCAGCTCATTTAAAACAGTTAGCTTTTCATCAGCATTTGTCTCATTTTCGATATCTATTTCCACAGCTAATTCGGCTCTTTTAACGGAAACCTTGTCCGGATATGCATATACGCCCCATTGTGATATATGTACTGGATTGGAATGAACCAGCCAGACATTTCGATATATCCCCGAGCCTGTGTACCAACGTGAATCAGCCTGGCGGCTATGATCGACCCTTACTGCAATTGTGTTTTTATTGCCCCAATCGATATAGGGTGTTGCGTCATACATGAAAGAAATATATCCATTGGGCCTATAACCAAGAGAATGGCCATTGATGAATACTTCACTTCGATTATAAACTCCTTCAAAGTAGAGGAATATTTTTTTATTTTTAAGTTCTTCAGGGAGATTAATCTCTTTTCTGTACCATCCGATTCCTCCAGGTAAATAACCTGAAGCACTTGCCAATGATGGACTTAGCGGACCTTTCACACTCCAATCATGTGGCAGATCTATATTTTGCCATTCACGATCATCATGGGATGGATTTTCTCCATCTTCAACATCTTTTAGTATAAACTTCCAATCGCTATTTATTTTTTCGGCTTTTCCAAATGATACCTGTGCAACCGAGGTGTATGCATGAACAATCATCACACAAAAAAAGATCGATAGATATTTCATTTTATGTTTTTTGAATTTTGAGGTAAAGGTATCAAAACTCAAATTTGAACAAGGGGAATGATTATTCACAATTGGGTAGTTGATAAATCAATCTATTGGTATCATTCTCTAATAAAGCATATATATTATTACCTGCGATCAATAAGCACCTCACATTAGAACGATTATTTCCTGAACATCTTTACTAAATTTAATTAATTGCACTTGACCTAATCTGTACTTTGTTTATGTTAAAAAATGCAGACCTGGCGTAAATACGGTTAATTTGCAATTATGTTGATAAGTACTTTACATAGGAGGAGTTTGAACTTGCTACAAATACTAGTTGTTTCAGTGGTATTTTTGACAGCGGTCATTAATTCTCAGGGGCAGAATAAACTTTTTACACAACACAAGTTCCATAGGTTAAATGAATCTCAAGGATTAACAAATAACATGATCAATGATATCGTACAGGATACCCTTGGCCAGATTTGGGTTGCGACAAATGAAGGTTTGTTTAGATATCAGGGTTTCGAATTCCAAAAATTTATTAAGGATAAGAATAATGTAAATGCGTTACATAATAATTATGTGTCACAACTATATCTGGACAATAATAATAACATATGGATATCGACGGACGATGGTATTGGAAGATATAGCTATGAACTGGATATAATTGAGCGGTTTATGCCCGAGCATATAACAGGTCGCATCAGTTCAATAGCTATGGATGATTCGGGGAACTATTATTTTGGCAAGTATGAAAGTGGTTTGATGAAAGTAGAAGGAGATAGTGTCTACTCTTTGAATCTTACCATCAATAAATATGGAATGAATTTTAGTAACCAAACTATTCACGAAATAAACCTTGTTGGTGATCGGTTGTGGGGTGCTGCCGGTGATCTTGGAATCCTCTGTTATAATATAACCGATCAACAAACAATCTTTTTTAGTGCGAAGGACATAGCCAATAAAGAAAAGTTAAACGTTTTTGAGATTTATATAGATTCTGACCAAAGAGTTTGGGTAGGATCTGATGTCGGTGTTCTTCAACTGCGATTAGTGGACAACCATAAGAAAGTTATCAATAATATATCACAGAAGATCTTACCACAAGATGATTATCTTACTATATATAGCGATAAAAGCAATAACCTTTGGATTGGTTCGAGACAAAACGGAATGTACACCCTCTCATGTACCGTACAGGGTGAGTTTGTGTTATCATCTCATTTCACTCCAAGAGTTGACGAATTTGGCATATCTCATCGAACAGTAAGTAAAATTTTTCAGGAAGATAACGGATTCTTTTGGTTAGGCACGCACAACGGGGGGATCAACGTATTTAATCCAGAAGGAGAAGAAGTTAGAATGGTCACCAAACAAATCAATGAATCGGAATATTCACTAAACTATCAAAATGTTTGGGGAATTTGTGAATCGGAAAATGGCCAAATTTGGATAGGCACTGATGGCAAAGGATTGAGTTTGCTGGATCCTCAAAGTGGTAAGATTCAGTCAGGGGTTATAGGTGGTTTAGAAGATGTAGCCATCTTAGCGGCTCATGAAGATACTGGAAAAAGGCTTTGGTTGGGCACTTATTCCAATGGTGTTTTTATGTATGATAAAGCTACTGGGGAATTGGTGAATTTCAATAAAACCAGCGAAAACTCGGAATTGCAGGTGAACGACATTAGGTGTTTTTTTGAGGATACAGGCCGGGATATTTATATAGGAACCAATCAGGGAGGATTATATATCTATGACGAAAGTAATAAAAAGCTTAAAAGGATTCTTGGAGTTCCATTATATGATATTAGATCAATTATTTCCGAGGGTGGTTATCTGTGGTTAGGTACTTATAGAAAAGGATTGATAAAATACAGTGCATCACAAAACAAAACGGTAAATACAGCATGGAGTGAACATGACGTATATCAAAATGAAGTTATTTTCGACATATATAACGAGCGTGGAATACTATGGGTGGCAACACGTCAAAATGGCGTATTAACATTTGATACCAAAAATGATCATTTTATAGATTTTCCTGTGCTGGACGAAATAAAGATGAGGTCAATTTCAGGCATCCAAATGGATAATGATAATAATCTGTGGTTTACAACAAACACGGGTATTGTGTTTTTTGATATAGAATCAAATAAGGTACAATATTATAGTTCTCAAGATGGATTCCAGGCCGGGCATTTTAATTATGGGTCGATCTTTTGTTCTCAAAATGGCTACATTGCAACAGGCGGTATCCATGGGATGAACCTTTTTTATCCAAATGAAATAACAGTTGAGCCCAATAGACAAGAGATTATATTTAATCAAATAAAAATCTTTGATCAAATTATCAATCCAGTTAATTCAAAAGTATTCCCAACAAATAAGAGCATTTTTCTGACAGATAGGATTGATATAAATCATTCAGATAATATATTTTCTATTCAATTTTCACTTTCTGGTTTTACATCACACGGGAAAAACGATTTTATCTATAAGTTAGACGGTTTTGATGAAAAATGGCAATTTGGAACTGAATCAAACTCTGCAACTTATAGAAATGTTCCCCCCGGAGATTATGTTTTTAAAGTAAAAAGCATAAGAAGCGATGTGGAAAAAACATTATTGGTTTTTATTTCCCCACCATTATGGAGAACATGGCCCGCTTATATTCTGTATATATTTTTTATTGGATTTGTTATTTGGGGAGTGAGAAAATTCAGTAACAGTAGGATTGCACTAAAACAAAAATTGGTGTTTGAGCAGGAATTGAGACAGAAGGAACATGATATTATGCAGGAGAAACTGAGGTTTTATACCAATTTTTCACATGAACTAAAGACACCTCTGACACTTATCCAGGGTCCGGTTAATGATTTATTGAGTGCTATTAAAGACCCAAAACAAAGGCAATATCTAAACCTGATAAGAAAGAATACCGGAATCATTCTAAAGTTCATTCGTCGTATGCTGGAATTCAGAAAGATTGAGATGAACAAAACCATACTAAATGTGAGTAAACATGATCTTAAAATCCTTGCACAGGAAGAAGCAGAGAGCTTTGGATACCTGGCTAAGGAAAAGGGGATCAAATTCGGTTTTTATTGTGAAAGTGAATTGGAAGCTTGGGTGGATCTGGAGAAAATTCAGATCGTAATTAACAATCTGTTGTCAAATGCATTTAAATATACTCCTTCTGGTAAGACAGTGAATTTTGGCTTTTATGAAAATGAATCCAACCTGGTTATCGAAGTGAAGGACAATGGAGTTGGAATAAGAACTGATGAGATAAAGCATATTTTCTCTCCATTTTTTCAGGCATCCAATTCAGTCAGCGCCGGAGGAACAGGAATAGGATTGGCGCTCTGTAAAAGTTTTGTTGAATTACATTTAGGCTCTATAGAAGTCGAAAGTGAAGAGGGCAAGGGCACAAAATTCATTGTTAAAATTCCAAAGGAGAAAACCGAATTAGAGAAAAAAGAGTATGTGCGTCTGAATAATACTAAAGGAAAGCTACCTGATCGATTTGAAATGAATGATAATTCCGAATTGGATCAATCAGGCATACTGGAAAAGGAAAATGAAAAAGTGCTTCTAGTTGTAGACGATAATAAGGATATCTCTGCCTATGTTAAATCTTTATTTGTAGATGAATTTAAGGTATTGACAGCTGAAAATGGTAACGATGCCTTTGAATTAGCTTTAAAAAATATACCAGATATAATCATCTCAGATAGAATGATGCCCGGGTTGAATGGCATTGAATTTTGTAAAAAAATAAAAAATAACATATCAACGAGTCACATTCCTTTAGTCCTGCTTACGGCAAAAGATTCTAAGCAATCTAAAATAACGGGTTTTGAAGTAGGGGCTGATGATTACATAACTAAACCTTTTTCTTCAGAAATTCTTATTGCCAGGGTGAATAATTTGCTGAAAAATCGGCAGATGCTTGAACTTAGATATAATTCAAATGATTTAGTAGATCCGGAATCACCGAATAGAACCCGTGAAGTAGAATTTATATTAAAAGTAGAAAATATCATTCTTCAAATGCTGGAGGGTTCTGAATTTAGTGTCCCTCAACTTTGCAAGGAACTAGGGATGAGCCAAAGCGCATTATATAGAAAGATAAAATCACTAACCGGTGTCTCTATTCAGATTTTCATTAGAAAAATTCGAATTAAACGTTCTGCACAACTACTATTGTCTGAAGATATGACGGTTTCTGGAATTGCCTTTGCGCTTGATTTTACTGATTTAAAATACTTCAGGAAATGCTTTAAAGAACAATTCGGGATGACTCCTTCTGAGTTCAAAGTTACTCATAGTGCTAAGCCAGACGAAACAAAAATTCAAATTGATTCTATATAAGAAACTGTTTCACCCCCTTTTTCTTGTCACCTCACTTCTGTCCGAGCATTTTTGAGATGCCGGAACATAACTTACATGATTGCACCTAGTCAATGATTTTCTTCTTAAATGATGAAATCGAACCTCCCCAATGCAAGTTTTTGCTAGTCTGTATCAGGAGGTGGTCGCAACAGTCCGAATTCAGCAAATAGTTTAGCAGTCGGCATAAATTTCCTTAAGTAATTTTTTGAAAGTTTAGCTCGATGGGTTGCTGCGTATTTTTTCGCTGCATGCTCAATCAACCACATGTCAAAACCATTTTCTTGATTTTTGGCAGAATTCTCTAGTATATGTATTGGTAATTCTAGAGAACTGTGAATTAAGACCTTCATTGTTTCAGGTTCGGCATTCGGGTGTTGAAGAACCAAGTTTGTGAAGTTTCTTCGTACACGAGTAATGATATTTACATCACCTGTTTTTGGATGCAGAGCAGGATGCCGAGGTAAGTAAATCTTCTTTTTTCGAAAGGTAAAGTATGCTTTTGGCAGTTCCTTTTCAGTTCTGGATTTAGTGTAATTCAGTTTTCTAGGTTTTGTTGGAACTTCTGTGGGAAGTTCAATTGAATTCGTGGGAATTGTGGGAACCATATTGTTTTAAGTTTATTTTACATTGAAACATGTAAAATGCTGATTATAAATTGGGAAAAGGTGTGGGTCTGTTGTGGGAATAATGAATTTGGCTTCCTGTGTAATTGCTTAATAATCAATTGATTAAGAATTGAAATTTGTAAGCGCTTTTTAATTAGTTGTATGAATGATATCTAATGTAGAACTATGTTAATCATTAATTCTAGTAATAGGTATTGGTATAATATTTGTATTACTTGTTAGCAAATACTTCATCCAACTAAATGTATTGACCTAAAAAATCAATTTTATTTTGTTAACAAATTGTGTTAGCTTCGTATTGTTAGGCCAAAACGATTTGGTTTGCGGGATTTGATAATCATCCCCTTTTTTTAATCATTTTGCTAAAACGTTTTGGCAAACGGACAATGAAAAGTATTTTTAGACTACAGATGTGCGTTGGAATTGATTTCGGGAATGTAAAATACGATCATCAAAACTTGAATAATAAGCAGCTTGATAATGAGATTTTATACAGGAAGTTATAATCAAGAAAATTCGCCCGCTCAATGTCCTTCAGGAGATGGAATTGGTATTTGTTTTTTAGATCCGATCACGGGACAAATTTCAGCGGATGAGTGTCAATCTCATAGAAATCCAAGTTATCTGTGCATTTCAAGTGATAATAAGTGTCTTTTTGCTGCGGAGGAACTTCCCGGAGGTAGTGGGACACCTGCAATTTCTTACGAGATTTGTAATGATACCGGTTTGGGCATAATTGATTCAAAAGAAATCCCCGGTGGTTATGCTTGTTATTTGGCAATATATGCTGGTCGATTGGTTATCGCAAACTACATGAGTGGTAACGCTTTAAGCGTAGAAATCTTAAATGGAGGATTTCTTTCCGGTCATCTTCAGGTAATTCAAAATTTTGGTAGCTGGCCCAATAAGCTGAGGCAGGAATCAGCACATATGATTTATCCATGGGAGAGGGATAAATCTTTTATTGTTGATTTAAGTCAGGATTCAAATGATTTGGTGGTTTTTAGTGTAAATATAGAGAATGGATTGCTGTTCAAGCATTCTGCCGTCAATGTGAATACACCCGTTAATGTTTGTTTTCAACAATCATCATAAAGCGTGAAGAAAACATCAATAAAAGATATTGCAAAGCATCTGAATGTATCTGTTCCGACAGTTTCGTTGGTTATGAATGGCAGGGGAGATGAAAAGCGCATTAGCCAGGAAACACAGAAAAAAATTCTTGACTACGCTAAAGCACAGAATTATAAACCCAATGTATTTGCCAAGGGATTAAAGAAAGGTCGCAGTGAGATGATTGGTCTGATAATTCCCAATATCTCAGACGTTTTTTATGCAAGAATAGCAAGCCGGATAGAGAAGGAAGCGGCAAAGCAAGGATATACAGTAATTTATAGCAGTTCTGAAGAGAGCGGCAAAAAAGAGCGTGAGCTCATCAGGTCGATGCTTGATAGGCAAGTAGAGGGTTTGATTATTGCCTCAACGCAAAAGAATGAAGTTGATATTCTGGAACTAAAAAGAATGAATTTCCCTTTTGTGCTTGTTGATAGACATTATCCGAATATCGAAACAGATTATGTCATTGTCGATAATAAAGGAGGAACAGATAAAGCTGTTAGTCACTTATTGAGCTGCGGTATGACCAAAATTGGTTTTGTTACGCTAACGCCGGAACTGGACGCTATAAAAAATAGATTTTTGGGCTATAAGAGTGCTCTTGAAAATCATGGCATTGCGTTTAATCCTGGCTATGTGCAGGAATTAAATGTTGAGAATTACGAGCAAGAAATGTACGGTGCAATTGACCGCCTGATCAATTCGGAACCTCCGATAGATTCGATTTTATTTACTACTCATTTTCTAACGGCGTTTGGGCTGCGAGAGCTTCGAGCAAGGCAAATACGGGTTCCTGAGGATGTTAAAATCATTAGTTACGGTCAGTATAGTGTATTTGATCTGATAGAACCTCCTATTACGGCTGTTACTCAACCTGTTTTGGATATGGGTGATCAAGCTGTTGATATATTGTTGGGCAAATTGAAAGGAAGAAGCAACGAGAACTCACAAGTGGTTCTGGAGACAGATTTTATATCAAGGAAGTCTTGTTGCGATGAACGGTAATACATTTACTTATTTGCCAAAACGATTTGGCTGTTGTGAAGCAGATGAAATTATGGTTTTAAATTAGAATACAGACAATGTAAATTGATATGAAAAGACGAAGATTTATACACTCGGTGGGAATCTCAGGAATTGCGTTCTCCGGATTATTGCCTGCAATCTCATGCGTGAGCAACCGAAAAGATCCCGAAGAAGAATTGAAGCAACAGGCACTGCTTGCATTTAAGCGCTTTGAAGAAGTGTGGGATTTCTCGGATTTCTGGAAAAGGGGAAATACGTTCGATGCCTGTTTGGTGTTTGCAAATGCTATGCAAAAAAGATGGCCTGACGATCCACAGGTATCTGAAATGAATGAAAAGATTGTGAAAATGCTGGAGCTTAACCTGGCGTTTTTTGCTTCAGTAAATTTTGGTGTCATGTGGGCCGATGATTTTGGCTGGTGGGGATTAATGGCGCTAAATGCCCGCAAGTTCCTCCTTAAATTTGACGAAATAGCGCTTGCGGATAAATACTGGACCCTGGCAGATGATTTATGTTGGCAACATAAAAAGAATGCTGCTTATGACCATACTACAGATGCTTTGCCCGTACCACATGGCTGTAGAAATGGGGATGCCAATGGTCAAAGTCTTGGCGTGAAAAATACAGTTACAAACGTGCTTTTATTTTTACTGTCAACGCGAATTTACAGGTTGGCAAAAGCTGAAAAACGAAAAGATACGGATAAATACCTCGATATGGCTTATCGTCAGTGGGTGTGGTTTACTGAGTGGTTTAAGCTTGAAGAATATGAATTTCTGAAAAGACTAACAACAGAAGGTGCTTTGGTGCAGGAGCGCCCAATGGCTGAATTTGAAGGCTCTGGATATACAGATAAAATTCACCCACCATGGGCTGAAGGATGGGTGTGGACCGGCGATCAGGGAATGCTGGTAGCAGCCTTGAGCGATATGATTTCAGAAAAAGAGGATTATGCCAAATTTGTAGAAAAACATAATTTGGACCCGGAATTTACTGTATCTGGCTTCGAAGCAAAAGCTCATAAGATTATCCGGTCAATTGGTAAAGGTGTAAAAAATGCCTTGATATCTACTTCTGATGGATTAATACGGGAAGCAGCATGTTTGTCGAGTTTGGGACCTGTGCACGGAGGTGATTATTTGGCTGGTCGTGGGATCATGATGAGGTATCTGGGTTCAGATCAGGAGAAATCGCTCATTGGAGTTAACCTTGACAATGCAGTAAGGAAAACAATCAAAGCGATCTGGGAAACCCGAAATCCTGGCAATAACCAGTTTCAACCGGAATATACAACTACTGAAAATGACAAACTTTATATAGAACAATTCAGGAAACTGTGGGGGCTGGCTGATGACGTACAAAAATGGGATCTAAAGCCTATGCCTGCAGAACACAAAAATGGCGTTTGCCAGGCAGTCGGATTGGATATGCTGGGTGCGGCAATTAATTCATTGTAAAAGAATTAAGTCGGTATTGTTACTGCAATATGATGAAAAGTCAAAATCCGAACCGTGATTAAGTTGATAGGACAATCAAAATATAGAAGCATATGAAGCAAGTTTTAGTTTTTTCACTCTTGATAGTGAATACTGCCCTGGCAGGACAGAAGAATCATAAGAATTACCTACAAGGATTCGATAAAGAAATATCCGGGTTGAGTTTTGGTTATCATTCGGCTCTTCCCGATGTAAATGCTTCCCTGTTGATGAGAGGGAGATCAGACTATGAAGCTATTAGCTGGATGACCGAAGTTGTTCCGGAAGATTACAATGAAAAGGAGGTCGCTTTTATTTGGCTGTTTAACATGGATGTTTCCAAAAATCCCGCGAATTTTATTCTTAGCCTTAACGGGGAGCCTTATTTAAGTTTCAAAAACGTAAAGGAACCCGAAATCGGAGTTAGAAAAATTGAAGGTAAAAACGGGTCTGTCCTTACACTTAATACCACCATGCTTGATATCAGCAGTGATCAAATGGGATTTGCGAGTTTAAAAATTCCCACAAGGCATCTTCCTGCCGGAAAGCCGGCTTTGATTGAAATATCTTCTGATACAGATGGGAATAATGCATGGTACATGACCTTTAAAAGCAAAATAAAGCAAAGCACAGATCTCTATCAAAACAATGTCATAGTTAAAGAAAAGGGAAAACTATATAACTCTGTCAGTATTGATTTTATTCACATTGGTGATGAGGTACGATCAACTGTTTCCATCAAAAATGCAAAAGAAAGTATTCAACTCACTCCGGGTTACAACAAACTTGAGCTCTTATTACCCAAGGTTGAAGAAGAAACTCAAGTGGTAGCGAAGATTAATACTGAAGGAAAAAAAGAGTTAGAAATTCCAGTGACAATAAAACCTGTTAAAGAATGGGAAATCTACCTGGTTCAGCATACCCATACCGACATCGGTTATACCCGGCCTCAATCCGAAATTCTGCCTGAACATTTGAGGTATATTGACCATGCCCTTGATTTTTGTGATCAGACAGATGATTATCCTGATGCGGCGAAATTCCGCTGGACTTGTGAAACATCATGGTCTGTCAGGGAATACTTAAGAAGCAGACCACAGGAGCAGATCGATCGATTGTTGAAAAGAGTAAAAGAAGGTAGAATAGAGGTTACAGGAATGTTCCTCAATTATTCCGAGATCATTGATGAACCCGCATTGGCTGCCCAGACAAAAACCCTGCGAATGATCCAGAACAAAGGTTTTGATGTGAAATCCCTTATGCAAAATGATGTTAACGGGATTGCCTGGTGTCTGGTCGATTACTATAATACAACCGATGTGAAATATCTAAATATGGGGATCCATGCTCACCGTGCAAGGAAACCTTTTGATAAGCCAACTACTTTCTGGTGGCAGTCACCCTCAGGGAATCGATTATTGGCATATAGAAGTGAACACTATATGCATGGAAATGTATTGGGATTGAACTCAGGTAAAATGGACGTGTTGAGAAATAACTTATCAAAATACTTGAATAGCCTGGAAGAAAAGAATTACCCTTATGATAAAGTCGCTTTTCAATTTTCCGGGTATATCACCGATAATTCTCCACCCTCAACACAAGCTTGCGATATTATTAAAGAATGGAACGAAAAATATGAATGGCCAAAACTCAGAAGTTCTCTTGCCAGGGATTTCCTGATATACATTGATGAAAAGCATTCAGATGAAATCCCAGTTAAAGAAGTTGCCTGGCCTGACTGGTGGACAGACGGTGTAGGGTCTGCAGCTAATGAGACCAAAGAAGTCCGCTCGGCTCATGTAAATATTTCCTCGACCTCAAGCCTGCTGGCAATGGCAAAAATGGCTGGAAAAGAAATCCCAGCCGAAATCCATAATGAGATTGAGAAGGTTTATGATAACCTATTATTCTATGATGAGCATACGCATGGTGCTTCAGAGAGTATCCGTGATCCTCTTGCGCAGAATACAATAAATCAGTGGGGTATGAAATCTTCCTATGCCTGGGAGGCAGCAAAACTGACAACTGTTGTAGAAGAAAAGGCAATGGCCATATTTGAACCTGTTTTGCCAAAAACAGATAAACCAAGCCTGGCAGTTTTCAATACCCTTAACTGGAATCGCTCCGGGATGCATACGGTCTTTCTCTCCAATGAAGTAACTAAGGGAGGAGATTTTGTGATCATTGACTCTGAGGGCAAGGAGGTTCCCTTCCAGAAATATCAACAAAGAACAGAAGGTGCTTACTATGGATTGTGGGTGAGTGATATTCCTGCCATGGGCTACAAAACATTCGGTATTATTCCCGGTCAAAACAAAAAGCCCGAAATCAATAGCATTGGCAAATCACTTGAAAATGCTTATTACAACGTAGATATAGATGAGCGCAAAGGTGTTATTTCAAGCATTTATGATAAAGAATTGCAAATTGAATTGGTGGACCCTCTGGATAGTTTAAGCCTTGGAAATTTCATCTATGAGCAGTTGAAAAACCGTCATGAAATGGAGAGGCTGACCATGTCACGGAGAGATACGGTTTATAAACCCCTGAATCTGAAGCGGAGCGTGATGAAGGATGTTAAACTGGTCAGGACACAATCCGGAGCTATTTATAATAGTTTGTTCCTGAATGGTAAAATGCCCGTTTGTACCGATAGCCGGGGAGTGGATATCGAAATTCGACTATATCACTATACGAAAAAGATAGAATTGCATTATTCAATGCATAAATTAGAGGTTACAGATCCGGAAGCCGTCTATATTAGTTTCCCTTTTCAACTTGAAGGAGGCAAACTTGCATTTGAAGCTCAGGGTGGCGTGGTATATCCAGGTAAAAACCAGTTGGAAGGAAGTTCTTCTGATTGGAATACCATTCAGAATTTTGCTTCCGTTCGTAATGACGAATCGCAAATCGTTTTTGTGAGCAGCGAAATACCTCTGGTTCAATTTGGCGACCTTAATATAGGCCGATACTATTATAGACTGAATCCAAAAACAAACCATATCTACTCCTGGGTTTTAAACAACTATTGGGTGACGAATTTTAAAGCCAGTCAGAAAGGTCAGTTGCAGTGGACCTACAGCATTACTTCTTCCGATGATAATTCAGATGTTTTTGCAACCCGTTATGGATGGGGCGAAAGGGTTGGATTTAAATCCCGGGTCATGTTGCCATCAATCAAAGCCACAGATAGTCGGCTAATATCAAAAAGCTTCATCAATCTTGAACCCGAAAATCTTCTATTGGTTAATACCTCTGTCTCCAGGGATAATTCCGGAATTATTCTACATCTGCGTGAGGTCGAAGGTGATCATGCAGTTATTGATATCCGAAAACTGAAAGAAGAAACCGGCGCAACTTCTATACATGAAGTCAGCATTTTAGAAGAAGAAATGGATGAGCTTTCTTCTCCTTTGCTGATGGAGCATTATGAAACAAAATTTATCCTTCTGCGGACTGAAGACTGATTACAAAACTACTAGGAAACCAGTAGAAGAGGTTTCTCTTCCATCTGGGTTGCCAGGCTAATTCGTCGTAGTATTCTTGAAGGTCGCCCAGGATTTCTTCGAGCAGTTCGTCTTTGCAAAACCGGCTGAGGAAATGTTCGGCAGACTTGGGAGGTATTGGATTTTGGTGTTTCATCTGTAAAGAATCAAATTGATTCAGTGCCAGCTCAGGTATTTGATTCCAGAGGTTCACTTTTACATCACGGCTCTTTTGTAACACCTTTTTTCCATAAGCTGTAATAGTAAAAAGCCTTTTACGCCTTCCACCTCTCAATTCAGTGGCTCCACCCAGCCTGGATTGGATAAATCCTTTTTTCTCCAGCCTGTTCACCGTTCCGTGAACTGCGCCAATGGTTACTGATCGGTTTGCATGCTCTTTTAGCGCTTTGCGAAATGATACCTCACTCTTCGAAATCCCTAAAGGTCGATCAGTACCTGCGGAAGAAGCAGAGGGGGTGTGTCGGTGGGGTGGGGCTTTTATTCATTTCTGAGTGAATTTACAGGGTTTAATAATGCCACTTTAACCGATTGATAACTGACTGTTAGCAAGGTGATAAGCAAGCCACCTAGACTTGAAATAGCAAATATCCACCAAGGGATATCAGTCCGGTACTCATAATTCGCTAACCAATTTTCCAAGAAATATAAGACAAAAGGAACTGCAAGTACACAAGAGATAATTACGAGTATAAAAAACTCTAAAGACAACAATCTCCAAAGTATAAATACGGAAGCGCCCAGTACTTTTCGGATACCGATTTCCTTGGTCCTTTTTTCAGTCGTAAATGAGGCCAGGCCAAATAAGCCAAGGCAACTGATGAATATGGCAAGGATTGCAAAAGTTGAAGACAATTTTCCGATCCGGATCTCATCATTGAATTTTTGTGCGTATTGTTGATCTGCAAATTGATATTCAAAAGGTATACCAGGGGCATATTCCTTGAAAATGGTTTCAATATTTTCTAATGCATCTTGGGTACTGACTGTCGGACTGAGCCTAAAAGATACTATGTAACTCACCCAAGGTGCAAACATATAGATAGCTGGCTTGACAGGTTCATAAGGTGATCCCACAATAAAATCATTTACTACGCCCAAGACCTTCCAATCTTTCTCATCATGTCTTATAATCTGTCCTACCGGATTTTCAAGTCCCATATATTTTACAGCAGATGCATTGATCACCATTCCCCGCTGGTCACTTGCTATATCCCTGGAAAAATCACGCCCATCCAATAGCTGCCAACCTATTGTCCTCCCATACTCAGGCGAAATCCAAAATATGGAAAAAGCAGCAGAAAACGCAGGATCTTTACCTTGCCAGTCAAAATCAGAGAGGCCGACACAGTATGTGTTTAATGGGCAGGAAGATTCCGACATTTCTACAATTGTCCCTGAAGCCAGTAATTGATTACGGATCGCTTCAAAATGGTCATGTATATCGTTGGTCTTCATGGTCACAGAAACCAATCTATCCCTGTCGTAGCCTACTGGCCGATCCTTGGTATGTTGAATTTGACGATATACAATGATGGTCCCAATGATTAGTACAACAGAAACTGTGAATTGCAATACTACCAACGTTTGACGTGATATGATTGCTAAGCGACCTGTTGTGAAAGCCCCTTTAAGTGCTTTTATTACTTGAAAAGAGGATAGGTATAGGGCTGGGTAACTGCCAGCAAGTATACCTGTAGATAGTATAAACCCAGCACATAAGATCCAGAAAAACGGATTATTCCAAGGGAATGTAATTGCTTTGTCTGCTACTTCATTGAACCAAGGGAGGGACAATGATATCAGACCTATTGAAAAGAGAAAAGAAAGTATCACTACCAGAATCGATTCACTAAAAAATTGATACATCAATTGAGCACGTAATGAACCAATGGCTTTTCGGATACCAACTTCCCTGGTACGGCCTTTGGCGCGAGCAGTACTAAGGTTCATGAAATTGATGCATGCCAATAATAGTACAAAAATACCGATTGTGCCAAAAAGCCTCACAAACCTAACACTCCCACCGATATTTACCCCATTTTCAAACTCTTGGTATAAATGCCATTTGCCCATCGGATGAAGGGCAATACTTTGCTCATTACGATCTTCCCCAATCAGGCTATTATTGATTATATCTTTTATCCTGTCAGATACCTTATGAATATCAGCATGTGGTTGTAGCTGGACATAAATCGGTGACATATCATACTCCCATTTGTATAAATAGGGTTCTAACCAAGTATTAGTCGATAGGTACTGATCCCATGAAGCGATAAAGGCCATTTCATGGAACGTTGAATTTTTTGGGATATCCTGGTATACCCCAGTTATCTTCAACTCTACCCGATTATCCATGTTTATTATTTTATTCAACGGATCTTCATTGCTAAAAAGCCTTTCTGCCAAAGATTCAGAGATTAATATAGAATTAAGTTCAAGTCCACTACGTAGGCCTTTGATCATTTTCAAGGAAAGCATTTCCGGCGCATCAACTTCCATATATGCACCTGATTCATTGAATCTCCTTTCTCCATTGGCTATTATGTGTTCCTGTATCTCGGTAGAACTCACCACATATTTAAAATCTTCTTCGAAGCTATTTCTTAATCCATCACTCAACGGGAAGGGTTGATGCGTGCCAGAAAAAACTTCATTGTTCGCAGTTGTATGTTGCATCACCTTTGCAACCAGATCATAGTTTTCATGATATCTGTTAAAGGTCAGCTCATCATGGACCCACAGACCAATCAACATAGCCACTGCCATGCCTATAGCCAATCCACCAACATTGATAGAGGAATACCCTTTATCTTTAATGAGATTTCTCCAGCCGATTTTTAAATAATTCTTAAGCATCCCGTAATTAGTTAATTGATGATTTCCTTCCATTGATCTGATAATCCCAGGTCTGAAAAGCAGTAAAACGTCTTTGATAAATCTCCACTTTGCCGCCCTGATTCCTTTTTTCTCCACATTTCTCTCAAATCGCTCCATTAAATCTCCCTCAATATCCTCCTGGTAATCCCGATGGCAGTACCAGCGGAAGAAATCTAGAATCCATTTAGATGGTCGACCGTGATAACTGTTCATTTCAATTAATTATTGATTACAAATTCAGGCATGGCTTTCCAAAGGAATAACCGCTGATCCTTGGCTTCTGCCAGCACCTTTTTACCATAAGAAGTGACTGAGAAAAAACGCTTTCTTTTCCCTTCTCTTACTTTGGTTGCTTCACCAAACCTGGACGACAGGTAGCCCTTTTTTTCAAGCCGCCTAAGTACAGTTTGCAATGCGCCTATACTCACCTTCCTTCCTAACCTACTTTCCATTTCTTCAATAATGGCAATCCCGTAGGCCTCATCGTACAAAACGGCCACCGTCAGCATCACGATTTCTTCAAATTCACCAAAGTGATGTTTACCCATAAATGGCATATTTTACTTAAATGTAGTAATTATAATGTTAATTAGGAATGATTGCCACGATTAATTTACCTTAAATGTAGTTTTTAGTTCTATATCGCTTAATATTATCGATTTTCCAGAGAAGATTGAATCTGTATTATTCTTTAACAGCAATCAAAAGGTTTGATAATGTTGATCATTCCATGAAATTGTTGAAAGGGAATCAGGTTTCATTCCAAGAGAAGACAGTTTTTTTGAAGATAAATGTAAGGAAGCTTGGATAAACAAGTCGCCAAGCAGAAATGAACCAATTGTTGGTTGGTGCAAATTCTTACAAAAAGATTGCGGATCAACTTCATATTTCCGAAAAGACAGCCTCACTTGGCTGACCGGATAATTCATCATAGTATTCTTATAAATCACCAGGGATTTCTTCCAATAGTTCGTCCTTACAAAACCATCTCAGGAATCGTTCCGCGGTCTTAGGGGGTATTGGTTTTTGGAGGTCCAAAATGTCAAAGTCATTATCTATACATTATTCAGACCTTAAGCTATGCACTGGATTCATCAGAGCGGCTCTAATAGCCTGGTAACCAATAGTTAAATTGGCTATAAGAAAAGCTACACAGCCAGCTAAGGCGAATACCCACCATTCCATGGCAATTTTATAGGAAAAATCTTGTAGCCATTGGTCCATCACATACCAAGCAATGGGAATAGCAAATACAAATGCCAGTAGCACCAGGCTTAGAAAATCTTTTGTGAGTAAGACAAGAATATTTCTAATAGAAGCTCCCAATACTTTATGGATACTGATTTCCTTGTTGCGTTGCTCAATCATAAAAGCTGAAAGAGCCAATAGACCCATACAAGCCACCACTATAGCTAAAATGGCAAAACTGCTAAAAATATTTCCTGTTCGAGTAACATCCGCATACATAGAAGCATAGTCCTCATCTAAAAATGTATAGCGCATTGGTTGATTTGGTAAAAAATCATCCCAGATACCATTTATGGTACCAATGAACTCACGCATATTATTGGTATTAATTTTTACGGCAACAATAGATGGGCTGTTACCGATTACCATACAAAGCGGCCTGATGTCTTCTTTTAGACTTTCAAAATGAAAATTTTCAACTACGCCAATTACATTCCAAACAGCGCCTGAATTTGTGACACGTTTATCTAATGGATTTTCAAATCCGAACTCTTCCACCATTTTCTGGTTAATTATTACTGCCTGGGAATCACTGGCTATATCCGATTGAAAATCTCTTCCTGCTACTATTCTCATTCCCATAGTCTCTATGTAAGCATGATCAACACGCCAAATCTGTCCATATATAGGCTTATCTTCCTGCGCTTTGCCTTCCCTCCAGAATGCATTTCCATTTCTTTTTGTGTCTGAGATGGGTAGATAATCGCTGACAGATACACTCTTTACTTCTGATAATTGAAGTAAGGCATCTTTGAATGTAGCTATTTTATCACCGAGGGTGTTCGTGCCTTTGAGTAGTATTACCTGATCTTTTTCAAAACCTATCTTGGTATTGAGAATGAAATTCATCTGCTTAAAGATGATAATTGTACCAATAATCAAAACAATAGAAGTAGCGAACTGAAAAACTACTAAAGTACTGCGCAAGTATGAACTTTTACTTCCTCTTGTAAGGCGTCCTTTTAATACTTCAATAGGTTGAAATGCCGAAAGATAAATAGAGGGGTATATTCCTGAGACCAATCCAATGGCAATCGAACCCAAAATTGTCACTGACGCAAACCACCATGCAGTCCAAGGGAATACCAAAGTTTTATCAACTATTATATTAAAATAAGGTAATAGTAGTACTGCCAAAAAAACACCTAATACAAATGCAATAGAACTGTAAAGTACGGATTCTGTCATGAATTGCTGGACCAGACTAATTCTATAGGAACCGACTACCTTACGCAGTCCTACTTCTTTGGCGCGATTAGCAGATTTAGCAGTAGAAAGATTGATGAAATTTATACAGGCAATTAGGAGAATGAAGCCAGCAATTATGCCAAAAAGCCAGACAATACGAATATCCCCATGCTTTAACTCGTCGAATATATCCTGAGAATAAAGGTGAATGTCGTTAATCGCTTGTAATTCATAACTGGTGTTTTTCGCATTTTCTTCGGCATCTATTGCTCCTGCTTCAATCTGCGCTGGTAACAGATATTTATTGGTAATTTTCTTCATTTTTTCAGAAAGTGCTACCGGGTCAGCATCTTGATGAAGCTTTAAATAGGTAGGATAGTTACTCGCCCTCCAAAAAGTTTGTTCTCCTGGCCAAAACTCCCTGTTGGTCATAGTCATCAAAAAATCATACTGCAAGTGGGATGTAGTAGGGAAATCTTTTATCACACCACCAATGGTGAATGGTGTTTCAACGTCATTATCCAATATTAGAGTTTTGCCTATTGGATTTTCGTTGGGGAAGTATTTTTGGGCTTTACTTTCAGATAAAACTATTGAATTAGGTTCGGCAAGTGCTTGTGACCGCTCGCCATACACCATGGGTATTTGTAATAAATCTATGAGTGATTGATCGGAATAAACAAATCCTTTCTCAAGGATATTTTGCTTTTCGCCCGCTCTTCTTATCTCTTTGCTTCCTGCTCCAAAAAGTTCACCCGCATTGTATCTTCCTACTTGTTCTATTTCAGGGAACTCCTCTAATATGGCGTTGGCAAACGGTGCTTGAAAGAAAACATCTTTTTCTATATCACCATTGTTATTAAATACCCAAATTAACCGATAAATTCGATTACCATTTGGCACATGTTTATCAAAACTCAATTCATCTTGAATGAATAATGCAATCAGTAAACAAGCAGCAATACTTAAAGCAGTACCGCCTATTTTAATCGAAGCATACATTTTCTCCTTTGATAGATTTCTCCAACTTATCTTTAAATAATTGCGATACATGGTATAATGGTTTGTATTTGTCGAGGTAAAATTTCTGATGGCAAAAGGTCTAATGAAGTTGAGCACATGAAACCAGTAAAGGAGGCTTATCTTCCACCTGGGCTGACCGGATAATTCATCATAGTATTCGTGCAGATCCCCCAGGATTTCTTCCAGTAGTTCATCTTTGCAAAACCAGTTAAGGAATCGTTCGGCAGATTTGGGAGGTATTCTATGTTGGTGTTTCATATGTAAAGAATCAAATTTGATTCAGCGCCAGCTCAGGTATTTGATTCCATAGGTTCACTTTCACATCATGGCTCTTTTGTAACACCTTTTTTCCATAAGCTGTAATTGTAAAAAGCCTTTTACGCCTTCCACCTCTCAATTCAGTGGCTCCACCTAGCCTGGATTGGATAAATCCTTTTTTCTCCAGCCTGTTCACCGTTCCGTGAACCGCTCCAATGGTTACTGTTCGGTCTGCTTGTTCCTTGAGTGCATTGCGGATTGCCAGCCCATAGGCCTCTTCCTCCAACATGACAATCAATAGCAGAACCAATTCTTCAAATTCACCTATATATTCTTTTTCCATATTCAATTAGTTCTATATAGTATAACAAATATATAAAAGTATACTTGATATGTTATATAAAATATAAGAAATAATCTTTTCTGGTTGAGAATATTTGATGAGGCTAGTAGTGTTGATGATGACTTTCCCAAGAATGGACACTTTGATACATCAATTTTTGTTTCATTCAATTGCTCTCATCATTATTAATTTAAAATTAGAAATAAATAAATTATATTTGTGTACGTGCACAATAAGTTTGTGTTCGAACACATATAAAATACTAAGATGGATTTTACGGAATCCAAAAATAAAATCCAGATAACTGTACCTGAAGCTTATAGAGATGATGGGGTAACCATTTTAAAACCGGAAGTGGAGAAAGATGCATTCAATATTAATCCGATAAAACTGGAAAATACTATTGACACTAAGGTAAATACAAAACAAAAGATTGATACGGAAAATTTGTAATTGGCTAAACGATGAATAAAGGTTTTAGATTATTGATGATTGCTGCAATGCTCAGCAGCGCGCTTTCATGTACAACTCATGAATGCCCGGAGCAGCCTATTGAGATTATCCCTTACCCGAATCAGTTGGTAACAAAAGAGGGGTGTGTGGATTTATCTCGAGGATGTAGGATTTTGGGAGAGACAGAACATGGCAGATACCTTTATGAGAAATTAGGTGATCTGGGAATTGCCAAAGGTAAAGGTGCAAAGATTGAATTTAAACCAGCTGATCAGCCAAATAATCTTGGCGAAGAGGGTTATCAACTAATCGCAAGGAAAAAGGTAATAACTATTGCAGCTAACGGTAAAAAAGGCCAATTCTATGGAATTCAAACATTGCTTCAACTGGTCAACGGCACGACCGTTGCAGCGGTTGAAATTGAAGATGTCCCCACATTTGGCTGGCGTGCCTATATGCTTGATGAGTCTCGTTATTTTCACGGTGAGGAATTCGTAAAGCAAGTGCTGGATCAAATGGCAATGCTAAAAATGAATACCTTCCATTGGCACCTTACAGACGATGCCGGATGGCGGATTGAAATTAAAAAGTATCCTCTGCTCGCAGAAGTTGGAGGAAGTAGGTCTGATTCCGAAATCGACGGCTGGGGAAGTGGAAAAACTTCTGGCGAACCGCATTCCGGATTTTATACCCAGAAACAAATAAAGGACATCGTGGCTTATGCCGCTGATCGAAATATTACAGTTGTACCCGAGTTTGAAATGCCGGGACATTCGAGCGCGGCTATTGCGGCATATACCTGGTTGGGTACAGCGGGAAAGGATATTGACGTACCTGTTAAGTTTGGCCGTCATTATGATAATTATGATGTTACAAATCCAAAGGTTGAACAATTTGTAAAAGATGTTTTAAATGAACTTTTTGAATTGTTTCCATCTGATGTAATTCACATTGGTGGCGATGAAGTCGGTTACAAAGTGTGGGAAGACTCAGAACATGTTCAGGAGTATATGAGAGAGAACGGTTTAGAGACTCCGGCTGATTTGCAAATTGCCTTTACCAACAAAATTTCAAAGTATATTGAAAGCAAGGGCAGGCGCATGATGGGGTGGAATGAAATAATGGGGATCAATGTTCATAAAGGTTTTGAAGAAAAGAAAGACGACAAAGATGCTAAAACAGAGCTCGCTAAAAACGTTGTGGTTCATTTCTGGAAGGGTGACATTCAGCTAATTACTGAAGCTGCTCAAAAAGGTTATAGTATTGTAAACTCGTTACATACAAATACATATTTGGACTATGATTATAAATATATCAATCTCGAAAAGGCATATGGCTTCAATCCGATCCCTGAAGATTTAAATGAAAAATACCATAAAAATATATTGGGTTTAGGTTGTCAAATGTGGAGTGAGTGGACTCCTACAAATAAAGATGTTGAACGTCAGACATTTCCTCGTATTGCTGCCTATGCTGAAGCCGCATGGACGGCCAGGGACAATAAAGATTATTCGAGATTCAGAAAATCTATGGATAAAATCACAATGATCTGGGATGAATTGGGTATATCATTCGGCCCGCTGGATACAGAAGAATAAAGAGCATAAACTGCTAATGTACAACCAGATAACGCTAAAAATCAGAAAATGGTGTAGTTGATGCCCCTGTAGCCTGGAATTTCCAAAAGTTTTTAATCGATGAAAACGGACAGTCGGTTGATTTTGCACCTCCAGAAGAAAAACCGGGCAGCGAACGTATCCTCAACTGGGTACAAACAGGAAATATTTAATATCTACCATGAAACAAATAGATTACCAACTATGAAATATTTGACAATACTCATGATTTTTGTGAGTACAATTGCACTTGCCCAAACCGGTAAATCGTCAAACGATATCTCACCGTTGCTCATTGGTGAAATGGTGCCAGCAGCCCAGGTCAGAGCAGTTGATAAGGCTGCCCGCCAGTTAAAAGGCGTTTTGTCACAGAAGCCTGCTGTAATGCTTTTTTACCGAGGGGGCTGGTGCCCGTATTGCAATACCCTTCCCATTCAACGGTAAGAAAGTAGTATTGGCGATCCTTGATTTTTCAATAGCTGGATACCTTGGAATATCTAAGGTAACTGTGACAGATCGGATGAAAAAGGGCCTGCCATACAAAAGAATGAATGGCCGGGTTTATTTCATTAAAGAAGAAGTGCCGGCAACCGGATATCTTCCGGAAATTCGCACATTGTGAATGGTTCAAGTGGCAAATATTGGATTTATATTGGATCTGCAAGGAATAGAGATAAAAAAAATCGCAAATTCTGAAGATTGGAGCATGGGACTTCGTCAATTTTGAAAATCCGAAAACTATATAGGGGATTAATGACAATAATTTTGCAATTGATTTTTGTATACATCAATTTATAATTTCTTTTACGAATGTATTACGCTTACATTTAAAAAATGTTAACATGTATAGGATTGATGAGACAGACTATCTATTGGACAGTTTCGTTAGAGGCAATCCGGATTCATTCGAAAAAATTTACAAGTCTTTATATCCGGTACTATATAATTACGGTCGTCAATTTAACATAAATGAAGCGGATACTGATGATTGTATTCAAGAGGTATTTGTTGATATCTGGAATTCAAGAAGCCGGATTAAGATTAAATCTTTGAAAGCATATTTAATGCGATGTGTAAGAAATAAAATTCTTAAAATATTGTCGACCAAAATCAAAGAAAATGTAAAGGCGGAAAACTATACAAGGGAAGAATTTGAAATTTCATATCACCCTCTTCAATTCGAAATAGATATTCAAAACAATTTGGAACTCGAGGAAAAGCTTAAACAGCATATAGCCCGGTTGGGTCCAAGGCAAAGAGAAATAATATTTTTAATTTATTACAACAACCTAAGCTATGTAGAGGTTGCTGAAATTTTAAATCTGAAGATCAAGACAGTTTACAATCACGTTCACAATTCCATAAATTATCTCAGAGCATCGTTAAAGTAAATCATCCCCGGATTTATTTTATTAATAGCTTAAAGAACAAGTTTAGAATATTTGGCATTACCAAATGATCTTCCTATACAATTAAATAAAATACATTTTTTTTAATTGTATGGGAAAAATCTGCCTTTACCAACTCATATAATTGAAAGAGCTATTGTTTAGCTTCGATTAATATAAAATGCGCAAAGTGGATATTAAAGATAAATACTTAAATGATGAACTTTTTCGTTTATGGGTATTCGCCGAAAATGACGAGGTAAATGAGTATTGGGAAAATTGGATGAAAGAAAACCCGGAGCTCAGAGATGAAGTGAGACTAAGCAGAGAACTGCTGAGATCTACAAATTTCAAAGAATATAAACCCTCTCCGGATTTGGTATTCAAATCTTGGGATCGTGTTAACGAATTGACCGTTGATAAAGGAAAGGGATTCAGGTTTAGCGATCTTTATAAGTTCGCTGCGACAATAATAATTATTGTGGCGGTTTTTTTTACCATTAACCATGTAATTAACCGCCGTGATACGGTTAGTGATAGCCCACCCATAGCGTATATCGAGAAAAAAGCAGAAAAAGGAATTAAACTCACCGTACAGTTACCTGACGGTT
>JAKSDO010000101.1 GCA_022360055.1 Cytophagales bacterium | reverse complement strand
TTTACAAAAGCACTTGCTCCCACCGGCAACCCGGCCATCATTACACCTCCGGTCGCCATAGCAGTGCCCTTCATAAAATTTCTTCTGTCAATTTGTTTGTTTTCCATTTTTGGTCCTTTCCTTGTTTATTTCTGAAAAATTAATTCTAAAATAGTTCACAATTTACTCATCTAAAGCCATTGAAAAAAATTCTTCAATTTCTTCTTTAGACATTTCCTTTGCAGGACTTACCACCCTGAATCCCAAGAATGGCGCATCTGTATTCCACCAGAAGCTTTTGGGAATTTGAGGATCTCTTTTTTGCCAATCCCTGCTTGATTCCAGGCGGGCCGAAGACCTTAATGCCTCGGGATCATCATCCCACGATCCTCCCTTTACAGCCCTCGGATGAAGGCTATCCGGGATCCTCCAGGGGTTGACAGCGCCATCTTCGATATTATTATAGTAATCGGCCTGATACTGATCCATCGTCCACTCGGCAACATTGCCGTGCATATCATACAATCCCCAGGGATTTGGTTTTTTCTGTGCAACTTCATGGTAAGTATCATCACTGTTGTCCCAATACCAACCATATTCGTCCAGATCCTCTACATTGTCCCCAAAAGAATAAGCCGTGGTCGTACCGGCCTTGCACGCGTATTCCCATTCCGCTTCGGTAGGTAATCGATACAACCTGCCCGTCACTTCCGACAGCCATTTGCAAAAATTCAATGCGGCAAACTGGGTCATTGAAATTGCCGGATAATTGATTTTGCCCATCCCAAAACTCGGGTCCAGATAAGGAGTACTCGGTCTTGTGACTGCATCGGCATTTACTTTGCTCTCCTCCGAATCGTATCCCACCAAGGCGCTCTTTTCCTTGTCGATGAATAATTCGAACAGATCCCAGGTCAGCTCTGTTTCCATCATATAAAACGATTCCAGTTTTACCTTTTTCTGAGGTCCTTCATCATCTTTCCTATTCGGCTGTCCTTCCGGACTGCCCAGCAAGAATTCACCCTCGGGTATAAGGATCATGTCAAAAGACACCTCCGTAGAATTTATGGTCTCCGTATACTTTTCAAGCTCTGCGCTTTCGGCCGAATCACCCACAATGCTATCGGCATGCCGATTAATGCCTGCTGTGAATGAAGCGGACACCAGGGTTATTGTAAACAAAAAGACCATCAGGTTTGATTTTCCGTATTTCATATGGGTTATTTTTTAACGATCAATTCAAATTTTATTTCAACTTCTTCTCCCGTTTCAATTTGACCAAACATGGCAGAAGGAGGTTCCATGTCATATTCTACCATATTCAACTTATAAGCGCCGGAAAAGCTGAGTTTATCCGAAGAAAGGATTTTGCCTTCAACCGGAAATTCGACGTCTTTCGTAACTCCTGCTATGGTCAGTTTACCGGTTGCTTTCACTTCAAAGTCAGCGCCTGAGGAGGTGGAAACCTCACTGTTTTTCAGATCGAATTTTATTTCCGGATGTTCTTCGGATTTAAGGGCATTATACGTTTTCTTATCCATCGTCGCACCCCTTGGACTTACGATGCTCTTTACGGGAATGACGATGCTTACGGAAGGAATAACATCTCCGCTTTTCATTTTCCCTTTCTTCAGGATCTTTTCTCCGATCTCCACAAATCCGTTTACCGTATTCACTTCGCTCGTCCAATCATGCAAGGTCGAAGTTCCGGACACCGTCATTTTAGTTTCATCGTTAAGCACGTTAAGTTTTGTATGTTGCGCGATGCTCAAATTGCAGACGAGCGCAAAACAGAAGGTCAAAAAAAATGTATTATGTTGTTTCATCCGTTTATATTTTTTTAGGTTACTGACGCACAGAGCAATACAATCTTGCCCGTGTGTGTCCTGAATTTACACCGGTTCTACCGGTTTCATCGCAATTAAATTTTTATACTGTAATCAATAAACAAGCCAAAAGATTATTTTGCTCCGGCTGCTCTGACCGTTCGTACGTCAGAAACCGTGACAGCTTCAGCATTGTTTCCAAAGTTAGATCTCACATACGTCAATATATCTGCAATTTGCTCGTCCCGAAGATAATCCAATTTTGCCATAATGTTATTGTACTTCTCGCCCTTTACTTCGATCGGGCCTTCCATTCCGTGTAAAACGGTTTCAATCAACCTCTTTTTATCGCCCAAAACGTATTCGGTTTGTGTGAGCGGAGGATACAAGCTCGGAACGCCTTCGCCATTTTCCATATGACAGGCCATGCAAAACTGCATATAAAGAACTTTCCCGGGATGCGTACTTTTCGGTTTCGCATCTTTTTTTGTTTGCTTCGCTGTCATCCGAGGAGGTCCTTTTTTTTCTGACGAACAAGAAACTCCCAAGATCAGCAGGACCAGAATAAAAAATGTTTTTGTTTCCTTCATACACGGTTTTTCAAAATCAGCCCAAATTAAAAAGTTTCCAAAATGAAAAACAAAAAAGATCCTCATGCAATACAAAACACTTTAATGCTGTTTTTTTTACCTCTCAAATTAACTTCACCAATTTCTTCGATCCTGTAATTATAGGTCTCGTCGATATTTCTCACTACATACTCCGAGGCAAGTAGCTCTTTATCAAACTCATTGCACGCGCTTCTCAGTCTGGAAGCCGTATTCACAACATCGCCGTGATAAGCAATTTCCCGTTTCAGATCTCCTATTTCCGCCACTGTCACAACTCCGGCATTTATACCGGCCTTAAACTTGGGTAAAACGCCAAATTTGCCGGTGTAGTATTTTGAACGTTGTTCCAGTTTCTTTTTAAAGGCAAAAAACAGACGAATTGGCCGGGCAAAATTAGATTCATATCCCCGGATTCTCCAGGTCAGGACCGCTTCGTCTCCCACGTATTGATAGATCTCCGCTCTCGATTTTGGAATAAGCTTATTTAAATCCAGGAAACATTGCTGCAGCAGCTTGCTGTAAATGATATGTCCGAGTTTTTCAGCTATTGTCGTCGAATCCTTCAAATCCAGAAACATAAATATCCTGTTTTCAGTCATTGGTTTGTGATATCGCCCCAGGATAATTTGAAACATATGTCCCGGACCGAATTTTTTAATCATCAATACGACAAAATTTATGAGCATTGTGGACATAATAAAAAATAGCGTAATGCCGATATAAATCTGCTTTGGAATCGGGTGTTCCTGATAAAACACCAGATAATACTGCGCATCAACCGGCGACATCCCGGAGGTAAAGATAATTCCGGCCATCATAAAAAAAACCAAAGTGATCGCTATAAAATACAGTACTGTCTTTATAATTATGGTTTTCCCAAAAGACATTTTGTGTATACTCGTGGAATCCACCGCCAGGTTAATACCGAATGTGGCCGTTCCAAATAATATCCCAAACACCACCGCTTCGATATATTGGTGGTACGAGACCATGTATGTATAAACAGGCTCTTTATTGAGTTCCGATTCAAGATCAAAAATCTCTATGATACCATTCAACATAGATATAAAAATGATGCTGTAAAAGAGCGTTACGATCATCCACATGGCTACGTAAAACAACCAATCAAAAAAATATCTTCTCATCTGAGGTTCAGCATATTCAAAACCATTCAAAGATAAGCTGCAGACCTTTATTTTCCCGCGTCATACGCACTTTTATATTATAACCGCCAAACTCGGATTTCCCCTGAACACTGCATTTTAGAATTATCTTAATTTGACTTAACTTCGACGCAAATATTGCAACGTGGAAGATAAATATATACTTCATCGGATTTTTGAATCCTGGTCAAGAGAACAGGTCGAGGATATCGAGACCATCCCTCAATCGGGATCTTATCGGGAATATTACAGAGTGAGGGGGCAAAGAAAAACGGCAATTGCCGTTTACAACGAGGACATCAAAGAGAACCGAGCATTTTTAAGTTTTACCAAACATTTTACATCGCTTCGATTGCGTGTTCCCAAAGTTTTGGCCGAGGACGAAAAAGGGAAATTGTATCTCTTATCCGACCTGGGGGATATATCCCTGTTTGATTACCTGGACAAGAAACGAAGCCAGGTCGGCGTGTTTCCCGGATCGGCGATTGAGGCGTATAAAGCCGCGCTGAGCGAGCTCCCGAAATTTCAAATCATCGCTTCAAAGTTTATGGATTTTTCAGTGTGTTATCCGAGGTCCGCCTTTGATAAGCAATCCATAATGTGGGACTTGAGCTATTTCAAATACTATTTTTTGAAACTCGCAAAGATCCCGTTTGACGAACAACTGCTCGAAGATGATTTCAATACGTTTACAACATACCTCCTGCGGGCCGATTCAAATTATTTTCTCTACAGGGACTTCCAGTCAAAAAATATAATGATGGTCGAAGGCGTTCCATATTTTATTGATTATCAGGGAGGACGAAAAGGCGCTCTTCAGTACGATGTGGCCTCTCTGCTTTATGATTCGAAAGCCAACATTCCCGCAGAAACAAAGGATATTCTACTCGATCATTATCTTGGCGTCTTACAAAAGTACCTCATCATAGACAAAATTAAATGGATCGAACATTATCGGGCGTTTGTCCTGGTAAGACTTATGCAGGCTATGGGCGCCTATGGGTTCAGGGGGTTTTACGAACGCAGAACTCAATTTCTAAAGAGTATTCCCTATGCTTTGAAACAACTGGACAATATTTTCAAACATCATCTCTTTCCCGAAGGATTCCCGTATCTGGAAAAAGTGCTTCGAAGCCTGACGACGTCGAAAGAACTCCTCAGATACCGGAGAACGTTTAATACGCTTGTTCCATTGAATATTGAGCTAATAAGCTTTTCATATCGCAACGGTTTACCCGAAAACAAACATGGAAACGGCGGAGGCTTTGTTTTTGATTGCAGAGGCATACACAACCCGGGCAGATACGAACGATTTACGGACAAAAATGGAAAGGATCCGGAGGTTGCCGAGTTTTTAAGGGCGGGAGGAGAAGCCGATGAGTTTTTGCATAATTCCATACAACTGGTTGAGCAAACCATCGACAAATACTTAAACCGTGAATTCAAAAATTTGCAAATCGCCTTTGGGTGCACGGGCGGTCAGCACAGGTCGGTGTATTGCGCCGAACGTATGGCTGAAAATCTTAAGGAAAAATATGAAGATAAGATCCGAATTAATCTCATCCATCGCGAACAACAGTAAAGCATGAAAGCTATGATCTTTGCAGCCGGATTAGGCACCCGGCTCAAACCCATTACAGACGACCGGCCAAAGGCGCTGGCCGAAATTCACGGAACTCCGCTGCTGGAAATTGTGATCCGCCGGCTCATTAACTTTGGCTTTAATGAAATCATAGTAAACGTACATCACTTTGCAGACAGGGTGTTGGATTTTCTGGATTCAAAAAATAATTTCGGTATTGATCTGCACATATCGGACGAACGCGATGAATTGCTCGATACGGGAGGCGGTCTAAAAAAGGCCTCCTGGTTTTTTGATGACAATAAGCCCTTTCTGGTACACAACGTCGATACATTAACCGATATCGATCTGGTTGATTACTACGATTTCCATACGAGGAGCAAGGCATTGGCAACCCTGTTGGTCAGGCACCGTTCGGGGAGCAGGTTTTTTCTTTTTGATGCGGCCAAAAGACTGTGCGGCTGGGAAAATATCGTTGCGCAGGAAAAAATACTCGCCACAAAAAACGAAAATAATCTGGAGCGAATCGCCTTTTCCTGCCTCCACATAATTCATCCCGGGATATTCGATCTCATGGATGAAACCGGTCGTTTTTCGATCATTGACGTCTACCTCAGGCTTGCCGATTCGCAACCCATTTATGGCTATGTGGATGACCGGTCTTATTGGCTGGATGTCGGCACACCGGAAAAACTGGCGCGGGGAGAAAAAGAAATCGAGGTTGAAAAACTTATCGGCAGGTCCCGCCGAAGTAAATAATCCTAATCTTCGGAAAACTCTTTCAGCATCTTTCGATACTTGGAAAAAACATTTGCCCGCGATACAAAGCCGATGTACTTTCCATCCTGCAGCACCACAATATTAAACTGGGGTGTTTTCTGAAATTTCGAAACAATATCTTCCATCGAATCATCCAGGGTGGCGGAAGTCATGGGGGCGTGCATCAGGCTGGTCACCATGACAGAATCGTAGAGTTCCGGTTTGAAGATCACATCACGGATGTCGTTTAGGTGTACCACTCCATAAAAAATGCCTTCATCATCGACCACCGGGAAAACATTCCTTTTCGATTTTGTGATCACCTTTACCAGCTCCCTCAGATTTGCGTCCTTATGGACGGTTTTAAACCTGGTTTCCAGCAAATCCTTCACGTTCATCAGGGAAATTACCATTTTATCTTTATCGTGGGTAAAGAGCTCTCCCCTTCTTGCCAGTTGCCGGGTATATACGGATGTTTTTTCAAAGTATTTGATCGTAGTATACGAAATTGTAGACACGATCATAAGCGGAACGAACAATTGATAACCACCCGTTAATTCCGCAATAAGAAATATGGCGGTCAGGGGGGCATGCAGTACCCCGGCAATTAAGCCGCACATACCGATCAGTGCAAAATTGCTGGCAACTACGGTGTCGTACCCAAAGTATCTGAGAATTTCTCCTAAAAGCAGCCCGGTATTTGCCCCGATAAATAGAGTCGGCGCAAATATGCCTCCGATTCCTCCCGCTCCGAACGTTGCCGAAGTGGCAAAACCTTTCAGAAATATGACGGCGACAAACATGAGTATGATTGCTATTTCATTTTCTCTGAAGTCATAAAACATGCTGTTTACGAATAACTCCGTATAATCGCCGCGCAAACTCGAGCTCACTACATCATATCCCTCACCGTATAGCGACGGCAAAAAGAATAACAGCACTCCCAGAATGGCGACACCCGTAATAAGTTTGGCATACCAGTGCTTGATTTTGTCGAAAGTATCTTCCACAAAATTATAAATCCTGGTAAAACTCAACGATATGAACCCTGCCACCACACCAAGTATGACATAAAACGGAATATTGCCCAAATTAAACGTCTCATATACCTTAAAATCATATACGGTGAATTGTCCCATAAAGGCATAAGACACCAAAGCTGCCGTTACGGAAGAAATAAGTAACGGGACAAGGGCTGCCATGGTCAAATCAAGCATTAAAACTTCCAGGGCAAATATGATGGCGGCGATCGGAGATTTAAAGATGGCGGACATTGCGGCTGCCGAGGCGCATCCTACCAGCAGCGTAATCCTTCGGTAGTCCAATCGGAGCAATCGTCCGATATTCGAACCGATGGCGGCTCCCGTAGATACCGTAGGTCCCTCAAGCCCCACGGATCCTCCAAAGCCCACGGTAATGGAGCTTGTGATGATTGAGGCCACCATCTGATAAGGCCTGATCAGGCTGCTGTTTTTGGAGATCGCAAAGAGCACATTGGGAATCCCATGGCCCACGGGCTTTTTTATGATGAATTTCTTGACTAGAACGACAATCAGCAACCCAATACCCGGATAAATAAAATACAGATAATTATGGATGTCGTCCGTAAATCCCTCTGTTAGAAAATGCTCTATCAATCCAACTGACCGCTTGATAATTACCGCTCCCATCCCTGCGGCGATCCCGACCAATATACTCAACAGCATGACAAACCGGCTGTCACTGATATGATGTCTGCGCCAAATTAAAAACCTTGGAAGTGGGCCAACTTTAGTCATTAAAAAAATTAAAATAGTTGCCTTGCGTATCAGACGACAAATATAGAATCAAATATCAAAATGAATAGATTGTCAGCGCTTTTTATACCACCGCCCAATAACTTTTTCCGCCGGTTTATATTGCGGGGTATAGTCCGAATTGCTTCGGCTTGCTTTTTGATCCATATTGGGGTACCATTTCCAGAGGAATCCGCCTCTAAACCATGACCTATCCCAAACGGTTTCAAACAGAGCCTCATAAGCAATTTCCTGGACTTTGAAGTTTGGCATGCCCCTATACTGCCGATGATGCTCCAATTCCCACTGGTTACCAGCCGCTTTGTCGATGCTTCGATAACCAAACTCCGTAAATACAATTGGTTTTCCGTATTTATCGGCCAGCTTGGACAAGAGCTGTAATTCAACCTTCCAGGCAGCGATCAGCTCATCTTTTGCAGGATTATCCTTTTGGGACAAAGGAAAGTAAGCGTTTATACCTATGAAATCCACAAGATCCCAAAACGGAATATTCTGAAAATTATCCCAATTGGCGGCATAACATATTTTTCCGTCATATATTTCCCGGATGCGAGCGATCAGATCGATCCAAAAATCAGGACGTTCTCTTACAACATGTTTGAATTCCAGTCCAATGCAAAAGGCCTCCACACTTAAGGAATCGGCAATTTCGACATAATGCAGGATATATTTTTCATAGTCTTCTTCCCAGGTCTCCCAATCATCTTCATCGACGAGTTTGAAATCTCCCGTCCATCCCTGGCTCCGCACCCAGACATGCGGCTTTAACAAGATCTTAAGTTCCCTTTCCCTGGCGTATTCAATGGATTTGGTCGTTCCGGATGTTGTTTCGCCCCACCATTGACGATCGCTGTCAAACACGATTTCCGGGTTTTGCAAACTCGTAAAGGAATAGGGCATAATCGCCACCCAATCGGCATTGAGATCGACAATCGGATCAAACGGATTTTCTTCGAACTCATCCGGAGGAGCCACAAGACTGACGCCGTTCATAAAATCCACATCCGCTCCAAAAGATGCCTCATTTTCCGTGGTTCCTATGAGCACGAACAAAACCAGGATCAATATCGAAACCGGAAATAAAAACTTGGTCAGAAGCATACCATCAACAGGTCATGGTTAAATCACAATCATCATAAATATAACGGATTTTGTTAACTCATAGATGTCGTCCTGCGTTCATAAGGAATACAATTAATGTGTAAAAATAAAGAACCAGGTGTGCAATGAATGCTCTACTTCTATTCATATCGCTCAACTTATTAACTCCGGCCGTTCCCGCGATCAATAAAAAAGTAATTGAATATGTGAACACGGTCATCGGGAAGAAAGTGGCACGCGGGGAATGCTGGGACCTTGCGGCGGCGGCCCTCGAGTACGCGGGCGCATACCTGGACCGAAGTAATCAAAAGAATATTTATGTATTCGGCAAAGAGCTAAATCCCAATCAGGACAATATCTATCCCGGAGATATCATTCAAATCGAAGATGTAAAAATGGAGTATACCAAAGGCAATATGATCTATACCGAAACCATGAGGCATCATACGGCAATCATTTACGAAATTGTGGAAAAGAACGTTTTCAAGATCGCCCACCAAAACACCAGCTTCAGCGGCAAAAAGGTGGGCATCAGTAATTTCGATCTCAATACGGTTCAACAGGGGACGGTAATTTTTTACAGACCTTATAAAAGGTAACCGTTTCGGTAAAGCAACCTGACTTTCATTTACTTATGATCATCGTTATTTTATATTCAAATGCATCGCAAAAAATAATGAAAAATAATTGGCTCGAACACTTTGAAATTAAAATAATATCATCGACTTTTGTTTCCTCTTAATTCAACAGAAGAAAATTTTACGATAAGTATAAAAATTAAATGAAAGTATTGCCTTCTATAGTTCTTCTAGTCCTTTCTGTCGTGGTCCTTATTAGTGGTGCATGAGGAGATAGGTATACTATAGAATAAAAGATCTTAAAAACCTTTCTCCTTAAAAGAAAGGTTTTTTTTTAGTTATATGAAAATGGATATAAACAAATTTAGCAGCAAAATCACTCAGGATGAAAGTCTTCCTGCAGCTCAGGCCATGTTGTATGCCATCGGCATGAAAGATGCCGATATGAAAAAAGCCCAGGTTGGGGTTGTAAGTACCGGTTACCAGGGAAACCCATGCAACATGCACCTGAATGGATTATCCGACAGCATCAAAGAAGGGATTGACCAAACGGGTCTGATGGGTTTGATTTTTCATACCATTGGTGTAAGTGACGGAATCACAAACGGGACCACGGGGATGATGTACTCACTGCCTTCCAGGGAATTGATTGCGGATTCGATTGAAACCGTTGTAAACGCGCAGTTTTACGATGCGGTAGTGCCTGTCGTCGGGTGTGACAAAAATATGCCGGGCGCCATGATCGCGTTGGGCAGAATAAATCGCCCGGGAATCCTCGTCTATGGGGGCACGGTAAAGAAAGGGTCCTGGAAAGGAAAAGATCTGAATATCGTATCCGCATTTGAGGCTTACGGGAGAAAGCTGGCCGGAAATATTGACGATGAAGATTACAAGGGAATAATTAAAAACTCCATCCCCGGAGCAGGAGCCTGCGGGGGGATGTACACGGCAAATACCATGGCGGCTGCCATTGAATGCCTCGGGATGAGCCTTCCTTATTCTTCGTCGAATCCGGCGGTGAGTGAAGAAAAAGGGCTGGAGTGTGCCGACGTAGGAAAGGCAATCAAGCATCTTCTCGAAATTGATCTGAAACCCAGAGACATCATGACCAAGGCGGCATTTGAAAATGCCATCATACTTACCATGGCATTGGGGGGCTCTACGAATGCGGTGCTCCATCTCCTTGCAATGGCTAAGGCCGTAGAGGTCGATCTGAAAATCGATGATTTCCAGCGGATCAGTGATCATACTCCGTTTATTGCCGACCTCAAGCCGAGCGGCGAATATTTAATCGAGGACCTGCATCTTGTCGGGGGCGTGCCGGGTGTCATGAAATATCTGCTCAAAGAAGGGTATTTTGACGGAAACTGTATGACGGTTACAGGTAAAACACTCGGGGAAAATCTTGAACAGGTTGCGGACCTTGAAAAGGGACAAAAAATCATCCGGCCTTGTGATGATCCGATCAAGCCTGTCGGACATATTCAGATTTTATACGGCAATCTGGCGGAAGAAGGCGCTGTAGCTAAAATCACCGGAAAAGAAGGTGAGGTTTTTAAAGGGCCCGCCAGGGTATTTGAAGACGAGTTCAGTGCCATCGAAGGTATCGGATCCGTTGTAGAAAAAGGAGATGTAATTGTGATCCGGCATTCCGGACCAAAGGGCGCTCCGGGCATGCCGGAAATGCTGAAGCCAACCGGCGCAGTGATGGGTGCCGGATTGGGCAAAGATGTAGCCCTCATCACCGATGGAAGATTTTCGGGAGGATCTCACGGATTTGTGGTCGGCCACATCACCCCGGAAGCCTCCGAAGGCGGTCTCATAGGTCTGATCAAGGATGGGGACATGATCACAATCGACGCGGTCAACAATCGGTTGGACGTGGATCTTTCGGACGAAGAAATAAAGATCAGGAAGCAAAACTGGATAAAACCACCATATAAAGTAAAAACCGGAATACTTAAAAAGTTTATTGATACTGTATCAACAGCCTCGGAAGGTTGTGTTACGACCTAAAATTTATCGAAATGGGACAAATGGACACTTTACAAAAATCCTCTACCAGCGCTACAAAAAAGAAAATGCGAATTACAGGCTCGGAAGCTGTAATACTTTCTTTGCTGGAAGAAGGAGTTGACACAATTTTCGGATATCCCGGAGGTGCAATTATGCCGATTTACGACTCTTTGTACCACTACCAGGACAAAATCAATCATTTGCTCGTACGACATGAGCAAGGAGCCGCGCATGCTGCTCAGGGATACGCTCGTGTCACCGGAGATGTAGGTGTCTGCTTTGCTACGAGCGGACCGGGAGCGACTAATTTAATGACGGGGATCGCAGATGCCCAGATCGACTCGACACCGATCGTATGCATCACCGGGCAGGTACCCGCACATCTGCTGGGAACAGATGCTTTTCAGGAGTCCGACGTGCTCGGTATTTCCATGCCGGTCACAAAATGGAATTTCCAGATCACCAATCCGGATGAAATCCCCGGGGCCGTAGCACGTGCGTTTTATATTGCCAGGACGGGGAGGCCGGGTCCGGTATTGTTGGATATTACCAAAAATGCGCAATTTGGCGAATTGGATTTTGAATACACGCCGTGTGAAAAAATCAGAAGCTATCATCCGTATCCTCCGGTGAATACCACCGATATAAAGGATGCAGCCAGGGTAATTAACAGCGCTGAAAAGCCCTATATACTCGTCGGGCATGGCGTATTGATTTCGGGCGCTGAAAAAGAAGTCCTCGAACTTTCCGAAAAAGCAAATATTCCCGTAGCCTCTACCCTTCTCGGCCTTTCGGCTTTCCCGCCGGATCATCCCAATTATGTCGGTTATCTCGGTATGCACGGCAATTATGCTCCCAATGTACTTACCAACGAATGCGATGTGCTGATCGCCGTCGGGATGCGCTTCGACGACCGCGTGACCGGAGACATCAATCAATACGCGGTAAAAGCCAAAGTGATCCACATCGAGATAGATCCGTCCGAAATTGATAAAATAATCAAAACCGAGGTTGGGATAAATGCGGATGCCAAGCAGGCTTTGGAGCGGCTTAATCCAAAAATAGAAAAAGCGGACCACAAGGCCTGGATCGAAGAGTTTAGAAAGCTCGAGAAAATTGAATATGACAAAGTCGTAAAAAGGGACATCTATCCCGAAGGCGAGCAGATTAAAATGGGAGAAGTCGTGCGCATGCTTTCCGAGATTTCCAATGGTGAAGCTATAGTCGTTACGGATGTAGGTCAGCATCAGATGGTTGCCTCCAGATATTACAAATTCCGAAAGCCAAATCATATCGTAACATCCGGTGGATTGGGCACCATGGGATTTGCATTGCCCGCTGCCATGGGGTCACAAATCGGGAAAAGGGATGAAAAAGTAATTGCGATTGCGGGAGACGGCGGCTTTCAGATGACCCTGCAGGAACTCGGCACCATCGCTCAATACAACATTCCCGTGAAGATTGTGGTGCTCAACAACAACTTTCTTGGAATGGTCCGTCAGTGGCAGCAATTATTCTTTGAGAAACGATATTCGTTCACAGAAATGACCAATCCCGATTTCATTAAGATTGTGGATGGTTACGGGATACCTTCCAAGCGGGTAAGTGAGCGAAAAGACCTCCAAAGTGCAATGCAGGAAATGTACGATCACGATGGACCCTATTTCCTGGAAGTAACCGTGGAAATGGAAGAAAACGTATTCCCGATGGTTCCGTCAGGAGATTCGGTATCTAATATTCGATTAGAATAATAACTTTAGACTTTAAGAAAATGACAGATATATATCAGGATTCAACAGGACAAATGATCGAGAAGCAATATACGATCTCGATCCTGACGGAAGACAAACCGGGGCTTCTCAATACGGTCACGATCGTATTCACCCGAAGAAAACTCAACATCGAGATGATCAACGTCTCTGCTTCGGAAGTGGAAGGGGTCAGCCGGTATACGATCGTTCTCACCACAACCAAAAACCAGGTCGAGAAGGTCGTAAAGCAAATAAGAAAACATGTCGATGTCCTCGGAGCGTTTGTGTATGAAGAAGACGAAATTCATTACCAGGAGATTGCTTTGTACAAGGTGCCTACTGAAATATTTATCGGAGGCGTAGAGGTTGAAAAAATTGTCCGGGCTAACAATGCACGAATCCTCGTGATCGAAAAGGATTACATTGTTATTGAAAAAACCGGGCATAAAGACGAAACTTCGGCCCTTTTCGATAAACTGAAAAAATATGGCGTACTGGAATTTGTCCGATCCGGGCGAGTTTCAATATCCAAATCAAAGAGAAAGACAGAGCACTTCCTCGAAGAACTGGAAAAATCAACAACACATAGTTTAAATAATAACGGAACCGTAAATTAAAAATGGCAAAAATTAGTTTTGGAGGCGTTGAAGAGAACGTCGTAAAAAGGGAAGAATTCCCGGTATCAAGAGCGTTAGAGATTTTAAAGGACGAAACCATAGCTATTATCGGTTATGGGGTTCAGGGACCTGCTCAGGCTTTGAACATGAAAGACAACGGATTCAAGGTCATCATTGGTCAGGCTCCCGAGTTCAAAGAAGATTGGGACAAAGCCGTAAAAGACGGTTGGGTGCCCGGCGAAACGCTCTTCCCGATTGAAGAAGCTGCGGAGAAGGGAACAATTATTCAATACCTGGTCTCGGACGCTGCACAAATGGCGATCTGGCCAAAGCTGAAACCACATCTCAAAGAAGGCGATGCCCTATATTTCTCGCATGGATTTTCCGTGACATTTAAGGATCAGACAGGTGTAATCCCCCCGGATAATATCGACGTCATCCTTGTCGCACCAAAAGGGTCGGGCGCCAGTGTGCGGACCAACTTCCTCGCCGGTACCGGAATCAATTCCAGTTATGCGATCTTCCAGGATTTTACCGGCCGCGCCGAACAAAGGACCCTGGCTGTTGGGATTGCAATCGGATCGGGATATTTGTTCCCAACCACATTTGAGCAAGAAGTATACAGCGACCTGACCGGTGAGCGCGGTGTGCTCATGGGAGCTCTTGCCGGCATCATCGAAGCTCAGTACAAGGTTTTAAGGGATCACGGACATAGCCCCAGCGAAGCTTTTAATGAAACCGTAGAAGAATTGACACAAAGCCTCATTCGTCTGGTAGACCAGAACGGAATGGATTGGATGTATGCCAACTGCAGCGCTACCGCTCAACGCGGCGCCCTGGATTGGAGGCATCCTTTCAGAGAGGCCACCCTGCCCGTGTTTGAAGATCTTTACAGCAGCGTAAAATCCGGGAAAGAAACCAAGCGTGTTTTGGAATCTACCGGGCATCCGAAATACAAGGAAGACCTTGAAAAGGAGCTGAAAGAAATGCGGGAATCGGAATTGTGGCAGGCCGGAGCTGCTGTTCGCTCATTGAGACCGGGCAACAATTAATTAAAATCCGATGGAAGGCTCATTTGCCTTCCATTTTTAAATTAAATGACAAGACGACATGGCTGAAAGATTATATATATTTGATACCACATTGAGGGATGGCGAACAGGTACCTGGCTGCCAGTTAAATACAGTTGAAAAAATCGAGGTAGCAAAGCAACTGGAACAACTCGGTGTCGATATAATCGAAGCCGGATTCCCGATTTCAAGTCCCGGCGACTTCAATTCCGTGGTTGAAATCTCCAAAGCCGTGACCTGGCCGACCATCTGTGCCCTTACCCGGGCGGTGGAAAAGGATATTGACGTAGCCGCCGACGCGCTGAAATACGCTAAAAAAGGACGGATCCATACAGGCATCGGCACCTCTCCGTATCATATCAAATACAAGCTTAACTCGAATAAAGAAAAAATCATTGAACGGGCAAAAAATGCAGTTGCGTATGCCAGGAAATTTGTGGAAGATGTGGAATTCTATGCCGAAGATGCCGGCAGAACGGATAATGAATATCTCGCAAAAGTCATTGAGGCTGTAATTGCTGCGGGTGCTACGGTTGTAAACATCCCGGATACCACCGGGTATTGTCTGCCGGAAGAGTACGGAGCTAAGATCAAATTCCTGAAAGAAAATGTAAAAGACATAGATAAGGCGATCATATCCACACATTGTCACAATGATCTGGGAATGGCGACCGCCAATACAATCGCCGGAATTCTGAATGGCGCACGTCAGGCAGAGGTAACTATAAATGGTATCGGTGAACGCGCGGGAAATACCTCACTGGAAGAAGTAACCATGATATTGCGCAGTCATAAAGAGGTAGGTATCGATACCAATATCAATTCACAGAATATTTACCAAATGAGCAGACAGGTATCTACGCTCATGAATATGCCCGTACAGCCCAACAAGGCAATCGTCGGCCGAAACGCCTTTGCACATTCTTCGGGAATACATCAGGACGGGGTATTGAAACATCGTGAGAATTATGAGATCATCGATCCCAAAGATGTCGGGATCAATGAATCCAGCATCGTACTTACCGCAAGAAGCGGACGGGCCGCCTTAAAGCACAGGTTAGGCGTCCTGGGCTTTGAATTGGAAAAGGAAAAACTCGATGAGGTTTACGAGGAATTTTTGAAGCTGGCAGACAAGAAAAAGGACATCAAGGACGAAGACATCGCCTTACTTGTCGGAGATGTGAAAAAGGAAGACCGAAGGATCAACCTCGAATATCTCCAGGTCGTAACCGGAAAAGGCCTGGAATCGATGGCTTCGGTACGGCTTTCCATTGCCGGAGAAACTTTTGAATCTTCATCAACCGGCAATGGCCCTGTAGATGCGGCGATCAAAGCCATTAAGCAAATCATCAAGCGTACTGTGGTGCTGGAAGAGTTCCTTATCCAGGCGATCACCAGGGGTAGCGATGACGTCGGGAAAGTACATATGCAGGTCATTCACGAGGAAAGGATATATTATGGCTTTGGCGCCAATACCGATATTGTCACTGCTTCGGCCGAAGCCTTCATTGATGCGCTCAATAAAATTCCGACAAAGCAATAAACAAGCAAATGACCGCCTGCGGATAGTTTTTTTGCATATTGCCGGAATAACTCAACATAACTGAACTTCCGGTCAAGGCCCGGGGCTTCCCTCGCCGCCTTGTCCGGGATAGGACTGACGGTTGATCAACCGGATCAGATGCAGTAAGCATACAAATGGTAAGAACGACAATCTGATCATACATATTGTTTCAACAAAGTGATGGTTCCGGACCGTACACCATAAAGAAACAAAACCACCCAGCCAATCATTGCCAGACTGAAAATTCGCTGAATCAGTCCTGCATATCCTTGAATTGAATCATTAAGGAATAACATAACAACAAATATGGCCGAGGAGGCTATAGCCAGGAAAATTAACAATACGTATTTCCCGGTAAGTAAACTATGTCTTTTTAGTCGAAATGAAAAAATATTCATGGAAAGTAAAAAAGCCAATGTCCCGGTCAATGCGCTGAAATTGTGTATATATCCGGAAGGTGTAATGGCGTTTCCGTGTAGATCCGTTGGGAATATGTTAGCAATAATCGTGGTTGTAAAAGCTGTTATCACAGTGCTTATTATACAGAGCCATGAACGCAACGGCGGTTCATAGGCAATGTATAAAACAATGCTTAAAGATGAGAGGCTCACAAAATTTCCGCACAAGGCAACATTCAAAAGCCAACCTTGTTCCAAAATCGCGTACTCACTGATGTAATGAATAACAGGGCTGGAAGTTCTATTTACAAAATGGAGTATAACAACTATTAATAAAAAGAAAAACATGCCCGCAATTCCCAGAAATGTATAAAGGTTAATTTTATTTTTTTTGCCCACAGTATATTATATAAAAAGTTCATCAATAGTTTTCATCGGGATAAACATCTTGCCGCGATCTGGCCGTCCCATAAATCCTTGGCATGGAATTTCTTGGCATTCATATCAAATTATTTTATGTACATGTACGGAACATTTCCGCATTTGCCTATTACCTGTACGCTTTTTTCTCAGTACATTGCCCCAAGGCACGGTGTATCGCATCCGGTTTTGTACCATTTCAGCCGATTTTTTTGTCCCACTGGATTCGTATGGCAACGTCGATAAAATCCTTTGAATAACAGCAATCAAAAATCTGTCCAAGAAAAGCCATTTGTCCCCGTATTTTACCATTCATAAAACGCATGCAAAAAAGAGCGGTTTTTATGCAACCTCGGAATCGCGCGTTGCATCAGATAAATATAATCCATAATTTGATAGCATGCTACGTAACTACCTCTTGGTTGCACTCCGCAACATTCGGAAACAGAAGTTCTTTTTCCTCCTGAATATCCTCGGACTTACCACCGGCTTAGCCGCAACACTGTTCATTATTTTGTACGTTAAGGATGAGTTGAGCTACGACCGCTTTCATGCCAATATTGACCGGATGTATCGCATCGGTCTGAACGGGCGTCTTGCCGGCCAGGACATACACGTAAACGCCACCCCTCCTCCCCTGGCTTCTGCGCTGG
Organism: Cytophagales bacterium; assembly: GCA_022360055.1. Lineage (GTDB taxonomy): Bacteria > Bacteroidota > Bacteroidia > Cytophagales > Cyclobacteriaceae > JAAUQL01. Next base: position 1,768 of record JAKSDO010000101.1, on the reverse strand, counting down.
TCGAAGAGGTCCCCGGGGTAGAACACGCACTGCGTTTGTGGCAGTGGACGGATGTGGTTATCCGGTATGAAGATAAGGTTTTCACGGAGGACCGGATATTTCACACGGATTCGAATTTCTTTAAGTTCTTTTCGTTTGAATTACTCGAAGGCGATCCCGAAACTGCACTCAGGGAACCCAACTCAATGGTTTTAACTGAGAGCTGCGCTAAGAAGTTCTTCGGGGATGACGAAAAACTGGGTAAGATCATCACGTTCAGCAACGACAATAAAGCCGTGAAAGTGACCGGTATCATTGAGGATCCACCGCATAATTCGCATTTCAAATACAATTACCTCATCTCGTTTTCTTCGAACGGATTTGGCAAATCGGATCAGTGGTTGAGCAATAGTTTAAGTACCTATTTCATCCTTCGGGAAGGAGCAGCCCTGAAAAACGTATTGAATACACTAAATGAAGATATTATCCCTAAATATGTCGGTCCGCAAATCCGGCAATTTATGGGCATATCCCTCGAGCAATTTCTAGAACGGGACGGCGCTTATGGTTATTTTCTTAATCCCGTAAAAGATATCCATCTGTATTCGGACGTCGAGGACGAGCTGGAACCTCCGGGCGATATTGCCTATATATACATCTTCGGCGCCATTGGACTGTTCATTCTGATGATCGCATCTATAAATTTCATGAACTTATCCACGGCAAAATCTTCCGGAAGGGCGCGTGAAGTAGGCATGAGAAAAACGCTGGGATCTCTAAAATCCCAATTGATCGGCCAGTTTTTAATAGAATCTACAATCTATGGTTTTATGGCTGTTGTACTTGCCGCTTTTCTGGTGTTCGCCTTATTACCTCAATTCAATCTGTTGTCGGGCAAGGAACTTACCTTTGATCAACTGCTAAGTCCTCAAATGATATTTGGCGCAATCGGTTTGATATTGTCGATCGGGATCCTTGCGGGAAGCTATCCCGCTTTTTATTTAACCCGGTTTAAAGCGGCGGACGTATTTAAAGGTTCTCCCGCCAAGGGGGCGAAAAGCGGCCTGATTCGAGGAGGCCTGGTCGTCGTCCAGTTTGCCATTTCAATTTTATTGATCATATGCACGGCGCTGGTGTACAAACAGCTCCGGTATACACAGAGCAAAAATCTCGGATTCAATAAGGAAAAAGTGATGGTCATATCAAACGTGAACCGGCTGAAATCCAACAGGAAAGCCTTCAAGGACGCCTTGCAAAACGATGCGAATATCGCGGCGGCGAGCTATTCAAACAGCGTGATCCCCGGGGTTAACAATACAACGATTTTCAGAAGGCCCGAATCCGAGGAAGATCATATCATTGGTGTCTACTTTGCCGATCACGAACATGTTGAGGTCATGGGTTTTGAATTGTTCGAAGGCCGGAATTTTTCAAGGGATTTCCCGTCGGATTCTACCGCCATGCTGGTAAATGAGGCGATCGTAGAAGCCATGGGCTGGAAAAACCCCATCGGTGAAAAGCTTATTTCTTTCAACGGTTCCGAGCCAATGGAGATCACAGTCGTAGGTGTATTGAAGGATTACAATTTCGAATCACTTCGCAACGACATCGGGCCGATCATGATCCGTTTGGGAAATTCCGGAAATGACATGACCGTCCGTTACACACATGATCACCCGAAAGAAGCGGTAAAACTGGTCGAAAGCAAGTGGAAGGAAGTAGCGCCGAACGAACCGTTTGAGTTTACATTTCTCGACGAAAATTTCGATGAGATGTACCGGGCAGAACA
>JAKSDO010000121.1 GCA_022360055.1 Cytophagales bacterium | reverse complement strand
TATGATCAGTAAACCCGAGAGTCGGGAGCTACGGGAGTATGTACTGAGTTTTAATCCCGATTGCATCATCAACAGCCGCGTAGGTCATAACATGGGCGATTACCTGGTGCTTGAGCAGAATATTTCGAAAGAAAGCATTTCAAAGCCCTGGGAATCGTGCATAACCATGGGCCGAAACTGGGGGTATATCGAGTATGATACAGTTTATAAATCTCCGGAAGTATTGGTACGGCAACTATTGGACATTGTCAGTAAAGGGGGCAACTATTTGTTGAATAATGGTCCCAAACCGGACGGTACGATGACTGAGAAGGCCGTTGAAAATTTAAAAATTGTTGGCAAATGGATGCGTAAAAACGCAGAAGGAATATATGGGACTTCTCCATGGAAACAGGCAAGTGAAATTCCAAAATCGCAAGAAACACAAAAGGACAGCAAGTCAAAACCCGAAAAGAATACCATGAAAGATGCAGAAAACGATGCTACTTCAAAAACCGTTTTCCCTCAAGTGTTTTTCACACAAAAAGAAGGAGCTGTATATGCCTTTGTCAGCAGTTGGAATGGTAAAACAGCGTTAATAAAATCCTTGGCAACAGGTCGATTTAAGAAGATCAAAAAGGTTGAACTTGTGGGTACTTCTAAAACTGTTGGATGGAAACAAACGCCGGAGGGATTAAGCCTTAGCCTCCCTGAATATAAAAGAAATAAAATCCCGATATCAGGATTTAAAATTAGCGCAGAATAAACGAAAAAGACGCATAATAGAATGAAAAGATAAAACCCTAACCGTTGCTAAGGAGGAAAAAAAAATTCTTGTATCTTGAAGTTAGGCATCCAAACGATAAAGCCGTAAATAACATTTAATCTATGAAAAAACATAAGATATTTCATATTATCGCAAGTGCTTCAATTCTTTTTGTATTTAATAGCGCGTGCTTCAATTTTAAGATTGATGAAAAGCCTCCTAATTTTATCATTATCTACGCTGATGACCTTGGATATAATGATTTGGGTTGTTTTGGTTCCGAACTTATCCGAACCCCCAACATTGACAAAATGTCCGGTGAAGGAATTCGTTTTACAAACTTCTACGCGCAAACAGTTTGTGGCCCCTCACGAGCTGCACTTATGACCGGGTGCTATCCCTCTCGAATAGCTCAATGGAAAAATGAACGAACGATTCATCCTGGTGTTCATCCAAAGGAAGTTTTTATTCCAGAAGTGTTGAAGCAAAAGAACTATTCAACTGCTTGCATTGGCAAGTGGGATATGGCTCGGCATAGTCAGACGAAATTTGCACCCGATTTAATGCCCTTAGAACAAGGATTTGATTATTTTTTCGGGACACCTAGTAGCAACGACAGAAGAGTACGTTTAATGAAAAATGATCAGGTGATAGAAGAAAATGCCAAGTTCAACACACTAACAAAACGATACACAGATGAGGGGTTAGCATTTATACGTGAAAATAGAAAAAAACCATTCTTCTTGTACTTAGCACATACCATGCCCCATACCATTATTGATGCTTCTCTTCAGTTTAAGGGAAAATCCGAACGTGGCCTTTATGGCGATGTTGTTGAAGAATTGGATTGGAATGTTGGCCGTATCATGGATGAATTAAAAAAATTAAAACTTGACAAAAACACCTATGTTATTTTTATGAGCGATAATGGGCCATGGTATCTCGATAATCATCCAAAATTAAGTACATATAAAGATTCTGGTGGATCTCATGGTGGAAGTTCCATTCCATTGCGAGGACATAAAACATCCACATGGGAAGGGGGGGTTAGAGTACCTTGTATTTTTTGGGGAGCAAAAATACCATCTAATGTAACTTGCAACGAGATGGCTTCAACTCTTGATATTATGCCAACTATTGCGAACTTGGCAGGAGTTACAGCTCCCAAAGACAGAATTATTGATGGTGAAAATATTCAACCGCTCATTCTGGGTGAAAAGATGAAATTTGACAATGAGCGAATTTTCTTTTACTACCAGGCTTGGCATTTGCAAGCCGTTCGAAAAGGCAAATGGAAACTCCACATTCCATCAGAAAAACAAAAAGATTGGAAAGTTTGGAATAAAACCGAAGATTGGATTGAACTCTCTGAACCTGAACTTTTTGACCTTGAAAGGGATTTGGGTGAAACAACAAACCTGGCTACTCAATATCCAGAAATAGTTGAGGACTTATTAAAAGAGATTGAAAGAGCACTTATCGATATTGGTAGTGGTGAACAATTGGGTGCGGGTGTTCGGTCTTTTGATGAATAAAAGGATATTCCATTGAGAATACAGACAATTAATAAAGTATTCTATATGATTCATTTAACTAAAAAACGTCAGTTAACAGTTCTTGTATTTGCGCTAAGTTGTATATTTTTTTCATGTACTGATGAAAAAAGTGTGATATCTGTAAAATCGATGTTAAACGAAATGGTTGATAGAGATGAACAGTCGCGATACCCCAAAACAGACTTTCGGTCCTTCTATAAAGATTCACTTGCCCTTTGGTACCTCCGGCCTGCACAAATATGGGACGAAGCATTGCCCATAGGTAATGGCCGCCTGGGTGCTATGGTGTTTGCAGGCTTGGTTTAACAATATAACTTAACACTTCTCAGCACATAACTGAATATTAGATTTTTTAAAAAGAATAAATGATATAAATAATTAATGAACCTTTTCCGAAGATTTATGCAGATGAAAACTATACTATTACTAACCATCGCATTTTTGTATGCGTATTGCCTTAATGCACAGGTCAGGCGGCCTGCCGACAAGCCCAATTATATACTGATTGTAGCGGACGACCTGGGGTTTGCCGATTTGAGCATCAATGGCAGCAAACAAATCAAAACTCCGAATATTGATGCTTTGGCTCATTCTGGCGTTCGTTTTACCGAGGGGTATGTATCGTCATCTGTTTGCAGCCCGTCAAGGGCAGGTCTGCTCACCGGTCGAAATCAGGTCGAATTTGGTCAGGACAATAACCTGGATGTAAATCAACCGGGATTTGATCCGGAGTATTTAGGTTTGCCTGTCTCTGAAAAAACTATTGGAAATTATCTAAAGCCGCTGGGCTATGTGAGTGGCCTGATTGGCAAATGGCATTTGGGGGATGCTTCCCAGTTTCATCCCCTGAACAGGGGATTTGATGAGTTTTGGGGCTATACAGGCGGTGGCCACCATTATTTCAAATCGTTACCCGACGGAAAGGGGTACCTTTCTCCAATAGAATGTAATTTCAAGACACCCGAACCGATTACTTACATCACCGATGATAAAGGGGATGAATGTGTCGATTTTATCAAAAGGCATAAGGATCGTCCTTTCTTTTTGTATGCCTCCTTCAATGCTCCACACGCACCGATGCACGCCACCGAACAGGACCTGAAACGCTATGGACACATCGCTGATGAAAAGAGGAGAGCTTATGCTGCTATGGTACACCGTCTGGATGTGAACGTAGGCAAAATCATGAAAACGATAGAAGAAAATGGATTGAGAGAAAATACGATCGTTGTTTTCATTAGTGATAATGGCGGCCCTGTAAACTCCAATGCTTCTATCAATGCACCGTATAACGGGCAAAAAGGGATTCTGCTGGAAGGTGGTATTCATGTTCCGTTTATCATCAATTGGCCGGGTACTATTCCTGGCGGAATCACCTACGACAAACCGATTTCTACATTGGATTTGGCGCCTACGTTTGTCGAACTATCCGGTGGGGAGAGCAAACAAATAAAATTTAGCGGTGTAAACCTGATGCCTTATGTTTTGAATAAAAATAGCCTGGCACCTCATGAAGAGCTTAAATGGCGGTTTACCATCAGCGCTGCGATCAGGCAGGGCGACTGGAAGCTGATAAGAGTACCTGACCGGTTGCCTATGCTGTACCACCTGCCATCGGACATTTCCGAACAAAAAAATGTTGCCCTGGACAATATCGAAAAAACCAACGAGCTTTTGAAAAAGCTTGGTCAATGGGATGTAACACTACCTCATCCGGTATTTTTGGAAGGTGCAATCTGGAAAAAAAGACAACTGGATTTGTACGACAGCAAATATCAATTGACACAGCCGGAATAAAATCACGATACATGCCAATATCCGGCAACCACAGGAATTCTATGTAATCACTACATCTCCCGCTTTGCGGCCAACCCACAAAAAGAGTGTAAAAATCAACTACATAACGAAAAGCACTATTCAGGAAAAGTATCTTGATCAGAAAAAAACTGAGACCGGTTATATCAAAGTGTCCTCACCGGAGCTTACCGCATTGGATTTATTTCGATATGAAAAACGTGTCGGCGGATTGAATAGAATAGGAACGATCCTAAACGAACTTACCGAGGAATTTGAGCCAGAAAGAATCAATGATGAGTTTGTGAAATTAAGTTCAGCATCATCGATCCAGCGACTAGGCTATATGCTGGATATTGTACTGGAAAACCAACAATATGCAGACAAGCTGTTTGATGCATGCCAAAAAGCCAATATAAGATTTAACCGGATTCCATTGGATGGAGAAGAAGAAACCCTGGGCTTTTCATCAGGCAACAGGTGGAATATAATTGTAAATACAGAAATCGAGATAGACGAATGATTCCTCAGGCATATATCACCGAATGGAGCAATATAGCACCCTGGCAAACCAACGAACAGGTAGAACAAGACCTGTTTGATTCTGACTGAAATCGAAAAGGATAAAAATGTCGATTTTCTTTTATCCAGTATTAATAATCTCAGATAACCTGAAAGGAATCTCATTTCTGAAGTCCACAAATGGTTATGCATTCTGACAGTAATACCTCATAAATG
>JAKSDO010000181.1 GCA_022360055.1 Cytophagales bacterium | reverse complement strand
TGACAAATGTATTTTAGTATAAGCTTTTCACGCTCCGTAATCTCTACTTCCGGCAGGTAATTGCTTTTGTTGTATTCCCGCCGTTTGTTTATAACCAGGGCCTTATAGGATAAATCATTGTAGTAAAAATCATTTTCAATCACCTGCGTAATGGCTCGAAACAATTCATCGGGATTGGAATCCTTTACCAGATAACCATGGGCTCCGGCGCTTATCATATGGTTGATGGCGAGTTCATCCGTGTATTGCGTAAGCGCGAGTATCTTGATCATCGGATATTTCCTTGAAATTTTCTCACAAGCTTCAATTCCTCCCATAACCGGCATATTGATATCCAATAGTACCACGTGAGGCGAAAATGAATTCAACAATTGCAACAACTCCTTGCCATTGCTTGCAGATTCAATTCTATTTATTTTGTCAAATCCCTTAAGCACGGCTTTGAGACCGTCTACAATAAGTCTGTGATCATCTGCTATAGCAATATCGATTTTTTTCATAGTGATATGGTATTACTATTTAATGGCAATATTATATGATATCCTGTCCCGTTTTCGTCCGATTTCACATGATGAGTTACTCCGATAATTCTAAACCTGCTTTCCAGATTTTTTAAACCAATACCTGAATTTACATTATTTAGCGTTTTTTCATAATTGAAACCGCAACCATTATCTTCAATCCGTATGCTCAACTGATCCTTTTCCCACGTAAAATTTACTTTTAAGAGTGCGGCACGACTGTGCTTTATGCTGTTATGGATGATCTCCTGGATGCTTCGAAACAACATCAGGCGTACTTCCTCATTCAGTCTTACCGATGCTCCCGAAGTATGAAAGGTGGTCTTGTAATGTGGCGGATTTGCTACGCGGTTGACCAATTGCTCCACACTTCTGCTTATGCCCAGATTGGTCAATGCATAGGGCATAAGATTATGTGATATCGCTCTGATACCGTCAATAGAAAGGGTTAATGTATCCCGGATTTCCATAAGTTCTTCATGCAGGGCTTTGTTTTTTTTGAATTTATCCCCGAGAAAACTCATACTCATTTTAATCGCCGTCAGACTTGCGCCGATGTCGTCGTGCAGGTCCTTTGCTATTCTTTGCCGTTCGTTTTCCTGCCCTCTGAAAGATGCCAGCGTGGCTTCTTTCTCCGCGCGGGTTTTTAGTTGTTCAAATCTGAGTTGGGCATCAAAAGATTTTTTTTGATATGAAATCACAAAATAAATTATGAAACCGGCCATGACCAATGTTCCGGCTGTCCCGGACAAAATAAATATAGTTAGCTCATATTCCATTGTAAGTTATTCTCTTTGAATATTTTATCGCAATAAAAAATGAAGTGGCAAAAAGCAGGTTTTTTAGAATATTCAAACTACTATGAACGATCATATAAATAACATAAACTTTATGCATCGTAAAAATATTGATGGCAACGTTTAGGAAGATATTTCCCGCAAAGTATATTAAAACTCCAACATTCAACCAGAAAGGAGGGAATAAAAGTAAGTTTTTAGCTAAAAGGTTTTTATGTAAATAGTAAAAGTAAAACAGGGATGCAAGAAGAAACACGAATGATGACAAAGTTCTAATACTCGGAAATGTTCTTGCCAAGTTTTCGAGGTATGCGTAATAGAGCACAGCATAGATTAGGAGACCGCCAAGTAAAAAGATTATTGTTCGTTGATATACATTTTTAAATAAAAAATTATACGCGGACAGGATAAGAAATAATTGAGTATATCGGTATACAGGTAATACGATGTTTCTATAGTTCGGATGATTTAGGGACATTACGTCTGACAGGAAAGATACTACAGCAAGTATGAAAATAAAAATCAGGTATTTTTCGCGATTTTTTAGAATAAAAATCCCCAAAAATATGGGGATTAAGGCAGAATACATTGAAACATGAGACATTATCTCTTCCTATTTTAAAAATTGCTTTTTGAGCAATATGGAGGACACGGAAAAGAATCATCCAAAATCATTGGCCCGTCTTCAGCTTCAGAGGTCATATCCGCAGGAAGAATGTCTTCCATTTCGCCGTTAGCTCCTACCAGCAGGAGTATTTGATCTCCTTTGTCGTCAAGACCATAATATATACGTATACCGACACAATCTTTTTCATCCAAGAGCTTCTGGATTTTTTCCTTACCAAAAAAATGTGCTTTGATTACTGTTTTGCCAGGTTCTTTAGCACTTTCGGATTCATAGTAATTGTTGATCCATTCTTTTGCGGTTTTCCTTGAAATCGGACCGCTCTCATTTCCTTTGAAATTCATAACTTAAAAGAATTAAATTATACAAATGTTAAACTGTTATGGCAATTTACTTTGGTTACCTTGTTTTCTATTTCGGTAAATTGTACATGTTTGCCTATGATCGAGAAAAACCGTAGTATAACCATAAAAAATCTTTTTTTCATCGGGGGCACACGTATTTTTTATAGTGTAAACACGAAAAATCCCAAATGGCGTGCGGTGACCAATGGTCCGCTTTGTCTTTATTTTTTCATGAATCACAGTTGAGATGAATACCTTGCTTTTTTCAATTTATTATCCACATAGTAAAAAGTCACTGATCGTAGCCAAGTGCATAAAGCCGCTTTTAAAGGGAGTCAATTACAACAAGCTGAATTATTTCCTGAGTCGGTACAAAGGGGAGAATGTTACCATTCAATTGGAATGCGACAAAGTGGCTCGGACTGTGGAGTGGATAGAGCGCTGCAGCGGTTCCTTTTTCAAAAATCATAAAGCTGAACAGGATGATGTCGGATTGCCAATCCGACAGCTCTTTCTGGATTTCCCTTTCAACACATGCCACATCTGGAAACACAACCCGTTTCGGATAGGATTGCAAACAAAGGATGGGACGGCGATCAGCGAATATCAATCAGTTTTGTCCCGGAGATGCCTTGAAATCCTGGCATTGGAAAAAGACTGGGATGCAACCGCATCATTTCAATTATTTATCGAATTGCTGTTTGTTATTCGCGCTTACCTGGAAGTTCGACGCACTGTCGGACCATCGCAGATATTAGCAAGGTTTCAAGACGAGCTTTACAAAAAACTGCAAGATAAAGGAGAGGTATTTAAAAAGTATAAGAAAGAAGGTGGCGAGATCTTTATAAAAAATGGTTCGGCTATTGTGAACTACTACCGGCAAATAAAGATGGAAATCGAAAATAGTGAAAAACGGGAAAATTGGGTTGAAGCGTGGTTAAAAATCCTTAAAATTAAACTGGATGGCTTAAAGGCGCATGATTATCGTGGTATTCGAAAAGCAGTAAGGGAATTGATTTTGGATACCGGTCAAAAAATTGACCTGAATCCACAAGGGCTGGTGCAAGCCTTATCCGTTACATTGAAATTATCCGAAATTTGATTAAATAGCGGATCTACATTTGCTGCCTCAAAAAGGACGGTCCTCATTATGAAGGTGTTCATACTAAATATTGTAGGTGGAAGCACGAATTTATCGACGGGAATGATGATTAATGTTCTGATAACTAGTTGGTTATGTTGTTTGGCTGATTTGTCAAAAATATAATAATCAGTTCCGCGACTAACTTTGCAATATAAATTGGAATGAGGAATTGCATCCCCTTTTCAACAAAATACCAACACAAAAACTGATACTACACTTAAATCTTCTATATAGTATGAATTCGCATCGTCACGCCTGTGGCGGTGCGTTTTTTCATGTAGGAGGTTTGGCAGGATCAGGTAGGATATTCGTTTTTGAAATGGAATTATGCTTATATTAGGCGGCTGTTTATTTTATTATTAGAATAACGAATCATCCGTTTTGAACAAAGTATCTCTGTGTACGGTGAGTATGAATCGTCTTCATCATCTGATGAAGACCTTACCGGCAAACATCGAGGCAAATTCGGATTATCCACATGTGGAATTTGTGGTCATCGATTACAATTCAAGTGATGGGTTGGAAGATTGGATCGCAAATAATTACCAACAGGAAATTGAATCCGGGAAAATTCTATTTAAAAGAACGGATGCGCCGGATCGATTTATCTGGAGCCATTCCAAAAATATGTCGCACAACTTGGCGACAGGAACGATTCTTTGCAATGTGGACGCAGACAATTATACGGGCAGCGGTTTCGCCGCCTATCTTGATCGGCAATTCCGAAAACATCCAAATAGCTTTTTAGGAGTAGATTATCGGAATGCAGGTGATCGGATTTCCGATACGTTTGGAAGGATCGCCTGTTTAAAAAAGGATTTTGATGCCCTTGGAGGATATGACGAGCGTATGGTTTGGTATGGTTACGAGGATATTGATTTTTGCGAGCGACTGAAGAGATTGGGGAGAGTACACAGGTTCATAAAAGACATGCGGTATTTGCAAGTGATCCAACATGATGATTCGGATCGCTATGAAAACAATACGAAGGCTCTGAACCTTAAATCCGTTTACATCCACTATGTCTCGCCTTTTGAATCCCGGATGATTTATTTATTTGATCATGGCAATTATCTCAGGGGGGCAGTTGAAGAAATAGGCCGAGGTTTGGGTACTCCTACCTTGAAAGACGAACGCTGGGAGTCCGGAAGCTACAACTTTGAAAAGGGAAATGGCCTGGTACTTTATAGCGATCACAATCCTGCTTATTATCAATCGGAAAATGACAAGATCATCGATAAAGAGGGGCGTTTATTTTATCGAATCAAAGACAAAGAGTTCCTGAAGTACCTGGAAATACAGCACGGAGTAATCGCCAATCATCAGTTCCTTACCGAGAATATGGAAAGGGGAATTGTAAAGGTAGATCATCAAAGCCTCTGATTGATCCGGAGGGTGCTTCCCGGAAGTACGGGATCAATTAGTGTTGATAAAATGATGGCTTGATTTCTTTTTGCAAAAGAACTATTTGAGGTCCGAAGCAATTCCATGCGCCTGCATATGAATTTCGTATTCCGACCAATAACCGTACGTGTTTGCACGATATGAAATTGATGATGTCGGGTCAAAAAAAATCCCTGATCCTGCTTATCTTACAAAAATTAGAGATGTGGATAAAAGAGCAACCGGAAGATCCGTTTTTGTCAGGGATCAACTAAGCGATAAATGAGTTACATTAATTTTGCGTCGGACATTTTAAATTGTCCGGCGGAGTTGAACGACCAGTAGAAGTCATTTGTGTTTTACCCAATGAATTTTAAGAATGGAACAAAGGCCCGAAGTATCAATTATAATTCCGGTTTACAATTCTACAAATGAGCTGAAACGGGCGCTTGCCAGCGTTTCTATTCAGTCTTACCAGAACTATGAGGTCATTGTAGTGGATGACGGATCGGAAATAGAGACCCTGCCATTGCTCGAGCAACTCCAAACAAAAAATCTGAAGTACTATTATATCCCGCATAAGAATGCCAATGTTGCCAGGAACTATGGGATTGCAAGAGCAAAGGGAAGTTATATCGCCATGTTGGATTCGGATGATGAATGGTTGCCCGGTCATTTGGAGGATAACCTCAGGATCATGAATGAAAGGAATTGTGACGGTATTTATGGCAGTGTAATCTTTAAAAGCAAGGAGGAAACATTTAAAACTGTGGCCAGGCCGTTGAAGCAGGGCGAAACAATGATCGATTATTTGTTGTCGACCCAGCTTGGCGCCCAGACCTCCACGCTGTTTATGAAAAAAGACCGCGCGGTCCGGATCAATTGGGACGAATCTCTTAACCGTCATCAGGATTACGATTTCGTATTGCGATTTTCCATAAAATTCCGCTGGTATATCAAAGAAGAAGCCTCAACAATTTATAATTATGATGGCCCCGGTAAGAGGATCGATTTCGAATCCTGCATCAGGTTTATCCGGTTCCATGAACAGGATATTTCGTGGGATATTTATCAATTGTATCACAGGAGAATGTTGTATTCGGCGTTAAAAGCGAATGCCCCGATGCATATCGTAGCGCATTATATTAAGAACAGCAGGAAACGCCCACACATTTCGTTTCAGGAACGGATCCGCAAGCCGGATCATTCGTAGTCGACCCGTGGAATTCCAAACATTGTCCGAATTTTGAAGTACGGTCATCCGATACTTTAACCTGAAATATGCCGGATGATCGCATTTCTTTGCGATTCATTTTGGTCAGTTTACTAAATTCGCCTCCGTTTATATAAATTTACGATATGCCGGATAAGGTTATCATCCTAATTTCAATTTTAGGTGCATTGTCATGTTCGCCAAAGCATGTTGATCAAAAAGTTCGATCGGCATCCGAATATGCAAAATTGTTCAAACTTGATCAGGAGGGCGTCGGCCTGAGTATTTATACCAGTGATCGGGCAGACATTCCGGTTTTTACCTGGAACGGTAAAACAATTGCGGAAAATATTGTTTGTCTGTCATTTACACAAATCAGCTACCTGGATGCCCTCGGTAAGATATCTTTTCTAAAAGGCGTACCTCATTTCAATGGGATTTACGATGATACACTCAGGCTGGATCTTTCCCGCAAAAAAATAGCTCAGACCGGTGTTCATGGCTCAAATACGGAGCAAATCATCGAATTGCAACCGGATTTGATTATTTTCTCCGCTCAATCGGATCTAAGCAATATGTCTCATTTGAAAAATCTGGGTTTTTCAAGGATGCCGTTTCTCGCCCACCTCGAAAATCATCCGCTTGGCCGGCTCGAATGGGTGAAGTGCTTCGGAGTGATCACAGGTTCGTTGAATCAAGCCATAAGCTACTATGATATTATTGCCGACAAATACCATAAATTGGTTGCAACAAATGAAAAAGCGGTGCATGTATTTGTCGGCTACAACTGGAACAACTCCTGGTATGTCGCCGGGGGAAACAGCTATATGGCGCAATTTGTAAAAGACGCCGGAGGAAGGTTTCTTCTTGCCAATGATCATCACCGTGGAAACTTTAATATCTCCCGGGAGCACGCCATCGAATTACTGGCCCGGGCAGATGTATGGCTGCACCCCGGATACGGAACCATGAGCTATGATGAGATCAGGCATATAGAAGCACTTGAGAAGCTTACAAAGCCCAATCTTCGCATCTACAACAATAATAAAAGGACGAATAAGAACAAAGCCAACGATTTCTGGCAGTCGGGCATCGTGCGGCCCGACCTCGTGCTCACGGACCTGAAAAAAATCGTAGCCGGGGAGGATGATGGGCTCATATATTATCGGAGGATGTAGGGCTACCCGGATTTTCCCCCGGCGCCATTTGGTGTGCAACGGTGATGCCCTTCGAAAAGAACGAAGTTGGGAGGTTGAGGTATGATTCATGTGTTACAAACTTCGCACTTCATGGTTCTCGCTTCATACTTCCTCCTTCACATTCCTACTCTTCCACTTCAATAAATAATTCTTCTAATTTTTGCCTTGTTTCATCATCGGCATTCCACATGTTTCGCTGTATGGCTTCTAAAAATCTTTCTGCCATATCGTGCAGTGCCCAACGATTCTTTGTTGCCAAAAACTTCTTATTTTCATCATCCAAAAGGTAAGCCTCTGCCATGCCCTCGTACATAAAATCATCGATAAGCCCTGTCGTCGCATCGTAAGCAAACAGATAGTCAACGGTAGCCAGCATCTCGAATGCACCTTTGTAGCCATGTTCGCGCATCCGTTCCATCCACTTTGGGTTTACTGCCCGGCTGCGATAAACTTTCAACAATTCTTCCTTCAGGCTTTTTACTTTTGGATTTTCGGGCAGTGCATGATCGCCAAAATACATCTTTGGAAGTGTACCTGATTCCTTTCGGGCTGCATTGGCCATGCCACCGTGGAATTGGTAATAATCATCGGAATCCAGAATATCGTGCTCCCGGTTGTCCTGATTGTGCATCACCACCTTTAGGTTGCCAAGGCGCTTTTGGTACACTTCATGTGCTGAATGCCCAATATTCTTTGCATCATACGCATAGCCGCTCCACGACAGGTATACATTTGCCAAATCATCCTTCGACTCCCAGTTTCGTTCGTCGATGAGCGCCTGCAATCCGGTGCCGTATGCGCCGGGTTTGGCCCCAAAGATCCTGAACAATGCCTTTGCCTCCGCAAGTTCCCGATCAAGGCCTTCATTCATCCAGCCTTCTTTTTCTTTCAGGTATCGCTTTCTTATTGGGTTCTGATCGAGGGGCTCATCCCGCATGGCTACTTTTTTTACGACGGCATTAAATAGCGAAATAATATCCGGGAAAGCATCTCTGAAAAACCCTGATATTCTCAACGTGACATCGACCCTCGGCCGCTTCAGGGCAAAGAGCGGAATCACCTTAAAATCGATAATTCTGCGGCTGATGCCCTGCCAGACCGGCTCCACACCGATCAAAGCCATGGCCTGACCGATATCATCGCCACCGGTGCGCATGGTGGAGGTTCCCCATACGGACAGCCCTACCGTCTCCGGGTACTCACCTTCCTCCTGCAGATAACGATTGATCAGAAGGTCCGCGCTTTTCTTTCCGATTTCATAAGAGACTTCGGTTGGAATGGCTCTAACATCTACGGAATAGAAATTTCTTCCCGTGGGCAATACGTCCAGTCTACCTCTGGTTGGGGCTCCTGAAGCTCCCGAAGGCACATATTTTCCATCCAGACCCCTGAGTAGGTTGGACAATTCATCTTTTGTCCCATCAAGAGAAGGCAGGGTCTGCATTCCGATAATCCTTAGCAATGAGTCCGCATTATGTAATTCCCCAGGTCGGTATTCCCCGTCCATTACGCTCCTCACCAGCGCTACCGCTTTTGCTTCAAGTGCTTCTACTGCTTTGCCATAGGAACGGCATGGTTCACCGTCAACGTCCAACCCACATGATGCGGACATATCGCAATGCAAAGGATCAAAACCGAGCGAAAGATCCATAGCGAGGGCCTGGGTGATGCCCGGATTTCCCATCTGTGGTAATCTGTGCAGCGCCACGATCAGCTCCGCAAGCCGGTCTCCCGGGACGCATGCTCCCAAAATATGCAAGCCTCCGCGAATCTGGGCTTCCTTCAGTTCGCACAGATAGGCATCCAGCTTCATCAGGAGGTCGTCGATGTTTTCGTAATCAAAATCTTCTTCAAGGTGATTGTTTCCGGCAATTTCTTCAACTTTGTTCTTAATTGCTTCCGCTCGCCGCGCATCCAGGTTGGAGGCCTGATAGTACTCATCGATCAGATTTTCCAGTTGAATGTAGTCTCCATACGACTCCGCCCTGGTCATGGGTGGGATCAGGTGGTCGATGATGATGGAATGTATGCGGCGTTTGGCCTGGGTCCCTTCGCCCGGATCGTTGACGATAAAGGGATAGAAGTTGGGAACTGCCTCAAACGCCAGGGCCGGGAAACACTTTTCTTTGTCCAAGGCAATGCTTTTCCCCGGCAGCCATTCCAGGTTGCCGTGCTTGCCCAGATGGATCACGGCATCTGCTGCATAGATGCGCAACAACCAATGGTAAAATGCCAAATATGACCAGGGAGGCGGTAAGTCCGGAGCGTGGTAAATTGCCTTTGGATCCAGATTAAATCCCCTGGATGGTTGAATGCCCAGGTAGATGTTGCCCATCAGCAGTCCGGGAAGCAATATTTTACCGTCCTTATAGAAAGGGTCTTGCGTGTAATCGCCCCAGTTGTTCGCAATCGTTTCATGTGTTGTGTTTGTCAACCCAGCTACAAATGGCTGGAAATCACGCTCATCGATGGCGATATTTTCAGGCCGAATGTCGACAGTATCCGGATTATTCGTGATTTGAGAGGTAAGCAACTCAATAAGCGCTTCGGTTGACGCGGGAACCTGCTCCCCGAGGTTGTAGCCACGATCCTGCAGGGCTTCCAGCAACCTGAGGGCTGAAGCCGGCGTATCCAAGCCCACACCGTTGGCGATACGGCTGTTCTTGGCCGGATAATTTGGCAATATGACGGCAATTCTCTTGTCTTTGTTTGCCTTACGTTGCAGTTCCTTCCATTTTGACGTAAGCCCTGAAACAAACTCAATGCCCGGAGCAAACGGAACATAATGTGAAACCTCACTGTCGGTGATGCTGTCCTTATTCTCAGCGCTTTTGAAAGAAATGGGCCGGGTAATGATCCTTCCATCCACCTCCGGCAGGGCAATATTCATAGCAATGTCGGTGGGTGAGAGACCGAAAAGCCCATCTCGCCATACTTCTTCGCTAACGGATGCCTGAATGGCCTGGATCACCGGCACGTTCAGCTTGTCAAAGATGAAAGGCCTGTCGTTTTCTTCAACAGCGTTTTTCAGTGAAAAACTTGTGGTGTTGATACAGGCCGAAAGCTTTTCGATGCCGGTCCGTTCCATGATCTCATACAATTCATCCTGAGCATGGATATCGCGTAAGTTATCGACAAAGACCACCGCTGAAGTCAGCTTTTTCGCAGAAAGACTTACCTGAAGCGATTTAATCGCCTCCAGGTTGTCGCTCAGGTAGTGTGTTTTATAAGCGATGATCAGACAATCAGGATTTTGTCGGCTGACGTCGAAGATGCCTGCCTCGTGCGACCAAACGAACATCCTCGGCAGCTCAGAGATTGATGTTACACTAAAATCAAAATCAAAGTATTTGTTGAGAAGTAGTTTGAGAAAACCGTTAAAATTGTTCTGCCCCCCTGCCCGGACATACTGCCAGAGTTTTTGAACAAAATCCAAATCCGCAGTAGATCGCGACATTGTATCAACATCCGGTGCATAACCGGGCAACAGGATCAGCGGAATACTTTCCGCGTCTGACAATTCCTGCAACACCTCTACCAAATAGGGATAATACGCATAACCGCCCAAAAGATTGGCGACGATCACTTTGGCCTTGCTGAGCACTTCTTCCGCATAGGTATCTATGGTATATTCCTGCTTCAGATACAACAGATTTACCATCCTGAGGCCAGGGAGCTTTTTTTCTTTGCACAATGAGGTGTAAACTTCATTGAGAAGATGTAATTCCGTATCCGCTGCCGACAAAAACACAATGTCGCCCGGCGATTGGTCGATATACATTACGCCTTCACCTCCAGGGTTCCATCCGCCGGGTATGGTAGCTATCCGATGCATTTACCGGCTATGGTCGATTTAGAAATTCGGTAATAGCCCTTTCGTCCAGGTTTTTTCCGATCACTACCAGTTTGGTAGATCTTTCTTCATTTTCTTCCCATTCCCGGTCAAAATAGGTATCGAATCTGTTGCCCACTCCCTGAATCACCATGCGCATCGGTTTTTCAGGTATATTGATGAATCCTTTCACTCTATAAATCTCATACCGATCGATCAAAGTGGCGAGACGTGTTTTGATCTCCGCAGGGGTCTGTCCATTCAAAGTGGCTATGAGCGATTGAATGTCTTCATCGTGATGGTGATCATGGTCCTGATGGTGGTCATGGTGATGCTCGTGCAGGGTCGGTCTGCTTTCGATATCATCTTCGGCGCCAGCTTCAATGCCAAATATCAATTCGGGAGATAGTTGCCCCTTCAAAGCATTCAACACTTTCACGTGCGATCGCAATTTACCGGATACCACAGATCTTACCTCAGCAAGGTGTGCCTGATCAACCAGATCTGTTTTTGTCATAATCACCAGGTCTGCGCAAGTCAGTTGGTCGAGAAACAGTTCTTCGATACTTGTCTCGTGATCGATGCTGTCGTCTGCTTCACGCTGCCTTTGTACCCGTTCGCGGTCGCATATTTCTCCGGTGGCCTGCCCTACGGCATCAACGACCGTGATCACAGCATCGATCGTGACCAGGGACTTGAGATCCGGCCACTGAACAGCTCGTAGAAGAGGCTTGGGAAGTGCCAGTCCCGATGTTTCGATCACAATGTGGTCGATGTGCGTTTTCCGCTCCATAAGTTTGATCATGGCAGGCAGAAATTCTTCCTGTACCGTACAACAGAGGCAGCCGTTATTCAGTTCAACAATATCTTCATCGCCACAGGCACAGGAGGTTTTAATCAATTCGCCGTCGATACCCACATCGCCGAATTCGTTGACAATCACTGCTATGCGCTTGCCCGATGGATTTTTTAGTAATTCGGAAATGATGGTCGTTTTGCCTGAGCCCAGAAAGCCGGTGATGATTGTAATCGGTGTTTTTTGTGTATTCATAAGGAGGTTAGAAATGTGGAGTTTAATGGTTGGAAGTCCGAAGTTTGAACAATAGGACGGTACTTCTCCCATTAGCTTTAAAATTTAATTATACATCGTCCCATAACATGACGACCCGGCATATTATATCCGTCTTTTTCGGTATAGTTTTCGTCAAACAGGTTGCCGGCACTAGCACCAAGCGTAATCGCCTCATTGATGTCATAGTACACGTTGGCATCAAATACAAGATGCTTTGGGTGCTTGAGCAGGTTCTTCTCCCAATATTCCGGCTGTGATGCTTCGGCCAGTGGCGGCAGATCCGGCCTTACATTTGGATACCATACAAACCAATTGTCCTCAATTCTGTGTCCGATATATCTTGCATTGAGCTTGGCGGATAACCTGTTTCTTAAAAATTGCAGACCAAAATTTCCCGTATTGTCCCGCACGTACTTCATCTTTTGCTCGGCATCTTCAGCCTCTATTTGCACGGTAGCCTCGAGAAGCTTGGTAAAGTTGGCATAAACTTTCAATGAAAAATCATAATCGGCCAGGGCGCCGAAGTCGTAGGATGCCATTATTTCAATTCCATTCATATGTGCCTCATTGGCATTATCATACGTCCTCACACCCGTAGCCTGGTCTTTTACCACCTGAACGATCATATCTCTGTGACCGGTCTGGAAATAAGTGATGTCAAAATCAATACCGACAGACTGGTTTTTATAGCCGATGCCGGCATCGAAGGTATTGGAGTTTTCGGGTTTCAGATCAGGATTACCTTCATAGGTATAATATCCTTTGTATGATCCCGCTTTCTGATAGGCGTTCGGAGCAAAAAAGGCAGTCCCAAAACTACCGTGCGCGTTCAGATTAGGCGACAAAAAGTATTTAATGCCAATGTTTGGATTGAATACGGCATGTTTTTCCGAAGCTTCTTCATTGCCAATCAATTCGGACGCCTCAATTTTGAAATTGATCAAATCGAAACGGCCGCCAAGCGAAATATTCATCTTCCCGCCCATAAAGGAAAGCTGTCCCTGAGCTAATATTCCGGTGGCTGAATTGATGTAATCGGGCCTGTAAGGAGCCACCTCCGTCGTATTATTTGACCACCGGTTGGCCGCGTAATTTTGTGTATTGTTATCTACTCCCAAGATGACCGTGTGGCCGCCAAATGAGATCCGGTCCTGCAGTTGAAACCCGTAGTTTTTGAATGTGCTTTTACTATCGATAAATGCCGTATCCGATGCATTGTTATAATAATCGCTGATATCCGAATGGAAGTACGGCCTGAAGCTTACGTTATTTGAACCCATATTACCCAATAGTTCAAAACTGTTGGTATTCCTTGTGATATCCTTCTTATCCGTACCATATACATTGTAGAAGCTGCCGTTTGACAGTATATCTTTTGCAAAATAAATACCGCCCAGATAACTCAACGACCAATCGTCTGTAAAATCGTAACCGAGCCTGTAGTTTGAGCCGATCTGACTGTATTTGGTTTGGGCAAATTTCTTTCCATAAGAATCCGTACCGATTATTGCTTTTTCGGTTTCGTCCACCGCCAGCAGGTTGTTCGATCCGATGGTATAATCGATTCCCTGATGTTCCGTATACACCCCCAAATCGAAATTCAATCCTTTATGGATCGTTCCTCCTGCGTTAAAAGCGGCTTTGCCGGTCATAAAACTGCCAAAAGCGAGGTTGGCATTTCCGCTGATCCTTCCCCTGGATTGAGGTGTCACAATATTGATTACACCGCCCATGGCACTTGATCCGTATAATGAAGAAAACGGACCTTTCATCAGTTCCACCTGCTGCACCATCGAAAGATCGATCGTGGAGATATTTTGCGTCCCGGCAGGGATCCCGTTGATCAGCAGGGCATTGTACTTATTTGATGTGGAGGGAGAAAACCCCCGGATACCCACTGCAGACAATTTCCCGGGGTATTGGATTATATCCACACCCGTGTTTTGAATGAGAAGCGCTCCGACATCCGATGCCGTACCGTTAAACACAGGTTCGGCTTTGATCACCTCAACTTTATTTGGCAGGTTTTTTAACTTCGCATGAACACGCGATGCATTGATGATCACCTCATCCAGATCGATCTGACGAATTTTTGTTGTGTCAGAATCATTTGCGTAAGCACTCCCGATCATCAGGCAAATGCAAACAATCGATAAAATTTTTTTCATTTTGTTTTAAATAGTAATTGGTTAAAGAATAAAACATTTAGCCAAAAACTATCGGTCAATTGGGTTATCGGCACATCAACTGACTGCCTGATACCCACGCACATTAATAAATGACGCTTTTATTCCCGAAAGCTTTGGTGCAATGGCAGGTTTTCCGGCTCTCCGGCCTTTTTGTCGCCTTCCCACCCCGATTTGTCGGGACAGTGGCCTATTGACAATAGGTATCCGAATTACGGCTGCGGGTACAGCTCCCGGTTCTCACGGGATTCCCTCTCCATTATCTTGACGATCGGCTTTCCTACGATAAAATACGGAGGCCGGCCGATGTTAATTTTTTTCTATAAGTTCCGCCATGGTCTTTATCAAAGGACCGATCATGACTTCCTGAAACGTTCTTTCAGGCATATCTTTATGGCTGTCTTTGCCGTGCTGCCGGAACGACGGCAGATTTAGCTTTTTCCTGAGCATACCCAGTTGGCTTCCGCAGGTATCATGCACGACACGTTTGTCCAGCAATCCCCAGTTATACTGATCGACGAGGTGGATATACGCAGCAAAACCTGCGACCAGTTCCGGATTACTGTCTACTTTGGTAAATGCCTCCCCGAAACCGTTTACATCCAGTTTGCTGTCGGCAAACATATGTTTGTGGTACATCGCAATGTTTTCTCTGGTAATACCAAATCTTTTGGCCTGGTAGCTTGCCCTGGCCTGCCTTATGGTGTTCATCCCCGATTGCCTGTCGAGCGCTTCTTTGGTGGCCTCTTTTACTGTTACGCCGATCAACTCACCCAAAATGCAGTGCTTTCCCGCATTTCTTACATAAACATCTGAGTCCAGGTTGCCGATGATGATGGCGCTGTCAGTACCTGAGCCTGTGGCCAATCCATTTGAATAACAGCTATTGGCCATCAACTCCTGAAGCGCGGCGGTTTTGGCTTCTGTGGCCGTCATCAGCGCTCTTACCAATGTACCTTCCGGCATTCTGGCATTAATATGCAGGAACATATTGATCGTTCCGCTAATTTCAGTCCTCAGCAGGCTTTTCTTTTGCAGTTCGTCATAGGAGGCCGGATCACCCGCCCTGCCGCCGTTGACATCTACTCCAGCAGTAATCATGGCGGATACCGCAATCGGACCGTGAGATTTGCTTACAGTGGCCATGTTTTCGATCAGCGCAGCGGTACCCATGCCCGTGCTTCGATCCGTGTCGAGTCGCAGCTCTTCGGCGATCACCCTGTAGTGGCCTTCCAGGGTGGCGGCCTTCATTTTGTGGCAATCTTGCTCCTTATCGCGTCCGCAACTGTTGTTGTAGGCAAACCTGAGATCTTCGCGGTAGCCGCCATTGAACACCGAGGTACTGACCACGTTTCGCCTGCCTTTGAAAATTACCACAATTGATTCGGCATAGCGATGAACTTCATCGCCGAGCGGAGTATCCAAAAGTCTTGTTTTCTCATCCATTTTATTTTTTATTAATGATCTCCTTAATATTTTTTAATTCGTCGAGCCCATAATATTCCCCGTCCAGCGGTCTGGCCAGCTTTTTGGCCATTCCAAGCCTGATAAATCCCGTTTCCGTATCTACGACGATGAATCGAATTTTCTCATATGCCGCTTTTTCGGCGGCCTTTAATGCCGCATCAAATGCATTTTGATGTTTTTGGGAATGATTGGCTCTGCCATCGCTTAAAATAATCACTACGGGGTGCATCTCCGGATTTTTACGGTACATTGTCTTCATCAATTCGGTTGATTTTTCAATGCCTTCCTCAAGGGGTGTTCTGCCTCCGGTTTTGATTTCTTTCAGGTGCTTGTAGGCCAGATCCAAACTCCTGGTGGGCTGGAGCACCAATTCCGCATTGTACCTGTTGAATTTCATCAATCCTACGGTGTCCCTTTTCTTATAAGATTCCTTTAACAGCTCAAAAACCGCTGCCTTGGCCTCAGACATTCGCCTGTTAATACCCATGGAGCCACTGGCGTCCAGGACGAACAGGACGGTATGCCCAATGCGCTTTTCGCGGATTTTTACCCGGATATCTTCCTGCTTTAGGTTTACTGCGACACCATTTTTGCGCCTGGTTTTTTGAAACGGCGCTGCGGCTCTCAGGGTAGCATCAAAGGCCAGATCGGTAACCGTCTTACCGGGCAGTTTTACTTTTACATAGCGACCATGTCGCCGGGATGTTTTTGTCTTGCTCCTTCTGCCGCTTCCTTGTGCACGATATTGCCTGTCCTTAATACTTTCGATTACATCCGTATTTAATGTAAGTGCCCCAATGTCAAATAGTTCTTCTTCCAAAGGTGTTTCAGCACGGGAGTTATCCTCTTGCGCATTGTCATTGCCGATGGACGTTTCGTACGACTGTTGCTGATCGGAAGCGCAGTTGTCCTCCCCGGCATCCGGTGGTGTGTTTTGGTTTTCATCTTGTTGCCGGTCGTGCCTGTGGTCTTGTCCGGGAGGCGGGGGCGACTGCACCGACCTGATGCGGTGGGCGAGTGCCAGGTGGCCGACCGCTTCGATGTCTTTCATGGTTACCTGCCTGTTTTGACTTAAGGCGGCGTGGGCCCTGGCGCCGATGCACAACGCCAAATCGCCGCGGTGCCCGGCAATGAATGATCTTTGGCACATTTCCGCTATTGTATTTAAAGCATCATCCTTTAGCCGGACCGCAGGAATCGATTGTACGGCTTGCCGGATTTTAGTTCGCAGTTCCGTCTGTTCATGTTCGGACGACGCAATAAATGATTCGGGATTTCGTTCAAAATCCATCCTGTTTTTCATGATTTCAAACCTGTTGCGCAGGTTGCCATCACCGTGTACCTCCACATAAAAACCAAACCTGTCCAGAATTTGGGGTCTAAGAGCGCCCTCTTCGGGATTCATACTTCCAATGAGGATAAATCGGGCTGGATAAGTACGTGAAATGCCTTCGCGTTCGATTGTACATTTTCCAGAAGCAGCCGCATCCAGGATCACATTTATCAGCGATTCGGATAGTAAATTCACCTCATCGATATATAAGATGTTGCCATGTGCTTTCGCAAGGACGCCCGGTTGGAATTTAGCCCGCCCGTGTTTTAATGCAATTTCAAGGTCAAGGCTGCCCAGCACCATGTCCTCGGTAGCGTTGAGTGGCAGGGTAATAACTTTTGTAGTGGGCAATAAGCTTTCGAGTGACCTCACAATTGTGGATTTGGCAGTGCCTTTTTCGCCCGAAATCAGCACGCCACCGATGGCCGGACAGATGCAATTGAGAAGAAGCGCTTTTTTGAGTTCTTCTTGCCCGATAATTCCCGTAAATGGGAATACCGGCCGTAAAGGAGTTGATATGTCGTATTTTATATCCACTTATGAAAGCCCTCTCCGCAAGCCTTGATTATTCGGTACTTCCTTTTGTTCAATAATCGCTTTGAGTTTTTCGGCGCAAAATTCCGATTCATCAAATGGCAGCCTGCGCATTCGATGCGGCAGGACGAGTTCTGCCGCTTCATATATTCCATCGGTGTCTACATCCTTTCTGCCGTGCCATGCGGTCAAGGTCACGGCCGTTTTTACCATGATGATGTCGGCTCTGTGGCCGTCTACTCCGAGTGTGGTGGAAATATATGCGATTAACTCATAGAGCTTTTCGTCAATTGCGACGTCCGGTAATAGTTCCCGGGCTTTGCGGACTTGTTCGGCGAGTTCCTTTTGCTGTGGTTCAAATTGCCGGGCAAAAGCCTCCGCATCGGCTTCGAAGGCCAACCTTCGTTTAATGATTTCTGTCCGTAATTCAATGGATTGCTCCCCCGACACATCCGCAGTAAGCCCGAATCGGTCAAGGAGTTGTGGCCTGAGATCGCCCTCTTCGGGATTCATGGTGCCAATGAGTACGAACCTTGAAGGGTGAGCGTGTGAAATGCCCTCCCGTTCCACAACATTTACCCCCATGGCCGCGACATCGAGCAGGAGATCTACAATATGATCTTCGAGCAGATTTACTTCATCGACATACAGGATATGCTTATCTGCGCGCGCCAGCACCCCGGGTTCAAACTTTTTTTCTCCGTGCTTGATGGCATGTTCTATGTCCAGTGTGCCGCTTACTTTATCTTCCGTAGCCCCAATAGGAAGTTCCACAACCTCCCTGTCCGGAAATACCTCCGACAATGCTCTGACCATGGTTGATTTGGCCGTACCTTTTTCGCCTTTTATCAGCACTCCCCCGATTTTTGGATTAATCATGTTGAGCAGAAGTGCTTTTTTCATTTTCTCCTGTCCGACAATGGCCGTGAATGGGAATGGGGCATGGGTTGCCGGGTTTGAAGCAGGGAGCTCGGTATACGATGTTCGATGTCCCGCATTTACTTCACGATACGTCGCGCTTCGTGCCTCGGTCTTCCCGTTTTTATTTTCATACCTCTGATTTCGCGGGTCCGGCTTCCCGCTTTTTGTTTCCGATTTCATTTTTTCCACACTTTTATTTTTTTAGTTTAAACCTTCATATGTCCGGCTGCCCCTTCAAACATCACGCGTTCCCTTTCCGACTTTCCAGACCCTCCAAATTCCCTTCGCATTCCAGGAAAAGTTGTCTGAGTCTTTTCAATGTTTCTTTTTTGGCATCCCACATTCCCCGCTGAGCGGCCTCCAGCAGGCGTTCCACGATGTGATGTGTGGCGTGAGGATTTACCTCGTCCATCCATTTCCGGTTTTCGTCATCGAACAGGAAGTGCGCACTCATTTCTTCATACATCCAGTCTTCGATGACATCAGCCGTTGCATCCCAGCCAAACACGTTATCCAGGGTGTAAGAGACGTCCTGTGCTCCTTTGAAACCATGCCTCTTAAGCCCCTCGATCCACCTGGGGTTGATGATTCGGGCACGAACTACCCTGGCCGTCTCTTCCCGGATGTCGGCGATCCGCGTCCTTTCCGGATCGGCCGAATTGCCGTAATAAGACCTCGGCGTTTTGCCGCTGTGTTTTTTTACTGCCGCACGCATGCCGCCATGGTAAATAAACTCATCGTCTATATCATAAATGTCACTTTCAATGGATATTTCATTTTTAACCGTGACCTCTGTTTTCGACAAGCGCCTGGTGTATAGATCGGGGCGTTTTTCACCATGAACGTTGTTGCCATAAGCATGGCTGCTCCAGTTTACGGAGATATCGGCAAGATCTTCGTCTGTTTCCCACTTCTTACTGTCTATCAGAATATCGACACCTCCACCGTAGGTGCCTGGAGGGCATCCGAACACCCTGAGCGTCGATTCCTGTTCCGCTACCTCCTTGCAGATCCCCTTGGCCATCCACGCTTCAGTTTCCTCCTGCACATGCTTTCTGATATAGTTTTTATCGTTGGGCTCTTCCAATGCCGCCACCATGTTTACAGCGTCATCCAACATTTCGATCAGATTGGGAAAGGTGTCACGGAAAAGGCCTGAAATCCGGCAAGTCACATCAATGCGGGGTCTGCTCAGCTCTTCCAAGGAGATTACTTCCAGCCCCGAAACCCTGGAAGTATTACCCAGCCATAGGGGTCTGACCCCCATAAGGCAGAGGATCTCCGCTATATCATCTCCGTTCGTTTTCATCTGATCGCCGGAATAGAGTACTATGGCAATGCTTTCGGGATATTTACCTTCGTCGTCAAGGTGCCTTTTTAGGAGGTCATTGGCCATACGTTTACCCACATCCCAGGAGGCCCGGGTGGGTAAAGTGGCCGGGTCGACTGCGTAGAAATTCCTTCCGGACGGAAGGATAAGCGCGTTGCCTCGTGTGGGACAACCTCCCGGACCAGGGGGCACAAAATGCCCGAAACAGCCTCTGATGGCAACGTCAAGTTCTTCGGTAAGCCTGTCGATGCGGCACTTTACTTCTCGGACCATAAATTGGAGCGTCTTCTTCAGATTGTCCGGATTGCCGGTACTGCCTTCCATATGATGGCTTACGAACCGGGCAAAATCATGGACCTGATAATCATGCCGGTGCAATTGTTCGACAAGCTTTTTGGCGGTTTCAGTCCAGCTTTCGATAAGCATATGACCTGTCGCGCCCCCTTCGTATTTGTCATCGGGACGATCAACAACTTCATCATAGTTGTAGCCGAGTGCCTCCGCCACTCCCTGGTTGATGGACATCACTTCGCCATTTTTAATACGCACTAATTGCCTGAGCATATTGGT
>JAKSDO010000072.1 GCA_022360055.1 Cytophagales bacterium | reverse complement strand
TGATAATTCACAAGGCCCCAGCAACAGTGCGACTCGGTGACCTTGAGGCAACCTATGATGGGAGTCCAAAACGCGTAACCGCTACCACAGATCCTGAAGGCTTGCCGGTTCATATTACATATAGTGGAGCAGACGCACCACCCGTAAATGCCGGTTCATATGAAGTGGCCGGAACGATCGAAGATGCGAACTATGATGGGACAGCAAGGGGTCAATTGGTAATTCACAAGGCCCCAGCAACAGTGCGACTCGGTGACCTCGAGGCGACCTATGATGGGATTTCCAAACCCGTAACCGCTACCACAGATCCTGAAGGCTTGCCGGTTCATATTACATATGATGGATCAGACGAACCGCCTCGCAATAGCGGAAATTATGAAGTAATGGCAATAATAAACGACTCGAATTTCATTGGTTCAGTCTACGATCAATTGACAATAGCCAAAGCAATATTAACAGCTGAGGCTGATGACAAAATAAGAGTTGTTGGTGAGGTCAATCCAGAATTTTCGATAACGTACTCCGGATTTGTAAACAATGAAACAGAAGAGGTCATCAACACTAAACCTATAGCTTCTTGTATTGCAGATATATCCAGTGGCCCGGGTGTTTATGAAATCACTTTGGCTGGCGGACAGGACAATGATTATGATTTCATTTATGTTTCCGGTGAACTTACGATAAACTCGATCACGGGCTTAGGTGAGGCAGATTCCGAGAACTATCAAATTTATCCCAATCCGGTCTTGGGACGATTTAAAATTGCCACTCAAGACAAAGAAGCCCTAAATATTTGGATCTATGATTTGCGTGGTAACTTAGTCTATAAAACCAGGCCTTCGGGTCGTGAAGTAAACGCCCGGTTTTTATCCCCGGGTTCATATATACTCAAAGTAAATAATGGCTTTATCAAATTAATAAAAAAGTGAATCTTAATTCGATGATCATTTTTAATCATTTAATATTGGCCATGTTTTTAATAAGGTCTTTTCAATTTTCAGATCGCTGATGTTATAATTTGGAGCGGGAATGGAGATGCACCTTAATGCATCTTCCTTATTGACAAGGTATTCAAAGTAGGAGGACAATTTTTGCTGATCTGCTTCTTCCTTTGTGTAATATGTAGTTGGAACCTGGTTATAATCCTGATTTGAAAACTCCTCGGTTTTCAACAAAATAATCCGTCGGGCAATGGGTTGACGATTGTAGTCCAAGGCTAAAAACAGGCCCCTTAAAAAATCCGGGACTTGCTGAAATGGCCAGATAATGGATATAAATTGGGTTTCGGAATGTCTGGTGAAATGATCAAATAAATGGATTCCCAGATTTATGCTATTGGTAAAGGTAGCAAATCCGTCGTACGAAACTCTGCTCTTTTCGTTTCCCTTTTTAACGCTCAGAACTTTGTGAAAATCATTGTAGGAAAACTTAAACGGTTCTTTCTTCATGACCATTTTATGAGACGACATCGTATAGCACCAATAATTCCCAATTATCCCTGAGGTAGCCAGATCACTTCCACTATTTACGATGTTATCAAAATAGTCCTTTATCCATGCCTGAATCTCCGTACGTTCAATTTCATTTTTTAGTTTCTCCAGAATGCCGATCCAACTGCTGATTTCAGAAAATGTTTTGGCAACACTTATGTTATTCACCATAGAAAATCCTTCCTTGATGGTCCCATCTGTAATTTGCTCATTATTTAGAATGCGGGGGATAACCGTTTTATATAATCCCGACAGCACCGAAGGGCTAATGGATAATATTTGAGAAATTGATTTCATTTTATATCCTTCCGACCTTTTCCTGGAAATCAGATCGTAAAACCTTTCCAATAATTGCCTTTTTTTATTCGGATTCATAACTGGATTTG
Source organism: Cytophagales bacterium (assembly GCA_022360055.1). Classification (GTDB taxonomy): domain Bacteria; phylum Bacteroidota; class Bacteroidia; order Cytophagales; family Cyclobacteriaceae; genus JAAUQL01. The sequence goes on along the minus strand of JAKSDO010000072.1, from coordinate 45,626 downwards.
CCTTAAGCCCTTTGTTGATTTGTTTTCAATTTATGAATTTATATGAATTCATAATAAATTAATTATTGTGAAATAATTAATTATTAATTGAATAAAATTCATAAAACCAAAAGATACGAAACTGTACTTTTACGAAAAACTAATACATACAGAACCGATAAAAGATATGCAAGATGGGTGAAAATCCATATTTATTATTAACACCAGGGCCGCTGTCTACCAGTACGACCGTAAAAAAGAAAATGATGCGTGACTGGTGTACGTGGGATGAAGATTACAATCTGAATGTTGTAGAAGGCATCCGGGCACAATTGATTTCCCTTGCTACAAATAAAGCCGATGAATATACAAGTGTACTTTTGCAGGGAAGCGGAACTTTTGCAGTAGAAGCAACGATAGGGACTGTCGTTCCGGAAGATGGTAAGGTATTGATTATCTCTAACGGGGCTTACGGAGATCGCATGGCCTTGATTGCCAGGGTACTGAAAATCCCATTTACCAAGGTTGAATTGAAAGAGCAAGATCCGATAACGCCGGATGTGGTTTCTGCACACCTCAAAAAAGATCGTTTTACTCATGCAGCTTTTGTCCATTGTGAGACCACAACCGGAATGCTTAATCCTGCCAAGGAAGTAATGGAAGTAGCCAAGTCATTCGGATGTGTAACCATATTAGATGCTATGAGCAGCTTTGGAGGAATACCGATGACCATGGAAGATCTGAATGCCGATTTCCTGATTTCAAGCGCAAATAAGTGTATCCAGGGCGTTCCTGGTTTTGGGTTTGTGATAGCAAACACAATCGAGCTGAAGAAATGTAAAGCAAGAGCCAGGTCTCTTTCATTGGACCTGTATGATCAATGGGAAACCATGGAAAAACATCATGGAAAATGGAGGTATACATCGCCCACACATGTTGTTCGCGCATTCCAACAAGCTTTAATCGAACTGCACGAAGAAGGCGGAATTAAGGCCAGACACCTTAGATACCTCAGGAATCAGGAATTACTCGTTAAGGGAATGGAAGAAATCGGATACGGAGCATTTTTAAAAAGGGCGCTCCAGTCTCCGATCATTACCTCATTTTTATATCCGCACGGGAACTTCGATTTCCTAAACCTGTATCAAAAATTAAAGAAAAAAGGTTTTGTCATCTATCCGGGAAAGATATCAACTGCTGCTACATTCAGAGTTGGTACAATAGGCGAGGTTTATCAGAAAGATATTGAACAATTACTTCAAGCATTTAAATCAATAAAAACTCTATAAATTACTAGCATGAAAGTAGATCTGGTTGTTTTTGATATGGCCGGGACGACGGTCAAAGACAAGAACTTTGTACATAAGGCATTTGTTAAAGCTTTTGCAGCAAATGGTATTGAAATTAGTGAAGAAGTGGTAAATCCGTTAATGGGTTATCCAAAACCTGTCGCCATTAAGATGGCACTTGAACATATCGGGGAAACTTTTAACAGAGAACGCATCGATACGATTCATAAGGTGTTCGTTCATGAAATGGTGAATTTCTATAAGACCGATAACAGTGTGGAGGAATTACCCGGAGTGTCCGATACCTGGGAAATACTTAAAAATGAAGGAGTGAAAATTGCGATAGATACCGGGTTCAGCCGGATCATTATGAATACGATTATCGAACGTCTTCAATGGAGGCCGAAAATAGATTTTGCAATTGCCAGTGATATGGTTGAGCGAGGCAGGCCTTACAGAGATATGATTGACCGGTCTATGGAAGAATTTGGTATTTCTGATTCCGGACGCGTTGCCAAGGTCGGAGATACAAGTTCGGATATGTTACAAGGTAAAGATGCTGATTGTGGATTTATAATTGGCGTAACTACAGGGGCTTTCAACAAAGAGGAATTAAGAAAGTTTCCGGCAACGCATATTATTGACAATTTAACAGAAATGATTGACATTATTTCCTAGATCAACTCATTACTGAAATCATATTTCCGATCATTGCATCCCTCAAAGTATAAGTTGAGGGATGCTTACTTGCTCTAAATTGATCTTCTATTTCATTTAATATTTTCGAAAGCTTTTTTTAGCGTGTTTAAAATAAAATCGCATTCATCTCTGGTCAGGATTAAGGATGGCCTCATGGTAATTATATTTCCTTCAATAACTTTGAAAGCCACTCCCTGCATCATACAATCATACATAATCCGTTCAGCTTCTTGTATGGCCCTTTCTTTAGTTTGCCGGTCCTTTACAAGGTCAATGCCAATATGAAATCCTCTGCCGGCAACATTTCCTATGATCGGATATTCTTCCTGCAAATGCTTCAGCCCATCTAACAAATAATTGCCTAATGTTGATGAGTTTTTCACGAGCTCGTGTTCTTCTATAAATTCGATTTCCGCCAATCCTGCCGCCGAACACAAGGGATTTTTTTCGTGCGTAAAATGTCCGATGGACCTATGCTGTAATACATTGTACCTGTCCTTTGTTACTATTCCGGCAAACGGAACTACTCCACCGCCCAGTGATTTCCCCAGCACCAGCACATCGGGAGTAACAAAATGTTCACACGCAAACATTTTGCCCGTTCTTCCAAAGCCTTCAATTATTTCATCGAAGATCAGGAATACATCATGCTCATCACAAATATTCCTGACTTCCTGCCAATAATATGTAGATGGGACTACAGGTGTAGCAGATATGGGTTCGGCAATGATTGCTGCGATATCAGGATTCCTTTTAAGTATATTATTTATTTGTCTCAGGTATTCCCTGTCAATTTGTTCCCGATCGGTAAATCCCCAAGGGTTGCGATAATAGTTTGGAAATTCTACATGAAATGCCCCAGGTACCATGGGTCCGTTACCAACTAAAAAGTGCTCTTCTCCCGCTATGCTTGAAGCCTGAAAACCCGTGCCGTGATAGGAATCCCAATAAGATATTGTCTTCCACTTGCCGGTCACCTGCTTTGCGAGCATGATCGCCATTTCAATAGCTTCGGAACCTCCGGGGCAGAACAAAACCCGATCCAATTCCCCGGGTGTAATCTCCACCAGTTTCTTAGCCAGTTTGATGGATGGAAGATTCGTGAATCTCCTCGGGGTAAACGCAAGTTGATCGTTTAATTGCCGAATGACTGCATCGACCACCTTTGGGTTGCTGAAGCCGGCATTATGCACACCGTTTCCATGTAGATCCAGGTATCTTTTTCCGTCATAATCAATGATATATGCACCTTCGGTTTTAACCAGGGCATTCATCACAGGAGTGGATAATGCCTGATGCAAAAAATACTTTGCGTCCTCTTCCAGAATGCTTTTTGTGCACGCACTTAATTGATTGATATATTCTTTTCTTAAGACTGAGGCATTGTGATCGCCCTGCTCAATGGATATTCTGTTTTTCATGTTTGACAATTTTATGCTCCGCCGGCCGGCTGATCAGGAGGATAAATCTCACGCATTATCCAACTGTATCTTCCGCCGGTTTATAGAATTAAATGATACTACTTATTTTTGCCAGGTTTTTTTCAAGAATGTCAAGCGCCTGATCGAGCTCTTCCCTGGATATTGTTAAGGCCGGAAGCAATTGTATGATACATCCGGAAGATACTTTAAAGCTCAATCCATCCCGCATACAGGCATACATCAATTGTTCCGCCTCGTATACTGCTTTTTCTTTGGTAATTCGATCCTTTACCAATTCGATTCCCCAAATCAAACCAATACCCCGGATATCGCCAATGAGCTCATATCTATTCTGAAAATCCCGAAAACGTTGATACAAGTATGTTTCATCCTCGCTCACTTTACCCAGAAGATGATTTTCCCGAATATAATCTAAGGTAGCAGTGCCCGCAGCACACGCTACGGGGTTTTTCTCATGGGTAAAATGACCCAAAGATATTTCCGAGGCAACATTATACTTTTCATGGGTTAGCATAGCTGCATGAGGCATGATACAGCCGCCAAGCCCTTTTCCAAGGCAGAGGATATCCGGTACCACCTCGTAGTATTGCCATGCATACATTTCACCGATTCGCCCCAATCCGTTAGGAATTTCATCGAAGATTAATAATATATTGTGTCGGTCACATATTTCACGCACACCTTTCCAATATGATTTTGGTGGAATTATTACGTCCGTATTCCGAATCGGCTCTGCAAGGAGCGCTCCTATCTCACCCTCTTTTTCAATAACATACTCCAGATACTCCAGGTAATTATCAATGTTTTGCCCGAGAACACCCCGATATAAATTTGGAGGGGGAATCCGCTCTACTCCAGGCATGGTCGGGCCCATTTTCTTTCTGAACATGGCTTCCCCTCCGGCCGAAATCGCATCCAGGGAAGCTCCGTGAAAAGAGTCCCAGAAAGAGATCACCTTGTGTCTGCCCGTAACCACTCTGGCCAGTTTAAGCGCCATTCCTATTGCAAGGCTTCCTCCCGGAGCAAACAATACCCGGTTTAGAATTTGACCGGTGGAACCAACAAGTTTTTTTGCAAATGTAATAGCCGGTTTATTTGTGTATCTCCGGGTACTAAATGGAAGCACATCTAATTGGTCCTTGATGGCCTTGATTACGGCCGGATTACTAAATCCTACCTGGTGCGCACTATTTCCATGAAAATCCAGAAATCGTTTCCCATTTAATCGCCGTAAACCTGCTCCGTTGGACGATTCCACGACGTCAAGACAAGGTGTGGATAAGCTCTGATGCAAAAACAAATCATTGTCTTCCTTTAACCAATTTCTGGTGTTTTCATCATGATATAGATCCCAATTTTTGCGCTGTTCGCTTTGATTGATATCCCCTTCTGTGAATAATGATTCTGGATTCATAGTATATTACGTTTATAGGCTTCTAATCCCCCGGGGTGCAATCCTTTATTTAATCCGCCGGTTTTTTTATAATGAAATAATCTCTCATTGCTCCCTTAAGATCGTACATTTTCAGTATAAATTCGTCGTCCATAATGTTGATCGTACAATAGTGATGGTTTGGAAATGTCTTTTGGCTGAACCACGCCTTTGTAGGAGCAAAATCTTCAAGATTCCCGCCAGCCCCGCCAGCCTGAATATACCACACACCATGTTTTTGATCAATACTGTTTTCTGCAATGGGTCCCATCCTGCTGTACGAATGAAGATGACCGAAAAATACGACATCAACCCCGTGCTTCTCAAATAAAGGGACAATTTGGCGCACATGTTTATCTCCCATGGCTACAGGGCCTTTATAGGCATCTCCATAGTCGTTTTCATCCGTTGAATAAGGCGCATGGTGCAAGGCGACAAATTTCCATTCAGCCGAACTTTCGGATAGCTGCCTGTCCAGCCATTTGTATTGTTCCCCTCCCGGAGCAAATTCTTTTGCCTTTGTATTTGAATTGAGCATAAAAAAAACACCGTTGCCATAGTTAAATTTATAGTAAGCTTCTTCCCCGGGTAGTTTGTGATAGCGCCTGTACCAATACAAATCACCCTCACCGTTACCGGCTACCGGAAATACAGGGATACGTCGGTGCAGGGCGCCGATCCCTTCAAAATATTCGTAATTCCATTGCCATTTTGAAGGTTGTTTCCCTCCATCGGTCAAATCCCCGAGATGCAGCACAAAATCAGGGCGCTCTTGCCAAATCATTTGTGCAATCCTGTTATTTATATGAGGTCGGGTTTCCGTATCACCGATCAAAGCAAATATAAACGGTTTGTTCCCTTCAACGGCCGTTTGAAAGGTTAATATTCCGGATTCCATGTGTTGACCTTCATAGGATTTAAGATCAATATTGTAAAAGTAGCTTGTGTGGTCTTCAAGGCTGTCGAGGGTAGCTTCATAGATGTAGGTAAATTCCTCACCTTCCGTTTTTAAGTATACATTATCAGCATGTATACGCTTTCCTAATCCGGCATCTTTACCGTAATTCACAGCTCCTATGGAAGGGATATTCGTTTCCCAGATAATATTAACGCTGTGACCGGTTGTAAAATGTAAGTACGGTCCCGCCGTAAAGTGAAAAATCTCGTTATGTTTTATTCCTCGTTCGACAAAATCCTGCATTTCTTCATAGAGGTTGTATATTTCCTGTCGATCGAGGATTCTATGGTATATACCAACCTTTTTCAGCAGGTTTTCGATTTTAAAAAAGGGCTCGTGCGAAAAATATCCGGCCAGGCTAAGCTGAAATTTGCCTTCCCGGGACATGTTTTGTGGAACCGTACCAATAGGGGCGCCGTTTTGATAAAACGTCAATCCGGAAAGATCAAAGACAACTGCAATATGGCTCCAGTATTGTTGAAATAACTTTTGACGCAGCTCGAAATTTTCGTTCTTGCCTTTGCCAACATATGTCAGATCCTTTTTCCCATCTTCGCTTTCGGCGTGATATCTGAGAATATGGTCAGGTTGCGGGTTCTTTACGGTTTGTAAAATAAAATCAAGAGTAAGCGGCTGGTTTACATGGTGAAGCAGCCAAAATTCGAGCGAAAATGACGAGGGCAATGGCGATTCAAGGAAATTGATCAAAATATCATCCGGCGGATTAGCCCGATATGCAGCCATTTGCCTGTTGAAGACAAACTCCTGAAATTTTGAAGCCGGCTTTGGTATGGGATTTCCCGGTAGATTGGCCGCATTTCCGGGCAACATATAGTTTGGCCATAAAAAATACTGTTCATCGGCTTCAACTGCTTTTTGACCTATCCCTTCCGAAAACGGGCTACATGCGATTATCAATAAAAAAAACCGTATAACTCTCATTGCTTTGAATTTATAATATGGGTTAGCTATTGGCCTTTGTCAAAAAAAGTCGGTCTGCCGGAATGATTTGCTTGGGAATTCCCGGGCCTTTGTAATAGGCATCCAGCCATGTTCCTCCGCTTTTATTAAAGTACTCCACTTCCAGCAGGGCCAAACCCGCCTTCAGTTTTATATCTCCGGAGCGCTCCAACACACCATGATCACCATCATTATCGACAACGATTCGGCGATTGATATACAATTTACTCCCATCATCCGATGCTAAATAAAAGCGATAATCTCCCGGTCGATCTATTTTCAAATAGGATGAAACCGGTAGGACCGGAGCAAATTCAAGACACACACGAGCATGATTATATTTCTCTGTGCGTCAGCAACCTGAAAAATATAAACAGATGAAACCTTAATTGCAAAATGATCGTCTCGTCGGTTGATATCATCAATTCTGATCCGGTATTTTTCCCCGGCTTTAATATCGGAGAATAGTTCATCATCGGTCGTGTGCTGTTTTGTGGAGACCTTCAAACCAATACGTTTTAAAATTCTCATTCAAAAATATGCAGATACGCGAAAATGTGATTACCTGTTGATTAAGGCTTAATTAAATTATACTTAACACCCGACATCATAAAATGCCATGGTCATTAAATTGTTGATTATAAATGTTTACCAAAAATCATGTTATCTTGGTGTTAACACGGATGCCATATTCATCAAAACGATTTAATCTACTGATAATATGTACTTTTTGGGCTCCGGTGATTCCGTCTTTACTTTCGCGCTATGCTACGAACGCATTTAAACTTCACCTGCTCAGTAAATGCACCTGTCCGGTTTTGCAGTAAAGAAGGAACTTTTCAAACCATAAATTTAAAAAATTGAACGAACAAAACCGGGTATCATTACACCCTATAACTAGATGGTTGGTTCAGACAAAGCCCTGGATTTTTAATCTGTATACAGGTAGCATTGCCCTGTTGACCTATTCTTGCATGTATGCCTTCAGAAAACCTTTTACAGCCGCCACATATGAAGGATTATCCTTTTTGGGAACTGATTTAAAAATTTGGTTTATCACTGCTCAGGTAGTTGGATACGCATTATCGAAGTTCTTTGGGATAAAGGTGATTTCAGAAATGAAACACGGTATCAGAGCCTTGTTAATCATTGCTATTGTGGGATTGGCAGAAGTAAGTCTTTTGTTTTTCGGGATCGTTCAGGGGCCCTTAAAAATTGTTTTCATGTTTTTAAACGGCGTACCTCTTGGAATGGTCTGGGGCATTGTATTCAGTTATTTGGAAGGGAGAAAAACAACCGAATTTCTAGGAGCGATGCTCTGCATTAGTTTTATTTTCTCATCCGGATTTGTTAAATCCGTAGGAAAATGGCTGCTATTGAGCTTTAACATTTCCGAATACTGGATGCCCTTTTTTACAGGTGCTATTTTTATTCTCCCGCTGCTGGGTTCGCTTTATCTGCTGGATAAGGTTCCTGAACCTTCCGTCCAGGATAAAGCCCAACGCGAAAAAAGGGTACCTATGAACAGGGAGGAGCGCTGGTCTCTATTTAAAAAATTTGCCCTTCCGTTAGTGATGCTAATCATCACCTATATGACACTTACCGCATTTCGCGATTTCAGAGATAATTTTTCCGCTGAAATGTGGCAATATCTGGGATATGGAGACTCACCTGAAATATTCACTCTGACGGAAATTCCCATCGCGATTATTGTAATGATCGTTATGACGACAGTAATGTTTGTCAAGAACAATAAACGCGCTCTTTATTTTAATCATTTGATCATTCTCGCGGGATTGTTGTCTGTCGGGCTGAGCACTGTATTTTTTGACTTGAACCTCTTGAGTGAAGTACATTGGATGATTCTCATCGGTTTGGGATTGTACCTGGGTTATGTCCCCTTCAACAGTATATTCTTCGATCGGTTTATTGCAGCTTTTAAAGCTAAGGCAAATGTCGGTTTTCTCATATACCTGGCAGACTCATTCGGTTATTTGGCAAGTGTATTTGTCCTCTTTTACAAGAATTTTGGCCATGCTCAAATGGAGTGGATTGATTTTTTCAGGTTTGGGGCGTACTTGCTGTGTGCTGTCGGTTTGCTTTTGGTGCTCTTTTCAATATTATTTTTTAGACTCAGATTTAAATCGATTAATTAATAGATGCTTCCGTGACCACGATTGTAAAGCCTGGCATTCCCGAACATTGACCGGAAATTCGACACGTATAAAGCCCTCAAAATCAGTCTTTTGTAAACTTCACTGTCTTCATCAGATCCTTTGCTCAGGGCCCGGAACGAAACTCATGCGCACCTGTAATATTCATCTAGATCCGTTGCCTGTCTTTGTAAGCTATTTCTTTAGCCAATCCGATTTCTTCCCGTGGAAGATCTGGCGACATGTGCGACCGGAATTAAAGACGCTACGCTTCATGGTGTTTTGCTACCAGTGACAACACGAGTGGTTTTCCTGTATAACGTAGCTTTATTCTTGGTTTTTCCAAATACCCTTTTATTTCTAAGCTGAAATATTTTTTTTACAATTGATCACTCCCCGATCAAATTGTTTCTCACAATACCATAACTTTTCTATATTGTGCGAATACCTCGTGTTAACCTTTTTGGTAAAAGAACACCACGTAAAACGGTAAAACATCATGTAATTCCAATCTCAAATGAGACAAAGATCCGATGCTGGTAAAATAAAACCGATAATAGTTTTGATCTCCCTTCTTATGATGGGGCAGATGTACATTTTAGCAGGCCCCCAAAATATTGCGCCAATAGCAAAAGTCAGTGCATCGGCGGAATTAGACCCTGCATTTTCCGCAAGAAATGTTAACGATGGCTTGATCAGAATCGCCGATATGGGAGAATGGGCATCCAATAGTACGGCCAATTTTTGGGGAGGGGTTAATTATCCTTGGATTCAACTGGATTGGGAAGAGCATCACGTAATTGATAAGATTATTTTGTACGACCGGGTGAGCCTTGATTCCCACCTGGGTGGCGGGACACTTCGGTTCAGCGATGGCAGCGAATTAAGTGTAAACCTTATCCCCAATGATGGAAGTGCACGGGTAATTGAGTTTTCAGCCAGGAATGTAAACTGGGTTCGCTTTATTACTACGGACGGGAGCGGGAATCACCTGGGATTATCTGAAATAGAGGTCTTCCCTTCGACTGCCGATGATTTGGAGCCGGTGGCTATGGTTGATCCTTACATTGAAACAACCAGGGGTCGTTATTTCTTTTTTGTAACCGGAAGTCGGCCCTTTGGAATGATCAGTGCGGCACCATTGACCCGCAATAAAAATCAAATGGGCGGAGGGTATAACTACAACAGTACCGAAATTCTCAGTTTTCCCCAAATTCATGCATGGATGTTATCGGGTCTTGAATTTATGCCCACCACCGGGCATATGGATCCATCGCAATGGCACAGCGGGTGGAAGTCCGAATTCTCGCATGACGGAGAAATTGTACAACCCGGCTATCATCGGGTGTTTCTTGAAAAATATAAAACGTGGGTTGAGCAGACGTGCACCGACCGCGTTAGTTTTTACCGGATGCGTTATACCCAAGACACGCTTGCAAATCTATTATTCAACCTCGGGGGATATGTCTCGACCAGTACGATGACCGGGGCAAAGGTTAAAAAGTTGAACAGCACCGAAATAGAAGGTTCTTTTAATTCCGTGGGACGACTGTGGGGAGGCCCTGAAAAAATCAAAATCTATTTTGCCGTTCGTTTCGGCAAGCCGATGGAGCGACTCGACAGTTGGAATGAAGAAACAGGACAAACGGATATTACCGTACTTGAAGGAGACGATAAAAGTACACCTCGCAGGGAAAATGGATGGAGTTACCACGATGCTCCTACGGCCGGAGTTATTGCCCGTTATCGCGTGAAAAAGGGAGATGAACTTAAGGTAAAAATTTCAATCTCATTTACGAGTATTGAAAATGCATGGCAGAATATGAATACCGAATGCGATCATTGGAATTTTGATGTGGTAAGCGGCGATGCAAGGTCGGAATGGAATGAATGGCTGGGAAGAATAGACGTAAAAGGCGGAAGTAAAAATCAGCGTGTAAAGTTTTATACGGACCTGTGGCATGTACTTCTTGGAAGACATAAAATTAACGATTCCAGCGGCGATTATCCTGATTATACAAAAGGGGTCCGCTACGGCAATCATACAAAAGCAAAACTGCATGTCCGAACCATACCAAAAGACAATAAGGGCAACACAAAATTCGATATGTATAATTTTGACGCCCTTTGGCTTACGCAATGGAACCTTAATATTTTATGGGGGCTGGCATGGCCTGAGGTGCTGGACGATTTTTCCGCATCGCTGGTGCAATATGCGGATAATGGAAAATTATTGCCCCGCGGTGCCTGCGCAGGGGGATATTCCTATATAATGACCGGAAACCCCGCTACAAATATGATTGTGAGTGCCTACATGAAAGGCTTATTGCAAAAAGCGGACGCGAATCATGCTTTTGAAATTATGAAACAAAATCATGCACCCGGGGGAATGATGGGGGGAATGGAGATTGACTTTTATGTTAAAAATGGCTGGAAGCCCGGAAACGCAGGAGAAACCCTGGAATGGGCATTTCAGGATTGGGCGCTGGCACAAATGGCTTTAAAACTCCACAGAAAAAAGGAGGCTGAGTATTACCTGAAAAGATCGTCAGGCTGGAAAAATTTATTTCATCCGGACGAGGGTTTGATATTTCCAAAAGACGAGCACGGAGCATGGATTCATACCGATCCGTTGAGTGGCAAGGGGTGGATAGAAGCCAATGCCTGGCAGGCAACCTGGTCGGTTTCACATGATATTCGAGGATTAGCAGAGCTCATTGGGGGTGCGGATAAATTAGGTGAAAAGCTAAATTACGCCTTTGAAAAAGCTGAGCCGAACGATTTCGTTTTTGGCTATAGCAGTGGTTATGTCAGCTATGCCAATCAGCCAGGGTGCTCCAATGCGCATGTGTTTAACTATGCAGGTAAACCCTGGCTGTCTCAATACTGGGTGCGTAAAGTTAACGAGCAGGCGTATGGAGGGGTAACTCCGGACAAGGGATATGGAGGACACGATGAAGACCAGGGCCAGATGGGAGGTGTAAGTGCTCTGATGTCCATGGGACTATTCAGTCTAAAGGGTACAACAGGTACCGAACCGGTATATGAAATAACAAGTCCCGTTTTCGATGAAATCCGAATTAAGCTTAACCAATCGTATTACCCGGGAAAAGAGTTTGTCATAAAAACCACCGATAATTCGGTTGAAAACCATTATATTCAAAAGGCAAAACTTAACGGCAAATTGTTAAACCGCTTCTGGTTTTCGCATAAGGATTTTGCAAAAGGAGGAATACTGGAGCTTTGGTTAGGTTCAGAACCTAATACGACGTGGGGAATTGATAATTATCCTGAGAATGAACATTACTGATACCTGAGACGCCACAGCATTACAAAATGGCATTTGACCCTTGGAGTGTGAAAATAAATCTAAAACGGCTTTTTTATCTGTTCGGTTTTTTTATTGCAGTGATCGGCTGTAAAAATTGTAAGACCAGCTACATCAGACCAAATGTTTTATTTGTTCTTGTAGATGATCAACGTTACGACGTACTGTCGTGTGCAGGTCATCCGATAATTGAAACGCCAGCGGTAGACAAGCTTGCAGAAGAAGGTATCCGGTTTACAAATGCATTTGTAACCACTTCAATTTGCGCTGCCAGCCGGGCTTCCATTTTTACCGGGCTTTATGAATACAAGCACAACTATACTTTTGGTAAAGCCCCCCTCAAAAAAGAATTGGTAGTCAATTCATATCCCTATTTGCTCAGACAAGCCGGATATAACACGGGTTTTGTCGGCAAATTTGGAGTAAAAGTTGCAGAACAGGACAGCATGCTGGCCGAAATGTTTGATTATTACAGAATGTCTCCGCGCAATGCACCGTATTTTGAAAAATTAGCCGATGGTACCAGAAGGCATTCGGCAGAGATAAAAGGGGACCAGGCCGTGGAGTACATCCACATGCAATCGAAAGATCAACCTTTTTGTTTGTCCATAAGTTTTAATGCCGTACATGCTGTTGACGATAACCTGACTCCGGGCAATGAAGGGCACTATCCGTATCCAAGTGCAGTAGAACAGATGTACGAAAGCATTGAGATGCCTGAACCCGATTTGAATGATCCGCAAATCTTTGAAAATCATCCTGATTTTATGAAAAACTCCATGAACCGCGTTCGCTACTACTGGCGTTGGGATACGGATGAAAAGTACGAGGTCAATATGAGGGCTTATTACAGAATGATAAGCGGTTGCGACAACGTAATGAAGCGAGTGATCGGCGCGCTAAGAGAAAAAGGATTTGACAAAAACACGGTCGTCATTTATTCGGCAGATAATGGATACTACCTGGGCAACCGTGGCTTTGCGGGCAAATGGAGTCATTATGAAGAGTCACTCAGGGTTCCAATGATTATTTATGATCCGCGCGCACCCCAAAAAACTGCCGGCACTACCTCGGATAAAGTTGCGCTCAACATCGATATTCCTGCCACCATTCTTGATTGTGCCGGAATTGAAGTACCGGAACTTTACCAAGGAAGAAGTCTTTTGGCGGTGGTCAGCAATGAAAATATACGAGATTGGCCTACGAGTTTTCTCTGTGAACATCGAATGGACCATGATCAGATTCCCAAATTTGTCGGTATTCGGGGAGAACGGTATGTCTATGCAAATTATTACGAACAAGAACCCCCTTACGAATACTTACATGATTTGCAAACAGACCCCGATCAGTTGGTCAACTTTGCAAAAGATCCTGATTACAGTCAGGTGTTAGAGGACATGAGAGAAAAATGTAAAATAATGGAAAGGAATTAAAACAGTTGATAATTTGTTTAAACTTGGATAAAATAGAAGAAATTTCAATGTCATCCTGGATTTTTTAACTATGCTGAGACGGACTTCTTTTTTGTTGCCTTTGATTATTATTTTTGTATTCCACGCATGTTCCGAAAAGATCAATCCGGAAATACTTGTCAATAATCTTCGATGCGAGTATATGGAAGATGCCCTGATCGCAAAAACCTCTCCGCGGTTTAGCTGGCAAATCGTTTCAAGGGAACCAGGTCAAAAACAGACTGCCTGGCAATTGATCGTAAGCGACTTAAAAGAACAAATTGATGCGGGAGAAGGAAATATCTGGGACAGTGGAAAAACCAGGGGGAGGGAAACCTTTGGTATTGCATGGGAAGGCGATAAGCTCCGGTCCTTTACAAAATACTACTGGAAAGTACGCATTTGGGATGGCCATGGAAACATTTCGAAATGGAGCGAACCGGCCAGTTTTATTACTGGTGCATTTGATGAAAACGAGTGGAAGGGTCATTGGATCGGGGCCCGACCCGAGCCCCCGCTGGAATATCCCCTGGCGCATAAGCATATTGGTTATCTAAGTGCTTATACGGACCAGTTTGACGAAGAGAAATGGGTGCAAGTGAACCTGGGTGAAATCAAAGCATTCCATAAGATTAAACTTTATCCCTCGCACAGCGACCATAGGAAAATCAAGGATTATTATTTTCCCAAAGCTTATAGAATTGAAGCGAGTGACAATGAGACTGACTGGCATCAGGTTGTAGAAGCGGAGCTTACTTCTATGCCAAATGGGAATCCTGTAGAGCACATATTTGGAGATTTACACGCTCAATACATTCGTTTAACAGCGACAAAACTACAACAGTACGATCATATTAATTTCAATCCTCGGGACCGTTACAATAAAACGAAAAGGTTTGCTTTTTCGCTTGCCGAACTGGAAGTGATAAACGATGACAAAGTCATTTCTCGAAACGGTAAAATTACATTTAAAGATGCGCTGGTAAAGCTGGATCGGGAAAATGGCTATGATCCTGATATGCTCACGGACGGAATCACAGATACCCCTCCACCTCCTGAAAAGAGAGCTATTCCGCCATCGCCCTTATTGCGCAAAACCATTTTATTGAAAGAAAAGCCCATTCGGGCCATCGCATACGTTTCTGCCCTGGGAATTTATGAAATCTCTTTTAATTCCCGGATTCCCGATCGCCAAGTACTTGCTCCCGAATGGACAGACTACAGCAAACGGGTACAATACCAGGCATTCGATGTCAGCTCCTTGATGAAGCCGGGAGTTAATGTAATTGGAGCGCAACTTGCGGATGGATGGTATGCTGGGATGCTCGGCCCGGTTCGCTGGAGTCCTTATTTCCCTAAAAGAGGAGCTTACGGTCTGGATCGTCGCCTCTTTTTTCAGATGGATGTGGAGTATCCGGGCGGTGAAAAGGAAACATTTGTAAGCGATGGCTCTTGGAAGATCTATGAAGATGGGCCAATTCGACTCGCAGATAACTTCTTGGGCGAGACCTACGATGCCAATAAAGAGGTAGCGGGTTGGCGACAAGCAAACTTCGATGATTCCAAATGGAGTAAGGTAATGGTTGATAAAAAGGTAGATGCAAACCTTGTACCTCAGATCAACCAGCCGATAAAGGTTGTGGAAACGATTCCCGCAAAAAGTGTATCCAAAACAAAGGAAGGGCATTATATTTTTGACGTAGGGGAGAATATCGCCGGTTGGTGTAAAATTACGCTGGAGGGCGCTCCAGGCGACCTGGTTACAGTGCACCATGGCGAAATACTGGATGAAGAAGGGGAGCTTTACACAGATAATTTAGGAATGGCTGTGCAGATCGATTCAGTAATCCTTGGCGCGTCCGGCAAGCTGATCTACGAGCCGCGGTTCACATACCATGGCTTTCGCTTTGTGGTTGTAAAAGGGTTGAAAAGCCGACCTGATAAAAATATCCTGGAAGCCAGGGTCATAGCTTCAGATCAGCCGAGGGCCGGCCACTTTGCCTGTTCCAATCCTATGATCAACCAGTTATATAAAAACATCAACCGTTCGCATGTAAGCAATATGCACGGTATTCCGACAGACTGCCCCCAACGCGATGAGCGATGCGGCTGGATGGGAGATGCCTATATTTTTGCCCAGACCTCCATTTTTAACCGGGACATGGCGGCTTTTTACAACAAATGGGTTGTTGATATTATGGATGCACAATCTGCGCAAGGTACTTTCCCGGATATTGCACCACATCCGTTTGCCTACGAAAAGCATTTTACCGGTGTTCCGGGATGGGCAGACGCAGGCATTCAGGTGCCATATATCATGTACTTGAACTACGGCGACAAAGAAATCATTGAAAATCATTTTGAAGCTTATGAAAGGTATATTGAAAACGTTAAAAAAAATAATCCGGATTTTATCTGGAGACATGGACTTGGGAACGATTATGGCGACTGGCTGAATGGAAATACCTTAAGAGCGGAAGGTTTTCCGAGAACCGGGGCTCAGATCCCATCCGTGGTCTTTGCAACCATCATGTTTTACAATTCGGTAAAAAACCTATCGGAGATGGCTTATGCCGCCGGCAAACCGGATAAATCAAACTATTATTCCGAATTGGCAAAAAAGATTAAAGATGCATTCGCGCAAGAATTTGTCGATGCCGACGGGAAAATTGAGGGGGATGCCCAGTCGTGTTATGCTCTGGCGCTCCACTACGGAATTTTCAGGGAAGATATGGAAGAAAAGTTTGTAAAAAGAATGATGGATAAATTTGTTCCGTACAAAGGTCGTATGAACACCGGGTTTCATTCAACCTTGCCGCTCATGAAAGAACTGGTGAAGCGGGGCTATGAAGATAAGGCGTTTCAACTGCTCGAAACAACCGAATTTCCATCCTGGGGTTATTCCATTGAACAGGGCGCTACCTCGATTTGGGAGCGATGGGACGGTTATGTAAAAGGACGGGGAATGCAGGGAGCCGGCATGAACTCGTTCAACCATTACGCCTTTGGAGCTGTAGGAGAATGGATGTACCAGAATATTTTGGGCATTCAGCCAGATGTCAATCATCCTGGATTTATACACTTTATCTTAAAACCGGTACCGAAAGGCACACTGAAATGGGCTCAGGGAAGTTATCATTCGATAAGTGGAAAAATCGAGGTAAAGTGGAAAAAGAGTGGCCATCAATTTGAATATAATATTACAATACCTTCTAATACAACAGCTACGGTTTATATGCCGGGCAAAGATTTCCGGACTGTTGTCGTCAATGGCAAAAGACTATCGGAATATTTGAAACCCGAAAGGATCAAACAACAAAACGATTATACTGTTTTTGATCTTCCGTCAGGATTTTATGTACTTAATTCGCACTTATAGATGAACATTGAAAGTTCTCCACCATTTACGGTCATAAGTTTTAAGCACTAATTTAACTTTTTACCAACTACTACCTTTTTTATATATGTTTTTCTTAATCCTTTGGCATTATAAATCTCAAGAAAAACGATATACGGCCCCATCTGTACTTCCTCGCCCCGATCATTTAATCCCTCCCATTTGAAATTTTCCTCAGCCCCGATGGATTGATGTGAAATGATCGATTTTATCTTTCTTCCAACCGGGTCGAGAATCTGAATGCTGGCCATGTTTCCGGGAGAAGAAAACCTGCATTTAATTGCTGTAAAATCATAGAATCCATTGTTTCCCGGTGCAAAAACTTTAGGTTCGACCACAACCTCTTCGCTGGGCGTACTGCTCAATAAAAATTGGGAATTCATCCTCCCGGGTGTGGCAAAACCAACAGTACCGGCCGCGGAATGCCAATTTGCAGGTTCGTTTGTCGGTGCATCAAACGAAATTCGTTCCAGCGAAACTCCTTCGATATCGTTTAAAAAAGCGGAGTGAAAATCTTCTTTGTATTGAAAGAAGTCAATGGTTTGCCCCATACTGCTCATCAACCTGACTTCGCCCTGATCGTCATTGAAGTCGACAAGCCGTTCAACCTCCAGTACGTGATCGTGTTCCACTCCGGGATAATGGTTATTAAGAGTATTAAAATTTTCGGTTATTACCAGAAATTGCCCGGGCTCCAGAATAAAAGGTTGTACGCCGATCAATAAGGTATCCTTATTAGCTAATGTCCAGTCTTTCAGATCAATAAACTTTTCAGATTGATTGTAGATTTCAACAAAATCAACACCGTCCGGTTTTGGGTTGAAAAGAATTTCGTTGATGATCAGATCGAGGCGGTCGGCTAATTCCGGAAGTACAAAAGTTGAGCTGGTCGCTTTTTGGATATTACCCGCACAATCAGTGAGATTCCTTAATGTCAATTCATAACTGGTTTTTGTTTTGATTTCATTACCCAGTTTTATGTATATTTCCGAAAAATCAGGTTTTTGAAGCATGATTTCTGTAACGTCTAAATGAGGATTAATCGAAACGTCTTCTAATAAAATTTCCTGTGGTCCCACATTTTCATTTAAATTTATTGCGATTGACAAACCGGAGGTGGTCGTGATTTTTCCAATCTCCGGCGCTGACAGGTCCGTCAGGTCTGTTGCGACGGAATTCTTTTTTCCGGGGGTTCCGCCCGACGGGTCCATAGAAGCGCTCCAGTTTTCATGTCCTTTACATGGGAAATCGGGATCAATCATTTCCAATGAATATCCTCCATCGTCTTTCTCGATAGATTTGTACCAGGTATCTTCATAATCAACAGCACAGACGATCTCTTCAAATTTGTTGACAAGAATAATTTGTTCGCCCCGGTTATTCAATGTTGGCCAATTGGTGACTTTTAATGTTCTTCCGATGTTCAAAAAGTGTTCTACTGCGGCGTGCCGGCAAAGTATGATAAATTCTCGCGGTTTGATTGATAAATCCGGAATGCGGGCGGTATCCTTACCTACGATCAGGGAGACCTGATGCAAATCAAAGGTTTCTTTTTTGGGATTATAAATTTCCAGGTACTCGTATTCCGGCAGGTCAACTCCGGGCGTTGGATCTGCCATGATTTCCGTAATTAGAATGTCACCAAAGGCGATAACGTAGGGCGCTGTGAAGTTGAAATTCACGACCAGATTGTTTATCGAATTTCCGAACAAATCTTCAACTCCATGAATGGAAATTTGATATTCACCGGTATGCTCAAACTTTGTATTAAAGTATAATAAAGCGGTTGAATCCGAAATTATCTCTATTTGATGAGGGCTTCCTATACCGCGATTTACAAAGTAGTTGCCGGAATTTTCTGTCGTGATAATCCTCATTTTTTCGTTGAACAAAATCTTAACGGTAGAATCGGATAAAACGATCAATGTATCTACCGCCGGGGGAGTCGAATCGATGAAAGCATCTCCTGAAACAAACAATTCGTCAAAGAAAAACCTATCGGATCGAGTGGACGTGTAACTGCAATAGATTCCGAAAAACCTTGAATAAAAATGATCCGAGTCGTTTACCTTCCCTTCAGAAATAAAGGATTGATTCAAATCGGGGTCAACCAGCAATTCCCATTCACTTTCATGGTTTTTCGAGACTTTGACATTTAATTCTACCGTGCTCATGTCAACCCTGTCGTCCATGCCATCAATGATTTTCTCGGCAGTTGATTTATCTCCGGACTGCTTGTAAAGACTTACTTCATCCTGGGAGTTTCCGATCCTTACAAAATAGCCATTTAACGGAGCGCTTAAATCTTGTGTATCGGAAACCAGGTAAACATCCATATAGTTTCTTGACGACGGATTGAATTTCAGCTTTATATAAAAGCTCCATTCGGCGTTATTGATAACTTCACATGCAGTACTCAGATACGAATGACCAGCCTCGGGGGGTGCGCTCAATTGCAATTGATTTTCAGAATTGACGATAAACCTTGTTGTCTGCCCGTGCCAAGCCGGATGCTCATTGAAGTTACCATCGGAAAAATCATCGCTGATTTGGGCTTTGGCAGGATAACATGTGGCGTATTGGAGAAACAATAAAAAAAATATACAACCTTTCATCCGTTTATATTTTTATAGTTTGCTGACGCACAGAGCAATATAATGCTGACGCACAGAGCAATATAGTCGTGCTCGTGTGTATCCTGAATTTGCTCCGGTCCTACCGGTTTCATTTTATTTCAAAACAATGCCTGCTCATTCAAATAAAAAATCTTAACTTTGCAGGCCAATTTAATTGGGTCCGTTACTTATTAATATTAACAAAATAAAATGAAACCTCCATGTGGGAATGTCTACATTGATCTCGGAAGGAGTGATTTACGGGGGTTCCATGATGCCATCTATAACAATTATTAATGATGAAACTAGCAGTAGTTGGAGCCACCGGACTTGTCGGTGGTGAAATTTTGGAAGTTTTGGACGAAAGGAGATTCCGGTATAGTGAATTAATGTTGGTTGCTTCTGAAAGATCCGTTGGTAAACAGATTGAATATAAGGGTGAAATATACACTGTAATTGGTCTGGCCGATGCTGTTGCCAAAAAGCCCGATATTGCGATTTTCTCAGCGGGTGGCGGAACTTCTTTGGAGTGGGCACCAAAATTTGCCAAAGTTGGGACGATTGTTATCGACAATTCCTCGGCATGGCGGATGAATCCCAACAATAAATTGATCGTACCGGAAATCAATGCGCATGAGCTGACCATTGATCACAGGATCATCGCTAATCCGAATTGCTCGACGATCCAAATGGTTGTCCCGCTAAAACCACTTCACAAAAAGTATCGAATTAAGAGAATTGTTGTTTCTACCTACCAGTCCGTAACCGGCACCGGAAAGGCTGCCGTCGATCAATTGAATAATGAGCGAGCTGGAAAGGAGGGAGAAAAAGTTTATCCGCACCCGATCGATATGAATGTATTGCCTCACATCGATGTATTTCTTGACAATGGCTACACCAAGGAAGAAATGAAGATGGTAAATGAGACCAAAAAGATTTTCTCCGATGATTCTATCCGGGTCACTGCGACAACTGTTCGGCTTCCGGTAATGGGAGGACACTCGGAATCGGTAAATGTGGAATTTGAGAACGATTTTGATTTGGATGAGGTAAAAGCATTAATTGCCAATGCCGATGGCGTGATTCTTCAGGATGATGTAGCCAACAATGTATATCCGATGCCTTTGAATGCCCATAAAAAAGATGAGGTATTTGTCGGTCGGCTGAGGAGGGATGAATCTCAGCCAAATACATTGAACATGTGGATTGTAGCGGATAATTTG
Organism: Cytophagales bacterium; assembly: GCA_022360055.1. GTDB lineage: Bacteria > Bacteroidota > Bacteroidia > Cytophagales > Cyclobacteriaceae > JAAUQL01. The sequence continues at coordinate 24,700 of JAKSDO010000072.1, read as the reverse complement.
AGAAAGGGTGCTGCCACCAACGCGGTGCAGATCGCCGAGTATATGGTGGCCAATCATTTGGTGCCGACACTCCAGGAATAATAAAATGATACGGAAACTTCTTTCGCCGGAAGTTCAAAAATACATCAGGGATCATCAGCGCGATGATCCTTTTCTACTTTCGCTGAACAAAAAAAAAGAAGATGGTTTCCCGTTGGATGAAGCGATCCGACAAATTCAATCATTGCAAAAGGCAAAGTCAAAAACGCCCTCGTGGACTGAGAAAGAGAACATTGTCTGGCCTCCGCCGGTCTCAATAGAACAGTCATCCTCCGAAGTAACGGCCAGGTTCAAAGCATCCCTTATCCGGGGTAAATCATTGATTGATCTCACAGGAGGGATGGGGGTGGATACGAGTTTTTTTTCGGATCGGTTTGAGGAAGTATTATATGTAGAACCCGTGGAAAACTTATGTGAATTAGCCCATCATAATTTTAAGATATTAGGTAAGACAAACATAAAAATTTATCGGTCAACGGCAGAAAATTTTCTTCATCAAAATCTCACCTCCTCCGTTGAAAAAAAGCTTTTCGATGGAGTTTTCATCGATCCGTCCAGGCGGTCCGAAGATAAAAAAGTCTTCCGAATAAGCGATTGCTTTCCGGATTTATACGAGATAATTCCTTCATGCATGAATCGTGCCGCACAGATACTCGTTAAATTATCTCCTCTGGTTGATTTATCGCTGCTGATCAGGGATTTTGATCCTGCAGACATTTGGGTAGTTTCGGTGAAAGGGGAAGTTAAGGAAGTGCTTTTCCTTATTGATAAAGGGCGAAGATCTGCCGGAATTCATGCAATTGAGCTGAATAAAAACGGGGGAAGTTCTTCGGAGTTCACGTTTTTTTACAAGGAAGAAATTGAATCCAAAAGTGATTTTTCGCTCCCGCGCAAATACCTCTACGAACCCAGTGCGGCAATTTTAAAAGCCGGTGCATTCAAATTGGTAGGAAAAAGATACAATTTAAAAAAGCTTCATAAACACACGCATCTTTATACATCGGATAAACTTGTTGTGGAATTTCCGGGGAAAGCTCTTATTATCAAAGAGGTAGTAAAACCAAACAAAGGGGATATTCTGCGGCAGTTCCCGAATAAACAAGCAAATGTGATCTCGAGGAACTATCCGCTTTCTCCGTCTCAGCTTAAAAAAAAATTCGCTCTAAAAGACGGGGGAGATCAATTTCTCATAGGAACTACTTTGACGAATGGTAAAAGAGTGCTTTTGTGGTGTGAGAGGGCTTTTTGACAAGTAATTGGCAAGCGGGCCCGGTAAAACAGGATTATCGTGAAAACATCCGTCTGCAACTGAAAGCAGGTATTTACACGGTCGTATTTGAAACGGCCGAAAGTATAGTTGCCAGAAGATTACTGGTTAAATAGGAGCAGGTATCTGTGAAAAGAATTTTGGTTTTCCGGACATGCCTCGTCTGGTCTTTTGGCAATCCAAACCAAATATAGCTCTAAAACCACTTATCCAACGCGTACACAAGCTTGAACTTTATGTTTCTCGGATCGGAAAGAAAGGATAACAGGGCTGATCCGGCGGTAATTAATCGATACTAAAAACCTGTCTTTCCCCGCATTCGGGAGGTCATCAACATCGGGTCAATAGTTCCGCAACCCATTCGGCCAAACCCAGCAACACCGCAATACTGCCATAATATTTCAACACACTCAGACGATTTTTAAAATCCAGAAACCACAATACCCACCAGGGCCTGATCATTCCCAACACAGTGACAACAAGAAATATCCGGAAAAGAATTCGCAGAAAAAGTAAAATAGTTTCCATGTGGTCGCTAATTTCGGGTTTTCCATTGAAAAATTGCAATATATGAAGATTGGTCTGCTTTCCGATACGCACTCCTACCTCGATGATAAGGTTTTTAAATACTTCGAACATGTAGATGAGATCTGGCACGCGGGTGACATAGGAAGTCTGGAGGTGGCCGTTGAGCTGGAAGCTTTTAAACCATTTAGGGCTGTTTATGGAAACATCGATGGAGGCGAGTTGAAAAATCGATATCCCGAAGATCAATCATTCATTTTGGAAGGCGTCTCTGTTTGGATGACGCACATTGGAGGGTATCCGCCACGGTACAATCCGAGAACTTTAAATCGAATCAAAAAGCTGAACCCGAAATTATTTATCTGCGGTCACTCGCACATATTGAAGATCATGCCTGATCCGAATCGTCCAGGATCGCTATGTATCAACCCCGGTGCGGCAGGAAGATATGGATTTCACCATGAAAAAACTATTGTGCGGTTCGAACTTAAAAACGCACGAATCGAAAATCTGGAGGTTGTAAAGCTGGGAAAAAGAGCAAAAATATAGGTCTGCCATTCGACAGACCTATCCATATTTTAATAGGCAATCCGATGTATTTTATTCAGCCTTGCCTTCTTTTTTCTCAGCTTTTGGAGCTTGTTCCTTTTTGGATCCGGATTTTTTCGCCGGAGCTTTCCGGGGCTTCTTCTCTTCTTTTACTTCAGTGGAGGTAACTTTTGCCTTAGGCTCCTTTTCCGTTTTTTTTCCGGTGTCTTTTGGGGCGGCTGGGGCGGCTTCTTTTTTCTCAGCTTTCGGTTCAACTGCGGGCGTCTCCTTTACGGGTTCTTCCTTCTTGGCAACCGGTTTTGCTTTTTGACTGGCAAATTCTTCTTTGATCTGTTCTACATCAACTTTCTTAATTACAGGCTTGCTGGTCAGCCTTTTGATCGTGTTTACTCTTTGCCGGGATACGACCCGGTTTCTTCGCGCTTTTCTTACGAGTCTGGTACTTGCCATTTTTACTTCAATTTCAAACGAGCGGCAAAGATATAATATTTATTTTGCATTCAGAAAGAATTATCTACTATAATCTCAGAATTATAGCGAAGCGGGTTAAATAATTTTAAGATTTGAACGTAAAAGAATTATTCTCAATAACTTTGACGTTACTTTAAGACAAGGTATGAAAATTCTATTATCAATTCTTACACTGGGGATATTTTCAAGCGGCGCATTGGGACAGTTTTCCGTAGGGCTTCATGGCGGGAGCAACCTTTCGCAGATGGATTTCTCGAATAATCCGGAGTATAAATTCACCGAAATAAATTATTCTCAGGGATTTATAGGAGGGGTGGTGGTGCAGTTTTTGGGAGAAAAGCATGCCGGTGTACAACTGGAGATTAACTATTCCCAAAGAGGTTGGATCGAAAGGGACACGGTTGATGTCAATAATCTGAAAATTAGGAATAAGATGGACTACCTGGAGATACCCGTTTTAACACATATAAATATCGGCGGGGGAAATTTTCGGGGTCTTTTTAATCTGGGTCCCTATTTGGGTTATGCATTGAACCGGAGCATAACCGTTACAGATGAGAATACGGGGAATTCGTCCACTGCGCAGTATAACTTTAATAATGATAAGGATAACAGAATTGATTTCGGACTACTTGTAGGAGGTGGGTTTGAATATCGGTTACGTCGAGGTAAACTGTCAGCGGAAGCCAGATATACGATCGGACTGGGTGATATAAATAAAGATAAAGTCGTACAATCAGAGTTATCCCAATTTAGGATTATTGCGGTACTCCTGAGGTACACCTACCAGCTTGGGGAGAAAAATTAAAGCGGATTGTACATTGAAAATAGCAATAATTCAATCCAATACTTTTAAAAGTATGATTTATGAAAGTTCGCCCGGATGATTTATCTCCATCCGTCAAAATTCCATGAATTTTTCGGATTGGAAGTTGGGTTAACCGCGATAAGCGCAGCGCGATATGATCCGAATTCGGATGAAAAATCTGCCTTTGCCGGCATATAGTGTGTTTTCCGGTTTAAATCCAAAGCAGCTCGGCAATAATCTCATCCGCTAAAAACTTGCCTTTTCTGGTCAGGTATATGATATTTTCTGTTATGTGAATAAATCTTTCCGCAACCAACTGTTCTATCCTTTTCCGGTGAGTCCTGATGGGATAGCTATATAATTTGGTCAGCTTTCTTAAATCGCAACCCCATTTGGTTCGAAGTGATGTTAGCAGATATTCATTTGCCAATGATCGTTGATCGAGTACCTCCATTTCAAAGGGAACTTTTCCTTCTTTGATGGATTTCATATACACATGGTTATTGGCAACATTGAATTGTCTGGATTTTCCATTGAAAGAATGTGCCCCGGGCCCAACTCCCAGATAGCCGATGTTTTTCCAATAGGAAGTATTGTGTTTCGAATATCTGTTATCCCTGCAAAAATTGGAAATTTCATACTGTTCATATTTTTCTTTTTCCAAAGTTGATATAATGAAATCATACTGTCTTGCAGATTCTTCTTCCGGGACTGTTTTAAATTTTCCTTTTTGCTGCCAGTTGCCAAATACGGTTTTGTTCTCGATTGTTAAGCTATATATAGAGATATGCTCAGGGTTCAATTCCAAAGCTTTGGAGATGTCAAATTCCACATGGGTCATGCTTTGCTTTGGGATGGAAAATATCAGATCAATTGAGATGTTTTCAAATCCCAATTCCCTTGCCTGATTGAAACTATCAATTGCATCTTGTGAACGATGCGCCCTGTTTAAAAATTCAAGAAATCTGTCTTGAAAAGATTGAATACCAATGCTTAATCTGTTTGTCCCGAATTCTTTAAATAATTTTAGTTTTTGATACGACAAATCATCGGGATTAGCTTCGATCGTAATTTCCGGATTTGAGACGGTCGAATAATGCGAATAAACGGCATCAAACAATTTTTCAAATTCAGCGATACCCAATATCGAAGGAGTTCCACCGCCAATGTAAATGGTGTTAATCCGGTCATCATCCAAATATGAAGCCTGCAACTCCAATTCTCTGGAAATAGCCTTTATCATTTTTTCCGTATAGCGGGTATTTGTACTGAAATGAAAGTCGCAGTAATAGCAAGCTTGTTTACAAAAAGGAATATGGATATAAAGACCTGCCAAAAAAGATTAATTTTGATTTAAAATGCATGAATTTAAGATGGGTTTAAAATTACTCATATTTTCATTTTATGTCTTGTTTATCTCCTCCGTCGGTTTGGCCCAGGATCCGATCTATGCGACCATGTATTTTTATGAAGACAATACCTTATCAAATCCGGTGCTACCGGAAATTACCATCAAGGCTGATTCTGCAAAACTAAATAAATCAATCGATCAGCAACTAATTAATCTTTACGAGTCAGGGTACTTAAGCGCTTCATATAAGGTGAATATTCGGGCAGAAAACAGATATGAAATTGCATTTGTTACCAATCAGGTGTTCCGTGTCGCTCATCTTAACCAGGGCAATGTCAATGATGAAATTCTGAATAAAATTGGTTTTGATTCAAGATCCTTTAGCGGGAAGCCATTTTCTTATAAAAAAATAACCGGATTGCTTAATTCAATATTGGATTATGCTGAAAATCACGGATATCCATTTGCTTCTGTCAGGCTGGATTCAATACAAATTGCAGACTCCGAAATTTATGGTTGGCTCAATTATCAAAGCGGGCCATTGATTATCTTTGATTCTTTGGCGATCTCGGGATACGACAAGATAAAATCCGGATATCTCATGACACATCTTGGCATATATAAAGAGGCTCCGTACGATGAACGACTTGTCAAAGAAATCCCAAATAAAATGAAACTGTTACCTTTCCTCAGGATCTATGAGAACCCAACAGTTGAGATTGTAAATGGAAAATGTGTCATATATTTAAATCTTTCCCCTAATAAAATCAGCAAATTTGATGGCATTCTGGGTGTTTTGCCAAATCAGAAGGGAGGTGATGAACTTTTGATAACCGGTCAGTTAGATCTTGATTTATATAATTTATTTTCATCGGGTAAGCGGATAGCGCTTGAATGGCAGGGGTTTGATGCCAATTCGCAGCTACTTGATGTTTTGTATTATCATCCAAATTTATTTCGCACGCCATTAAATATCGAGGGAGATTTTTTCTTGTTGAAACAGGATACCACATTTATCAATCGAAAATTCGGTCTGAAGATATCGTTGATTGCAAAAAACAGTAGTAAAATTGGTTTTAGGACCGAGTTTCATTCCTCAAGATTGATAAGCATATCGGGATTTGAAGATGTGATGGAATTACCGGAAAATGTTGACTATAACATAACCTATTATGGATTGGATTATTTGCTCAACCGGTTTAATGATCCCGATTTTCCCACAAGAGGTTGGAGTATTGCCGTCAATGGGTCTGTAGGTCAAAAAAAGATCATAGAGAATCCTGCTTTCAATGATGAAGTCTTTACGGGAATAGACTTAAACAATTTACAGATCAAGGTGAGCGGAGAAGTAGAAAAATATTGGGTTCTTTATAAAAATCTTTTGTTCAGGTCAAGATTGCTCGGCGGATATCTTGAAGGTGACAATTTGTTCCGGAGCGACCTGTTCCGAATCGGAGGTCTTCGGTCATTGAGAGGTTTTGTCGAAAATCAGTTTTTTACATCTATGTATGGAATTGCAAATCTTGAATTCAGATCCGTGTTTTCAAAAGACACTTTTTTCTTTGCATTTTTTGATCAAGCAATGCTCAAGGAGGATTTTGAATATGTTGACGGCTTACGCTATCCGTTTGGAGCGGGAGCGGGATTTAGTTTTACATCGGATGCGGGAGTTTTTAGTTTTGTCTTTGCAATGGGGAAGTCGAGCGATCAGCCATTTGGAATTCAGCATTCGAAGATTCATTTTGGGTATGTAAGCCGCTTTTAATCTATTAATGATTTTTAATCTTATTTTTGGTTTCGAATTTTAAATTAATACATGGTCAAGGCAAAATATCAGATGCTCGTTGTCTTTTTAGTCCTTTTCAACAGCAATTCACTTATTGCCTCGGACTTTCTGGTTGAGGAAGATCTCAGGTTAAGTTGGGTTTTTTACGATGAGCATCAGAATGTGATGTTGCCTTTCCTGGATAACAGCAATAAAAATCCGGTATCGATTCATCTTAGAATAGATCAGGATTATGGCAACGAAGCCTATTTGATGGTCGAAATCCCAGAGAATTCGAGTTTGTTCATCGAGGATAAGTTCATTGAGCATTTTGAAGATCATACGGAAAAGTATTTTTCCATAGATAGTATTAGAAATCAACTTTCCGTGACTTCCATTCATTTCACATTGTATAACAAACACAGACTTTATCATCCCGCGGAAGCCAAGATCGGATTTATTCACCAATCATTTGATTCTGAAATTGATGTGAATCCGATCGCATTGAGAACAATTGAGCAAACGAGTGATTTCTTAAAGATTGTTTTTCTATTGGTTTTTACGTTTTTCGTTATCTTATATTCATTATTCAAATCCGACCTTTTTGATTTTTTAAGCTTGCGGACGCTCTTTACTTTTAGATATACCGAAACAGCCTTATTTAAGTACCGATCGCTCACAAAAACCCAAACACTCGTCATCGTATATCTGGCTGCTTTATCAGCAAGTGTCTTTATTATTTTTTTGTATTATTACGATAATCCAAAAAGTGATTCATGGCTGGTTGATTTGAACCCGTTATTTGGCTGGTTCATTCTGTTCATGATCGTTTTGCTCTCAATCTTTCTTAAATTCATTCTAATAAGCGTTATAAGTTTTCTTTTTAAAATCGGAGAAAAAATAAATTTCTATTTGGTGGAATTCTTAAGAATGTCAATGATTTTTTATTCGGTGATGTTTGTAATCGTGAGTTATACAGTGATAAATCATTTCTACTACATTGAAACGTTATTGGAAAACCTCATTGTCATTGTTATTGCCTTTAATCTTATACGTTTTGTAATGCTGTTTTTTAAATTTCGTAAAACAGTTAATATGAAAAGTCTGCATTTATTTTCTTACCTTTGCACCACGGAATTAATCCCAATAGTGTTAGGATTTAAATTTTTTCTTAAATAAACCACCACACGGTATTTCAATAAGAGTATTTCGAAATGATTGACAAGAGTAGACTGGAGAAAGTAAATAGCATTTTAGTTTCACAACCAAAACCAAGTGCAGAAGACTCACCTTACCATAAGTTATCAAAAAAATACAATATAGAAGTGGATTTTCGTCCATTTATTCATATTGAACCGGTGAATGTGAAAGAATTCAGAAAGCAGAAGGTGGATGTCCTGAAGCATACGGCCGTCATATTTACCAGTAGAAATGCTGTTGATCATTTTTTTGGATTGTGTAAAGAGATGAAAATCGAAATGCCTTCTGACATGAAGTACTTTTGTATTTCGGATCAGACTGCGAATTATCTCCAGAAATATATCGTGATACGAAAGAGGAAGATTTTTACAGGGTCCAAAACAGCACAAGATTTAATCGAAATTCTGAAAAAGCACAAGAATGAAAAGTATATTTTTCCGTGCTCCAATATAAGAAAGAATGACATTCCGGATTTTTTAGCCCAAAATGATTATGAGTTTTCGGAAGCAATTATTTATAAGACTGTCGCGAGCGACCTGTCTGATCTTGCCGAAGTGAACTATGATATTATCGCATTTTTTAGTCCGTCCGGAATAAATTCACTGCTCGTCAATTTTCCGGATTTTAAACAAAATAAAACAAGAATTGCAGCGTTTGGTCCTACAACAGCCAAAGCTGTTAAAGATGCCGGACTAATTTTAGATATCCAGGCTCCAATGCCAAACGCTCCCTCAATGACCGGTGCACTTGAAGTGTACATCAAGGAGGCAAACGGTCTTTAAAGCATAAGGAATATAACAAAACACTGTTTTTTTATAACAATTTTTCAAATATTACATTTTGTAATAAAAAGTGAAAATTTGTTATTTTTCGTAAATTATAATTCCTATTGTTGTAACTATGTTTGTATCAGGGAGAAAAATTCTTGTACTTATAGTTTTACTTACAGTCATTAAACCTGTGCGCGGTCAGCAGGATCCGCATTTTTCGCAGTATATGTTTAATGATCTGTATAATAATCCGGGCTATTCCGGAATTATGGGAGTGACCAATCTATCAGTACTTTTTAGGTCGCAATGGACGGGCTATACGGGAACCTTTGATGAGGGAGGAGCGCCTACGTCTTTTATTGCCAGTTTCAACACTCCGATTTTCAGGCTGAGAAGCGGAGCAGGTTTTTATTTTGTCAACGATAAATTAGGACCTCAAAATAATATACAGTTTATGGCTTCTTACGCCTATCACCTTGGAGTTGGAAATGGGAAACTTAGTTTTGGTCTCCGCGCCGGGATATTTGGCCAGTCAATCGATAAAGATCAATACCGCCCGGTTCGACCGGATGACCCGCTACTGGCGTTTGGTAAAGAAAGTCAGTACAGACCTGACATGGGTGTTGGAATCTATTATAAAGCAGAAAATTATTACGGCGGCATCAGTTTGAACCATATATTGAATACTGAGTTTGATTTTGGCACGGATGAACTTCGAAGTGCTTTGGAGAACAATATGATAATCAATGGAGGCTACAAATATGAGTTGAATTATGATATAATTCTTACACCGTCGTTATTGGTTAAAACGGATTTTGTATCTTATTCTTTCGATATTAGCATGCTGGGTACATACAGAGAGAAGTTTTGGGGTGGGTTGTCTTACAGACAATCCGAAGCGGTTGTCGCCTTATTAGGTGTCAATCTTTTGAAAGATAAGTCTCTAAAATTAGGATATTCGTTTGATTACGTGATCCAGGCTCAGCGAGCCAAGCAGGCGACGTCTCACGAGTTATTGTTGAGTTATAATATGCCTGCTGTCACCGGGGGGGGGAAGAAAATAATCCGGACTCCTCGATTTAGACATTAGTAAAGAGTTACCATTGAGGTAGATGAAGAATAAATTTGTGAATCGATTGTGATAATTGCATTTAGTGGATAAAAAATTGCATTTATCAAATATTCGGTAGTAATTTAAGATTGAAATAAAAATTGTGAATTTCTAATTCAATTAAACGCAAAATTTTTTAAATTTTAGGTTTAAACAAGGTGTTATGAGTAAATTATTTGTTTTAGGCAGATCTGCCCTTCTTATCGTTATAGTAGCCCTGCTAAATCAATCCTGCGGATTGCTTGGAGGAAGAGGAGGCGACAACGGGGAACTGGTCGGAGTACAGGGAAGAGAATGGACCGGTATGATAATTCCCTATGGTATGGTGCCGATTCCCGCGGGGACATTCCACATGGGACAGGCAGATGAAGACATCGCTGCTACACAAATCAACTACAATAAGCAGGTCACCATTGGAGCTTTTTTCATGGACGACTCTGAGATAACCAACAATGAATACAGGCAATTCATGGATGGGATCATGATGGATTCCATGAGTATTCTCGGAGAAGACTTCGTGATGAATGAGCTTTATCCGGATACGACTGTTTGGGTAAAAGATTTTGCGCATCACATGGGCGATCCATTGCTTGTTTATTATTGGTCTCATCCGGCGTTCGACAATTTCCCGGTTGTAGGTGTAGATTGGGAAGCGGCAAAATATTTTTCGGAATGGCGCTCAGCTTACCTCAATGATTTTAGAGCGAGCATTGGAGAATGGGAAATGCCTAATTTCAGGCTTCCTAACGAAGCAGAATGGGAATATGCGGCTCGGGGAGGCAGAGATATGGCGAAATACCCCTGGGGGAATCCATATATAAGAAATGCAAAAGGATGCATGCTTGCAAACTTTAAACCCGGAAGGGGAAATTACTATGATGACGGCTATGCCTACACTTCACCGGCCTATTCATTTTTCTCAAACGACTATGGATTGTTCGACATGTCCGGAAATGTTTCCGAGTGGTGTGAAGATGCGTATAATCCGGCGGCATATCCAATTGTTTGGGACTTAAATCCGGAGCACAAAGATCCAAACGAGCCTTTAAAGGTGGTTCGAGGCGGCTCATGGAAAGATATCGCGTATTTTCTGGAGACCGGAACCCGAACCTATGAGCATAAAGACACAACTCGCGCGTTTATTGGTTTCAGATGCGCAATGACATATTTAGGAAGATCAACCGGAGCTGAATTTTAATTAATAAAGATATTCTGTAAAACTTAAAGTATAACGAAAATGAGTAAAAGAGGCGGATTTCAAGAACTATTTTTTAGCACAATCATGCCAAAAGTATATGGTATTGGTGCTGCGGTAGTAATCGTAGGAGCTATGTTCAAGTTACTGCACATTGCCGGTGCAGGTGTTATGTTAGGCGTTGGACTTTCAACCGAAGCAATAATTTTCTTCTTAAGCGCTTTTGAGCCCAAGAAGGCTGAGCCGGATTGGACGAAGGTTTATCCGGAACTTGCAGAGGACTATGAAGGAGCAGTTGGCGCAAGGGCAGTAAAAAATAAACCACAGGAATCTGTTTCCAAGAAATTGGATACCATGCTCGAAAGTGCAAAAATAGGTCCGGAGCTGGTCGACAGCCTGGGCAAAGGTATGAGAAGGTTATCAGAGACAACCTCCAGACTGGGGCAATTAGGAGATGCTGCCGGAGTTACCAATGAATATTCCAATTCAGTGAAAGCCGCCGCCGTCAATATAAATAAAATGAATCAATCCTATGCCGAAAGCGTTGGATCTATGGTTGAAATGGCCCAGGTTTCTAAAGCGGCAACTGCCGAAATGGCAAATGCATCCAAAGATTCGAAGGAATACCACAGCCAGGTACAAAGTGTTACCAAAAACTTAGGCGCGCTGAATGCAGTCTATGAAATGGAACTTCAGGATGCAAATCAGCATATTAAAGCTATGAATAAGTTTTATTCAAATCTTACCACTTCTTTAGACAGCATGGCTAAAGCAACGGAAGATGCGGAACACTTCAAGGGAGAGATCAATAAGCTTACTACAAACTTGTCAAAGCTTAACAACATCTACGGTGGTATGATTAACGCCATGAAAGGAAGCCAGGCATAAATTATTGATTCGTTGTCTAAATAAAGAATAATTATGGCTGCAGCAAAAGAAACCCCCAGGCAAAAGATGATCGGCATGATGTACCTCGTACTGACCGCCATGCTTGCACTAAATGTTGACTCGGCTGTTTTGGAACGCTTTGAGTTAATAAACGGCACTCTTGAGCATCAAATTGAAAACAACGGGAAAAGGAACGGTACTACGGTAAAAGGCATAGCCGCGGCAGTAGAAGAAAAAGGGAATAGAGAAGATGACCTTGCCGTTCTCAATAAAGCCCAAGAGGTTCGCAATAAGACGAATGAAATCATCACTTATATGAACCAGCTTAAATCCGAAATTGTAGAATACACCGGTGGAACTGATGAGGAAGGTAAGCTTGTCGGCGCAAAAGATATGGATAAGATCGCAACCTATATGATCAGACAAAAGCGAGGTGATGAATTGAAATCAAAGCTTAACGAGTATACGACCTGGTTGTCGGGAGTCGTAGGCAAAGAGTTTGCCTCGGTTGCGCTCGATGGCAAAGAAGATCCTTATTGGAGCAAAATTGCCAATCAGCGATCCAAGAACTTTTCTCAATTGATGTTTGAAAGCGTACCTACGGCAGGAGGCCTTGCTTCGTTAAGCCAGTTGGAAGGAAGGCTTCTCGACTATGAAGAAGAGGCGCTTTCGATTCTAAGTCAAAATGTTGGAGCGAAAGACCTTTCCTTTGATAAAATCGTACCCATGGTACTTCCGGAATCACAGCTTGTAGCCGCCGGAGCAAAATACAAAGCAAAGATGTTTATTTCCGCTTCTGCTTCCGGAATTACTCCGACTATGAAACTTAACGGATCGAGTATCCCCGTAGATTCCGAAGGATTCGGTACGGTTGAATTTACGGCAAAAGCAGATAAGTACGATGCAAACGGTCAGCAGAAAAGGAGCTTTACCGCTGAGATCTCCATCGGGGACCAAACTTTTAAAGAGCAGATTTCTTACACCGTAGCTCGTCCGGTAATTCAGATTCAGTCTGCATCCGTACAGGCCCTGTACAGAAATTGTGGAAATAAATTGGATGTTCAGGTTCCCGCATTAGGTGCAGCTTACAATCCTTCCTTTAGGGTAAAAGGCGGAACTTCACAAGGAGGAAAAGGAGGAAAAGTTACCATTGTGCCCACCGCACCTTCCGTGGATCTGTCTGTATATAGCAGTGGCACCTTTATCGGAACCCAGAAATTTAGGGTTAAGTCAATCCCGAAGCCAGAGATTGTCTTGAAAAGCGGCGGCAAAGATATCGATCTCAAAAGAGGGGTGAGCAAAGTACCAAGAGAGATAACGCTCGAGGCTGTTCCCGATGCCGATTTTGCTCAATTCTTGCCCGATGATGCCAACTATCGAGTTACAAAGTGGGAAGTTACTCTGGCGAGAGGACCGAGAGCGATCGAGACAAAGCCTATTACGAGTACTCGGGCAAATCTTGCATCATTTGTATCTAAGGCTAGACCCGGTGACAGAATTGTAGTTGAGGCAAAGGAAGTTCAGAGGATGAACTTCAAAAAAGAAAGAGAAACTATAAGAATTGGCGTGAACTCAGCTATTAAAACCGTGCCAATCAATTAAAATAAATGATCATGAAGAAGAAAGCACTAAGAAGCGCTATAATTCTTTTCCTGGTGTCCTTTACCGCATTTGAAATATACGGACAAGAGGAAAGACTGACGTACAATGAACATTCAGTTTATCCGATTGCTTATGCAAATCAAATGTACAAGCGAACGGTTTGGAGAAGAATGGACCTGAAAGAGAAGCAAAATCGACCGTTTTTTTCAACTTCGAACGAAATCACCAGAATCATCATCGATGCAGTAAAAGATGGGCTGATTTATCCTTATGAAGATGATTCTTTAAATAAAAGAATGTCTAAGGAGCAATTTCTTGAAAATTTAAAGCTCCCTACGGACGATGAAGATGATTTCGGTGCTACGGATGCCGGATTCGGTGACGATTCCGGCGGATGGGGGGACTCCGGATGGGGAGATGAGGAAGAAGCCGCTCCTTCCGTACAATACTATGATGCCACTCAATTGAATATCATACGCATCAAAGAGGATATGATATTTGACAAGGTCAGATCAAGATTGTACTGGGATATGCAGTCTTTGGAAATGATTATTCCCGCAACCGAAGTGGCCACAGGTATCGAAAAATCCGTTGGCGTTTTCAGATACAAGGATCTGGAACAACTTTTCAGGAGTATGCCGGATCGAGCGATTTGGTATAACCGGCAAAATACCGCCCATCATAGAAATATGGCCGATGCCTTTCTGCTTAGATTATTCAATGCCCGAGTTGTGAAAGTTTCTAATCCAAGGGACGACTGGATTCAGGATATTTCTCCTGATCAACGATCCGCACTGTACAAATCTCAACAGGAGGAATACAAGCTCATCGAATATGAACATAATCTTTGGGAGTACTAAGGAATTTACAGAATATTAATTATAGGAGGACTGGTTTTTGCCAGTCCTTTTTTAGTTTCCAGGAAGTTTGGAATTTTGATTGCGGAAGGGTTCTTCCCAGAATATCAATTTACGGATATTCACAAATCAATCTCAATGTCAAAATCCAAAAAGAGAATTTATGGTATGTTTACATCATCAGAAGCGATTGAGATTTTTTTCCGGGTCTACAGGTTATAGTACCTTTGTAAACAAAGCGATTACATTTCTTTCATGGAAATTCCAAGTTCGTCAAGTTGTTCTTGCGAGATCGTTGAGGGAGAATCGATCATCGTGTCTCTTCCGGAATTGTTTTTTGGAAAGGCGATATAATCCCGGATCGAATCAGATCCTCCGAACAGGGCACATAACCGGTCAAATCCAAATGCAATTCCGCCGTGAGGAGGGGCGCCATATTCAAATGCGTCCATCAGGAAACCGAATTGTTTTTCAGCTTCTTCTTTTGTGAACCCCAGCGCATCAAACATTTTTTGTTGCAGTTTTTTGTCGTGAATTCTTATCGATCCGCCTCCAATTTCAACTCCGTTAATGACCAGATCATAGGCATTGGCCTTTACCTTGCCCGGATTTGATTCCAATTGGCCGGTATCCTCAGGTTTTGGGGATGTAAATGGATGATGCATGGCGTGATATCTCGATGATTCGCCGTCCCACTCGAGCAATGGAAAATCCAATATCCAAAGCGCTTTAAATTCATCTTTGTCCTTGAGGTTCAGATCAGCACCCATTTTCAATCTTAATTCGGATAATGCGGCCCTGGTGGGACCAGCGTCTCCCGAAAGTACCAGCATTAGATCTCCCGGCGCGGCGTTCATTTCATTTGCCCAGAGTTTTAAATCTTCCTGAGCGTAAAATTTATCGACAGACGATTTGAATGTTTCATCCTCATTATATTTCACATATACCAGTCCTTTTGCGCCGATTTGTGGTTTTTTTACGAAATCCGTCAATGCATCGATTTGCTTTCTGGAAAAGTTTGCACATCCCCTGGCACAAATTCCAACGACCAGTTCGGAACGGTCAAAAACGTTAAATCCTTTTCCCTGAGCCACATGGTTCAATTCAACAAAATGCATTTCAAACCGGGTGTCGGGCTTATCATTGCCGTAATACCTCATGGCGTGCTCATAACTCATCCGCTCTACTTCACCCAATTGATAATTCAGAACCCGATCAAAAAGGTATTTTACAAGTCCCTCAAATGTATTCAATATGTCATCCCTGGTGATGAAAGACATTTCACAATCGATCTGTGTGAATTCCGGCTGCCGGTCCGCTCTCAGATCTTCATCTCTGAAACATTTTACAATCTGAAAATACCGATCGATTCCGGAGACCATCAACAATTGCTTAAATGTCTGCGGCGACTGGGGTAATGCATAAAACTCTCCGGGATTTACCCGCGAAGGCACTATAAAATCCCTGGCGCCTTCCGGAGTCGATTTGATTAAAAAAGGAGTTTCAATTTCCATGAAATTTTGGGCATCCAGGTATTGCCTTGTTTGTTGCAGCATTTTGTGCCTTAACTCCAGGCTCTTTCTCACAGGATTGCGACGAATGTCCAGATACCTGTATTTCATTCTCAACTCGTCCCCTCCGTCGGTTTCATCTTCGATCGTAAATGGAGGCAAAATTGATGGATTCAGGATTTCTATTTCATGTACGTCAATTTCAATCTCCCCGGTAGGAATTTTATCGTTTTTGGCATATCGTTCCAAAACTGTGCCTTCGGCCTTGATCACATATTCTCTGCCCAACTCCCGTACGGCACCGATCACACTCGTATCGGTTTTGCTCTCGTCAAAGACCAATTGGGTAATCCCATATCGATCCCTTAAGTCGATCCAGATCATCCCACCTTTATCCCGAATTTTTTGCACCCAACCGCACAGTGTAATTTTCTGACCCGCATGATCCATTCGAAGTTCTCCGCAATTATGAGTTCTAAGCATATCTTCCTTTTAAAATCAGAGCCCAAAGGTAAAAAATGTTTTCCCAATTGACTTTAATTATTGCGTGTAAATGAATTCCTTAATTAAATTTTGGTACGCCCGTTTGAAAAATTAAATAGCTTTTGTCAATTTGTACTCAAATCAGTAAATGTACTTTTTCTAAAACAAACTATGTTGAGAAGGCCACGAAGAAACAGGAAAAGCCAAGTAATAAGAAACCTGGTTGAAGAGACCTCGCTCTCCAAAAAAGATTTGATTTATCCGCTTTTTATGGTCCAAGGTGAAGGGATAAAAGACGAAGTGCCCAGCATGCCGGGCATCTTTCGGATGAGTGCGGACAATTTAATGGATGAGGTCGATGCATGTGTCGGCTTGGGAATTAAGACCTTTTGCCTGTTCCCTGCCTTTCCGGAAGACCAAAAAGATAAATACGCCACTTTAAGTTACAATCCGGATAATTTTTATCTTCGGACCATTTCCAAAATCAAAAGAGAAATTCCCGAAGCCTGCGTAATGACCGATGTTGCGATGGATCCCTACAGCTCAGACGGCCATGACGGGATTGTTGAAAATGGCGAAATACTCAATGATGAGACGCTTGAGATTTTGGGCAAAATGGCTTTAGCTCAAGCCAGAGCCGGCGCCGATATCTTAGGACCTTCGGATATGATGGACGGGCGTGTGGAATCTATTCGTAAGTTGCTGGATGAGGAGGGATTTACAAAAGTTTCGATTATGTCCTATACCGCAAAATATGCCAGCGCCTTTTACGGGCCGTTTAGAGATGCCCTGGATTCCGCGCCCAAGAGCGGCGATAAAAAGACCTACCAAATGAATCCGGCAAATGTAAAAGAGGCAGTGATCGAGGCCGAATTGGATGAACTGGAAGGCGCGGATATCCTTATGGTAAAACCTGCGTTATCCTATTTGGACGTCATAAAGGAGCTAAGCGAAACGAGCAGTTTACCAATATCGGCGTACAATGTGAGCGGAGAATATGCGATGATCAAGGCAGCCGCTCAGCAAGGATGGTTGGATGGCGAGCAAACAATGCTTGAAGTATTGTTGAGCATCAAAAGAGCAGGAGCAAAAATCATTCTCACCTACTTCGCCAAAGCGTATGCTAAATTGAACCTGTAAAAATAATCTTCGGGTAGTACCGTTATTGAACATAGATAGCCGCGCATTAGCATGAAAAACTCATATTGCATATTCATCGTATTCTTGTTTTTCTCCGGTATGGCATTGGCCCAGGAAGAAACACTTCCCGACTCTGCGGAGTTTGACATTTTCGGAGAATCGGAAGACGGATTTAGCCTGATCAAGGATGCTCCATTGACTTTGAATATGGAGCGTGAAATAGAACTTTCCAAAGAAGCTAAAGATGCCCGAAAAAAAAAGGAGGAACGAAGAAAAAGAAAAACATTTTACGGAATAAAGACCAAAAAAGGATTTACACGAAGGGGCATTGGAGAGCGGGCGGAGTTGGAGATTTTTCATTATTTGAAAGAACCGGTCAAAGTGGATCCCTATGTTCCGGAAATATGGTGGTATGATTTCACGCGTAAGAGAGTACGGAATACCGGAAAAATGGAGGACAAGCGAGGCGTCATCCTGCACGGCCCGTACAAAAAAATTGTTGGAGAGCAGGTCGTTGAGGAAGGAATCTTCTATAAAGGGACAAAGCATGGTCGTTGGACCAGATACGACAGGAACGACATTCTCGTCGACAAACGCAAATATTATAAAGGGTGGCAAAAGGAATCCAAAGTGCGGTATTACGATGATAAACAGACCAAATTGAAGGAAGTAGTACCGATTCTTTACGGGAAAAAAGATGGCACTTATTATTACTTTCATGAAAATGGAACAGTCGCTGTTCGGGGAATGTATAAAGAAAATGTAAAAGTTGGGAAATGGACCGAATATTATCCTTTTAAGCGAAGAAGGAAAAAAGAAATTCAATATCCTTCGGATCCATACGATACCTCCTACCTACCGTTTATTAGTAAAGAGTGGAATCGAAATAATGCAGTGGTTTACCAGGCTAAGTTCTAATCCGATATGAAGAATTCGAGGGAACAAAAATACCTGATGTTCCTATCGCAATAATTCTACTACACAATTCATCCTGTAATTTTGGTTCATTGAGGAGCGATTCCGTTGAATTTCGCCGGACAGCACTGCATTCCGGCGTTTTTATCGTATCCATGTTGAAAATCGCATCACAAAAACATGATGCTAACACCTGACCGTCCAACCGCCATTCCGATCAGAATATATGGGTAATTTTTCCCGTTCTTGATTTGATCGCTTTTTGCATTTCCTTAAAAATTCAGATATTTCAGGTCGCAAAGCTTATTCATATGAAAGTGTTGATCCCGATAAACCTGTTATTCTTATCCTACTCGATTTTTGCTCAGGCAGATTTAACATTTGAGGAATACAATCCAAAGTCAACCCTGGTTGTCCCTGAAAATCCGGTAAAAAAAGCAAAATATCCATTTATTGATATTCACAGTCACCAGTTTCAAATGGGAGTCCAGGATTTGTCAGTGCTCATCGCAGATATGGATACTATGAATATGGGGATTATGATTAATTTGAGCGGAGGTTCGGGCGAAAGATTGAAAGCTGCGATAAAAAATGTTAGAGAAAATTATCCAAATCGTTTTGGGGTTTTTGCCAATGTGGATTTCAGTGGAGTTGGAAGGGAATCCTGGGGCGAAAAAGCTGCTTACCAATTGGAAGAAGATGTAAAAAACGGAGCTTTAGGATTGAAAGTCTATAAAAGCTTGGGATTGAGAAATAAGGATGTGGATGGAAACAGGCTGGCAATTGATGATCCAAGACTCGCACCGGTATGGGAAAAATGTGGAGCGCTTGGTATCCCGGTGCTCATCCACGCCGCCGACCCAAAGTCATTTTGGGATCCTATGAATAGCAACAACGAACGATGGCTTGAATTAAAAACCCGGCCGGGCCGGAAGCGGTCCGACACAGATCCGGCTCCCTGGCAGCAAATCATTGATGAACAGCATAATATGTTTAAGAACCATCCCAAAACCATATTTATAAATGCACATATGGGTTGGTATGCCAACGATCTGAAAAAACTGGGCGAACTCATCGAGGAGATCCCCAATATGTACGTAGAAATTGCCGCCGTAATTGCCGAACTGGGAAGGCAGCCAAGACATGCCCGTGATTTCTTCATCAAATATCAGGATAGGATTTTGTTCGGAAAAGACAGTTGGCGTCCTGAAGAGTTCCCCACCTATTTTAGAGTATTGGAAACAGCAGACGAATATTTTCCATATCATAAAAAGTACCATGCCTTCTGGGCGATGTACGGGTTGGCTCTTCCCGATGAGGTACTTAAAAAAGTGTACTACAAAAATGCCCTGAAGATCATGCCTGCCTTAGACCAATCATTGTTTCCTGAGTAAATTTGTTATTCCCCTTTTTTCAGGGCGCACTTAATGCAATGAAACTTAACGTGAATTCAACAAATCAATTTATAAAAACAATTCTTGACAAAATCGACATTTTTACAGGACAATTGCCTGGCCCGGGCAGATGTGTTGAAACGGGCGAGCGGGTTCGTTATGCAGAGGTTGCTTCATTTTTTCATTGACCGTCGGGAATGTGATTTGTGAGACCCTGCCGGCGGGTCCCTGAATCCTTGCAAGTGTAAGGCTCCGCCTTTGCTTATGCTCTGCAAAAAGCCGGGAATGACAACAACATGAGGGTTTATGTAAGAGCTGCTTCGATCAGGGATTGAAACATATAACAAACAACCTCACAGAAACCCAATTCCGTGAGGTTTTAAAAATACTGCTTTACTTCTTAATTAAATAGTAGGTGTATCCAATTCGGCAAGCGAACTTTCAATCTCCGACGAAGTCAGCTCGTGTTCTTCGAGATTTCCGCTGAAATACGCATCATAGGCAGACATATCGAAATTGCCATGACCACAAAGATTGAATAGAATCGTTTTACTCACACCTTCCTCCCTGCATTTTTCGGCTTCTTGGATTGCCGTAGCAATTCCGTGATTTGCTTCAGGAGCCGGGATAATTCCTTCTGTCTGAGCAAATTTGATTCCCGCCTCAAAGCATTCGATTTGGTGGTGTGACCTCGCTTCAATAAGTTTATCTTTTAATAGCTGACTCACAATTACTCCTGCCCCGTGATAGCGCAATCCGCCGGCATGAATTGGAGCTGGGACAAAGTTATGACCAAGTGTGTACATTGGAAGTAAGGGCGTCATGCCAACGGTATCTCCGAAATCATAACGGAAAACTCCTCTTGTCAGTTTTGGACAAGAAGCCGGCTCACTGGCAATTGCCCTAATTTTTTTGCCTTCTTCAAAGTTTAACCGGAGAAATGGAAAAGATAATCCTGCAAAATTCGATCCGCCACCAAAAGGAGCAATTACAACATCCGGCAGATCTCCTGCTTTTTCCATCTGTAATAACGCTTCCAGACCAACAACTGTCTGATGCATGAGCACATGATTCAATACGCTTCCGAGGGAATATTTAGTGGTCTCCTCCTGCACGGCGCGTTCGACAGCTTCTGAGATGGCAATACCCAGGCTGCCCGGAGAATCCGGATTTTTTTTCAGGATTGAGCGACCTGCCTGAGTAAGCTCACTTGGCGAAGCATGTACGGTCCCTCCCCATGTATTCATCATAATTTTCCGATATGGTTTGTGATTAAAACTCAACTTAACCATAAACACCTCACACTCCATATCAAACATGTTGCAGGCCATCGCCAATGCACTGCCCCACTGACCCGCTCCGGTTTCAGTGGTTATTTTCTTGATGCCTTCTTGTTTGTTGTAATATGCCTGGGGAATGGCAGTATTCGGTTTGTGCGATCCGGCCGGACTTACTCCCTCATATTTATAGTAAATCTTTGCGGGAGTATCCAATGCTTTCTCAAGACCATATGCTCTGAATAATGGTGTAGGCCTCCAGATTTTATATAATTCTCGGACCTCCTCGGGAATTTCGATCCATTTTTCAGCGCTGACTTCCTGCTGTATCAGACCCATTGGGAAGATCGGTGCCAATGCTTCCGGACCAATCGGCTCTCTTGTCGCCGGATTCAATGGCGGCAGCGGCTTGTTCGGCATATCTGCCATAATGTTATACCAATTCTGTGGAATCTCCTTTTCGGTAAGCAGGATTTTTTTTTCGCTCATGATGTTATCTTGTTTAAAAAAATTAACTAAATTGTTACCCGCGGATCTTGTCTAAAAACGTGATTTGGCGAGGGGCATTAAGTTATAAAAAATTGTGAGGCTTTTCAAGATAACCGTACAAACGAATTGTGAAAACAAAAATAGCGCTAAATTCTACTTTAATATTAGACATCTGTAAAATCCTCTTTTTGGAAATAATTGCCATTTATTTGCTGAAGGACTTTGTTTTGAGCTCAGCATCCAACAGATATTTTCAATAAACCCGCTCCCCATTCAGAAGCCATTGCGACCAATTTCTGTTATAGGTATGTACGCTGTCGGTCCTCACTGAATTGTTATTGACCACTTCATAACCATCATTTTTCCATTGAAAAATCCCACCATATAAATTCTTCACATTAGAAAACCCTAGGTCCAGAAGCTTTTCTCCTATTTTTTCGCTTCGATAACCTACCGAGCAATAAACAATTATCCGAGAGTTACACGGCACATTTTGGACATTCGCACCTGTAAAAGTGTCATAATCAATCAGCATTGCATTTTTCAGATGACTGATTTCAAACTCTTTCCGGGATCGTATATCCAGGATCACATATTCTTTTCCACTTTGCAGATTGGCGGCCAGTTCCCTGCTGGATATTGTCGGTACAGTATGATTATATAAAGATTCCAGCTTTTCTCCGTATTTTTTTGTTTGACATCCGGCCATATCCAATAAAAATAATGTGGCAAATAGAATTAATAGTAAGAACCTGGTCATTAATGTTTTATTGAATAGTAAAAAATACTTGCGTAGCCCAGGGCCAGCATAAAATGAAAAAGGATAAGTCCGTAATCGCCAACTGTAACTCCAACTGCAATTCCTGCAAAAAAATATAAGCTGAGGATTCCTTCAAAAAGTGTGGATAAAGTGATTTTTTGGTTTAAATACATATTCCCTTTCCATGAGCCCTTTACTCCGATAATATTGAATTTTGGCGTCCTGATAAAAGATGATTTTATCCCAAGTAACCCTTCGATCACGGCCAGGCTGTTGTGGAGGGTAAATCCCATGGAAAACATCATGAATAACGGAAAGTACTTGAAGTATTCTTTATTGGTATGTTCATTTTTGTTGGCGACCCAATAAAAATAAGAAATAGCCAGAAAGCCAATTAGAAATATACTTCCCGCATCAAAATAAATTTTGAATTGAGGATTATTTGACTTTACCAAAAGTAATGGAATGCTGATGATCGACGCGATCAATAGCAATGGAAAATTAGCGCTGTTCGTCAAATGAAAGAACGCATGGATTTTATTTGTAACATCCAGCTTGGTCCTCAGTATTTTGCCCAGATTTTTCTTTGCCGTTTCAGCACCTCCTTTTGTCCACCGATATTGTTGTGATTTTACAGCAGACATAATTACCGGCAGTTCAGAAGGGGAGGGCACATGTTCCAAATATTTAAACTTCCATCCATTCATTTGCGCTCTGTAACTCAAATCAAGATCTTCAGTAAGCGTATCGGATTGCCATCCACCTGCTTCTTCAATGCATGCTTTTCGCCAGATTCCAGCGGTTCCATTGAAATTGATAAAACTTCCGGACCGATATCTGCCGGTCTGCTCTACCCGAAAGTGACCGTTAAGGCCGAATGCCTGGAGTTTTGTCAGCAATGAATATTCCCGGTTGAGGTGCTCCCACCTGGTCTGGACCATGCCGATTGAAGGGTTTTCAAATTCTTTCACCGTATCGTGTAAGAACGAAGGGTGCGGCATAAAATCTGCATCGAAAATGGCAATATATGCCCCTTTTGAAGCTTTTAATCCGACCTGAAGCGCCCCGGCTTTGAAGCCGGTTCTTCTTTGTCTTTTGATGTGCAGAATATCAAAATTGCTGAATTTACTTTCCGTTAATTTTTTCCGGATGATATCTGAAGTTTCATCGTTTGAATCGTCCAATATTTGGATTTCCATTGATTTTTTTGGCCAGTCGATATTTACTACCGAATCCAGCAGGCGTTCAACAACATATTTTTCATTGTAAAGTGGAAGCTGAATTGTAACCAACGGAAAATCTGCTCGCGCCTTATTGCTGTTTTCTTTTTCGCACGAATCATTTCTCTTTCGATACATCAATGCTAAATGTAGCTGCACAAAGCTAAACATCATGACAAAAAGCATGCATGCCGAGTATATCAGTATTAAGACAATTTCCATATTGGACGCAAAGATAATTGAATAAAACTGTAATTGACGGTTCTTTGATCACCCTCAGTAATCGCTTCATTCTAATACAAGGGTATGGTAAAATCTGTCAAAATTAAGACAATACAGTTGCTCGTCTTGGGTTTTTAGGGCTAAGGAACAACAGATGTCTTATTTCTGACCTTATTGCATCAGTTTACTTTGGGCATTTAAGGATTTTCAGTTATCGGGCCGTACTTGCTTGCGGACCGGTCATAGGTTATAATTGGAATGTGCGCGATTCAGCTATCTATAGTTAAAATGCTTTTGTAAGAGATATGTACTTCTTTCTTTAAATATCCTCCTTAAAAAAAAGAATTTTTCCTTGAACGTGTATTTATCTTGTCCGCTCAATCCGAGCTGTTTTATATTTTCAGATAGCCATTTTCTCTTATTTTCCAGGGCCTTGCTTTCGGCCCATTCACTGTAACCAAGCAGGTGATTGTGATGCTTTAAATGGTGAATTACTCTTGCCTCGGATAATCTCCCATTAATTTTCTTTAATTTTTCATCGAATAATCGCTCGACAGGGTAATTGTAATGAATATCAAGATTTAGGATTTCATTTTTATCAAGCATTACTGAAGCTGCAAATGCCGCCTCTTCAACCAGATAGATACTGGCTTTAGGCGGGAACAGCTTACTCCGCAGTATCTTTTCGAGACTGTGCACCCAGTTTTCTATGATTTTGGAGCTAATGGAGTTATTAAATGACAAAACGCCTGTGTTCCAGTTGCCTAAAAATGTCCCCTTTTCAAAATGCAATTTAACAGATGGCGCCAGGTTTAAGTCGAATCCAATGAGTTCTGCAAGGCTTGTCCGGTATGAATAATTGGGATGATGGGGGTTGTCCGCTCCAATAAT
>JAKSDO010000024.1 GCA_022360055.1 Cytophagales bacterium | reverse complement strand
TTGAGATATCTCAGCACCAAGGGCTACTCTCTGCTGTGCTGTGCCAAATTCCTGTTCCACCAAAAGCTGTGCATTATAAAAATTGGTATCAAACTTTGCACTAATCAAAGAATCAAAGGAGGCAAAGATATCTGTTGATATGGTGCCATCTGAAGCAGGGGTAATAAGAAACTCATCCTTATCCATACCTTCTCTGGTGAGAATGCCTTTGAGAAATAATATTGTTATCAGTCGTCGATCCGAATCATGAAAATCACTTTGAAAGTCTGCATCCGCTATAAATTTAAGACAGACCTCAATTTGATTGCTATTAAAAAACGCCTTTATCCAGCAGGCAACCCGGTAGGTATTGCCGGTACCGCTTAAAACATACAACAAGGAAGTATCAAAGGATTTCATTTCAGCCTGCACTGATTCTCAAACATTTTTGAGATTATTATCATTTTTATATAGTGGATTATGATATTCTGTTTCTATAGCCATATCGTATAAGAGATCAAATCATAAAGTCGATCTCACAGGGCACACCTAGCGACGAGTTCACCGGGCGTGTCAGCGATTCCGTGAAACGGCGGGTTATGCGCCCTTATTACGCTTCATTCTTACTGCGGGAATCTTATACCCATACATTCTTCCTTCAAATTCCTCAAACACCCTAAATCCCAAATCAAGATATAAAGACATCGCAGCATGATTGCTTTTTACTATGCTCAACATTAAACAATTATTGTTTTCCCCAATCAATTTTAAAAGCAGCTTCCTTGCTATTCCCCGCCGCCTGAAATCAGGATGCACGAAAAGCCATGATATGAAGTCTCCCTTTAGACCTGTAAAACCTGAAAGTTGAAGATCATTCTCATATACCCATATCCTCGATTCGTTAAAATATTGGAGCATTTTTTCGTCTTGGGCCAATGGGAGAATTTGATCTGATTCAACAATACCATCCATTTCATCCGGTTTCGATAGATCATAGATATTGCAAACATGAACCCAATCAGACTTTTTATATTTTCGTATGACTTCCATTCTTCATTGTGCAGAACAATTAAACTGTACGGCGCGACCTTTTGCGTCTGCTGGATTTTTTTGTGTGCCTTGCTTTTCGTCCAAGTCTTTTAATTTTGCAAACCAGGCATGAACAAATAACGTTTGCATAAATAAAACCGGGGAGTTGAAACCACTGTAGCTAATAATCGATTCAATCTCTTCCTGTTTCAATATAGCCACTGAATCACCAAAGGATTTATCATTTTTCTTAATATCCTCCTCTGATACTCCGGAATAACGAAGCATCCTTGCCCAGACGTCATAAATCCTTTCAAAAGAGGCTGCAGACAAATCATAGGACAGATCAGCACTAATAAGATAACCCCCTGGTTGAAGTCGTTCCGCAATGTCAAGAAACAGGCGACGCCTCTCATCTTGTTTTGTTATAAATTGAGAGACCAATATACATGTGGCCGCATCAAACAACTCACTCTGAGGAAGCGTTGCCAAATATCCCTGATGAAATGTGCACCGTGAGCCTATGCCATGGTCTTCGGCACGTCGGCGACATATTTCAAACATTGGCTTGGCGGGTTCAACAGCTGTGAACCGCCAGCGAGGGAAGGCTTCCGATAAATACAAGAGTTCGGCACCTGTACCGACTCCGACACAGAGGACATGTGCGTCATCGGGTAGCTTCTTCAATATCATTCGCGTTAGAAAATGGAGTGTATCATTTATAGGCGCCATTTCAGCTCTTTGTTCATCATAAGTAGAGGCCCGTTCTTTATTGAATGTGATACCCACCCCACTGTTTTTACCCATAGCCTTTTCCCTGTAGTTGATTGTTTGCTGTTCACGATATTTAGTGCACACAACGGCTTTTCTCACAGGATATGCCATTATTAATAGAATGTATAAAGCCTTGCGACCTCAGCTCCTATGATTTCAGCAGCTCTATGTAAATCTTTCTTAAATAAAGCCGCGCCATTCGCAGAATACTCTTCGAAGGTAGGTACATCCGTAAGCGAATCGTATATGGATGTAAAACCTGACGACACTTCGGATTTCTGAATTATTTGGTTACTCTTTGGGTTGAAGATTGCCACGCTTGCTGTAATTACCGGCTGAGCAGGAAATTTCTTACTTACCCCGATTCCATATCGGTAATTAATTGCAAGAACATTGTCCACCATTTTATGAGCATGAGTTATGATGGCATCTTCGTGAGATATTTCAGTAAAGATTATTTCATCAAAATCAATATATTCACATTCGCTGGTCTTTTTCCTGAATGTTTCTGATATCCCGACGAAAATTGGCTTGATCAGGTCCTCATGCGTCAATTCATCAGTGATCTCATCTTTGTTTCCACCGATAGCTTTCTTAATCTGATAGCTGTTTGTCGCCTCTGCTATACCTCCAGCAATCAAAACTCCGATAAGACCCCACATTTCTGGCCCCCCGGCAAAGGCGGCATTGAACGACTGATCACGTATTCCACCCAAATCGATAATTTCGGGCGCTTTTTCTAAAGGCTCGATCACAACTAAAACCTTTTTAATTTTCCTGATTTTCTCTTTAGATAGATAGGTATATTTGGGTTGTTGTGAGGCACAGGCTGATAGGATAAAACCCACTAATACTATAATTAAGGTGCGATAAAGACTTTTAGTCATGGCATAATACTCTCACTGGCATAACACCAAGCTCTCGCGGCAGGAATACCGGTTACCCGGTACCCTCCGCCCGGACCCGGACGTGCGGTGTTTCCGCGTCCGGTTTCCCGGCTGTACTCGCCTCCGCGTAAGACGTCAGCCTGCGCAAATACGATCTATTGGGGTAGTTTTTCCTTGACATCCGCAGGCCATATAGATGTTAGGCGGCTCCACTGGTGTTTGTCCAGAGAAGCTAGTCCCACGAGTAATGTGGACTTCGCTCGCCCCGTAAGTAGCGGATTACGTCGAGGCAGTCGATGACTAAGGAAATAGAGTTAAACACGAACAGGACTAATATCCAACTCCGCAAAAGTGGACCCGCTTCAAGTTTGGGTAAATCTATCATGAACCAGATGAGCATCGGTATCCAAAAAACGTGACCGACACCAAGCAGGCGGACGAATCCGAGCCTTGCATGTATGGCAATCATGGTCAGTGATCCAAGCAAGATTGATGCGAGAGCTACCTGGCCGTAACGTGTATCCAGAAAGAATGCCGAGGAGACATTCACTACGATTAACAGTACCGACCAGATTCTCGGCACTATGCGGAATCTCAGTAGCACGATCCCAAGCAGTTCTTTTGCAGAGTTCAGAAATCTCATTCCAAGTTTCTTACCGGTTCGCCCAACGGCGAGCATGAAAGGCGCTACGATAGGAGCGTCCTACTCAATGCTCATGATGTTGGCCAATGTTTTTCTTTGGAAAGAATTTAGCTTGTTTCAAATTTTCGAAACCAGAATCCTGAGTCCATATGATACATTTATAAGTTTTGGCTGTTGCTAAAATAATGCTGTCAGCCATTGGCAGATTATGCTGCAAGCTCAGCTTTGAAGCATTCATTGCAATACCCGCAGTCAGGTCAACAACCGATCCTTTTTGCATGGCTGCAATTGATTGAAGCGCTTCGTTTTCGCCTGTTTCCCGTAATACGACTTTGAAGACTTCATATATTGTTATGGCAGGAACGATTAAAGAGGAAGGCTTTTGGAGCGGTGGCAAGAAGTGATCTGCATTTGGCCCACCAGAGAAATATTCAAGCCATCCGGAAGAATCAACAATATTCATAATCTGCCATCCTCGCGGATAAAGTCTGTATTTATTCCTTTTAGAAATCCTTTGAGTTCGGAAATATCTCGATCAGGAATCAGTTCGATTCGCCCTTCATACTCAATGACCTTTAATTTTTGCCCAGGGCGAAGCCTCATCGCCTCTCTAATATCTTTAGGTATAACCACCTGATATTTTGGAGAAACCGTAACTGTCTGCATGACGCAGCCTCCATCGATGCTGTTTACGTATTACAATATCATTATCGATATCAATTTGTCAATTATTGGGGCCAACGCAGAACTGAGACGCGCGCAGGTTTCGCGAGCTGTTTCTCCAGCGACATGTTGCGTGCTTTAACCAAAAAAGCACGCAAATTCATCACGTTCTACTATATCAATAAATTCATCAATGGTATCGACCTCTGGATCGGGATCGTACCTGTGCCATTTCAAATCAGCTCTTTGCCAATAAATCTTCCACAATTTTCGGCTCTTCACGTACGTGGCTTTTGCTACAGGTTCTTCAATCTTTTCCTCAGGATTGTTCCATAGCGGTCGAATCTCGAATATTACGACACTTTGACCCTCAATCCTGAAAGACATATCAACTTCGCTACGGATATCTGCGGGTGGCCGGTTCTTTTCGATATATTGACCAACAATTTTTTGTTTTTTTTTTATTTCAAATTCACTAAATGGCATGTTTTGCTTTCACATAACGCTGCGGATCAGGAACGTCGCGTTCTGTGCG
>JAKSDO010000131.1 GCA_022360055.1 Cytophagales bacterium | reverse complement strand
CAAATCTTGATAAAATCACAAGGTTGTATTCAAAGAAAAAGGGATCGCTGCTGTTTGATTTCCTTTATTCTTTTATCTATGGGCCCCAAAAATTCATGTACTAGAAATTGTGGTTGGGTCATTTTTGCGATTTTACAAATCTCTCCTGACGTACCGATGACGTGTTTTTATAAAAATCTGTAAATCAAACAAATACACAAGACTGCGTCATTCAAATTTGTGCGTTTTGTATAAAAAGTCAGGTCTCGAGATGACAAGGTAGGAAATAACAAAAACGTCGTTTTTAATTTTACTTAATCAATAATCAATCGGAAGACCTTCTCGTATCTGGCAATATTATTACATATCGAATAAGACTCCATATGGAATCTATTTCAACCAAATACTTTTAAAATGAAATGCATCAATTTTTTTAACCGAAAATCAATGTATAGCAACATGAATATCCTTTAATATCTAAAGAAGGAAAAGGATCCTCATTTTTATTTTCCACTCATCTAGGTTTTTATTCACATTTAAAATTCTGTTTAGATTGAACTGACTAAGGACAAAAAAACCATGAGGCCTCCACAGAGATCCACGGCTTTTGATATTGTAGGCTGTACCTTTATAGACCTTTTATAAGTTTAGCCCTTTTTACGACTCCAAGGTCGTCCTGATATTGGATCATGTATAATCCTGAGCTTAATGCGGAGATATCCAATTGTTGTACCGAAGCTGGTGACGTGAAGCTGTTTGAAAGCCGCATGGTACCTGATTGATCAAAAATATCGATCCGGTAGACTCCTCGATCCCGGGCTTCTCCATTTCGATAGGAATCTTGATTTACAAGGTAACATTCCACATGGTTGCTTGCCGGGTTGGGGAACACTATAAGCCTGAAATCATCATCGATCTGTGCTGCATATCGACTGATCGTGCTGATGCATTCATTGGTTATGATAAATGGATTGAAATCAAACTTGATAGATGCTCGATTCACAATTGTTGTTCCCGCGTCAAGATCTGGTTTCGGTTTTATACTAAACTTGACAAATCCATGGGATTCCGGCTCGTTAGAAACGCTGTCAACTAGGTTGATTTCGTGAAAATACCACTTCAACACGTTATTTTCGAGCATTTCAAATTGATACAAATGACTGCTGCCACCAAGCCGGAATGTGGAGGGATCTAATTGTTCCGGCAGGGTGTCTATCACGGTAACGTAAGTGGCGGGATAGTTCCCTACATTCTGGAAACGGATCTTATAATTCAGTCTTGTCTCGGGATGGATCAGGTGCCCAGAACCAATGCCTTCCGGGGTGACGAGCATATCATTTGGATCCAGGGAGCCAACAATAGGTTCTGTCAGATGATGGTCATTATTCTCATAATTGCTTTCTTCCTGCTTTGTGCCAATGGTCGCATTAAGATTTTTGGTCTGTCCCAGTTCAGCGGTAAGGTCCACGTAATTCATGAGCTGGATTGTGGATTGTGCTCCAGACAGGACGGTGTCGATCTGCCAGATATACGTATTACCAGTCTGACTTGTCCAGGGAACAGAGGCCTGAGATAGTACCAGCGGTTCTTCAAGAATAAGTTCAATGGTGACATCGTATGCATCATCTGCGCTTATATTGGCGTAATAAAGCACCATTTCGTTATCAAAACCACGTCGCAATGCAGTTGTGCTCAATTCGACCGCCAGGTCTGGTTCGGAAGAGATCCCCTTGTTGGGAAAATCCAGACTGCTGAAGGTTTGCCCAACAGTGGTAATATTTACGGAATGGGGGTTTGGTTGACAGGTAGATTCAAAATTTGTCGGAACCTCTTGTTGGATGGAATAATTACCGATGGGCAGTGATATTTCATAATAGCCGGATTCGTCGGTCATCGCATAGAGCGATCCGTTATTGACCTTGATCAATGTATTTGCCAAGGGCTGTTCATTAGCATCTTTCTGGCAATTATCATTTTGATCGTGATACACATAGCCGTCAATGGTTGCACCATCATCCTCCCTGATGTCAAGTAGTTG
The DNA here is from genome assembly GCA_022360055.1 of Cytophagales bacterium. Lineage (GTDB taxonomy): Bacteria > Bacteroidota > Bacteroidia > Cytophagales > Cyclobacteriaceae > JAAUQL01. The sequence goes on along the minus strand of JAKSDO010000131.1, from coordinate 691 downwards.
ATTCGGAGAAATGTCGTTTAAAATTTGTTCGTATCCGCTTGGCCATTGCACTTCTACAGAGATCACGCTCGAGGCGTCCCCCAAACCAAAATGCTGTGTGAGACTACTTTGACTGGACGGCCCACCTCCGGTTTGACCCATCACCTCTCTCAGGAGTGTTCGATTCTCGCCATCGATCACGGCATTGACATAGATCCTTGCTCCAATGGCTGACCGATTTGAGTTGGTACCTTCTAATCTCACCAAGAGATAGTTGCCAACGGCTAGGTCATTTCTGAATATCCTGTTCTTTTCATTGCTGTGATTGGAAATGACGAGATCCAGGTCGCCGTCAAGTTCAAGGTCTGTGGAGACGATCGAGAAGGAATTACCTCTTGGACTAATAAATGGTGAGTTGGTCACCTTGCAGAAAGTGCCGTCGCCATTGTTCATATAAAGGAATTTTGATCCGTCCTGATCGTTCAGTACTATTAAATCCTGCCAGCCATCGTTGTCGAGGTCAGCCCAGACAGAACCGTGCGAATTGCCCTTGTCACCCGCGACCCAACCGGAAGTAACCTGCATAAAGTTTCCGGCCCCATCATTGATATATAGAAGGTTAGGCTGGTCAGAGGCATTGGCTACGAAAAGATCCAGATCCAGATCATTGTCAAAATCACCAAAGCTTGCTCCAACCGAGTTGTAGCTATCT
>JAKSDO010000237.1 GCA_022360055.1 Cytophagales bacterium | reverse complement strand
CCACCTTTCTCAATAAGACAAGACGTTAAGAACGAACTGCAAAGAAAGGCAGTTAGAATAACTATTGCAATAAAATGATTAATACTTCTGCAGTTAAGCTAAATTCCTATTGTGTCGATTGCCAAGTGATATAATTTTTACTTACTTTTGCAGACCAAAAATATGGCCTCGTAGTTCAATGGATAGAATCGGAGTTTCCTAAACTCTAGATGAAGGTTCGATTCCTTCCGAGGCTACTTCATATTAATAAAGCTTGCAATTGAGAAAGTTACATATTCTCAATAGTTATTTTATCACTTGTTGAATCTAAATTCTGACAAACGGTTTACTAGTTTTAATTAATCTGGCTGGGATTATTTTTATGGTAATTCGAGTTCCAAGAATTGAACAAAATTTTTGACTATAAATTGCCTCATTTTATATAGTATTTTTTCTTTTTTAGAAAAAGAATCCACCAAAATTTTTGTTTAAACACTTAACTTAATTATGTATTTTTTTATTTAAGTTTAATGTGTATAAAGTTAAATAAGAATAATTATATTAAATGTAGGTTAATGAGGAATTTTAATTCAGGTTTCAATGTAAAACAGTCTGGTTATTCTGCATTTCAACCAAATCTAATTAACAAAGAATATAATGTAGAATATACTGATTTGCTTCCTATACTAGAAAAAGCAAATATAAAATTAGGCGAATTAAATGCCTATTCGGATTTAGTTCCGGACGTGGATCATTTTATAAGACTTCATGTTATTAAAGAAGCAACTGTATCAAGTAAGATTGAAGGGACACATACAAACATGGAGGACGCATTGTTACAGGAAGATGAGGTAAATCCGGAAAAAAGAAATGATTGGAGGGAAGTAAATAATTACATAGAAGCAATGAACGAATGCATAGCGAGTCTTGATGACCTTCCTTTGTCAAGTAGAATGTTAAGAAAAGCTCATAGTATATTACTGCAGGGTGTTAGAGGGGAACATAAAATGCCGGGAGAATTTAGAAGAAGTCAAAACTGGATTGGAGGAGCAACTTTAACTGATGCTATATTCATCCCACCGGTTTTTCAAGAAGTTGGAAATCTAATGAGTGACTTAGAGAAATTTATTCATAATGAGGATACAAATTTACCTCATGTATTCAAAATTGCTTTAGCTCATTACCAATTTGAAACAATACATCCATTCTTAGACGGTAATGGTAGAATTGGAAGATTACTGATTACTCTTTACTTTATTGAAAAAAAGATACTTAAAAAACCCGTATTATACTTATCTGATTTTTTTGAAAGAAACAAATCCTTCTATTATGATAATTTAATGCGCGTTCGGATTAAAAATGATTTAAAGCAATGGTTAAAATTTTTCTCAGTTGGCATAATTGAAATGTCAGAAAAATCAATTCAGGGACTTAAAAATATTATTGAGTTGAAGGAAGAATGTGAGCAAGAATTACTTCCGCAACTTGGGAAAAAAATGCCAAATGCAGCTAAGTTACTTCAATATCTATTTTTAACTCCAATAATCAGAGCAAATGAGGTAAGTCAAATAACAGGTCTTTCAGCCGTTTCCTCATACAACCTAATTAATGATTTTGTTGATCTTGATATACTGCGGGAATTTACCGGATTCCAGAGGAATAGAATTTTTATATTTAATAAGTATTTCGATGTATTTAAATCTTAGATTAATTTATATAAAAATATAAGTCATTGATTATAAGTTCTATAATAATATTTAAATCAATTAGTTGTGTCAAAATTTGGTATTTTTTCTGTACAAGATCTGTACATTAATCCTAGATTTAGCACCTTCTTTCTCACGAATAAGGAATTTATTCCAGAGATAACCAATCCAATCATCACCACTTTCATTAAAGTACAAGTTATTTTCTTTCTCAAATTCCAAGAGGAGGAAAGCTATAATATGTTTTCCGAGATATTTGAAATCATCATCCCTCATATCCAAGAATTTATCAATGGAAGAAATATTTGATTTTCTTAGTGAATCGGAAAACCTTTTCAATTCGCCTTTTTGGAACTTAACTTCAGTCGCAATCTTGATAAGTTTTTTGACTAGAGGATTCATTTTCTTCCATCGGCTATTGAGGCTGAAAGATTTTGAGAGCTCTACTATGAAATGGTTGATTTCATAGCCTAAAGGCATACCATATGGCTTACTAGAACCTGCACCAAGAATAAAAATTGTTGATTGTGGCTCCATAAAAAAGTTTCAAAAAAACAAAATTAGTTCATTTGGAAAAAGTAGATACAATTTATGATTTTCTTGAATTAGTACAAGGTAGTGCCAGCTATTTAAGTGACGTTAGATCTGTCCGAATGTCAGACATGTAATTTGAAACGGATCGGATATGAGTCGCGCTTTAAGAAATCGATATGGCCGGATGGGATTAAACTTATTAAGCGAGAAATTAATTTGTTTACGCTACAAAGTTCACTAACTTGGTGAACTTTTTAGATCTAAATCGTATATATAGATGAAGGTATTTTTTGAAACTAAGGAACTGGCCAGCTTATACAAAGCTGATCCGGAACGCCTTAGAGGAAAACAAAGGATACCTGTAACAGTGGTAAAACAATATCAGAAAAAAGTAAATGTGCTGATATCGATTAACGAGCTGAAGGAGTTGTATAATTTTCGATCGCTGAATTTTGAGGCATTGAAAGGTGACAGGAAAGGGCAATACTCGATACGTTTAAATGAGCAATATCGATTATTGTTCAGGATCAACAAAAATGGAGAATTGGAACTAATGATCATTGAGATCTCAAAACACTATGAATAAGATATTCGCAAACGATATACCGGCAGGAGCACCAGTTCATCCAGGGACAATACTACGTGATGAAATTGAGGCCCGGGGGTTGAAGCAAAAAGACCTGGCGAAAGACATGGGTATTACCCCTACTATGCTATCGGATCTGATTCATGGCCGCCGTAATATAACGGCAGCTCTGGCTTTGAAACTGGAAAGCGCTCTTGAGATTTCGGCTATGTTCTGGATGAATTTTCAAAGCAAGTATGATCTGGACAAAGCTCGTAAACTGGCTGTGGTAGTTTAAATATTATCCCCAATTAGAGTAGCTGATAAATTTTCGGTAGCATCTAAAGAACTGTGTAAATGGGGTTTGAAGAAAATCTTGGGACCTTTTTTATTAAATTTAGTTAGCCCGGCTGCTTAAGTGACGTTAGATCTATCTGTCCGAATGCCAGACATGTAATTTGAAACGGATTAGGTATGAGTCGCATTTTAAGAAATCGATATTACCGGATGAGATTAGACCCTCGAATGGTTATGTGCTTAGGATAGGAGGCCTGCTAAGTGGAAATCAATCTTTGCTTTTTTTATAACTGCTTGATGATGAATGATAACCAAGGCTACTCGAGGCGCTTTTTATCTCGGTTCATGAGTTTTATGTAAGAAAATATTTCATCTTCGGCTCCATTTAATGTTAGAATTTATTGCAATATGCATATAAATAATTGTACTATATTGATTTTTTTGTGTTGTAAGTTTTGTTGCTTGAGAGCTATTCTATCAATTTAAGAAATGATTTTGGCCCATTACAGCGCATTGAAATGAGCCAATTCAAAACAAATGATTGTTTCCGGATCACAATAAAATATTATGTATGGTTTTTTGGTGTAATTGCCAAATTTTATCAATTCACGATCGTAAGATAAATCAGAAAGTGGGTTTTTTCTCTTTTTCAATTCATCATATGTTTGTCGCTGAACCAATTATTTTACTCAAAATGAAAAAGAACTGGAAAAAGTTTGTCAATTCATTCAAACCGTCCTATAAGGTTGATGTAACGGTGTATCACTTTATCCCCGGTATGCCTGTTAAAGAAAACAAAACCAGACACTCGTTTAAAAAAGGCGCTTTTAAAGAGGCTAAATTGTTTTTTGACCAGGCCTCTGCAAAGACAAAAGATCATAACATCGCACCTGTAGAAATAAATCTGGTACGAGGGAGGAGAAAGATAGTTACAAGCTGTCATTTCGGGCCTGTGAAAAATCTAAAGCAAATGCGGATGAGTGCCTAGGAGTAATGCATATTATAGATAAGAGGCTTGCATATATGGCTGGCCTCTTTTTTTGTCTTTTACTACAAATCAGTTTTGTCCGATTATAATTGTCGGCAACCTATATTATAAATAAATTGGTCTTTATAAATATTCCATTATGAAGGCCTTTTTTTTCATTCCAATCGCATTGTTAGTTTCCGTTTGTACCCCCAAAAACCAAAGCGAGGATAAGAGACAATCCGTCGCATCGGTAAAAACCAGCATCTCAATAGAAGGAGAAAATTTTTTAATAAATGAAGTCCCGACCCTTCAAGGACGGGTCTGGCGGGGAATTGGTATGGAGGGCCTGTTGCCAAACTCAAGAATGGTTCAGGGAATTTTTGATGATATGAACCCCGAAACCGTAGATAAATGGGCCTATCCGGATACCGAAAAGTGGGATCCTGATCGCAATACGGATGAGTTTGTGGCTGCTATGGAAGATTGGTATGCTCATGGTTTACTGTCGTTTACAATTAATTTGCAGGGAGGAAGCCCCGAAGGATATTCAAAATTTCAACCGTGGGAAAACAACGCATTTGATCCGGACGGAACCCTGAGAGGTGCTTATATGAAGCGATTGAAGAAAATTCTTGATCAAGCAGACCGGATCGGAATGATACCAATTGTCGGTATCTTTTATTTTGGTCAGGATGAGAGGTTGAAAGATGACCATGCCGTAAGAAATGCGGTAGGAAATACAATCACCTGGATACTTGAGGCCGGATATGAAAATGTTTTAATTGAGATCGCCAATGAGTGCAATAACATCAAATACGAAAGAGATTTAATAAAGCAGGATAATATCCATGAATTGAGCAACCAGGCAAAAGGAATTTTAAAAAATGGGAAACGGCTATTGATTGGAACCAGTTTCAACGGAAATACCATCCCTTCCGGGAAGGTCGTAGAGGTTTCAGATTTTATCCTGATTCATGGAAATGGAGTCAAACAACCGGAACGTATTACTGAAATGGTAAAGTTAGTCCGGGAACTGCCCGAGTACAAACCAATGCCAATCGTCTTTAACGAAGATGATCATTTTGACTTTGATAAACCGATGAACAATATGATTGCTGCTTTCAGTTCGCATGCATCCTGGGGTTATTTTGACTTCCGGATGAAAGGTGAAGGGTTCGAATGTGGTTACCAGAGCGTACCGGTGGATTGGGGGATTAATTCGGCAAGAAAAAAGGCCTTTTTTAATAAACTAAAAGAGATTACCGGTAAATAAAGTTTTCGTGGTATGAAACTCGGAATGAATTCTTTTACCCGTCTTTTATTTTTCCCGCAATACATATGACCCGTTGTGGGAAGAAGAAAGGTGGTGTTACGGGAGTATGAACGTATCTTTTAAACGAATCAATTGCTGAAAACCGGGAAACCTGCAACGTCAATTAAAAGCGGAATTCTAAAATTATCCGGCGGGCGGAGTTGGGTCCGGTTTAATGGGAGTTTTGAGGAGGTTCTGTTTTTAGGATATTAGTTTCAAGTATCGATAGCGAAGGGGAAAACAAAAATTATATATCTCTCTTATCAAGAATCTTAAATATGGATATCAAATAAATCAATAGCCAAGCCAATACCACACCGACGTCCTTCCATGAGATAAAGTCTTGGATTTCCATGAAAACATAGCGCTGAAAGGGTACCCGTATCAAATTGTTTATAGCTTTAATCGGGAAATAAGGAACTGACCAGCTTACATATTTATTTATCCAGATATTGTGCTCAAAGTTGATTGTGATCATCGGTTCGAAAATCAGTGTGTACATAAAGATGAGTACAATGGCAAATCCCGCTCTCTTCAAAAGAATACCTAATAATAATGCAAGGGATAGAAATGTGGTAACTTCCAGAAAATACGCTGCCAGGAACTCAAGATCGCTAAAAATATATTTCGGATATCGAACCGTTGAATAAATCAATCCGGTAATTAGTCCTTCAATGAAAATAAAAAGAGTTGCCGTGATCGAAAGACCTAAGATCAGGATCAATTTTGTCTTTAGAAATTCCCACTTGCTCAATCCTTCAATAACATTTTGGCGCATTGTACGATAGCTAATTTCGTTTGTAACCGAAATTATCACAATGAAAGCTAAAATAACCTTAAAAAAGGTAGCCACGTAGGTCATATTCTGCCAGACATCAGGAAAATCGTAGAGTGGAATAATCGTTGGATCGATCCCGGAAAACTCAGCTCCCTGTTTTTTCAGAAATTGCATGAGAAACATGCCGCTGGACAAAATGATTAGCAAACCCAGCAAATACATGCTGATTAATATCCAGAAGACTTTATAATTTTTAAGCTTGAGCCATTCTATTTCAATAAGTCTGATCATCAGCTTCTTCCAATATTTTAAGAAATTTTTGTTCCAGGCTGTTTTTTTTCTCCGCCAGATGGGATAAGATCACTCCTTTTCCGACCAGGAATTTGTTTAGGTCATAAGGAGATGATTTTCCGTTAAGAGTCAGAGTAAAAAGGACTTTTTCTTCTTTAAGCTCTACGATGTCGTTGTATTCTTTGAGCTGCCGGGCCAACTTTTTCATATCTCTGGAAGCCACTTCCAGCGAATTACTTTCATTCAGAGCCTCCGATACCGACCCTGAGTAAATCTTCTTTCCTCTGTGGAGCACGGCAAAATGGGTACATACCTTTTGTACTTCATCCAGTATATGACTTGCAAGAATTATTGTTTTGCCCTGTTTTGCAATACTCCGGATCAAAGATCTGATCTCAGCAATTCCCTGAGGGTCCAGGCCATTTGTCGGTTCGTCCAGTATCATTACCGGCGGATCGGAAAGCAGAGACGCTGCAATTGCCAGACGTTGCTTCATGCCCAATGAATATGTTTTGAATGGATCATTTGCACGGTTGGAAAGACCGACTTGTTCCAGCACCGCTTCGATTCTCTCCAATCCATTACCTTTGATTTTGGCAATTATAATCAGATTTCTTTTTGCCGATAGATAAGGATAAAACGCCGGAACTTCCAATATGGCCCCGATTTGCTTTCTGGAACGACTGCAGGACGGCTTTCCAAACCACTCGTAATTACCCGAAGTTTTTTTGAGGACGTCCAGAATCACTCCGAGCGTAGTGGTTTTACCGCTTCCATTCGGTCCGAGCAGTCCAAACACGGCACCTTTTTCGACTTCCAGCGACAACCGGTTTACCGCTTTTATTTTACCATAGTTCTTAACAAGATTATCGATTTTCAGTATCGTGGCCATCAGTTGTTCTTCTGGTTCAGGTGAAGAACATCAAGAAATTTGTGTTGACCAAAAGTCTCAGCCAGCTTTGGAATTTTAGCAATATTGATCATACCGTTCACTTCAAGCAACAATATTTCTTTGTTTGATTTTGAAATTATAACTATTTGCGGGTTTCTATTTTCAACTCCCCAGACTTTTACATCTTTCGATTTGTCTTTGAATATCATCAGCTCTTCAAATCCTAAACCTTGCAAATCTTTGGATAACTTGCTTATGTCATTTTGATCAATAGTACCGGAATCGAGCCTGAAGAAGCGGGCCCTCTTAATTTCCTTTATCATTTCGTCAAACTCCGGATTGCGATCAATATTTATCATGCGCAGCGTCGAAGGATAAAAATATAATGCAAGCGCAATCGGATGATTTTCCTTAAAATCAGTAATTGCACTATTTTGTGAATAGCCCATGTAATTTATCAGGATAAGAAATGATGTAAAAATAAACTTCACAGCTTCAGGAGATTATCTCAGTTTTCTTCATCCGATCCGGAATCGTCCAGTTGTTTTAAGTACTCCATGCCCTTCACATTCATACTTTTCGAAAGTTTGGCGATTTTTTTCAAATCTATTTCGCCATATAAGCTCAGAATAAAAAAGCTTTTATTGCCCCCGACAACCATAACCAATTCATCAATAATACCATCCTTTTCTTTGATCATAAATTTCATATCTTCTTCAGCGTCCTTCACTTCCATAAGCTCTTCATAACCATTGCCAGAGACTTTTTTCACGGCATTCGAATAAAGCTTCTTTGAATTCCCAACACTGTCTGCAGCAATTACTTTTAGTCCTTTTAGCTTGCTTACTGCGTCAAGTATTTCATTTTCGTCTTCATCTCCTGGTTCAATATGTGTGAATAACTCGAACATTTTACTGGAGACAGAGATCTTCGTGAAATTCTCATCATCATAATAATCATCAAAAAGCTTTGTGACAACATCATTTTGAGCATTGGCTGAAAAACCAATACAAACGGTTAGAAGAATTTTAATTATAAGTTTCATTTTGGTTCTGTTTTAAGATTTCCTGACTTTGTTCAAATTTTGAAATTTTTCTGGCGTAGTGACCACCTTGATTAAGCTTTGAAGACAGTAATAGCAGCACCTTCTTTGTTTCTTCAAATGCTTTTTGGGGATCCTCAAATGTATCTGCCCGGGCCGATTCCGCAGGGCTGTTAACTTTGAATATCTCATTTTTAAAAATGATGCTCACTGAGATAATTAAAGCCAACGAGGCTGCGAACAACCAATATTTCATGGCAAGGTTTTCCCTGGAAGATATGTTGGTGTTTTTGTCAATGATTTGAAGAACATGCTTCTCAAAATCATCTTCCAACGGACTTTCAGATGATTTTTGAGCCAAAAATCGAAAATAGCCCGGTTCCGGATTTTCGTGCTTTTCAATTTTGGAAAAGTATGCTTTCAACTTTAATTCTTCACTCAAATCTGTCTCGCCTTCCCAATATTTTTTAAGAAGCGCTTGTGCTTTTTTCGAGTCCATGTTTTTGTAGTTTGAGTAACAAAGTACGGATACTTTTTCTTGATCTGAAGATGCTTACCTTCACATCATTGAGGTTGTATCCGGTAATTTTACTTATTTCCCGATAGGATAACCCTTCTACTTCCCTTAATTGAAAAGTCTCCCTTTGCTTCTCGGGCAATTGGGATATAAGGCGTTCAACAATATCCATGGTATCACCCATTTCTGCCTTATGATATGGTGTTAACTCCATATTTTCGATATCGTGAGCTTTGCTGAGTGATATGGATTTGGAATGTTTTGACCTGAACTTATCCAGGGCAAAATTACGCGTAAGTGTCATGCACCAGGCCTCCGGTTTTTTGATCATTTCAAGATCGGATCTTTTTTCCCAGACTTTGATCAGTGTTTCCTGTACAACATCTTTCGAAAGTTCGTGATCCTCCAGTATGCTGAAGGCATAGCGGAACAATTTATTTTTCAACGGTAAAACCTTTGATTTGAAAGTTTCGAGCATCATTTCATCTGGGAGACGTTGCATAGAATAGAAAGTTACAACCAATTGCAAAAAAATATTGAGCGATGCCTGTTTCCTTATCTGTCCTGCCCGTTCTTTTTGAAGGAACAGGCCGCTTTATTTTAGATGAAATTGGATTTTTCAGAAAGGTTTTGAAGGAAAATGATTATTTATATGTCAAAAATTACTTGGACCGGAAATATTGACTTTCTATAAGTAAAATGCTTTTAATTGACTACAATTAGCCATATTTTTAAACTTAAAAAAAAGAAAGAATATTATTAAAGACTTTAACATGGATAGGGTAAGAATTGCAGCACTGTATATTTTGTTCGTAGGAGCGCTTATTTTTTTTCAGAATTGTGGCAATAGTGATGAAGAAACTGCTCAGGAAAGAACACTACGAATTCTAACGAGCAAGACCTGGACGGTCAGTTCGGTAAATGTGCCGATAAATACGGCAACGGAATCAAGTGACTGGGAGAATTTCACGGTTTCATTCACGCAAACAGATATGACTTCCGCAAATCATCCTACTGGCGCTCAAGCAGTTTGGCCATCCGGAAAATACACTATAAGTAGTGATGGAAGCTCTATCACAAGACAGGGTGACGAGGTGGTTATGGTGCTGAATCCGATTTCGGACACGAACTTTACGGCGATATTCACCATACCGCCGGGAACGCACGTGGGAGGTAAGATTGCCGCCTTGGATGGAGAGTATACGTTTAATATGAAATAATAAAAAAATACGCATGGTAGAAAGGTCATGATGGGCATGGCTTTTTTTTTAATGTTTTTTTTGCAAAATTTAAGATTAGATAGAAGTTATTAATGTATATTTTTCGCTCATTTACTGCTTCTATTCGAATAATTTGGAGTTTTTAATTGATTTTTGCATTCAGAGTTAAAACACATAGTGAGTATAGAAAATCTCTTTGATCTACCAGAGAGTACCGGTTCCATAAAATACAATGGAAGCGACATTTCAATTAAATGGCTAAATGGGTACCGGTCGCAACAAACTATGTATCAAAGCAGATATGCATTACTTAACGAAAAGGTCCTGGTGATATCTTCCTCAGGGAACCCCCAACCTTACGATATTAAAAAGGCAACCGCAATACTTGAAAAAATTCATTGTCAGAACAAACTATCAAATATAGATGTGGTTTGGGATGTGAGGGATATTATCGAGAATCCTTCCTTGAAAGTACGTAAGGCAATTAATTTGTCCAATAATCAATTATCGGAATTTTGGAACCGAAGGTTCCTGGTTTTACCTGCGAGGTACCAAACTTTTGTGCGAACATATAAATTTGTTTACAAGCGGCAGTCGGAACATATATTTATTGTGCGATCGATTAAAAGTGCAATTGACACAATTTTATATGATAAATCCGAAGACCTCGAATTCGAAGCGGAGGAAAGGTTTGATGATGCAAAGCGAGAAAAACTTTTAAGGATGAGCAAAGAGGAGTTGGTCAATCTGATTGAGCAAAATACCAGGAGTCGTGAAGAAAGTACAAAAACAATTTTAGAAGCAATTGGACAGATCACCTGGAAAGGAAGATTTGATAAATTGGAAAATGGGCTTTATGAAGATGATCCTGATTTTGAATTAATCAATGCCTTCTCTCTTTTGCAACAGGATGTGGTTGAGATAATTAAAGAATATAAGGATCTCAATAGAAACCTTGAATTGAAAGTTGCCGAACGGATCGTGGATTTTATCGATAAGGAATCAAATCTCAGGGCAATATTGGATAATTCGGATCGCGTTACATGGTTGATGAACAAAAGATTTGAATTGATTGATTTTAATTTGGCCTTTTTAAATGAAATAAAAAAAAGATATAAGCATACGCCTTTGATTAATCAAAATGTGCTGGAGATACTTGCCGGGAAGGAGAAGGATATCTGGAGAGACCGGTTTGAGACAGTGCTTCAGGGAAAACCAAGGATCTATCTGGATCAGGACAATTTTGATGGCGAGGAACGGGTATTGGAAATAAAAATGTTTCCCATCAAGGAAATTGGTAAGATTAAGGGTGTATCTGTTTTTATTGAGGACATCACGGAAATAAAGGATAGTCAATTTAAATTGATTGAGAAGAATCGTGATTTGGAAAAGGTTAACAGTGAGCTGGACAGTTTTGTATACCGGGTTTCTCATGATTTAAGAGCTCCTCTTACGTCCATCCTGGGACTGATAAGCTTAATGAAAATTGAAACCAGCCAGGAAAAGGTTTCCGAATACATCGCTTTGCAGGAAAACAGTATAAATAAGCTGGATCTTTTTATTAAAGAGATAATCAATCTTTCTAGAAATTCCAGATTGGGTATTACTGTGAGTCAAATAGATTTTGAAGTTCTGATAGATGAGATTTTTGAAAGTCAGAATTTTTCCAAAATCGATAAAAAGGTAGAACAAATTGTAAACATCGATGAGGGGATATCATTTTTTACGGATCGGCAAAGATTAAGCATAATTCTCAATAATCTTGTCTCAAATGCATTGAAATATGTAAATGTCCATGAAGAATCATCTTATGTAAAAATTGATGTTCGCTTGCAAAATATGGATTGCGTGATTGAGATTTCTGATAATGGCATTGGAATTTCAGAGGTCTATCTTCCTAAAATTTTTGAGATGTTCTTCCGCGCCACTCAGGAATTCTCCGGTTCCGGCCTGGGATTATATATTGTAAAAGAGACTGTTCAAAAACTCAGAGGTACAATCAGTGTAAAATCTAAAACCAGGCTGGGCACTACATTCAAGGTAATTCTACCCAATTTGAAAGATAGATTTGATGCTGCACCAAAGTTGGAGGATTAGCCCCTCATTTTTCAGGGAGCAGACGCAAACATATATAGTTTTCGAAATTTATATATTCCTTGGCTATGGATTGAACTTCTTCTTTCGTAATTGCGTTAATCCTTTCCTCATAATTTATAATTTCTTCCGGATTGTATCCGTATTGATAACTATATTTCAACGCCCCCATCCAGTATCCGTTTTCTTTGATCTTTATCTCCATATCCCGTTTTTGCGTTTCTATTACTTTTTCGAAATGTTCGTCACTAATTCCTTCATCTTGTATTGATTTTAAAATATCATATACCGAATTGGTCAATGCTTCTGAATTCTCGGGTTTGCAAGGGAATCTTATGGAGATGGCATAGTTATTATACGGGTTTTTGTTTGTACTTGGCTGAGCACTAATTCCATAAACACCGCTTTGTTCTTCTCTGATTTTTTCGATCAAAATTATGTTAAGCACATCCGTAAGCGTTTTGAAGAGATAATTGGTTTCCCTGTCAAATCTATACGCTCCGTGAAAGCGAATTGAAACTGAACTTTTCGGGTCGGCGCCTTTTAGTATGTCCTGCTTAACTACTCCCGATGGCGGCCGGATTCCAAGGTCTTTCCAGGTTTCTTTTTCACCGTTTGACGGTAAGCTGGCCACGTATTGATTTATGTAAGACTTTATGGAGTCGATGTTAAAATTACCGACAAAAACGAAATCGAAATCTGCCGCATTTGCAAAACGTTCCTTATATATTTCAAATGTTCTGTCAAAATCAATTTTATCCCAGTCCTCATCCGATGGGAATCGTCCCCCTCTCGGATGATTTTGGGTTAATATTTTATTGCTCTCATTATAAAAATAGTAATTTGGGTTTGAAAGTAGATTTTTATAAAGCGCTTTATTCTTATCAATATAGGATTGAAACAAATCCCTGTTTTTGTTTGGTGCAGTAAAATATAAATGGATGAGTTGGAACATCGTTTTCAAATCTTTCGGAGATGCGCTGCCATTCATTCCTTCACCGAGCGCGCCGATAAATGGTCTTACATTAGCGGTGTTTCCAGCTAGTATTTTTTGGAGGTCAGTTGGTGAAAAACTGTCAATACCACATTCATTTACCACATCGTCCGCATTTATCGCAGACTGGTACTCTTCATCCGGATATATTGAGGTTCCGCCGTCACTCCAGGCAGAAAAAATGACCTGGTCATTTTTGAAATCTGTCGGCTTTAATATTATACGTACACCATTAGATAACACTATTTCCGTAACATCAATCGCATTCAGTTTTTTTTCGGAAGTTACGGATCCTGATTCCGGAAGAGTTTTCATTAAAACAGCGTCGGCGAGATCATCGATATAAGGAGCTACATTCATTTCTGAGATCCTCTCAATGACCGATAATATATCTTTCTCGGTTGGCAATTGGAGATCGTCCTTTTCCGGAGCATTTGCGACGATCACTCTATTGTCGGGTCTGAAAAATACGTTGCTTAGCTTGTTTATCTCCTCCAGACTGATCTGATTGATATATTTTTGAGCAAACGCATATTCGAATTCAATACCGGGAATCGGCTCATCCGTCAAAAAATTTCGGATATACTCCCGGGCATAGTTTCTGGATGGAGATTTATCTCTTTCATTGAATGCGCTCTCATAGAAACTAAGAATATCTTTTTTAAACCGTTCAAGTTCCGGTTCTGTAAATCCGTATTGTTTTACGCGCTTTGTTTCCGTCAAAACACGTTCAAGTCCTTTTAACAAATCTCCTTCATTTACATTGGCCATAGCAGTAAATGCCGATTTATTGCCGAGGAATTTACCATAGCTCGTTCCGGCATAAATAAAAGGAGGAGATGGTTTTTGAGAAATTTCCTGAAGCCTTTGATTTAGCATTCCTGTGTAAAAACTATTTAGTAGGCTGTTGTAATAATCTTTCAAAACGATCTCCGGACTATAATCATTTTTAATGTATAATCCGATGGTGGAAAATGTCGCCTCTTTATCGCTGGCAATTGTGACCAGTGTTTCCTGATGATCCGGTATATCAAAGGTTTTTCGCGCTCTGGGACGATCAGGATTTTTTATATGAGCGAAATGATTTTTAATTTGAGCTTCTATGTCACCGATGTCAAAATCGCCAATGGCGATTACCGCCATTAAATCGGGTCGATACCATTCCTTGTAAAATCTCTTGAGCGATTCATATTTAAAATTTTCCAGGTTTTCCAAAGTCCCGATGGGGAGCCGATCTGCATATTTCGAATCTTTTAGCAGTACGGGAAAATTTTTATCGCGCATCCTTTGGTTTGCCCCTCTGCCTGTTCGCCACTCTTCTATGACAATCCCTCTTTCATTGTCAATTTCCTCATGGTCCAATGTTACGTTATGTGCCCAGTCTTCGAGAATCTGAAAGCTTTGACTTAGTATTTTTTTGTCGTCTGTCGGAACAGGAAGAATATAAACTGTCTCATCAAATGAGGTGTATGCGTTTAGGTCGGCTCCAAATTTTACTCCGATTGATTGCAGATAGCTCACAAGATCGTTTTTAGCAAAGTTTTTGGTGCCATTAAAAGCCATATGCTCCATAAAATGAGCCAAGCCCAATTGATCTTCATCTTCGACGATTGAGCCGACTTTGACAACCAATCGGAGCTCCGCCCTATTTTCAGGTTTTTTGTTTTGCCGGATATAATATGTCAATCCATTTTCAAGCTTGCCTTTTATTATTTTGGAATCAATAGGAATCGGATTATTGAGATTTTCCAGGGTCTTTAAATCCTGACCAAAGACTGCCATGGAAAATAGAATAAATAAAAGAGCGAGTCTGAACATTCTTTGCATGATTTTTTCTGTATTTTTTTTTCGACAATATGCGAATAACTATTTTTAAAGACAATCGGGAATTGATTTAGGGATCGATAAAATTAAAATTTCACTGCAATTTCAATCCCATAGAGGTCGTTTTTTACGCTCAGATCTTCATTTATACTGTTCGACCTGACGATGTTTATCAAGCCTCTACCGTAGCTTATCCCCAACTGCACCGCTGTATTTGGCGCAAGCTGCAATTCTAATCCCGTTCCAAATTGTAAGGTAATATCCAGCGGATTAAATTCATCAATTACAGAAATATTTTTGTCCTTTTCCTTGTCGTGAACAGCAATATCAAAAACAGGACCAAACTGAAAATATAGTTTTTTATCAAGCGCTACTTCATTGGTATATAGTTTAAGCGTCGCGGGGATTTGAAGATATTGAATGTTGTAGTTTTTTGATTGAGAACTGATTTCAAAAGGTGAATGTACTTTCAAATTTACACGTTTTGAAATATAGCCAATTCCCGTCGAAAAAAAATAATTTCTGGACAATGGTAAATCGGCAAACAATGCCGGAGATGGGATAAAAGCATTGGCTCCATGTTCCACTTCAATGAAATCATCAGGGCTTGAAATCCTCTGTGAGATGATCGATGAAGTAAGTTTTATGCCGAGTTTTGTTTGCGCTATTGAAGCATTTACTACTAAAATCATTAAAATTGCAGCAATATTATATTTCATGGTAGTATTTATAAATATTGTGTTTCAGAAAAAACCGGTTTTTCTTTTTTCAGTCCTTGTTCTTCTTTTATCGACCATCTTATCGTGTAAAAAAGATAAATGTATCGATGCTCCGGATGTTTCACAAATTGAAGTTCCCGTAAAATTAGAGCGACTCGATCTAAAGTTGCACAAAATTCCTACCAAAAATGAATTGGAAGCGTTATTGGATCGAAATCCGATGTTTACCGAAGCCTTTTTACACCGATCTCAGTATCCGGCACCTGAATTGTTGATTGACCGGCTTTATAATCTTTTTAATTCCGATGGTATAGATTCCCTATTTATTGAAGTCGACCTTACGTTTGGCGACCTGGAAGATATCCGTTTAGAGTTTGAGCGCGCTTTTCGTTATTTGAAATATCATTTTCCGGATGCTGATGTTCCAAAAATACAAACCGTTGTGACGGGAATTGCCAACGATCTTTATATTTCGGATAGTTTGATAATTATTGGCCTGGATTATTATTTAGGGCCGGAAGGCAAATATCAGCCGAGGGATATTCCGGCCTACCTGCTTAAAAGGTATCAAAAAGAATATTTGGTATCTCAAATAATGCTTATGTATACCAGATTCTACAACAGCACAAATTATGAAGATCAAACAGCTCTGGCAGATATGATCTATTACGGGAAAGCGTACTATATGGCAAAAAACCTCTTGCCTTGCACAGCCGATAGTATCTTTACCGGTTACACATCGTTTGAAACGAATGATATTGATGAGCACGAACCTGTAATTTGGGCAAGTTTACTTGAAAATGAAGTTTTGTATGAAAAAAATCCGTTTATTAAAGATAGGTTTTTGAGCGAACGTCCTAAGACGTTGGAAGTCGGCGAAAACTGTCCTGGAAGAATTGGCAGATGGGTTGGGTGGAGAATTATCGATAAGTATGTAGAGGAAAATCCCGGGATTGAATTGGCCGATTTAATGAAAATGGATGATGCTCAGAAAATATTTATTGAATCGAAATACAAGCCCATACCGTATTGATCCCTATTAATTATTTAAGACCAACGCACATATCTTATGCACCAAGTCGTCTTTATCGAACATTTCTTTGGCCAGGTTTCGCGCGTTTTGTTGCTTCGATTGCAGCAGCTCTTTTTCTTCAATAAATGGCCTGATCATTTTCGGAAATTCTCCCGGAAAGTCCGGGTCGACATAAAACCCGCAATCATACTTTTCAACGAGTTCTTTCAGCCAACCTTTTGTATTTACTATGCTCAGCTTTCCGGCAGCCAATCCATCGAAGAATTTATTCGGGCTGTTCGTCTGTAACACGGGAATGTTTGCAAAACAGGTAATGCATCCGTCAACTTCACACATTAGTTCGCGGATTTCATATCGATTTTTAAATGAGCAAATCCGGACATTTTCAAGGTTCATTTTGCTTGTCCGAACCTCCATTTCTTTTTTTCGAGCCCCATCGCCAACAATTACAAAATCAACGTCGAGCTTATGAAACTGACATTTTTCGGCAATTTCCAGAATAAATTCTACGCGGTTTGCCACGCCCATAGCTCCAAAATATCCAAGTGTGATCCTCTTTTTTTCTGATGCACTAAATTGACCGGTTTGGTAAAGGAAGGGATCCGACATATTGGGTATCATATGGATGTTCGCGCGGTTATAGCTCGATAAAATCCCTCTTTCAATTCCAGGCGAAAGTGCAACGATTACGCTGGAATTTCTATATATTTTCTTCTCCAACTTTCTGGCAATCGCGATTAACAACCTTGATTTTAGAAAATTTAATTGAATAGGCGCATCTGGCCATAAGTCCCGTACCTCAAAAATATAAGGTATTTTCCACCTCCATTTGTACCACAGGGAAATTATTCCTACTGTAAGTGGCGTGGAAGTCGCATAGATAAGATCCGGCCGTCGTAACCTGTTGGCCGTTTTTATGGATTTAAGGACAAACTTTGCAAACGAAATAAATCGCTGTCTGGCGGATAGATCGTTGGAATAATAAACCGGTAAAAAGTGAACTTTAATCCCATCTATTTTCCTGATTTCATAATGGGAATTATTATGCGCAGTGATCATTTCCACTTGAATCCCATGATCCACCATTCCCTTGGCTATAAAATAGGACCTCATCGCCCCGCCTTCTTCCGGGATCTTGAAATACTGATGAAAATAAAACAGTCTTTTCATTAAAAGTGCTGTTTGATCCAATGACTTAGCACGAGCATTGACCACAATAATGGACCGTGATCTTCCACTTTTCGTTTTTGCTGTTGTATAAGCATTTCAATTTTTTCTTTTTCGATAAACTCAAATACCGGATTATCCTCCGAACTAAAGTTATTCCAAAGATGCATGGCTTTTTTATTCAAAATCCAGTCTGACAGTGGCATGCCAAATCCTTCCTTGGACCTGCCGGCGATCTTTTTTCCGCCGTGATTCGCAAGAATTCTTTTAAGCATCCATTTTCGACCATACCTAATCCGCTCTTCCGGGTTAAATGTATTCAGATAATTCGTCAAATGCTCACTTAAGTATGGGACCCGAAGTTCGATCCCGTGGAGCATGGATGCTTTATCACTCAGGGCAAGCACATCGCCGACTAGATAGTTATTTTGATCATTTTTCAGAGCCCAGCCAAACCGGTAATCTACCCGTTCGTCCTTATCTTTTATAAGTGTTTCGGCGCCTATTTCATTGAAGATGAGATAATTATTGAAAGTTGCCTGCGAAGATCCGTCGTATGATTTGGCCCATTTTTTTAACAACCGGAATTTTTTCCTTAACGGGTGTTTATAACCTGTCGGTAAGACATTGATAAATCGTTTGGCAAGAGGGGTTAAAATATTCAAATAACTTTTATTATTTAAATATTTATAGAACGCCCAATGCCTATTATAACCGGCAAATAGTTCATCCGCTCCGGCGCCGGATAACAAGATTTTCATTGAATCCGATGCGTATCTGCAGATCTCTGAAGTCAATAGGTATGATGAATCCCCAATTGGTTGATCCATTTTGGAAATTGAATCATCGAATTGATCGAGCAGGCCAATGTCAATCTCCAATTCGTGATGATCGCACGCATAGATCGAAGAAGCCAGCCTGGAATAGTGGCGGTCATTGGTACCAAATGAGTTTTCTTTCTTGGTATTGACAACAGAATAAGTTGGTAATTTGTATCCTTCTTTTTGAGCCAATGCCAATAACAGGGTACTATCAACTCCACCGCTTAATAACAGTCCGAGAGGGACACCTGCATTTAGCTGCTTCAGCAGGCTATCTGTAATCAGCTCTTCAACCTTTTTTATGTCGGGTGTGGTAAATATTGATGGTTTTTTTTCATCGATGAATTTCTTGTTTTCAGATCCTTTCCGGTGAAGTCGTAAATAATGGCCGTGTTCCAACTCATAGACGTCCTTATAAAAAGTTTCCGGAGGCCTGGCATATTTATAGGATAGATAATGAAAGAGCTGATTTCGATTCAATACCTTTTTTATCAAACCGGTGCGGACAATCGCTTTGATCTCCGAAGAAATAATGATAAATCGCTCATTTTGATAGAAATAGATTGGTTTAATCCCAAATCGATCCCTGGCTACGAATACTTCTTCATTTTCAAAATTGATGAAAATAAACGCAAACATACCTTCAAGCTTCTTTAGGCCTTCGGGGCCGTATGTTTTGATCCAATGAAACAGAACTTCGGTATCACTAAACGAATTAAAAGATATGTTTTGAGCTATCAAATCGTTTCTGAGCTCGTAGTAATTATAAATTTCACCATTAAATAACAGTGCACATTTTGAAGCTTCATCATGAAAGGGTTGTGCGGCGTTATCGGATTGATCGGTTATCGCAAGTCTGTTTGCCGAAAGGTGATAGTGATATGAATCGCCATTAATGATTTTTGTACAAGTTTCATCCGGGCCCCTGTGACGCGTGGCTTCAGACATTCTGCTCATTGGACCGGGATCAAGAATTTTATGCCTATCGAGAATAAGGTTTATACCGCACATAAAATTGGGCAATATTTTTCCGTTTTGAGATTTGATCGGAAAAAATAGATATTATAACCGAGCTAAAAAAATTATCTCAATGCCAAGGAGCAGGATATTCTAAGAAACAGGCTAAATCCGCTAACTAATGGATTCGAATCTCAATGAACCGGAATAATCCAAAATTTTGTTTTGAACACCCTCCGAAGGTTCGATTTGGAGTTCGTTGATTTTTCTGATGGTTTCTTTGGTCTGATTATAGAAATCCATCAGTGATGCATTCACGAGTAGTTGCTTTTCAATTGCTACGGTTTCTTCATTTGAAGTCTCCTTGTAGATGTATCTAAGTACATCATCTCGGGTAATTGTTTTTGTCATAGGCTAAGCTGTTTTCTTTCATTCTTTTTTTGAGGTTAATGAGCGCATATCTCATTCTCCCAAGGGCTGTGTTGATACTTACCCCGGTTGCTGCGGCTATTTCCTTAAAGCTCATTTCGAGGTAAGATCTCATGATTAATACTTGTTTCTGGCTTTCTGGTAACTCCTGGATGTGTCTTTTTAATTTATTGACCGAATCCATGGTGATCTGTTTGTCTTCTACAGGCGCTTCGGCAAATTCCAGGGTGTCGAAAATGTTTGATCCGTCTTCCATGAGAACGGTAGGATATCGTTTCGATCTTCTAAATGTATCAATGGCTAAATTGTGACCTATACGCAATATCCACGGCAGAAATTTTCCCTCATCGTTATATCTTCCGGATTTAATCGTATTGATGGCTTTGATAAATGTTTCCTGTAAAAGGTCTTCCGCAAGATATCGGTCTTTCACTATGAGATGTATTGTCGTAAACACCCTGTTTTTATGTCTATTGAGTAGTTCTTTAAAAGCTTCTTCGTTTCCATTAATGTAAAGTGATACCAACTCACTGTCACTAATTTTGTACTTCTTCATTATAATTACATTTAGTTAACGTAGATCTTTAAGCCATATTATAATTTTTTAAATTAGACATAATCCAAGTTTATCATGTCAAATGTATAGAATAAGCAAAAAACATGCAAAACTATTGAGGATGATTATTTTCTATATTATTTTTCATAATTCACAATAAATTTAACCCCTGGTTGTGAGCTTATCATATAACTTTCACTATCATTGCGATATTTAGAATATCGAGGATAAGCTCAACCGAACTATCGAATTCGAGTTTTATATTACAGATTCCTAACTATATCTTTGGTGTCTATGACGACAATACAGGCAATACCACCCGATGTTATGCTGGAAAGTTTGGATCCCAAGAAGTTTATTATAATCAAAGGCGCTAGGGTAAACAACTTAAAAAATCTATCGGTTGCGATACCGAGGAATAAATTTGTTGTAATTACAGGACTTTCGGGTTCGGGTAAATCTTCCCTGGCTTTTGATACCCTTTTTGCAGAAGGCCAGCGTATGTATGTAGAGAGCCTCAGCGCATATGCCAGACAATTTCTTGGTAGAATGGAGAAGCCGGAAGTTGATTACATTAAAGGTGTTTCACCCGCAATTGCGATTGAGCAGAAGGTAAATTCCAGAAATCCAAGGTCGACTGTAGGAACTACAACCGAGATCTATGATTATTTAAAACTTTTGTTTGCCCGTGTTGGAGACACATTTTCTCCGGTGAGTGGCGAAAGGGTTACAAGAGACACGGTTACAGACGTGGTTAATTACATCAATAGACACGAAGAAGGGAGTAAATTTATTATCCTTTGCCCGCTCAAGCAGGTAAACGGCCGCAAACTCGAAGATGAATTAAAGATTCTTCTAAGCAAGGGTTTTATGCGCGTGTTGGTTAGAGAAGAGATCGTTCAAATTGAAGATTTTCTGAGTGATTTCTCCGGCAAAATTAAGTTATCGGATGTAAAGATATTGATAGACAGGACATCCGTAACTCATGATGATGAGGATAATAATTTCAGGATCTCGGATTCCGTACAAACAGCCTTTTTTGAGGGACATGATGAATGCATCATAAAATTCAGGGATAATGGAGAAAAACTGTTTTCTGATAAGTTCGAAAGCGACGGAATGGTTTTTGAAGAACCAAGCGTTAATTTATTCAGCTTTAACAACCCTTACGGCGCATGTAAGAGATGCGAAGGTTTTGGAAAAATATTGGGTATTGATCCCGATCTTGTTATACAGGACAAAAATCTTTCCGTGTATGAGGGCGCGATTGTCCCGTGGCGAAGCGAGGCGATGAAGAAATGGCTCAGCGCATTGTTGTTCAATGGCGATAAATTTGATTTTCCAATCCACAGGCCCTACAAAAACCTTTCTGCGGAGCAAAAGGAATTACTTTGGTCAGGGAATGAATATTTTGAAGGGATAAATGCTTTTTTCAGATTTATCGAATCCCAAACCCACAAGATCCAATATCGGGTGATGCTTTCCAGATATCGGGGAAGAACCGTATGTCCCGAGTGCAGGGGCACAAAGCTAAGAAAGGATGCATCTTATGTTAAAATTGGTGGCAAATCCATCGTAGATCTGGTCTTGATGCAAATTAATGAATTGAGTGCCTTTTTCAGGAAACTGAAATTGGATGAGCACAAAAAAAATATTTCAGGAAGGATTCTGCAAGAATTAACAAACAGAATCGGTTATATGGAAAAAGTAGGTCTTGGTTATTTAACATTGAACAGATTAACCAACTCACTGTCCGGAGGGGAATTTCAACGCATCAAATTAGCTACATCGCTGGGAAGCTCATTGGTCGGATCTATGTATATTCTGGATGAGCCAAGTATCGGTTTACATCCCAGAGATACATCGCAGTTAATTGATGTTTTAAAATATTTAAGGGATTTGGGTAATACGGTAATTGTGGTTGAGCATGAGGAGGAAATCATGGAGGCTGCAGATGAAATAATTGACATCGGACCGGATGCGGGTTCGCACGGCGGAGAGTTGGTCTTTCAAGGAAATGCGTATGATATTGAAAATCATGACCTAAGCTACACAACACGTTATTTGAACGGAATTGATCGAATCGAACTCCCAGAGAAAAGACGATCATGGAAAAGATCCGTAAATATTTTTGGTGCAAGTGAAAACAATTTAAAGTTTATCGATGTAAAAATTCCGTTGGATATCCTTACAGTGATTACCGGCGTAAGCGGATCCGGAAAATCTACTTTGGTCAAAAGGATTTTATATCCGGCCGTTGGCAAAACAATGGGTCTGTCTTCTGAATTTTCCGGAAAATATGAAAAAATAGAAGGTGACCTGGACAAGATATCTTCAATCGAGTACATTGATCAAAATCCAATTGGCAAATCCTCCCGGTCAAATCCGGTAACATATGTGAAGGCCTACGATCAAATCCGGCAACTTTTTTCAGAGCAGGGTCTTGCAAAATCCAGGGGATATAAACCCTCCTATTTTTCATTTAATGTCGAAGGCGGCAGATGTGAAGAATGTCAGGGCGAAGGAACGGTAAAAATCGAGATGCAGTTTATGGCAGACATTTACCTGACTTGTGAAAGCTGCCATGGAAAGCGCTTTAAATCGGAAATTCTGGATATCAAATATAAAGGGAAACACATTTCGGATGTGTTGGAACTGACCGTAGACGACGCCATTGAATTTTTTGAAGGTAGGAAAAATATTATCTCAAGACTTAAGCCACTTCAACAGGTTGGATTGGGATACGTAGGATTAGGGCAGTCGTCAAATACGTTGAGCGGAGGAGAGGCGCAGAGAGTCAAGTTAGCTTCATTTCTTGGAAAAGGAAATAATAATTCTCCCGAGAAAGTGTTATTTATTTTTGATGAACCGACTACCGGGCTTCATTTTCACGATATTGAAAAACTTCTGGTCGCTATTAATGCTTTAATTCACCGCGGACATACTGTATTAATCATTGAGCACAACATCGAAGTAATAAAGTCTGCAGACTGGATTATTGACTTAGGGCCGGAAGGAGGTGATAAGGGAGGTGAGGTTGTTTTTGAAGGGATTCCGGAGGATATGATAAAACTGAAAAAAAATCATACTGCGTTTTATTTGAAACAAAAGTTTAAATAACGGTTGATAGATGCTTACTTTGTCGTCCGGGACAATTGTCAAACATTTTTTATGCGGCTACATCGAATGAGGCATATCGCATTTTTCATCTTCTTTTTTGTTGTCTCGCATGATCAATTAAAGAGTCAGGTGATCAGTTCTGCGGAGCTGAAGATGATGACCATACTTAACGCCGGTTCTAATCTAATCACCGGGGATCTTCAAAACACAAAAACAATTATCGTTGTTTCAATTAGTAATGATGGTAAACTGCGCGGCGATTGGAAAACTCTTGCGGAGGAAGCCCATTTTTACATAAAAAAATTAAATATTGATGCGGTATTGTATTTCTACATCGATGATTTGATAGCCGGGTATGATGTACGAAGAGCAATATCAGATCAGTTGATCAAGCGCAATATTAAAAACATTTTCATGCTGTCCCGGGACAAAATTAATGGCAGGGATCAATACATTGGTGTGCTTACGCCTTTTAATCAAAAGCCGGATTTTATTTCAAACAACCAGGAAGCCTGGAAATCTCAAACCAGCGATCTTGAAATTCTATTCCGGAATTTGGCAAGGGCCATCGATAATGCCGATTTGACAATAGAAAACCTTTTGATTATTGACCATCCGGAATACTATCATGGATCAGATATTATACGAGGCAGAAGATTTGAATCTTACAATACTGATCTCAGAATTGATCGCATCGCAATTCCAAAATTCACAGATCTGCCGGTACCGGACAATTCAGAACGTCCGTCAAACTCAAAGATGCAGGCGATAATAAATGATGAAAACAAAAACAATCTGCAGAAAAATGCAATCTTAGAGCGCATAATGAGCGCATATCCTTACAAATTTGAAATTGTTCCTTATCAGTATGACGAAAAGAAACTGCTCACAAGGGGATTTCAGTTTGTTTTGATGAGCGTCGCATCGTCCGGTAAAAATGTGCGTAAACTACTCGGCTACAAAACTTCCGATAACGAAAAAGAATTGGTTGCTATTAATGCCAATTCCAACAGCTCAACGGAAAAGACCATCTCTATGGATGCAACGGTATATAAGTATTATGTGAAGCATATAAACAGCGGAGATATTTATCTTGGAGTGCAATGGGATGCCGACAGCAATTGGCAGGAGGCCATGAAGAATCATATATCAGCCATTATCAAAAAACTTGGCGAGAAGCAATAGAAATATCTTATAGGAGCACTTGACGCGTAAAAACCATTGCAATTTTAAATATACATAATTCTGTAAACGCCCCGGATCTCCTCTCTAATTCTTGAATGTAAATCGATCGATCCGAAAAATCCGCAGATTTTCCCCCGTCTATGGCCCTTAAACCGGCTTGCACGGCCGGTCGTTGAAGCTAAAATGCTCATAACTAATATATTAGCATCAGATTGTCACGGAGTATTAAATCCAGGATGCCTCAAACCCGGGTGGTTGTTTATCGGGATGAGCCCGCTGCATAGCATGTATAATCAATGCCTCACAAGGGTGTTTTTCGAATTTTAACGGATTGAGATGGATCATTCGGTCCAACTTGTGGAGGTGTTGAATTTCAAATGATTACTGTAAGTTTTCCGGTAATGGCTGTTGTGGTCACCCCACCTTCGTGTTCGTAACCGGGCGTTACCTCCCCTGAGGTTTTGTGATCCGGGGTTAATTTTCAGTGCTTCAACGTTTTAAACCTTACGTCTGCAAGCTTGTCCAACTAAAGTGCATAAAAAAAATTAATTGTCAGCTTTAAATTTTTGAAACAAAAGCGAATGAATTCAGTTTAAGGCTAGTATAACATTTGTTTTATTCTGAAATATTATTGCATTTTATGCCGATTTGGTTGTATATTAGTATAACATTACTTAGAAACAGTTGCACTTAACCAATAATTTAGTACACATGATAACCACATCTTCAGCAACCAGAAATGAAAATTGGATGGAGGCTTTGGGCATCAAGAGAACCAAAGTCCCTGTTCTTATTATAGGGAACAATCCAATAGAAATGACGTCGATTTACAACGTTTTAGTTGGAATTCAATCAAAAAATTACCTGGCTGACGTTTGTTTTGACGTCAAAGACAGTTTTCAAATTATACAGAGGGATAAGCCCAAAGTAATTCTTATTGACGATAATCTTATTCTGGATGATATACATAAGTTAGTGCGAATTTTGAAACAAAACTCCAAAACAGAGCACATTAAGTTGATCGTTTTGAAGAGTTCAAACTGGAATTACAATGTCATAGACAATGTAGATAATTATATTTTAAAAGATACCATCGATATGGATCTTTTAGATAGAGTTATTGACAACACATTGGAATCGAGGGAACCTCAATTCGCATAAACGATCCGGTATTCATTTATAAAATAATTTATTCATAGAAAATCCCCGTTTATAACATGTAAATGGGGATTTTTTATGGACAGCTACATATGAAATTCAATTATTAATTTTTTCATATTAGGTTTCATTTACTAAGTTTTTTTTGATTTAATTTGCGGCTTGGTTAAAAACACAAGTACTAATTTTTAGAAACGAAGTTTACAATGGCATTACCTAAGCGATATCAACATCCCTATGCATTTGATCCAAAATATCAAAAAGCAGTAGCATATTTCAGTATGGAGTTTGCTATTGATCAGCCACTCAAAACATATTCCGGTGGTTTGGGCTTTTTGGCAGGTTCACATATGCGGAGTGCTTACGAGTTGAAACAAAATATGATCGGGGTTGGGATTCTATGGAAGTATGGATATTACGATCAGGTAAGAAAAGGCGACCAGTCCATGGATGCCTTGTTTCAGCAAAAGCTATATTCATTTTTAGAGGATACGGAAATAACTTTTAAAATTGAAATCAATAATCATCCCGTGACGGTTCGGGCGTTTTATCTGTCTCCGGAGATTTTCGGAACCGTTCCTATGTTTTTCCTTTCGACGGACGGACCTGAAAATGATTATCTGGCTCAGACTACATCGCATAAATTGTATGATTCCGATCCGGCAGGGAAAGTCGCCCAGAGTATTTTACTCGGTGTTGGCGGGGTCAAATTATTGGAATTATTAAATCATGATACTGAAGTGTATCATTTAAACGAAGCTCATGCCCTGTCGTTGGCTTTTTCGATATATAGTCAAACTAAGGATTTGGCTGATTTAAAAGAAAAACTGGTCTTCACTACGCATACTCCCGAAGAAGCCGGTAATGAAAAACACGATATCCGGCTCCTTGAGAAACTGGGATTTTTCTGTGGAATCCCACTGGAAGAAGTTAGAAAAATCACCGGGATAGACAACAATGAGTTTAATCATTCTCTTGTTGCGCTCAGACTTTCAAAAATATCCAATGGCGTTTCCAAAATTCATGGAGAAGTCTCCAATAAAATGTGGAATAAGCATGAAAATATATGCCCTATTATTTCGATCACGAATGCCCAAAACAAAAAATACTGGGCAGATTACCAATTAAATAGAGCATTGGAGAAAGATGATGATGAATTATTGATCAAAAGAAAAAAGGAACTAAAAAAGGAATTATTTGATGTGGTTGCTGACCAGACAGGCCAGCTTTTTGATAAAGATATACTTACCATTGTTTGGGCCAGGCGTTTTGCAGAGTACAAGCGGCCTGCAATGATTACGCATGATGATGAAAGATTCAGGAAAATCATTTCTAATAAGAAAATGCCGGTGCAGTTGATTTGGGCTGGAAAACCTTATCCAATGGATTATAATGCCATAAGTATTTTTAACAGTTTGGTTCATCTAAGCAAAAATAATAGAAATATTGCTGTTCTTGTAGGCTATGAATTAAAACTATCCCGAATGCTGAAATGCGGTTCGGATGTCTGGTTAAATAATCCCCGGTTACCAAGAGAAGCATCAGGTACGAGCGGAATGACAGCGTCGATGAATGGATCAATTAATTTTTCAACATACGATGGATGGATCCCGGAATATTCCAAGCATGGAGTAAACAGTTTTATTGTTCCGCCGGTAGATCTATCACTACCGGTACATCAACAAGATCATTTGGATACTCAGAATTTATTGGATATTCTGGAAGAAGAAATCATTCCGGCGTATTACAATAAACCCGACAAATGGGCATCGATCATGAAGAGTAGCATGCAGGATGTGGTCCCATATTTTGATTCGGATCGCATGGCATATCAATACTATGAAAAGTTGTATAATTATCAGAAAATAGGATAGATGAAATGCCCGGGATTCGGGCTTTTCTTTATAAATGACTGGTGATATAAAATGGTTTTTTCTTTCCTTTCTTTTTTTGTTCCTTTATAAATAATAATCCTTAACTTTCATTGAATATTATTGAGGAAAATCTTAACAAAAACTGGCCTTCCATATGAAAGTCCTTTCCTTGGCTTGGAAATATCATCCGTCCCTAACCAGCGGTGTTGGGGTTGCTTGTGAAGGACTCAATAATGAATTATCAAAATTGGTAGATCTTACCGTAATTTATCCTAAGGTGTCAAACGTTCAGGTCAAGGAAGAGATCGTATTTGGAAGTGAACATCTGTCCGAAGCCCAGAGCGCACAAATTCAACAAGAATATGATCAGTTGATCCGTGAAGGGACCATCGAATTAGCAGTTAAGCTTGATCCGTATTTCATATCCCGTAACTACACGTATAAAAATTTATATAGCAAGGATGTGATTAAAGATCCGGTTCGAAAAGAAATAGGGAGAAGGAAAACCAGTTATAAAAAAATCACGAAGAGATTGCTTTTCGATGAAGTAGATGTATTTGGAGAATCGGTAAGAGACAAAATTTTTGTTTATAACCGACTGGTAGAAGAATTGGCCGAAAGTCTTTCTTTTGATGTAATACATGCTCATGACTGGATGACTTTTTTAGCCGGGATTGCCTTAAAGAACAAGTATCAAAAACCATTGGTCCTTCATGTTCATTCTTTGGAATACGATAGGGTAGGTCACAAAGACGCAAGTTGGGTATATGATATTGAAAGATTTGCTATGTCAAAAGCAGATAAGGTTATTTCAGCGAGTGATTATACCAAAGGAATTATTGTCAGCAATTACGGGTTGAGTCTAAACCGCATCGAAACAATCTACAATGCGGTAAAACTTCCGGAGAAGCCAGGGGTACAGCCAAAGGAGTCCGGTGATAAATTTAAAGTCTTATTTGCCGGGAGAATAGACGGAAACAAAGGAATAGAGTATTTCATTGAGATTGCAAGGCTTGTTTTACAAGAATTGAATAACGTGGAGTTTTTAATTGTCGGCAGAGGTTTTGGGAATGTAAAATTGGAGGAGATCGATGGATTTCATGAGGTAGAGTCCAGTGTAACATATCTCGGTTTTGTAGAAAGAGAGACATTGTTTGAATTATACGATACGTGTGATGTGCTCTGTATGCCATCGATATCGGAACCTTTTGGGCTTACCGCTATCGAGGCGGCTTATGTGGGCTTACCTGTGGTGCTGTCAAAAAAAACGGGAGCTTCCGAAATTTTGAAAAGAACTCCCATGGCCAGATTCTGGGATACTCAAAGACTTGCAAACCATGTAATTGCGATTCTTCAAAATGATAAAACCCGAAGACGTATAATTGCCAGCAATAAAAGAGATGTGGCAAAATTGTCCTGGAAGACATCTGCGAAAAGAGTCGTCGGAATTTACAAAGATTTAATTCGCGGATAAACACAATCCAAATTTATCAGCCAACTCGCTCAGATCATCTTCCACAGGCTTTAGAAGTTTAATGCCGGTTTTCATTCGCTCCTGCTCAAGGATTCTTTCCGGATCACCTGGGACCAGAACTTCTTCCTGTCCTTCGACGACAGAAGCGCTTTTAAACCGCTTTATCCAAGTGTCCATGTTTGATTTAAATTGATCTTTTGCCTGAAATGCGTCAATCCTCATGGCTCCAAAAAAATGACCGAGACCTTCTCCAGGCATATCAGGAGCTACCGGAAGAAAGCTTACAAATGGAGGGGCCCACGGGCCATAACTGGCGCCGGATAGAACCGCTGAGAAAATATCTACAATAGAACCCAGGCAGTAGCCTTTGTGGCTTCCGTGTTCTCTGTCTCCTCCAAGAGGCAACAAAGCTCCGCCATTTTTTACCTCAAAAGGGTTCGTCGAAGGCTGACCGTCGGAATCCTGGATCCATCCCAAAGGTGTATTTTTGTTTTTACGCTGAAGAATTTCAAGCTTTCCATTAGCTGCTGTTGTAGTTGCAAAGTCAGCCACAAAAGGAGGCTCTTTACCTGCAGGAATAGCTACTGAGATCGGATTGGTCCCCAGCATGCGCTCCCTAGACCAAGTCGGAGCAACAAGAGGGCTGGCATTCGTCATGCTAATTCCGATCATATCGTGTTTTATAGCCAGCATGGAATGATACCCTGCAATTCCAAAATGGTTTGAATTTTTTACAGATACCCAGCCGGTACCTACTTTTTTAGCTTTTTCAACAGCAATTTTCATAGACTTGGGACCCACAACCAGTCCGAGGCCGGCGTCACCATCTACAACAGCCGTGCTGGGGGTCTCATGGACAATTTTAATATCCGGGTTTGGATTGATCCTCTTTGCCTCCCAGAGCCTTACATACCCCGAAAGCCGGGCGACTCCATGAGAATCTACTCCGCGTAAATCAGCGGAAACCAAAGCCCTGGAGGCCAGCTCTGCCTGATCTTCAGGACAACCCATTTTCGTGAATACACGGCATGCAAAGTTTCTAAGTTGGGTATACGTATACATCACTAGAGAAAATTTAAAAGTGATGCAAAAATAGAAATAATCGACAATTATTAATGTTGATGACCTATATGAGTTTGATTTTGTTCATTTATAGATTAGAACTTGAGGAAATCCCATTGTCTTCAAGCATTTCCTGTTGAATTACGGAAATCATCCCTTCTTTTAATGAATGTGCGGAGACCCTGATTTGATCAATACCGAAGTTATCAATAACATATTTTACAAGGCAGGCAGCTACGACAATCATATCTGCTCTCATGGGCATCATTCCGGGGATTTTCAACCTTTCTTCCTTGTTTAGCGAGATTATTTTCCTGTATAATTTTTCAAATCCGTCTATGGTTAGAGGCAATTCGGCTTCATCTCCTTTTACAAAACGATTTGCCTCGTGCTGATCCATTTCACTCAAAGTATCAAATGTCCCCGAAGATCCAATTAGACAGATGGGGTTAAAAATTTTCATTTGTTCTTTCAGAGGTTCTAATTTGGAGTCGAAAAAATCGTAGAGTCGACTAATTTCATTTGGAGGTATCGGATCAACGGCATGGAACCAATCCAACAACCGCTGGGCTCCGATATCAAAGCTGTGTTTCCAGAAAATTTCATTCCTGTTGCAGATAATAAACTCTACGCTTCCTCCGCCAATATCCACAATCAGCGCGTTGTCGCCCCCGATATCAAAGGCAGTTTTTACTCCTTTGTATATAAATTCAGCTTCAATATCTCCTGCAATAATATTGATATTAAAGCCTGTTTTTCTTTCGATTTCTTTTCTGAATTCTTCCCCGTTTTCCGCATTGCGAAAGGCACTGGTTGCATAGCCGTATACTTTAGAAACTTTTTCTCGATTGATAATGGCTTTGTACTTATCCAGGGCAAAAAGGGCCCTGGTTTGAGCTTCTTCCGTAATTATGCCTTGATTTATTCCGTCTTTACCAATTTTAACCGGAATTTTCTCATTGCGAAAAATATAATAAGCGCTTGGTGTGATTTTCACCAAAAGCAAGTTAAAGGTATTGGTCCCCAGGTCTAATACTGCAATTTTTTGCGCTGTCATCATTTTCGAATTCGCGGCAAAAGTAATAATAGAACGCCTAATTTTTCAATTAGTTTATGATTCATTTTATCCGGAGGTAACCTTATTTCTTAAAATGTGATATAATTGTATAAGCTAAAATCAGGCCATAATGGATAAATCAAAGTCAAAAAATACAAGTGCAAATTCAAAAGCAGCCAAATATATTCGTCTTGAAAAAACAAATACGGAAGCCTTGCGCGGAGGAGGTGCGAATCGAATAGAAGCACAACATAAAAAAGGCAAGCTTACGGCAAGAGAAAGACTTGATCTTTTATTGGATCGCGGATCTTTTAATGAAATTGGAAAATTCGTTACGCATAGATCCTCGGATTTCGGATTGGATAAAGAAAGATATTTGGGTGATGGGGTGGTCACCGGTTACGGGACGGTAAACGGGCGCTTGACGTACGTATTTTCTCAGGACTTTACCGTATTCGGCGGTTCTCTTTCCGAAGCACACGCTGCCAAAATTGTAAAGATCATGGACCTCGCTCTAAAAAATGGAGCTCCCGTCGTAGGTATAAATGATTCGGGGGGAGCGAGAATCCAGGAAGGAGTCGAGTCACTGGGAGGCTATGCCGATATATTTTATAAAAATACACTTGCTTCCGGAGTTGTACCGCAAATCTCCGTAGTCATGGGGCCATGCGCCGGCGGGGCAGTGTATTCACCAGCGATTACCGATTTTATTTTTATGGTAGAACATACGTCTTATATGTTTGTAACCGGTCCGAAAGTTGTAAAGACTGTG
The DNA here is from genome assembly GCA_022360055.1 of Cytophagales bacterium. Taxonomy (GTDB): domain Bacteria; phylum Bacteroidota; class Bacteroidia; order Cytophagales; family Cyclobacteriaceae; genus JAAUQL01. The sequence continues at coordinate 158,513 of JAKSDO010000237.1, read as the reverse complement.
ACCCATGAAGAGATTTCTGCCGAGGAGCTGGGCGGAGCTGAGGCACATGCAATTAAAAGTGGAGTTACCCATTTCGCCGAATCAAATGAAGTGGAATGTATCGAGAAAGTTAAGTTATTGCTTTCTTACCTTCCTCAGAATTGCGAAGATTTGGTCCCCCAAAATGAAGATCCCGGAAGTGCCGGTAAAATAGAATTCCTGGATGAGATCATTCCTGATAATCCGGAAGAGGCGTATGATGTCCGAGAAGTGATCAAACACGTTGCGGATGATCAAAGTTTTTTAGAGGTACATGCGGCATTTGCCCAGAATATCGTAGTCGGATTTGCAAGATTGGGCGGAAGAAGTATTGGTATAATAGCCAATCAGCCGGCAGTATTAGCCGGGGTGTTGGATATTCATGCCAGCCGGAAAGGAGCCAGATTCGTTCGGTTTTGTGATTGTTTTAACATTCCTCTGTTGGTTTTTGAAGATGTTCCCGGATTTTTGCCCGGCACAAATCAGGAGTGGAATGGAATCATCTCGAATGGTGCAAAATTGCTATACTCATTTTGTGAGGCCACTGTTCCAAGAGTAACGGTAATTACAAGGAAAGCTTATGGAGGGGCATATGATGTCATGAATTCAAAACATATCGGAGCCGACATGAATTTTGCCTGGCCTATGGCTGAGATAGCTGTGATGGGCGCAAAAGGGGCCGCTGAGATCATATTTAAAAAAGAGATTGCCAGGGCCGAAGATCGAGAAAAAGAGTTGGCAATCCGAGAAAAAGCATATAACGAAAAGTTTGCAAATCCCTATGTGGCGGCTTCCAGGGGATTTATCGATGAAGTAATAATGCCTCATCAGACGAGAGAGAAGTTGATCGTTGCCTATGAGATGTTGGAGAACAAAGTAGATGATTTACCCAAAAAGAAGCATGGCAATATCCCGCTCTAATTTGGGAGATTAAAATCAAACACCAGATCATTCATACATTTGAAATGTCCCTTTGGACATTTCGATCGACCGGATTTGGAACACGGGCGACATTTTAACCTCGTATTTTCTATGAGAAAAAATCGTGTTCCATAGGGATAAAAATTGTTTGGTACTGTACCTCCCCAGATGCTAAAGACTGTCTTTTTAAATGCCGCAGCAATATGTGTCAGACCGGTGTCATGCCCGAAGACCACATGAGCTCCTTTTACCAGTGAAGCCGATTGACTGAGATTAAACTTGCCACAACCATTAAATACAACAGCCTTTTTACCCAGTTTTTGTAATCCATCATCAAATTCTTTATTTCCCTCATCGGAATTGAAAAATTTCTCCAGCTTATCACCGGCCTCGTAATCTTCTTTGCCGCCAACGAGCACAATTGGTTTATTTATCTTATCGCACAGCTCGACCATTTTTTTAAACGGAAGAATCTTGGTCCATCCGGTGGCACCAATTACGTAAGCTACGTATCCGTTTCGATGTGTTTCAGGCAACCAGCCTGATTCGACTTCATCTTTTTCCGGGATGAAATAATCCAGGCCCCGGTCATCGTTTTTTATTCCCAATGGTGAAGCCGCTTCGAAATAGCGGTCGACCACATGGCAATTGGGCATCAAATTTATTTGGAAATTTGTATAAAGAAACCGCTTTACTCTGAGCTTATTGTAAGCTTTCGACCTGGTCTTTAACCTGAATTTAATTATGGCGGTCCTTATATTTCGATGCAGGTCGACTACAAAATCAAATTGCTCTTTTTTCAGTACATTTATTAATGCACCAAGACTTTCTTCCAAAAAGTGTAATTTATCTATATACGGATTGGCTTCAACCATGGATTTATACTGGACTTTGGTACAGTAGTGCACCTCCACATCGGAGCATTGTTGTTTGATACAGCGAATTACAGGTGTTGTCCAGACAATATCTCCTATGGATGAAAACCGAATTATCAATACTTTCTTAACTTCCTTCATATCTACAAATTGACCCCTGCTTTTCTGTTGACCAGATACGCTTCTACTTTTTCCAAACTCCATGAATTGAATGTCATTTCTTTGGTAAGCCCCCCCTTTCGCCCGGCATACACGCCATATTTCATGTCCTTAAATCCTTCCAGTTCGTGAGCATCCGGATTTATGCTCAAAATTACATCTTTTTCGAGGGCATAATTTACCCAGCGCCAGTCAATATCCAGGCGCCATGGGTTCGCATTTATTTCAATGATTACATGATTAGAAGCGCAAGCGTCAATTACTTTCTTATGATCAATGGGATATCCCTGCCTTTTTAGGAGCAATCTTCCGGTCGGATGGCCAAGGAAAGTTGTAAATGGATTTTCAACGGCTGTAATTAATCGCTGTGTGGCTTTGTTTTTGTCCATGTTTAAATTTGAGTGGATCGAAGCTACGATAAAATCAAAACTCACCAAAACTTCCGGTTCGTAATCCAGGGAACCATCATTCAATATATCTGATTCAATACCCTTAAAGATTTTGAAGGGGGTCATCTCTGCATTTAGCCGGTCAATTTCCTCATGTTGTTTTATTAATTGAAACTCCTGTAAGCCATTGGCATAGAAAGCGGATTTGCTATGATCAGACAAGCCAAGATACGCATAACCTTGTTCAATACAGTACACAGCCAGTTGACGAATAGTATTTTTCCCGTCGCTATAATTGGAATGATTATGAAATGGTCCTTTGATATCTTCAACTTCCAGTAGTTCGGGAGGATCTTTGTCACCGGTGTAAGACAGTTCAAAAGAACCTTCCCGCAATTCCGGAGCTATATATGGAAGACCAATTTCATGGTACAGTGTTTTCTCATCATCTATGGTTTTTTCCAATAAGGTCTGACATAAAGATTTGCCATTGCAGTCTATTCTGGAGAGATGCTTACCTGAGCCCGTACTAAGCATCAAGTCAGTTTGATACCTGGACGGCTCTGAAAATCGGATATGCCATTTAAGATTAACATCGACAAATCTGCCTTTCAGAGAAAACGGGCCTGAGTTTTTCGAATTAATATGGACAGAATTGTCAATTTCGATCAGCGCCTTGATCGGTTCGGGATCGCGAGAGTTAATGATTATTTCTACGGCCTCGACAATATCCATTTTTCTTCTCATAGCCCCGGTAAACTCAATTTTTAATTCGGGAAATGCTCTTCGCAGGCGTTCAAGAAATTTCTCCGAATAAGGTTCAACATCGGCATACAGCATTTTCCCGCGCTGACTGACAATATATTCCAGGTGTTGCTTAATAGATTCTTGAGTTTTAACCCCAAATCCTTTTAACTTGGCAATTTGGCCCTGATTGCATGCCTCAAGTAGCTGGTCCATATTTTCTATGTTCAATTCTTTCCAAAGAACCTTGATCTTCTTGGGGCCTATACCTTTCAATTCAATCATTTCCAAAACACCTTCAGGGGTTTTGGAAATCAATTCTTCGAGAACGGAAAAAGTCCCTTTTTGCCGGATTTCAATAATGGATTGAGCCAGCCCTTTTCCTATTCCGTCCAAAGATTCCAGTTCGCTCAGACTTTTTTTAAACAAGTCATCTCCCTGCTTTTCTATATTGAGAACAGCGTTGGAATATGTTCTGATTTTGAATTGATTTTCACCGTGCAGTTCCAATAACGAAGCAGTCAGTTTCAGGAGGTTTGCAATGTCTTTATTTGTCATATTACATAATTGTTCACATTAAATTAAAGACAAAATGCTTCTTTTTTTGTTAAGAAATAAACAATTTATAAATTTCATCAACGTATGAATTGAACATTTAAAACCTTAATAAACCTCAAAACGGAATAGATCATGAATTATTGGTTAGTAAAATCTGAGCCGGGAACTTATTCCTGGGATGATTTTGTAAAACTGGGAAGAGATCACTGGGATGGTGTTAGAAATTATCAGGCGAGAAACAATATGAAGCTGATGAAAGTTGGCGATGAGGTGCTGTTTTATCATAGCGTAAATGAAAAGCGGATTGTTGGGCTCGCCAAAGTCGTAAAGGAGTTTTACCAGGACCCTACAACGGATGATGAGCGATGGGTAGTGGTGGACCTGGTGCCGGTAAAAAAACTTGATAAGCCTGTTACCCTTGCCCAGATAAAAGCAGATCCCAGCCTGGAAGGAATTGCCCTTATTCGTCATTCAAGGTTGTCTGTAATGCCGATAGACGCAGCTCATTATAACATCATTCTGGAAAAAAGTAAATAGATTTTTGCAAATTGATAAATTTCACACAATATATTTTTCTGTTTGCGGTATTTCTGATTGGCAGTGAAGTTTTCGGCCAATTAGAACAGCCGGATAGGTTGGAAATTGAAATGGAAGATGAGGATGAAAACTTCAGTGTTGTCACGGCAGACAAGCATGGAATTGTCCTATACCGTGAAGTAAGAAATCGTGAGACAAGAATGGAACGCAAGTATCAGGTAATTTTGGTGGATACTGCATTACATAAAAAATGGGAAAGGAGTTACTATGTGCATTTAAGATATATTATACGCGGTTGGGAATATTTTGGGGATTATTTTTATTTGCTCTTCCAGAGAAATACAGAGAGCCTGAAAGCAGACCTGTTTGTGATGCGCATCGATCTTGAAACCAAAGCTTATGAAACCTTTCTTATTGAGCGCGAATATTCCATGGAAATTACAGAATTTGAGGTAGTCGGGAATACCCTGATATTTGGTGGCTACTCCAACAACCTGCCTACCATTATCTGTTATAAATTCGGGAAAATACAACCGATCGTCTTGCCGGGGATCTTTAATGAAAAGACCCAGATCCAACAACTTGAAATAGACAATGATCTGAGAATATTCAATGTGCTGACGAGTTTCCGTACCAAGGACGGCACAAAATCATTGTCCCTAAAATCATTTACCGAAGAAGGAGATCTGATAAAAAATGTGAATTTAAAACCTACCCAGGAAAGAAGCCTGCTATTTGGACGAACGGTAAAATTAGACAGGAACGTGGAATTGGTTGTAGGTACTTATACTCGAAAGCGCTCTGACCTGTCCAGAGGCATTTACATTGCAAGAATTTCAGAGGATGGCGGACAGGTAATTAATTACTACAACTATGCCGATCTAAAAAACTTTTTCAGTTATATGAAGGCGCGAAGGCAGAAAAGGGTGGAAGAGCGTATTAAAAGACGGAAAATTAAGGGAAAGAAAAACAAATTTAATTACAGGTTGCTTGTTCATGATGTGGTGGAAAAGGACGGAAGATTCATCATGGTTGGCGAGGCGTTTTATCCAAAATATACATCTTCTTCATCCTATGGAGGGTATTATTCATATTTCGGAAATCAATACAATACTTTTTTTGAAGGATATAAATATACACATGCGGTCGTGTTTGGATTTGACAGGCGAGGCAGACTTATCTGGGACAACAGTTTTGAAATTAATGATATTGAGAGCTATACCCTGGAACAATTTGTCCATATTTCCATGACTGAAGAGGAGATGGCTTTAGTGTATGTTTTTGAAAATGAAATTCGCACAAAGATTATTGAAGGGAACGAGGTTTTGGAAGGTAAAACCTTTAATGAATTGAAACTGTCTTTTGAAGACGACATTGTAGCCAATAGCGAAGATGAATACGGAGGATTGGAAAAATGGTATGATGGAAATTTATTTGCTTACGGCATTCATAAGCTAAAAAATATGAAGGATGACGGAGTCAAACTGAACCGGGAAGTATTTTTTATCAATAAAATCAGATATCAGTAATAAATCCCTTAAGAGAATTTTTGTGTAACTCGTTAAGTAAAACTTAAGATTTTTTTATCGTTTTTTTATCTTTGCTTCAGCAATAAGTATGCAAAAGAAACTCATTCTAAATCAGGATCTTCTAAAAATTACGATTAGTAGACTTTGCTACCAACTAATCGAAAGTCATAATGATTTTTCCAATTCTGTGATACTCGGACTCCAGCCCAGAGGAAAATATGTGGCGGACAGAATTAAGGAACAACTGGAATCCCTTGTAAAGAGGAAAATTGATGTAGGGTACCTGGACACCACCTTTCACAGGGATGACTTCAGGCGGAGAGATACACCCAAAAAGGCCAATGAAACAACCATTCCATTTTTAATTGAGGATAAAAACGTTGTGTTAGTTGATGATGTATTGTATACGGGAAGGAGTGTGCGGGCTGCATTGGACGCCATGATTTCTTTTGGACGGCCAAAAAGTGTTGAGCTGCTGGTCTTGGTCGACAGAAAGTATACGAGGGATTTGCCAATTCAACCAAATTATATAGGAAAGTCAGTTAATACCATGCAATCTCAACGTGTAATGGTTGAGTGGAAGCAGCATGGCGGCAAAAGAGATAGTATATGGTTATTCAATAATTTAGATACATAATGACTCAGCTTAGTGTTCCTCATTTACTTGGCACAAAAGACCTTACAAAAGATGATTTTAATTTAATTTTTGAAACTGCTGACAATTTTAAGGAAATAATCAATCGACCGATAAAGAAAGTCCCCTCCCTGCGGGATATCACCATTGCCAATATTTTTTTTGAAAATTCTACCAGGACCAGGATCTCTTTTGAGCTGGCAGAAAAAAGACTTTCGGCTGATACAATCAATTTCTCCTCTTCTCAAAGTTCTGTGAAAAAGGGGGAGACCCTTCTTGATACTGTTAATAATATTCTTGCAATGAAGGTTGATATGATCGTTATGCGCCATGCAAGTCCGGGAGCCCCTCATTTTCTTTCCAGGTATATCGACGCCAAAATTATCAATGCAGGTGACGGCACGCACGAGCATCCGACGCAGGCTTTGCTTGATGCATATTCAATACGCATGAAGCACAAGTCTTTTCGAGGACTAAGGGTGGCGATTATTGGAGATATCCTGCATTCAAGAGTGGCGATTTCAAACATTTTTGCCCTTAATAAATTGGGGGCCGAGGTTATGGTCTGTGGTCCTAATACCCTGTTGCCCAAATATATAAGCTCGCTTGGTGTACAAGTAGAGCTGGATGTTTTCAAGGCGCTTCAATGGTGTGATGTAGCCAATGTGCTTCGAATTCAATTGGAACGGCAGCAAATCAAGTATTTCCCATCGCTTCGCGAATATTCATTGTATTACGGAATCAATAAATCAATGCTTGATAAACTGGATAAGGAGATTACTATTATGCACCCGGGGCCAATCAACCGCGGAGTGGAATTGAATAGTGATGTCGCCGATTCGGAGCATTCGATCATCTTGGATCAGGTTGAAAATGGAGTCGCCATTCGGATGGCTGTGCTTTATTTATTAGCAGGAACAAAAGGAGAAGCCTAACCCGTATATTACAAGACTACCGGAAAAGTAATACAGGGTTGCTAATTCGATGGGTATCCAATACAACAGCTATTACGGGAAACCGGCAGTCATTCTTTAAAACAGAACACCTTCACGAGTTAGATAGAATTGTTAACCATCCATCTTTTGAATTTGAAAACCATGATTGTGAGGCATTGATTTTGAATGAAATAAGGCAGGGTCAATCCTGTTGAAGTGAAAAATACTATAGCCCAGATTTGAGGGATCGCGGATTAAAGCTTTTTGGATTCAAAATTGGCACCAATGGTATATTCATGCGCGTTTTATACGAAACTGGCCCGGAGGTAAAACCGGCCGGTGCCAGCCGGCCACGGTCCGCTCGACGTTACAGATTAAATCCTTGCCGCCAACAGCAAACTTAAATCCCTGAAGTGAAGACCGACTTTTCTGCCGATGGTAGCGTTGGACAATGTGCCCTTATATGCGTAAACCCCTTTCATAAACCATTTGTGCGAAAAAATCATTTCGTCCAGGCTCCCGGATTCGATTATTTCCAACAATATGGGAGTGAAAATATTGCTCAGGGCAGTGGAAGCGGTTCTGGCGACTCTGGAGGCTATATTAGGTACGCAATAGTGTATAACACCATATTTGGTGAAAACCGGATTTTGATGAGAAGTCATACGAGAAGTTTCGAAACATCCGCCCTGGTCTATACTCACATCGATAATTACAGATCCCGGCTTCATTTGAGAGATGATGTCTTCCGAGACAAGATACCTGATTCTGCCTTTTTCCGCCCGAAGAGCCCCGATCACAACATCGGCTTGTTTCAATGCTGCTCCTACGGTGGTTGGATCCAAAGTACTTGTGGAAATTTGCTGTCCCAGCGCATGTTTTATTCTTCTGAGCTTGTATAAATGATTGTCGAATATCTGTATATCTACACCAAGTCCCAGCGCCGTTCTTGCTGCGAATTCTCCAACCGTGCCTGCGCCTATGATAATCACTTTTGTCGGGGATACACCAGTAATGCCACCCAGAATAATGCCCTTTCCATTCTGCGCGTTACTCAGATATTCTGCGGCAATCAGCATTACCGTACTGCCGGCTATTTCGCTCATTGCCCGGACAACGGGCATGCCCCCTACCTTGTCTTCAATGAGTTCGTAACCGATCGCTGTGATCCTTTTTTGATTTAATTTTTCGAAATAGGCTTTGTCCAAATTGCCAATTTGCAGTGCTGAGATCAAAGTTTTTCCGGGCTTGATAAGGTCAACTTCTTCAGAAGTCGGGGGTTCGATCTTTAAAATAACTTCCGCCTCAAAAAGTTCATTGTGCGAATAGGAAATTTGTGCTCCCGCATCGCTATATTCTTTGTCCGTAAATTTTGATGGATTCCCGGCACCGGATTCAATCCGTATATCATATCCGTTTTCGACAAGTAACTTTACGCTGCTGGGTATAAGAGGAACACGTTTTTCCTGCATGCTCACTTCTTTCGGAATGCCAATAAAAAGCTTTTTCTTAGGTTTTTTCATCTCCAAGAGCGCTTCCTGCGGATAAAGACGGCTTTCCTTAGCCAGTTCTTCAAAACCTGATTTGGGGCTATCCTCCATAATGGCTAATATTTATTCTTCGGCCTGTGTGTGAAGTTAACTCAATTTCGATTCTAAGGTACTTTTCCGGCAAAAGCGAAGGAATCTTTTCCGGCCATTCGACCAGGCACAAATCTCCGGAATCAAAATACTCCTCAACACCGATATCCATGGCTTCGGTTTCATTCTTGATCCTGTAAAAGTCAAAATGATACAGACACTTGCCGTGTTGATTCTTATATTCATTCACTAGATTAAAGGACGGGCTATGGACAATATCCTCCACCTGCAATTCCTGAGCAATAGACTTAATTAACGTAGTTTTCCCGGAACCCATTTCCCCGTAAAAAATCCATAGCTGTCGGTCTTCGGAAAATTCAATGATTTTTGAAGCCACATTCGCCAACTCACTTTGAGATTCAACGATCAACTGCACTCTTACTATTTATCTGTTTTTTGAAATTAGTGAAATTATGGGAATTATCATTTCTTCCAATGACAATCCACCATGCTGAAAAGTATCGTTATAATATTTTACATAATAGTTGTAGTTGTTCGGATATGCAAAAAAGTAATCCTCAATCGCGAAAACATAGGTAGAAGAGACGTTGAGTTTTGGCAGGAAGATATTTTCGGGTTTTCTCACCACATAGGCTTTATTGTTGTCGAATCCCAGATTTTTTCCAAGCTTGAACCTCAGATTTGTATTTGTATTTCGATCTCCGACTATTTTAAAAGGTTTTTTTACCCGAACTGTTCCATGATCCGTGGTCAGAATTACCTTGGCATTCGTCCTGGATACGCGCTCTAACATGTCCAAGAGAGGAGAATGTGAGAACCATGATTGTGTTAAGGACCGATAAGCGCGTTCGTCAGGAGCCAATTCGCGTATAACTTCCATTTCGGTTCTGGCATGCGAAAGCATATCGACAAAATTGTAAACGATCACATTGAGATTATTAGTCATTAAGTTATTGGCATTTTCAGCCAGGGACTTGCCCTGAGAAATGTTTTTTATTTTGTGATAGCTCCATTTGATATCCAACTTCTGTTTTTTCAACTGCCTTTCTAAAAATTTGTCCTCAAAATTATTTTTCCCTTCTTCGAGGTCTTCCCCAATCCAAATATCAGGATGATACCTGGCCATCTCAGACGGCAAAAGACCTGAAAAAATTCCATTGCGGGCATAAGCCGTAGTTGTTGGCAATATGGAGTAATAGCTTTCCTCCTTTTCCATGTTAAAGTAATTGAGAATCTGCTTCTGGATAATTCGCCACTGGTCAAATCGAAGATTGTCGATTACAATAAAGAAAACCGGACGTTCCGGGTTGAGCTCCGGAAAAACCTTTTTCCTCATCAGGTCGTGCGACAGGATGGGTCGGTCGCTGTCCGGGTCGTTGAGCCAGTCTTCATAATTTGATCTTACAAACTTTGAAAAGTTGAGGTTGGCTTCATTCTTTTGCATTTCGAGCACTTCCGCCATCTCATTGTTGCCTGCGCTCGATATTTCCAATTCCCAGAAAATCAATTTTTTGTAAATTTCAGCCCATTCTTCGTGATTTAGATAATCGTTAAATGCCATGCTGATGTTTCTGAAATCCTGCTGATAGCTCATATTGGTTCGCTCAGAAACAAGTCGCTTATTGTCCAGCAGTTTTTTGATTGAGAGCAAGATCTGATTTGGATTTAACGGCTTGATCAGATAATCCGCAATTTTTGAGGCGATGGCCTGCTCCATAATATGCTCTTCTTCACTTTTTGTGATCATCACGACCGGGACATCGGTATAGTCAGATTTAATCTGCGCCAGTGTTTCAAGACCTGTCATGCCCGGCATATTTTCGTCCAAAAATATAATATCAAAATTCTCATTTTCGATTTCTTCTATAGCGTCAGGGCCGCTTGTTACCGGAGTGATATCATAGCCTTTTTGTGTAAGGAACAGGATGTGTGGCTTCAACAACTCGATTTCATCATCCGCCCATAAAATCTTATATCTTTGCATATCGGTACTTCTTTTTTTAGATGTATTAAGCACTAAATTAATCAATAAAAAGGTTTGAATAAGAAAAAAATTATCAATGATCCTTTATACGGATTTATAAGTATCCCGAACGAACTTATTTATGATATTATTAATCATCCCTATTTTCAGAGACTGCGTCGAATAAAACAACTGGGGATGACGGATTTTGTATATCCAGGAGCCTTGCATACGCGATTTCATCACGCACTGGGATCTATGCATTTGATGAATGAGTCGCTGATAAATTTGAGAGTAAAGGGCATTGATATCTCGCCGGAGGAATATAATGCTTCCCTGATAGCTATTCTGCTCCATGACATTGGTCATGCGCCATTTTCTCATGCCCTGGAAAATGAATTGGTCATTGGGCTAAATCATGAACAAATCTCTTCAATTATTATGAAGGACCTCAATCGCCAATTCGGTGGAGCTTTGGGTTTAGCCACGGAGATATTTAATGGGAGTTACAAAAGAAAATTTTTCCATCAGCTCGTCTCAAGCCAGTTGGACATCGATCGCTTGGATTACCTGAACAGAGACAGTTTTTTTACCGGAGTTGCAGAGGGCCGGATTGGTTCGGATCGAATAATAAAGCTTCTGAATGTACATCAGGATGAATTGGTTGTCGAAGAAAAAGGAATTTATTCAATTGAGAATTTTTTAAGCGCCAGGCGGTTGATGTATTGGCAGGTTTATATTCATAAAACTACAGTTGGAGTTGAGCAGATGCTTATTCAGATCATAAGACGGGCCAAATCGTGCCGGGAAAAAAATCAAAACACGCCGAGTTTGAATTATTTTCTGGAGTGTTCGGTGTATGCTGATTCGGTTAAAGATTCAAAAGAATTTCTCCGGGCGTTTTGCTTTTTAGATGACTATGATATTCTGGGTTCGATCAAACAATGGTACAACAGCAGCGATAAGGTCTTGGCCAGACTTTGCAAGATGCTCCTTAGTCGCAGGCTGTTTAATGTGCATCTTTCCGAATCAAAGATTGAAAGAAACGTTCTAAGTCGTTTAAAGAAGGAGGCAGGTAAATTATTAAGGATTGACAGCAGATCTGTCAAATATTTTGTCGTGGAGGGATTGAAAACCAACGCGGCATATATCGGAGGAGGCCAGCAGATAAACATGCTTACCAAGTCCGGAGAAATTGTAGATATTGCAAATGCTTCGGATCTGCCAAATATCAAGGCGATGAGGAAAATTGTAAAAAAATATTATCTATGCTGGCCGAAAAACATATCTTTGCAATCGTAATTTATTCTCCTTTACGGGTCTCTCAAAATTATACTTGTCAGCTCTTCAAATAAAAACTAAATGGATTTTACGGTTAATCAGTTAGCAGCTATGCTGCAAGGAAAGGTTGAAGGAAACGGATCCGATAGGGTAAAAGCTATTGGAAAAATTCAGGAAGCGGAAAAAGGTGCTATTACCTTCCTGGCTAATCCGAAATATGAGCATTTCATCTATGCTACAAGAGCTACCGCTGTAATTGTTAAAAAAGATTTTACTCCGGAAAAGCCACTCGGGGTAAGTCTGATAAAGGTCGATGATCCTTACTCCAGTTTTACAAAATTACTGGAAGAATATGATAAGATCGCTTCATTTGACAAAACCGGTGTTGAGGAGCCTTCTTTCATATCCGAGAATGTCACTTTCGGGGAAAAACTGTATAGAGGTGCTTTCTCTTATATCGGATCAAATGTAAAAATCGGTGACAATGTAAAAATTTATCCACATACCTATATTGGTGACAATGTAATCATTGGCGACAATTGTATATTTTATCCCGGGACAAAAATTTATGCCGATACGGAAATCGGTAACAACTGTATTTTTCACTCGGGTGTTGTTGTCGGAAGCGACGGCTTTGGATTTGCTCCTCAGGAAGGGGGAACCTACAAGAAGATACCACAACTCGGAAATGTAATAATACATGATAACGTAGAAATTGGCGCCAATACGGTAATCGATTGCGCAACTCTGGGAAGTACTTTGATTGAGCGTGGAGTAAAACTCGACAATCTCGTGCAAGTAGCGCACAATGTGGAAATCGGTTCAAATACTGTGATCGCATCTCAAACGGGGATATCCGGATCGACAAAACTTGGCAAAAATTGTGTGGTTGCAGGGCAAGTCGGATTAGTGGGTCATATTGAGGTTGCAGATCAAGTAACCCTGGCTGCAAAAACAGGACTTTCAAAATCTGTGAAGCAGGAAGGAGCGGTAATTTTTGGTTATCCTGCCATGGATCATAAAGCATATCTCAAATGTCATGCCGTGTTTCGGAATCTTCCAGAATTAAGGGAAAGAGTTAACGAACTTGAAAAAAAAGTACTAAATTTGCCCGCTAATTAATAATTAGTGCATGCATTTAAAACAACATACAATAAAAGAGGCAGTTACGTTGAGTGGGGTGGGGCTCCATACGGGAGTCGATGTGCATATGACTTTCCTCCCCGCCAGACCAAATCACGGGATTAAATTTCAGCGGGTGGATCTGGACGGTCAACCTATCGTTGATGCTGATGTTGATAATGTTGTTGATCTTTCCAGGGGGACTACCATTGAACAAAACGGAGCGAGAATAAATACGGTAGAGCACACCATGGCCGCCCTGGTTGGTCTGGAAATTGATAATATTCTTATCCAACTCGACGGTCCGGAACCTCCAATTATGGATGGTAGCTCCAGGATGTTTATCGACGCGCTGGAAGAGGCGGGAACCGAAGAGCAGAATGCGCTTCGAAATTTTTTCACGATACCGGAAAGTATTTTCTACAGAGACGCTTCGAGGGACGTTGAGATCGCCGCGTTGCCCCTGGACGATTACAGGGTGACTGTAATGATCGATTATAAATCTCCGGTGCTGGGCAGCCAACATGCCTCTATCACGGATATTTCTCAATTCAAAAAAGAAATAGCATCAGCCAGAACTTTTTGTTTTTTGCATGAGCTGGAGATGCTCTATAAGAATAACCTTATCAAGGGCGGAGATCTCGATAATGCGATCGTTGTTGTAGATCGCGTTGTCGAAGAAGGCGAGCTGGATTATTTGGCTAAGTTGTTTAATAAACCGAAAGTTGTTGTAAAGGAGGAAGGTATATTGAACAATGTTGAACTCAGGCACAGCAATGAGCCGGCAAGACACAAATTATTGGATGTAATGGGTGATTTGGCTTTGGCGGGAAGGCCTTTAAAGGCTCAGATTTTAGCTGCCAGACCGGGACACGCTGCCAATGTCGCATTCGCTAAAAAGATAAAGCGAATGATGGAAAAATATGAGCATGCCAGTATTCCGAACTACGATCCAAATCAACCGCCGGTTTATGATATCAATCAGATAAAAGATATTTTGCCGCACAGCTATCCGTTCTTATTAATTGATAAGGTGATACACATCGACGATAGCACCGTGGCGGGAGTGAAAAATGTGACCTACAACGAACAATTTTTTCAGGGCCATTTTCCAGGAAACCCTGTAATGCCAGGCGTTTTAATCGTAGAGTCAATGGCGCAAATAGGTGGAATTTTTGTTTTGAATACTGTTCCAGACCCGCAAAATTATTGGACATATTTTTTGAAAATTGAAGATTGCAAGTTTAGAAGGCCCGTAATGCCCGGCGATACTTTAATAATCCGTTGCGATTTATTGGAGCCTATCAAAAGAGGCATTGCAAAAATGAGGGGACGAGCCTTTGTTGGAAACAAGCTTGTGACAGAAAGTACGATGATTGCGAGCATAGTTAAAAAGAATCAATGAATCAACCTTTAGCATATATACATCCGGAAGCGAAAATTGCTGATAACGTCGTAATTGAACCCTTCGCTACAATTCATAAAGACGTAGAAATAGATGAAGGTACCTGGATCGGATCGAATGTAACGATCATGGAAGGAGCAAGAATTGGGAAAAATTGCAAGATTTATCCTGGTTCGGTAATTTCCGGTGTCCCGCAGGATTTGAAATTTGCAGGCGAAAAAACCACTGCTGAAATTGGCGACAATACCGTGATCCGCGAGTGTGTGACCATAAGTCGCGGAACCGTGGATAAACATAAGACTGCCATCGGATCAAATTGCCTGATTATGGCTTATGTGCATATTGCTCATGATTGTTGTATCAGGGATCGTGTGATCCTGGCCAACTGCGTTCAACTGGCCGGCCATGTTACCGTCGATGATTTTGCAACTATCGGAGGATCTACAGCCGTTCACCAGTTTGTAAAGATTGGGGCGCATGTTATGGTTGCCGGAGGATCCCTGGTAAGAAAAGATGTGCCGCCATTCGTAACAGCCGCCAGAGAGCCCCTGAGCTATGCAGGAATCAATTCCATAGGCTTGAGAAGAAGGGGGTTTACAAATGAAAAGATCAATGAAATCCAGGAGATTTACAGAATGATTTACCTGAGAGGCCATAACAATTCTAAAGCCCTCGATAATATCCAAATGGAAATGTCGAGCTCAAAAGAACGTGATGAGATCATAAACTTTGTCCGAAATTCGGATCGTGGAGTCATGAAGGGTTATAACAACAAGCTTTGATCTAAGGAGCCTTTATTGGATGGAGATTCAACTGAAAAATGTTGCTAAGAAGTTCAATAAGGAATGGATTTTCAGAAATTTAAACCTGGATCTTTTTCAACATGACAATATCTCCATTACCGGTCCGAATGGTAGTGGAAAATCAACGCTCCTACTGATTATTGCCGGAAGTCTCTTACCTACAAGCGGTAAAGTCATGTATCGTCTTAATGGCAAAAAGATTGATGCTGAAAATATCTATGCCTATCTTTCACTGGTTTCTCCGGCCTTAAGCCTTCCCGAAGATTTTACATTGTCCGAATTCATTGCGTTCCATTTTAACTTTAAAAAGTTAAAATCAGGACACGATATCAATGAACTTCCCAGTAAATTCAGGCTGGAAAAATCAAAAAATAAATACATCAAAAATTTTTCAACAGGTATGAAACAGCGACTAAAGCTGGGGATCGCATTTTATGCGGACACCCCGCTTTTAATGCTTGATGAGCCTGCAACCAATCTCGACGGAAACGGAATGGACTGGTATTTCGAAGAAATTGAGAAAATTATACAAGAAAAAATGATATTTGTTTGTTCTAATAGAAGCGATGAATATGCATTTTGCAAGAAAAATTTAAATATATTGGAATACAAAAAATAGAAGGATGGCGACGAACATCCCTTATGATTTTTCGTTATAAAATAAATTTGAAGTCATGAAGTTAGTCAGCGCTGTTTTTTCAATCGCCGTAATTTTTTTGTTGACACAAATATTGGGTTGTGGAAACAATATTGCACCGTCCTTATCCATCCAACAAAAGGCCGCTAAGATACTTCATGAGGGCAGCCCTTGGGGAGGAACGGGAAATGTCGAGGTGCTGTCCAGCCCGGCCGGTGTTGATCCTTCCGATTTAGCCGGATTGCAATTGTCATTCAAGACTTCCGGGGAGGATGATTGGGCGCCGACATTTTTTGAAGCTTCGGGTGCTGATGATTTCTTGTCGACGAATAATGCTACCTGGATTTGGACCGGTTCCGGAACGGATAATATTACGTTGACAGAGGCATCCGTATCCGAATTGACCAGTGTGGATGTGGCGGATGAATCCATCACTTTTTCATTTGAGGTGAATCCCGCCGGCAGCGGGGGAAGAATTGCCGGAATCGACGGATCTTACCGGGTGAAATTGCAATAGAAAATCTATTTGCCGCTATACTCCTTTACTTCGTCGATGAAGCATTTTACCTTGTCCGCATTCATGTCGGGATACACGCCATGACCGAGGTTTGCAATATGTTTGGATTTCCCGAATTGATCGATCATTTTACGTGTTTCGGCCTTGATCGTATCAAAGCCGGCATACAATGCCGCCGGATCAAGATTGCCCTGGAGTGTTTTTTCTGCGCCTATTAATGTCCTGGATTCGGTTATTTCCATATTCCAATCCAAACCGACAACATCACAGTTGACCCTTCCAATGGATCTTCTGGATCCGTAGGCGCCTTTGGCAAAGACGATTACGGGCACTTCCGATATCGAGTCTGCTATTTTAGAGATGTATTTCAATGCGAAATTATTGTATTGTTCGGAGGGTAAAATACCGGCCCACGAGTCAAAAATCTGAACAATATTAGCACCTGCAGCTACCTGATTTTTTAAATATCGGATGGTGCTTTCCGTAATTTTGTCCATCAATTTGTGGGCAAAGCCCGGGTTGTCGTATAAGATTTTCCTGGCTTCCGAAAATGTTTTGCTCCCCCTTCCTTCGACCATGTAACAAAAAATTGTCCAGGGGGCGCCTGCAAAGCCAATCAGGGGAACTCTCCCGTCCAATTCTCGCACCGTTAGCTTGATAGCTTCGAGTACATAACCAAGGCTGTCTTCATCGGCTATTCGAAGCTTATCCAAATCCGCATCGGTTTTTATCGTATTTGGGAAAAATGGCCCGTTACCTTCTTCCATAATGTACGGTAATCCCATTGCTTCAGGAATCACCAGGATATCAGAAAATATTATTGCCGCGTCAACTCCAAGTATGTCTACAGGTTGTATGGTTACTTCAGCAGCCCGCTCGGGAGTCTGAACCAATTCTATGAATCCTGAAAGCTTACTTCTCACTTCTCGGTACTCTTTTAAAATTCGCCCGGCTTGACGCATTACCCAGACCGGTGTCCGTTCGGTTTTTTCACCTCTGGCTGCCCGAAGCAGTAGATCATTTTTCAATTCCATACACATTATTGAATTAAGAAAACAAAACTAAAAGAATATGTTTTAATTTGAAGCTAAATTTTTGAAAGCATTAATTGAATGAAAAATGAGTAAGACAATTGTATATTCAGATAAAGCTCCCGCTCCGATAGGCCCTTACAGTCAGGCAGTAAAAGTTGGGAATGCCCTATACGTTTCCGGTCAGATTCCCATAGATGCCGAAACGGGAAATCTGATTGAAGATAATATTGTAAAGGAAACGGAGCAAGTGATGAAAAATATCGGTTTTATATTGCAGGCAGCTCACATGAGCTTTGACCAGGTGGTAAAGTGCAGCATCTTCGTAAGCGATATGAAGAATTTTCCGGCCGTTAATTCCACCTATGAGAAATATTTTAACAGCGCTCCTCCGGCCAGAGAAACTGTCGAAGTTTCAGCACTTCCGAAGGGTGTAGGTGTTGAAATATCCTGCATAGCAATTGATTGGTAATGCATTTTTTTCCCAGATTTGAGGAAACAAGGCTTGTAGGATACGCTGAAAGCGAATTGCAGGCCAGGCTTCGGAAGCATGTAAAACCTGTAAGCGGCGTGTCTTTTAGCGAAGACTCCATCGATTATCTATTCAATGGAAAGTGGAGTGCTGAAGCCTTTTCCATATCCTTAAAACTCAAGGTCACAAACAATTTTATCCCGATAATAAACGGATCCATGCTAAGCTCCGAAGAAGGAACGTTGATCAGACTGAATTTTGAGATGTTTCCTGCCACCAAGCGATTGCTTTTGCTGTGGACGATTCTCACATTGTTAATCACAATCTTTTTTATCGGGCTTTACAAGGCTTGGTTATATGGAGCCATAAGTTTCGGGTTTTGCATTGTCAACTATATTTTAAGCGTTGAAAACTTTAAGATCCAGGTGAGAAAAAGCAAGCGGATCCTGGACAAGATGCTTTCTTGAATTATTTGCTGAAAAGCAAAACTTCATTTTATACCTTTGCAAAAAAGACAGGGAATTTAGATTATTGATGAAAAACGAAATCAGGGTAAGATTCGCTCCAAGCCCAACAGGGGCATTACACATTGGCGGTGTAAGAACGGCGTTGTATAACTATTTATTTGCGAAAAAAAATAAAGGTAAATTTATTCTTAGGATAGAAGATACCGATCAATCCAGGTTTGTTTCAGGGGCGGAGGAATACATCCATGAAACCTTCAAGTGGTTGGGGATTGTGCCGGATGAAGGGATAGAATTTGGAGGAGAAGCAGGTCCTTACAGACAATCAGAGAGGAAAGCGCTGTATCACGGATATGCCCGACAGTTGATTGAAGAGGGGAAGGCCTACTACGCTTTTGATACCCCGGAAGAGCTCGATGCCATGCGTCAGCGACTCAAGGAAGCCAAAGCAGACCATCAGGTGTATGACAGTTTGACGAGAGAAACGATGAGAAACTCTCTTACCCTTTCAAAAGAAGAAACCGGGGAGCTGATCAAAACGGGAGCGCCCTATGTAATTCGATTAAAGGTAGAACGCGACCAGAAAGTTCGTCTATACGACATGGTCAGGGAGGAGATAAAAGTAAACTCCAACTACATCGATGATAAAATATTGATGAAGTCTGACGGTATGCCCACGTATCATCTGGCCAATGTGGTCGACGATCATTTAATGAACATATCTCATGTAATTCGCGGTGAAGAATGGCTCCCCAGCGCTCCACTGCACGTGTTGCTGTATCAGTATCTGGGGTGGTCAGACTCCATGCCCCAGTTTGCGCACCTTCCGCTTTTGCTGAAACCTGACGGAAACGGGAAGCTCAGCAAGCGTGACGCCGACAAACATGGATACCCTGTTTTTCCCATGGATTGGATCGATCCAAAGACAAGTGAAACGTCGATTGGATTCAGAGAACAGGGATATCTGCCTGAAGCAATTGTAAATTTCCTGGCTATGCTTGGCTGGAATCCGGGAACCGAGCAGGAATTGTTCACGCTGGATCAATTAGTTGAGGCATTTTCCATGGAGCGGATCAATAAATCGGGATCCAAATTTGATGTTGAAAAAGCCAATTGGTTCAACCAGCAATATTTAAAAAATATTAGCAATGAAAAGCTCGCTGTTGGGTTTTTAAAACTTTTGGAAGAGGAAAATATGGATTGTCCCCGAGAAAAAGCCGAAGCAATTTGTGGACTGCTCAAAGAGAGAATTACATTTCCCGGCGAGTTCTGGACAAAGGGGCAGTACTTCTTTTACCCACCGACCGAATATGATCAAAGAGTCATCAGGAAAAAATGGAATGACGAGGCAAAATCCATACTTGCAGATTATAAAAATGCTCTTGGTGTTGCTGACACTATAACCCCCGAATTATCGTTAAATATACTGAATGAGGTATTGGAAAAGCATGGAGCAGGACCCGGTAGCGTAATGCAGGCACTAAGGGTGGCGGTTACCGGTATGGCCGGCGGACCTGATTTGATGGGAATAATTGCAGTTCTGGGGCCCGATGAAGTTTCGGAAAGAATTGAAAATGCGTTAAGTAATATTGGATAAATGGGAGGAAAGAGAAAATCATTGGAAAAAAAGAAACCTGATGTGAGCAAAGAGTTGGAAGGGTTGGATATTGCTATTAACTCCCTTGGTGAAATACAATCTACCTATGATGTAGATAAGATCAATGAATTTCTTGACATACATGTAGAGGACAAGAAGCTTAAAAACAAGGGGTTCTCAGAAGAAGAGGACAATTTGTAATCAATGAAGGGCAAAACTTCCCCGGGGCGGCAAACCTCAATCCGATGTTTATATGGGGCCGTCTAATGGTCAAGACAAAGCCGGACCCGAGATTGAGCGATGAAAACATACTTCTCAGCTTTGTAACGAAAGCCGGATCCAAATTCAATGGATGCATTAATACCTCTATCACAGCCCTGTGATATTCCGAAAAAGAATTCTTTGCCGTGTTTTGAGTTTTCTATGATATCAAGGCAAACACCTGCCGTAACTTCCGGATTTTTTCGCTTCTCTTCATCCTCAGAGATTTGATGTTCATGTGCGTTGATCAGATAACACATTCAGCCGGATATACATTACCATGATCAACAGAGGCTTATGCCATGTATTTGAGCAATTTTAATTGTCTGGGAGCGTGTCTGTCTCCCGTCCTTTGGGAAGAAACAATTCGCAGCATTCACAGGATGGATAAATGTTGGGGCAGGTTGTCAAATGAAAGACATTGAGAATGAAACTGCGGTTGTATTATGGCGGCTATGAAATATATCCTTTTATTCGTGCTGATAGCTTTTATAGGGCAAGCGGTCGCCCAGGAAAAGCAGAAAAAGAATTTGCAATATTATTCGCCATCAATACTGATAGGAAAAGGCTCCTGGGAGTTAAAGAACTTCAATAATATTTATACCCAGACCAAGTCGTTTGATGATAGCGGCAATAAAATTGATAATGGACGACGGGACACTTACTATACCATGATTAATCAATTTCTTTACGGTTTGTCCAACAAGCTCAATGTAGGTATGGATCTGTGGTACAAGCAAGTGAATTCGGAAGGTAAATTCAGGTCAGGAATTACCGGGATCGGTCCGAAAATTAAGTTAACACCACTAAAGTCAGTACCTTTTTTCTCCTGGCAAAGTACGTTTCTCATACCTTTGACAAAGGATATGGAAAGCCGGTCGCCTGATGCGACCCATCCCGGCCTTTTTCTTGAGTTTGATAGATATCTATGGATTAACCAACTTTTTTATGATCGACAGCTAAGTGATAAGTTTCAAATATTTCTCCAGGCTGCTTTTTGGTATTCGATTACCAGAGAGTCGTTTCGAGAGGAAAATTTTCTGGAGACACCCTTGAGTGTATTCTTTAGTTATTTCCCGAGCAGGAGGCTTACCGTCTATGGCATGACGGAGTATTGGGCAAAACATCATGAGAAGGCATTCAACGGATATTTTATCCAATCCGGAATAGGTACCAAATATCAGATTATTGAAGGATTGTTGGAACTGGAGTTATTGTATACCAACTTCTGGGTTGGTAGCCAGGATGAAGGTGCCGGTGAGACATTCAATCTCGGAATAAGATTTATTAAATAGTGTCTAATTTGGAAATGGCATCAAAATCTTGGTTTAAGTCATTTGAGCAAAACAATTTGTGTAATTATCTTATGGATTCCACGTAAATAGCCATGCCAACTTATGCGTGCTCTTTTATTGATAATACTTATTTCTTCATGTTTTTATTACCTTAAGGCCCAGAATATATCTTCCATTTATTTTGACGGACTTGACAAAGTAGATTCGTCGTACGTTCAGCGCTTTATAAAAACCAGGCCGGGTAATCCAGTTGACCACAATCAGATTCTTCGGGACGAAATGGTACTCCAGCGACTGGAGGTCTTTTCAAGTGTCAGTCACCGCCTGGACAGCGTAGGTCATGATATAGCACTCACCTTTGAATTTAGAGAAGTGGGAACACTATTGCCAATTGTGGCCTTTGGAGGTATTCGAGAGAACATCTGGTTCAGACTTGGAATGTCCGAGATAAACCTGAATGGTAAAGGAATGAAAATGTATGGTATCTATCAGTTTTATGACCGGAGTTCGTTTTTCGCAGGGATTGAAATACCGTATCTTCATGGTTCGGGCTTTGGCATTTCGACAAATATCTCCAAGCGGTCGACCCTGGAGCCCCTGTATTTCCCTGATGGTACTTCGGATTATAATTTTGACAATTACGCCGTTCAATTGAGAACGCGATATGAATTAAATTTCAACAACCGCTTTTATCTGGAAACCACGGCATTCAAAGAGGTCTATGAAAAGGTCATACCTATGGATGGTCAGTTTACGCCCGGACCCGAAAGGGTTGATCTGCAAAAATTCCAATTAGCCGGAGAACATCAGGTCAATGCTATCCGGCATAATTATTTTTATCAAGAAGGCGTCAATAATATTTTTCGATTGGAGACCGTGCTCACAGAAGGTGAAAGAGAGACCTTCTTCAAGTTCTATGAGGAATTCAAATATTTGAAACTTTTGGGTCGAAAAGGAAATTTCGCAAGTCGTTTTTCTTTTGGCTTATCATCAAATACGGAATCCCCCTTTGCACCTTTTGTATTGGATAGTTATGTGAATATCCGTGGTTCGGGAAATCGAATTGATCGAGGGACAGGTGCATTGGTATTAAATTTGGAATACCGCCACACCGTAATGGAATTGGATAAGTATGCGGCACAGATTGTGGTCTTTTCAGATAGCGGGAGCTGGCGAAATCCGGGAGGTGAAATAAATGATTTCATTCGACCCGAGAATTTCGTGACGTTTGCAGGAGGTGGCGCAAGATTAATATATAAGAAGATATTTAATGCCATCCTGAGACTTGATTATGGCGTTGACATCGCTGATACACAAAGGAATGGCTTTGTAATTGGAATCGGACAATATTTTTGATGGATGTCGGCTTATCCGACCATCTTTCCGTCGGAGAGCAACATGCCAAAATGTTTGTTCAGGGGGCAAGAGACTCATTCGATTTTGTATAAATTGCTGTTATTCTCCATGAAAATCATTTCGGGAACTACCGCTGGGCTAAAAGCTCGTGTGGAAATATTCCATTAAGAACAGTTTTTCCGAATAGCTGCAATCTCCTTCCTCAATCATAAAGTTAAAAATATACCGACAAACCTCCTTATCCAAGCTACTCCAGTCAAAAGCATAATAATTTGTCAAAATATAGTTTTTATCTTCTTGTATATTCGTACTCATACCCAAAATTTTTGGAATTTGTACCTGCATTGCATATCTCAAAAATCTTATTTCGATATTTTTATGATCCATAACAACCGCTTCTTCAAGATACATCTTTGCTTTGCGCAACATAGACAATTTCTTAAATGGATTGGATGAAACCTTAGCTATATGTGCGGCCGCAATCCCTTTATAGGCAAGGAGGGTTGCAGAAGGTTTATCAAGGGTATTTAACTTTGCATAAAACTCCCAGGCTTTTTGGGAATCTTTGTTTAATTCAAAAACTTCTTGTCTGTAACTTTTTAAATCCAAGCCGGAAATATTGCTTTTTGCTATACTTGTGACTCCCACAAAAAAGGTAAGGATTATAAAGCGCATTTGATGTGGCATAAAAATAATAGTGTTGCAAAGATTCATCATTCGAGTTGGAACTACTGTCTTGTCTATGACACAGAAGTAATTATGCCCAACTTGACGTGGCCATCCGGAGTTATTATCAATATGAATTAATTTTTGCAATAGAAGCTATATGAAACCGGCATGGCCGGAGCAAATTCAGGATACACACGGGCATGATTGTATTGCTCCGTGTGTCAGCAAACTATAAAAATATAAAAGGATGAAACCGGCATGGCCGGAGCAAATTCAGGACACACACGAGCATGATTATATTGCTCTGTGCATCAGCAAACTATAAAAAATTAAAGGATGAAAAAAGTATTTCTTTCAAACCTCTTCTTGGTCTCCACTTTGTGTTTTCACGTTTTCGCAATGGATAAGGATTCGTTTTTTGAGCAATCGGATCGTTTTTTTGAAACAAATATTTCTGATTACGGGATGGTAGATTACGAAAAAATAAAACTCAACAGGGATCCGCTGGATCGCTTGTTGGAATATATCCATCAGGCCAACACCGGGGAATTTTCCGAAGGTGAGAAAAAAGCTTTTTACATAAATGCCTACAATCTTTTGGTTATTGGCGCCATTATCGATCATTACCCGGTTGCTTCACCCATGAAAATACCTTCATTTTTCGATGGGACAAAACACAAAGTGGGTGGAGTCAGGATGACACTCAACGATCTTGAAAATAAGAAATTAAGGCTTCCTTACAACGATCCCAGAATCCATTTTGTTTTGGTGTGTGCTGCCGTAAGTTGTCCAAAAATTGCCAATTACGCGTACAAGCCTGACGAATTGGATGAACAATTAGATCAGCGCACAAAACTGGCGCTAAATGATCCTGTATTTATTCAGCAGACCGCCAAGAAAATTCTTATTTCCGAAATATTTAAATGGTACAGAAATGATTTTGCCAAAAATGATTCCGGAATTTTGGAGTATATCAATAAATATCGAGAGGTCCCATTGGATATGAGTAAGAAATTGGATTATTATTCGTATGATTGGGCGTTGAACGACGTGCTTTAATTGTCTGTAAGATCTTCCGGTAAATCGAAAAGTCAAGCGTCTCTCTTGTACTTTTGGCCAGCTTCAATATCCGGCGAGGCGCCTGAACAAGATATCATACATGCACCAAAAGATGTTAAATGAAGTAAACAAAAAGCCGGAGTGATCCGGCTTTTTTCTTATTGTGAACTCCTACTAATTAGTTACCCAATGCCAAAAACCTCGAAGATGCTACCAGTCGAATGAATTCTCTGCGGTAGCCGTCCTCATCCTCGCCTTTTGCATCTTTCGCCAATCCAACGACTGATTCGACGTCGGCATTTTGAGCATATTCGGATGCTCTCAAAAGCATTCCAAATGCCGCCACTGCGGCTGACCACCTGAAATTATCCGATGCAATTTCCCAGGCTCTGTTCCCGTCCAACACTGTGGTAGTGATAAGTTTGCTTTTATCTCCGTCAGGTTTTTTATATCTCAATTTTATGGTCATCAACTCTCTGGAATCATAGGCCATTTCTTCGACTTCTCTTTTCTGGTATTTCAACGGATCCAGGGTTTTTATGAATTCACTTTTTACTCCTACCGGGATAATTTCATATAATGCCGTTACCGCATGTCCGCTCCCCAGCTCGCCGGCATCCTTTTTATCGTCGTTAAAATCCTCGTCATTTAGCTTCCGGTTTTCATATCCGATAAGTCGGTATGCCTGTACCTTGGTTGGGTTAAACTCAATTTGAAGTTTTACGTCTTTTGCGATGGTAAACAATGTGCCGCCAAATTCATTGACAAATACTTTTCTCGCTTCCTGAAGATTATCGATGTATGCATAGTTTCCATTACCTTTATCTGCAAGAATTTCCATTTTGTCGTCTTTGTAATTACCCATACCAAAACCGACAACGGTAAGAAATACACCATGGTCGCGTTTTTTTTCAATCAATCGTTCCATCTCTGCATTGCTTGAGGCGCCAATGTTAAAATCTCCGTCTGTAGCCAGGATGATTCTGTTGTTCCCTTCTTCCATGAAATTTTCCAATGCCACTTCATAAGCAAGTTTTATACCTGCGCCTCCTGCCGTAGATCCCCCGGCTGTGAGCTTATCCAGGGCCTGGATGATTTTATCTTTTTGGGAACCCTGTGTGGAGGGTAAAACCAGCCCTGCCGCCCCGGCATATACGACGATGGCTACCCGGTCCTGATGGCGCATTTCATCGACCAGCATTTTAAAAGCAGATTTCAACAGCGGAAGCTTATTTGGTGATTGCATGGAACCCGAGACATCAATGAGGAAGACGAGGTTTGAAGGAGGAAGATTGTCCGTAAGGATTTTTTTGCCTTGAAGGCCGATATGTACCAGTTTGTGGTCTTCATTCCAGGGGCATGAAGCCAGTTCCGTAGTAATTGAAAATGGATCCTCTCCGTGAGGTTGAGGATATTCGTAATTAAAATAGTTGACCATTTCCTCTATGCGCACCGCATCGATTGGCGGTTTTTGGCCGTTGTTCAGGAATCTTCTCAGGTTGGCATAGGAGGCGACGTCCACATCGATTGAAAATGTTGATAATGGTTTTTCTGTCGCTTTCAGAAAGGTATTTTCATAGATGGTGGCATATCCTTCGGTATTAAATCGGGGAATTTCATACTCGGAGTCGTAAGCCATCATAGGTGCACAGGCAATTTCCGATTGAATTTTTGCGTTACTTCGGGTTTTTCCCCGGAAAAGCTTTTTCCTTCCATAACCAGTGACTACCACTTCGTCCAAAGTACCCGCATCAACCGTCATTTGCATGTCAATGATCTTTTTTGACCCGACTAAAATTTCCTGGGTGATGAATCCTACGGCAGAAAATGTCAGGATTGAGGCTTTGCTGCTTACGACTATGGAATACTTCCCTTCAATATTGGTAACCGTTCCATTGGTCGTTCCCTTTTCAGTAATCTTTATACCCGGAATGCCCTTGTCATCATCGGCACCCGTTATTTTTCCGGTAATTTGAATTCCTTTTACTTCCGCAAATCTGTTTGCTGAGAGTAAAATGACAGTTAAAATAATCGCTATCCTTTTCATACGTTTATATTTTTATAGTTTGCTGACACACGGAGCAATACAATCATGCCCGTGTGTGTCCTGAATTTGCTCCGGCCACGCCGGTTTCATACGTTTAAAATTTTTTACCATGAAGATTTTGCAAAAGATTTTCATCCCTTTGGAATTACCGGCTTCCACACGTACAAGAACGTACTTGCCGATCTCGTTCAGGAGAATCAATCACCAAAAATTTTAATGTTTGTTTCATGATACAAAAGTTTATTTTCTCGTTTTTATGAATAGGATGCAGGAATGATTTATATTCCATAAATAATTTTAGGATTTTCACTTTTTTGCGTTTTCGCGCCTTGTGAGTGTAAAAGACTCGACGCATGCTTTTTAAGTCTGAAAGAAAAGGTCGTGTTAGACCGGATAGCTGGTTGATCGATAAGTTTATTGAAACCGGAGAGCTTGATTATCTCGGTGATTTATATGTGAGGTACATGCATCTGGTTTATGGCGTTTGTATAAAATATCTGAAGGACCGGTCAGTCAGCCAGGATGCGGTTATGCAGATTTTCGAAAAATTGATCGTTGAGCTTCCCGGGAGAAAAATTGAAAATTTCAAACCCTGGTTGTATGTAATTACCAAAAACCATTGCCTGATGCAACTTCGATCTCAGAAATCGAAACAGACACATGAAAAAAAAATCGGGGAATACCATGAGATATTTATGGAAAACAGCTATGAACTGCATCATAATAATGAATCCGGGTTGGATTACGATATCAAGACTCTGGAAAAATGCATCGAAGAGCTTAAGACCCAACAAAAAAAGTGCATTAAGTTGTTTTACCTGGAAGAGAAATGCTACCAGGAAATCGTGGATATAACAAAATTTGAGTTAAAGAAAGTGAAAAGTTATATTCAGAACGGGAAAAGAAATCTGAAGATTTGCATGGACAAGCATGGCAGATAAGAAGCGGCATATCACCAATTCAAACGATTTTCTGAGGTATCTTGACGGGTCAATGACCTCTAAAGAGAGGTATGATTTTGAGAAAAAGCTCCTTGATGATGAATTTGAAAACGAAGCATTAGACGGATTATCTCAGTTGACACCGGATGAAATAAATTCGGATCTGAGCACGTTGAGCGAAGCGATAACGTCCAAGGTCGGCAAGAGCGGTTTTTCAATGGTTTGGAGCATAGCGGCGACCGTACTTTTATTGGCCGTTTGCTCATTTATTGTATATCTGACGGTAGATTTTGAATCGGCGCAAAAAATTGCACAGAATAAAGCGCCGGATCGGGAGAAAGCCCGGAGCAGCCATGAAGCGACAGAAAATCCGGGGTCTTTGGATAGCCTATTGCAAACCGATGAGTACGGCATCACGCCTGAAAATCAGGTTGAACAGGACCATATCGGCCGGTTGTCGGTATCCCCTGGTGCGCCTGCTCAATCGCCAGGAATGGAGGAAGAGGTTGATTTTGAAGGTGATGTTATTGCCGAATCGGCGGAACAGATGATAAAAGATCAAAAGCAACCGGAACCTTTGGAATTGCCCGCATTGGTTTTAAAACAAAGCTCTGAGATGGAGCGTTTTGACGACATGGAAGCGGAAGGTGCTCCCGAAGCAGAAGAAGACGATTACCAAAGTGCCGTGGCCAGGACACGGTCTGCTGCTCCGGCGGCTTTGAAAAAAATGGAGCCTTCTTCGGTCGAAAAGGAAAGAGCGGCGAGGCTGGAGAGCTCAAAGACCGTGGGAGGGATCATATACTCCTCAGAAGATAATGAAGGAATTCCCGGAGTTAATATCGTCGTAAAAGGATCTTCGGCAGGTGTGGTCACGGATATCGAGGGAGCGTATTCCATCGATGTCCCCGTAGATTCTGAGGTAACTCTTGTGATTTCCGGCGTGGGCTATATATCCGAAGAAGTCGTAGTTGGAGATAAAACGAAAATAGATATGGGCATTGATCCGGATATTAACGCTCTAAGCGAGATTGTGGTCACAGGATACGGAACACAAACCGGAGATTACGACCGGTCCGAATATTCATACATTCCTCCGAAGCCTGTTGGCGGCAACGGTAAATTCAGGGATTTCGTAAAAGAGCATATTCAATATCCTGCTTCGGGATCGAATTACAAAATCAAAGGAACCGTAAAGCTGAAATTCACGGTAGGCATCAGCGGAGAAATCTACGATATGCAAGTATTGAGAAGCTTGGGGGAGGATTTCGACCGGGAGGCCATTCGTTTGGTACGGGAGGGACCGAAATGGGAGCCGGCAAAAGAGCGTGATTCTGCGGTGGTTCGGGATGTAAAGGTAAAGATCAGGTTCAGTCCGCCGAAAGATTGACCCGATAAAGCATTTTCTACAGAATAATCTATCTGTAAAAGGATGAATCATCATCAAATAGGCATCGGGATAACCCCGATCATTACTTTTATTGATTCCTCAAATTTGAGACACAAAAAAAGCTGATCATTTTTCATGATCAGCTTATATATTAATCGTCAGGATTTTCTACAATTGAATTCCCATAAAAGACATAAATGCAATGCCCATCAATCCGGTCAGGAGCATGGTGATCCCAAGTCCTTTAAGGCCGTCAGGGACGTCGGAATATTTCAGCTTTTCGCGAATCGCCGCCAATGCGATAATAGCCAACAACCAGCCAATGCCCGAGCTAAAGCCGAATACCGTAGCCTCTGCAAGGGTATAATCTCTTTCGGCCATCCAAAGGGATGCACCCAGAATGGCACAGTTTACCGCGATCAATGGCAGGAAAATACCAAGTGATCCGTAAAGTGCGGGAGAAAACTTTTCTATGATCATTTCTACCAACTGAACCATGGCGGCAATTACAGCAATGTACATGATGAAGCTAAGGAATGTGAGGTCTATTGTAGCCAAGCTTGGGCTTAACCCGGCCAGTGCCCCCTCCTTAAGGATAAACTCGGTTAAAAGCCAGTTTACCGGAACTGTGATTGTCAGTACAAAAATCACTGCCAAACCAAGCCCCATAGCCGTATTAACCTTTTTGGATACAGCTAAGAATGAGCACATTCCCAGGAAATAGGCAAATACCATATTATCTATGAATATTGATTTTATACCAAGATTAAATAATTCCATTTTTCAAAATTTAATGTTCTACGTATCCGGTTTTGTTGCGTTGTACCCAGATGATCAATCCAAGAATGAAAAAAGCGCCAACGGAAGTGACCATCAGACCGTTATTGGGGAAATTTTCTATACCTATAGCCTCGAATACAGGCCATCCGAATAATTTCCCGGAACCAAAAAGCTCCCTGAAAAATGCAACAGCCAGAATTATCCAACTGTATCCGACTCCGTTTCCAACAGCATCCAGGATTGAATCCCAGGGCTTATTGGCCAGGGCAAACGCTTCGAGGCGTCCCATTACAATACAGTTTGTGATGATCAGGCCAACAAATACGGACAATTGCTTGTACATATCATATTGATAAGCTTTGAGCACCTCACTGACCAGGGTAACCAATGTGGCTATTACGGCTAACTGAACGATTATCCGAACACGTGTGGGCACCAATGACCTCATAACCGATATTATGAGATTAGCAAAAACCATCACAAATATTACTGAGATTGCCATGGTCAATGTCGGTCTCATCTGCGTGGTAACAGCAAGAGCGGAACAAATTCCCAATACCTGTACCGTTATCGGATTATCATCATTGAGCGGGTCATTAACGAATTTTTTTCGCCGCTTTGATAAGAGGGCCTCCGCCGCTTTTTTTTCGACTACTTTTTCTGTTGTTTCAGTACTCATTTCAATCCTTTTATGATCCGATTAATTAAAGAGAAGCAACCTTGTTTGTTGCCGTACCTTTTTTTTCCATGAACTTTTGGTAATATCCAAAATAATCCAGCAGCATGTTATTCACTCCTTTTCCGGTGATTGTTGCTCCGGACATACCATCGATATGATGTGCATCCAAGGCTTCCTGTGTATTACTCTCTCCTTTCAGCATTGAAACGGAAACGAGATTTCCAGACTCATTGAAAATTTTCTTGCCGACATATCTGGCCTGAATATCCTTGCCGGTTATCCGGGCACCTAGCCCCGGAGTTTCTTTGTCATGATCCAATGAAATGCCCTTAATGGTATTCAGGTCCGTGTCAAGCGCTACGAATCCGTAAATCGGCCCCCATAATCCTTTGCCAAATACCGGAAGGATATATGCTTCGATGGCTTCTTTGTTTCCCGGAGCGTGGTAAATGAACACAGGGTATAGACGCTGCTCAGCCGGCTTTTTGAAATTTTTGGCAATGTTTACATTTTCCGCTATTATTTGGGCTCCCTTTTCATCTGTTTCGATAATATTTCCTTCAATATCATAAACCGAAGACTCAATTGTTTCCTTGTATAAATCCAATACTTCCTGACCTTTTTTCTTGCCAAGATCGGTAACGGAACCCAGTATTTTTTTCTTCGTATCCAGTTCGACGGATCTTTGCTGCTTTGGTTTTAATCCCTGATTGGCCATTGACAGCAATCCGCCCAAAACAATTGTAAGCACGGCAGAAAATATTATTACGTAAGTATTAGACTGTTGCACGTTGTAACCTCCTTTGTTTATTTGCTTTTACTACATAAAAATCGATCAGCGGCGCAAAGACATTCATCAATAAAATCGCCAGCATGATGCCTTCGGGATAGGCGGGATTAAATACCCTAATTATTATGGTTAGAACCCCTATGAGAATCCCGTATATCCATTTTCCCTTTTCTGTCTGAGTGGCAGTCACAGGGTCTGTAGCCATAAATACCGCCCCAAATGCCAACCCGCCGATGACCAGGTGATAATGTGCGGGCATAAGCATATATTCATTTACTCCGATTGCCTGAAATAAGAGCGCGGTAAAATATGCTCCACCAAATACACTCACGATTATTTTCCAGCTTCCGACTCCCGTAGCTATCAGTAATATCGCTCCGAGCAGTGCCATAAGCGCGGAAGTTTCTCCGATAGATCCCGGTATAAATCCAAAGAACAGATTTGAAAAGCTAAAGAATTCAGAGCTGATCACCGTATTGGAATTGGCCAAAGCCCCGATTACATTTTCACCGGCCACGGAAGCCTCATTGGCAATTGCCAGAGAAGTGCCTCCTGTGTAGCCATCTATCGGGGTTTTATCTCCGAGGTAGGTCCAAACTTCACCGGAAATTTCAGATGGATAAGCAAAGTATAAAAATGCTCTGGCAGTAAGAGCAACATTCAGGATATTCATCCCAGTGCCTCCAAATACTTCTTTGCCAATCAAGACAGCGAATATTGTGGCAAGAGCAACCTGCCATAAGGGAATCGTGGGAGGAACTACAAGAGGAATCAACATCCCGGAAACCAAAAATCCTTCATTTAAAGCATGTCCCTTTTTTATTCCAAAAATAAATTCTACCGTCAGCCCGGAAGCATATGAAACGATAATAATTGGTAAGACAACGATGAGGCCTGTCCAAATTTGCTGACCAAATGACATGACTTCGCCGGTGGCAAGTCCGTGCTGATATCCTACGTTCCAAATACCGAAGATCAAACAAGGGATCATTGCAATAATCACGGTCATCATCATTCTTTTCAGATCGACAGCATCTCTGATCTGCACCCCTTTGGATGATGTGACTTCGTTTGGAACAAAAAACAGCGTTTCGAAAGATTCGAAAAAGGGCATGAACTTTTCAAATTTTCCGCCTTTTTCGAAAAGAGGTTTATTCTTATCAAAGATATTCTTTATGAACTTCATTTCCTTCTAGCTATTTTTTAATAAATCCAAGCCTTCCCTCAAAATTTTCTGCAACTCGTGCTTTGAAACGTCGACGAATTCGCACAGAGCGATATCTTCCTCGATCATTTCATAGATCCCAAGAGCTTCCATTTCATCATAGTCTTCCGCCATAATCGCTTTAACGAGATATGTTGGAAGTATATCCATGGGCGTAACTTGTTCAAATACACCCGTTTGTACAAAGGTCCGGCGTTCGCCTTTTGTATTTGTATCAATTATATATTCCTTATTCTTTCCATTCAGGTACGATAACAAACCAAAAGCTTTATGAAAACTAAGCTTTTTTGTGGTAGGTAATATCCATCCCATAAATTCGCTGTGATCCCCTTCCGGAATCACGGTGAGTTGATGATGGTAAAATCCCAGGTATCCGTCGGATTTAATTTTTTCTCCGGTCAAAACATTACCACTTACAAATCTCACATTTCTACCTTTAACATTTCTTTCAACCATTTTGTTAACACAAGCGCCGGTATATGTTTTGTAATATTCCGGTGTTGATACTTCCGAGCCGGCGAGGGCAATTGTCTTTGAGGCGTCGTATTTTCCTTCAAGGAACAATTTGCCAATCTGGACCACTCCGTATGGATCGACGGTCCAAACCAGATCTCCTTTGGAAATCGGGTCGATATGATGAATATGAACGCCGACATTTCCGGCTGGATGCTTCCCACTTATACTGTGAAGTTCAACATTCTTAGTATGAGAGAATACGGATGAGACCTCACCATTCCCATTCAACCCGAGGTGAATCTTTCCATTTGTAAGCTTTCTTAAAATATCAATACCTGCCTGAAAATTATGCTCTTCTCCGCTAAGGGTAAAGTCGTAATCCGGGGCCAAAGGATGCGTGTCGAATGTCGAAATGAAAATTGATTTTGGCGTTTCTTCGGGATTCGCGACTATCCCGTACGGTCGCTGTATAATATTTGGCCAAACTCCGCTTTGAAGTAAAAGATCAATTACTTCATTCTTGTCAATCTTCACCAGATCTGAAACGGAATAATTCTTGAATTTCTCATAGACGATTTCCTTGTCCGCAAGAATTCTTATTTCCAGCAATTTCCTCTTTTCACCTCTTTTGATCTCGACAATTTCACCGCTGACGGGAGCACAATATTTCACTTCTTCCATCATTTTACAATATAGAAGCGGTGTTCCCGCTTTTACGGTATCCCCGACTTCTACCATTAATTTTGGCCGTTCAATGCCAAGAAAATCAGTGGGTTTTAAAGCAAAAGTTTCAGGCTGGTCACATGTTGCAATTTTCTTATCCGCTTTTCCTGCAAGGTTTATATCAAACCCTTTTTTAAGCTTTATTGTATGTGACATTTAAGAATTGTATTTATATCTTGATTTTTAAAGCGCAAAAATAACCAAATTTTCAAATATACATTGTGACTGGGAATCTTTTTGATTTTTAAATTCTCTTTCGGGAAATTAAATTTTTGTGCGGGTTAATTATTAGCTCAAAACAAGTTTTTTCGATCTTTTTCGTATGGAGCTTGCCACCTCCTCCATAAGCCACATTGGCGTCGATGTTGCACCGCAGATCCCCACGGAATCATCTTCATTAAACCATTTCATATCAACTTCCGAGCTGCTTTCTATGAAGTAACTCCGTGTATTATGATTTTGACATACCTTAAATAATGCTTTTCCATTCGAACTTTTTTTACCGCTTACGAATAAAACCACATCATGAACCTCCGCAAATTGCTTCATTTTCGGTTCCCTGTTAGATACCTGTCTGCAAATGCTATCATGAGCCTGGACGCAATCCTCAAAAGGAAGATCGGATGCTTCTTTGAAACGAACTTCTATTTTCTCTTTAATATTGTAGAAGCCTTTGGTACTCTTGGTGGTCTGGCTGAATAGCACGACAGGCCTGGAGTAATCTATTTTGTCAAGATCATTTTCATCCGAGATGATAATTGCTTGGTTATTTGTCTGGCCGGTAAGTCCGATGACTTCGGCATGGCCTTTTTTACCATAAATCACCATCTGACCATTTCTTTTTTGAATATTATCAAAGGCGTGTTTTACGCGATTTTGAAGCTTTAGCACCACCGGACAGGAAGCGTCGATCAGTTCGATATTGTTTTTCAGGGCGGTGAGATACGTTTCCGGCGGCTCTCCGTGTGCTCTGATTAAGACTTTACAGTCGCGAAGCTCCTTGAGTTGTTCGTGGTTGATGACCCGGAGACCTTTTTTATGGAGTCGCTTTACTTCCATATCATTGTGGACAATATCTCCAAGACAATAAAGCTCTTTGGAAGCTTTAATTTCATCTTCTGCCATCTGGATCGCAAACTCAACTCCAAAGCAATATCCGGAGTTTTGATCGATGGTAATATTCATGTTATACTTCTTCTATTTTGATGTTAATCAATTCCAGTATTTTATCTACCTGTTCATCAAAGGTAAGATGACTGGTATCCACCACATGCGCATCATCAGCCTTTCTTAATGGGCTGTCGGCTCTTGAAGAGTCGATGATATCCCTGTTTTTTAAATTATCGATGACGTCATTCAAGGCTACTTTTGTTCCTTTTTCAGCCAACTCCAATTGCCGTCGCTTCGCCCTTATTTCCAGATCTGCCGTCATGAATATTTTGAGCTCTGCATTGGGGAAAACAACTGTGCCAATATCGCGGCCATCCATTACTACACCCTTTCCCTCACCTAAACGTCGCTGCTGATCCACCAGTTTTTTTCTTACCTGAGAAATCTCACTGACCGGACTGACAAGATTTGAAACTTCCATTTGCCGGATATCACGCTCGACGTTTTTCCCATTCAGGAACGTCTCGTTTTTACCCGTCACGATGTTGTATTCAAATGAAATATCGATCTGCTTCAATGCTTCGGCAACGTCCAAATCGTTTTTCAGATCAATTTTGTGCTTTATGAAAAATAAGGTAACCGCTCGATACATGGCTCCCGTATCGATGTAAATATATCTCAATTGCCTGGCCAATGCTTTGGCGGTCGAACTTTTCCCACAACCAGAGTTGCCATCTATTGCGATTACAATCTTCTTCATATCTAAAGTCAATTCAAAACCGAGTTAGCTTGCAAAAATACGGATACTTTCCATAACAGTCATATAATCTCCGGGAAAACTGGCTTATTTGACAGGACCTGAATTTTGGTCTAACAATCTTTGACCGGACAGGGTATGGGGCCCCTTTTTGGTTGACTTCTCTTCTTCACTTTTGAGGAAGCACAGGATATGGAAAAAATAATGATTACAAATGCCAGTGATTGTATTAAAAATCTTTTCAATGTATAACTCGTTTTTCTACAAATATATAACAGAATATCTATTCGGTGATTTAATATTGTATCGTATATTGATGTATTATATTATATATGTTTGCCAAAAAAATACCAGAACATGAGCGAGCAAGAATCTAAGGTAAAGAAAATCATTAAAGACCTGACAGTCAAAATTGATGAATTGTTGGAGCAGTCAAACATCTCGAAAGATGAAGTCAAGAAAGAAATCGCTACCAGGATTGAAGAATTGAAAAAAAGTCGTGATCAGGCGAATGAAGAATTCAAAAAAATCAGAGAAGAGAACAAAGAGACTTTTGAGAAAGTTGAAAACCTGGCGAAAAACACTGCTCGGGAGGTGAAAACTGTTTTTTCGGATTTATTGGGGAAATTGTCCGGAGAAGATCGGAAGGATAAACACAAGGATTCAGAGCACGAGGGTTGATGAACTATTTATCCGTAGAGCAGCTATCGAAAAGCTATCATGAGCAAGCGCTTTTTAGCAACATTACATTCGGAATAGACCAGGGCCAAAAAGTTGCCCTTGTAGGGAGAAACGGATGTGGTAAATCAACTCTGCTCAAGATTATAGCCGGAGCGATTGCTCCGGATAGCGGAAAGGTCGTTTTTAGAAAAGGGATTACAATCAGCTTTCTTCCTCAAAATCCGGAATTTAAAGACCACCTGACTGTGAAGGATTACATTTTTGATCGGTCTAATGATTTGCTGTCCCTTGTGAGTGCGTATGAACGTCTTATTGAATCGGAGGATTTTGACGATGAGGGCATAAGGTACCTGGAACTCATGAATGAAATGGACGCAAAATCGGCCTGGGACCTGGAATCGCAGATAAAACAAATCTTGGGGAAGCTTGGTATCCACAATCTGGATCTTTTCGTAGATGAGCTTTCGGGAGGGCAGCGGAAAAGAGTTGCACTGGCTGCAGCATTAGTAGAACGGCCCGATTTTTTGATTCTGGACGAGCCTACAAATCACTTGGACATTGAAGTCATTGAATGGCTCGAAAGGTACCTCGCAGCCCAGACGATGTCGCTTCTGCTGGTTACGCACGACCGCTATTTTTTGGAACGGGTCACCAATGAAATCATCGAAATCGATGATAAGACCATTCGTGCATATAAAGGGAATTATTCTTTCTATCTTGAAAAAAAATCAGAACGAAAGGCTTTGGAAGCTGCCGACGTAGCAAAAGCAAGGAATCTGCTGGTTAAAGAATTGGATTGGTTGAGGCAGATGCCAAAGGCCAGAGGATCTAAGGCGAAGTATCGCGTTGAAGCCGCTCACCACCTCATGGAAATAGCGAATAAAAACCTGGAAGAAAAGTCACTCACGTTAAAAACAATGACCCGCCGTCAGGGGAAGAAAATACTGGAACTCCATGGCCTTACCGTAGAATATGACGGAATAAAATATCTCGATGGTTTCGATTATATTTTTAAGAAGAAAGAAAGAATAGGAATTGTCGGTAAAAACGGCATTGGAAAAACTACATTACTCAACGCTATTACGGGAGCATTGCCATTAGATAAAGGACAGGTAATAGTTGGAGAAACGACAAAATTCGGTTATCACCGACAGGAGGAAGTTTCTTATGCAGCCGGTACCAGGGTAATCGACGTCGTAAGGGAAGTGGCCGAAGTAGTAAAGCTCCTGGACGGGGCAACCATTACTGCCTCCCAGTTTTTAAATCACTTTCTGTTTCCCCATGAAATGCAGACCACACCGGTTGAGAAATTGAGTGGCGGAGAAAAAAGGAGGTTACAGCTCCTTCGAGTGTTGATTGAAGCGCCTAATTTCCTTATTCTGGACGAACCTACAAATGATCTGGATATCCTCACGATGAATGTGCTCGAGGATTATCTGCATAATTTTGAAGGCACGCTCATCATTGTTTCTCACGATCGGTATTTTATGGATAAGCTTACCGATCACCTTTTTGTATTCCAGGACATCGGAAGCGTGTTTGACTTTCCGGGGAATTATTCCGATTACAAAAATAGTCGGGATCAACTGGGAAAAAATGCTGCGGAGCATGTTGCCAAACCTCGGGAAAGAAAGAAATTAAATCCTCAGGTTGCAAAAAAAACCAAATTGAGTTTTAAAGAACGGCTGGAGTTTGAATCCCTGGAAAAGGAGATTGCCGAATTGGAACACCAAAAGACCGAATTGTTGAATAAGCTAAATAGCGGAGGGGGAAATCACGAAGAATTAATGCTGTGGTCCCGGGAAATCGAACAGCTATCCATCCTTATTGAAGAAAAAGAATTTCGTTGGTTGGAGTTGTCTGAATATGCATAATGAAATAATATCCGGAGACGGGCTTCAGAAATTAAATATTAAATACAAAATAAAGTTTAGTTAATAATTATTTAATTTGTACACTCCGGTATATTATATTATCTATGACATAGGTTATATTATCTATGAGATAGGTCATTTTATCAAAAAACAGGATTGGATCTTTTGCAATGCATTCTCGGAGAAGAAATTGTCTTGAAGATTATATAGCCAGAGGGTTCAAGGAATTTATTAATTTTTGCATTATACACCAACGACATATGTCGCAATGAACAATTATTTTCATTTTCCGAATAAATATAAACAACTATGATCACTAAAGCGCAATTAGAAAACTACGGGATTATTGGTGCAAGCGAAATCGTTTACAACCCATCTTATGAGCAATTGTTTGAAGAAGAAACAAGACCGGAACTGGAAGGATTTGAAAAAGGACAGGTTTCCGAATTGGGTGCCGTTAACGTAATGACCGGCATTTACACCGGACGTTCGCCAAAGGATAAGTGGATTGTGAGAGACGAAACCACCAAAGACAACTTCTGGTGGACAACGGAAGAGTCTCCAAATGATAATAAACCAATTTCTCCGGAAGTTTGGAAAGACCTTAAAAAATTGGTGGTCGATCAACTTTCCGGAAAAAGATTATTTATCGTTGATACTTTTCTGGGGGCAAATGAAAACTCAAGGCTTAAGGTAAGATTTATAATGGAGGTTGCCTGGCAGGCACACTTTGTTACAAACATGTTTCTGCGGCCTTCCGCCAAAGAACTGGAAGTATATGGTGAGCCGGATTTCGTCGTAATAAACGGTTCTAAAACAAGCAATCCAAAATGGAAAGAGCACGGGCTAAATTCCGATGTTTTCACCGCTTTCAACCTCACAGAAAAAATGCAGGTTATTGGCGGTACCTGGTACGGTGGTGAAATGAAGAAAGGTATGTTTGCCATGATGAATTACTACCTTCCTTTAAACGGTATGGCATCTATGCACTGCTCTGCAAACGTAGGTAAAGATGGTGATGTAGCTATTTTCTTCGGCCTTTCAGGGACCGGCAAAACGACACTCTCGACCGACCCGAACAGAGCCTTGATCGGCGACGACGAGCATGGGTGGGATGATGACGGCATATTCAACTTTGAGGGCGGCTGTTATGCGAAAACCATAAACCTCGACCGAGAAGCCGAACCGGAAATTTACGCGGCCATCAAAAGAGATGCGTTATTGGAAAATGTTACTGTTGATGAGGATGGTAAGATTGATTTCGATGACGGATCCGTAACTCAGAATACAAGGGTTTCTTATCCCATTTATCACATCAACAACATAGCCATCCCATCAAAAGCAGGGCACGCCAAAAAAGTAATCTTTTTAACTGCCGATGCTTTTGGTGTAATGCCTCCCGTATCCAAACTGACTCCCGAGCAGACCCAGTATCACTTCCTTTCCGGATTCACTGCAAAGCTGGCCGGAACAGAAAGAGGTGTTACGACTCCTCAACCAACTTTCTCAGCATGTTTTGGAGCTGCATTCCTGACACTTCACCCGACTAAATATGGGGAAGAGTTAGTTGAGAAGATGGAAGAGCACGGTGCTGCTGCATACCTCGTAAACACCGGCTGGAATGGTTCCGGAAAAAGAATCTCCATCCAGGATACAAGAGGTATAATCAATGCAATTCTCGACGGATCAATCGATACTGCTCCGACCAAGAACATTCCGGTGTTTAACCTTGAAGCTCCGACCGAGTTGCCAGGCGTTGATCCGGCGATTCTTGATCCGAGAGATACGTATGTCGATCCTAAAGAATGGGAAGAAAAGGCAACCGATCTTGCCGGAAGATTTATTAAGAATTTTGAGAAATATACGGATAACGAACACGGCAAGTCACTGGTCGCTGCCGGTCCTCAGTTATAAAATCAAATATATGACATTGTTAAAACCTCGGTGATTTTCATTGAGGTTTTTTTGTGTCAATTTTTATCGCCCCGGTCTGCCTTGTAGGCATCCATAGGGCCGATAATGGCTTTTAAACTTACAAAAACTGCATTTTGGATTCTTTAGGCATCTCTTCCTCATTCCGGCGGTAAAGCAGGTTTGAGAAATGTTTAAAAGCAATGACCGGAGTTAATCCGATGTTTAATTGTTTATAATTCAATCATTTAGAAATGTTCTCGAACTTATTTCATGAAATTCCTGTTTATAAATCAGGCGAATTTTGTCAAAACTTCGAACTGCTGATAAAGCCATCTATATGCTTTTTATAATTTCTCCGGCAAAGGCACTTGATTTTTTTAGGATTGAACAAGGTCAACCGACATTCCCAATATTTGCAGAAAGAGCGGATCGTTTGGCTCAAAAATTAAAAAAGAAATCTCCCGGTTCCTTAAAAAAACTATTCCATGTCAGTGAAGAATTGGCACAGTTGAATTACGATCGATATCAGAATTGGGACACCCGGAAAATTACAGATTTGGGAAAGAAAGCATTATTTGCTTTTAATGGCCACGTGTTTCGGAAAATAGACGTGCAATCATTGAAGGAAGATGCGCTCCAATATGCGAATAAACACCTGCGAATTTTATCGGGAATGTATGGATTGCTGAGACCATCCGATATGATTCTTCCGCATCGTCTGGAGATGGGGACAAAATGGCCTGTGGCCAAAAGAAATCTCTATGGATACTGGACAAAGCCGGTAACGAGACAATTGAACAGAACTCTGGAGGAAATTGGAACTGATATACTTATCAATCTGGCGTCAAATGAATATTTTAAAGTTGTTGATCAAAAGACGTTCAAAGGAAGAATCATCCATATTGAATTTAAGGAAAAGCGTGCATCCGGCAATTACGAAGTGGTAA
Source organism: Cytophagales bacterium (assembly GCA_022360055.1). Taxonomy (GTDB): domain Bacteria; phylum Bacteroidota; class Bacteroidia; order Cytophagales; family Cyclobacteriaceae; genus JAAUQL01. Next base: position 117,370 of record JAKSDO010000237.1, on the reverse strand, counting down.
GCATCTATGCAAAACAAGCGAGGGGACTGATGTGCCGGTATGCTTTTCAGCACAAAGTAACGCACCCTGAAGAGCTAATCGGGTTTGATTCCGAAGGATATCTTTATAGGCATGAGCTGTCCGACGAGCATAAGTTTGTTTTTACCAGAGGATAAATCCGAATTTAGTCTATCCCGACAATCGCCCGGATGTATTGCTGTCGTTCGAAATAGTCGGGTTGTTTGGAATTTTTGAAGCTCATTTTACCCCTGAAATCATCCAGTGTTTCATAGCCCTTGTCAATCATCCACTTCACCAGATCATCCAGCATAAAGTTGATTCTACCCAGACCGTGAATGTAGAGCGTAGAGCAAATTTCCACTGCCCTCGCGCCGACGAGTATTTGCTTAATCAGCGCTTCTCCATTATGGATGCCCGTATTCCCCACCAAAGAGCACCCGATCTGTTGATACAATAGCGATATCCAGCGAAGCGTATTGGACATTTCGGCCGGTGTGCTGTATTTATTTTTTGATTCGTGCTCAAGCGTATTGATGTTGATATCCGTCTGGTAAAAACGGTTAAAGAGCACTAGTGCCGATGCGCCGGCTTTTCGGGCTGCTTTGGCAATCCGGGGCATTGAAGTGAAATATGGTCCCAATTTTACCGCAACCGGAATATTGATATTGTGTTTTACATTTGATATTATGCTCAGAATATGCTTTTCGATTTTATCGGGATCCTCGTCAAATTGTCTGGGCATTACGGCTATGTTCAATTCCAAAGCATCAGCGCCAACTGCTTCGATATATTTTGCAAATTCTGTCCACTTATCGTTGGATACGCAATTCAAACTGGCAATTACCGGAAGGTCTACTTTCTCCTTGGATTCTTCAATGATTTTCAGATATTCATCGGCATTCATGTCCAGTCCAATGCGTTGGATATAGTCCCATTCCTCGGTATGGAACTGGGTGACGGAGCTATCCGCCAGGGCTTTGACATCGGCATTGATTTGTTCTTCGAACAGGGATTTCAAGACCACCGCCCCGGCGCCGGCATCCGCACATCTTTTTACACCTTCGGCGCTGTGTGTAAGGCTGCAACTTGAAACGATGATTGGGTTTTTAAGATTTAAACCCATATATCTTGTCGCCAGATTAACCATTTTCGTATAATTAAAAGTTTAAACCAAACCTGCGAATCCCATAAACGCCATGGAAAGCAATCCGGCAATGACCAATGCGGCCGGCACGCCTTTCATCCCTTTTGGAAGATCCATAAGGTCCATATGTTCGCGCAAACCGGCAAAGATGATTAACGCCAAACCGAATCCAATGGCATTGGCAATTGCGAATACCACGCTTTCCATCAGATTAAAATCATTGCTTATAACTAATAAAGCTACACCTAAAATAGCACAGTTGGTAGTAATGAGAGGAAGATAAACACCTAAAGCCTGGTACAATGGAGGGCTAATCTTCTTAAGAATAATCTCAACCATTTGTACCAATGCAGCTATGACCAAGATATAGGATATGGTTTGTAAATAAGTAATATCCAATGGTAAAAGTACATATTTATATATCAGGTAGGTAACTATAGCTGCGATTGTCATTACGAACGTTACAGCACCTGTCATGCCTATGCCAGTTGAAACTTTGTTGGAGACCCCTAAAAAAGGGCAAATTCCCAGGAATTGATTGAGGACGATGTTATTTACAAAAATCGCTCCGAAAACAATGATTGCATATTCCATATCCTAGGTTGTTTTTCTTAGATGATTGATGAAAGCGATTAAAAAGCCAAGCGCAATAAATGCACCCGGGGGAAGTATAAAAAGTAGAATGCCATCCATATCGATAAGCTGGATCCCAAATACGGATAAACTCCCCAGTAATTCCCGGATTCCCCCGAGCATGACAAGGGCCATCGAAAAACCGAGCCCCATCCCAAGCCCGTCAAATACAGATGGTATCAATCCATTCTTTGAGGCAAAGGCTTCCGCCCGACCCAATACCAGACAGTTTACCACAATAAGCGGAATAAAGAGCCCGAGGTTTTCATGCAGCTCAGGAAGATAACCGGCCATGACGAGATCGACGATTGTTACAAATGAAGCAATTACTACAATGTAGGCGGGAATCCTAACCTTATCCGGTATAAAACTTTTTATCAGGGACACCACAATGTTGGACATGAGCAATACAAAAGTTGTTGCCAGGCCCATACCCAATCCGTTAAACGCAGTGGTAGTCACGCCCAGGGTTGGACACATCCCCAACAGTTGAACAAAAACAGCGTTTTCTTTAAAAAATCCTTTGCTGAAATTCTGCATGTTACTCATGCTGACCTCCTTTCATATATGTATCAAATGCTAACTGTGTCGCCTGGCTAAATGCCCTCGAGGTAATGGTTGCGCCGGTCAAAGCGTCCACATCGCCTCCGTCCTTTTCCACTTTCAGATTGAATGATTCCGGATTTTGTCCTATGTATTGATTCTTGAATTCCGTGTCGCCCATCTTGGTCCCCAAACCGGGAGTCTCCTTATGTTCCAGTACAGCAATATTATTTATGTTTCCATCGGGGAATAATCCGACCATCAGCCAGACATGCCCTCCATAGCCCTTTGGTGAAAAAGATCGAATTGCGCTTGCCATGAGTTTTCCTCCTTTTTTTGCAGGATATACTTCGAGGCTGTCCTGAGATCCGTCTATGGGAATTTTGTACATTTCGTCGACAGGATTGTTGTCATATTCCACAACGACTTCATCGATAGCTTTAATTTTCTTAGCCAGTTTTGCAACAGCGATTGGTCCTTTTGTAAGCTCATACACATAACCGAGCGCGGTTGAAGCCACCAGCGTGACAACCACCAAGCTGGAGACCATATTAAAAAGTGTCGATTCTTTCTTAGCCATTTTTTTTGTTCCCGAACCGTTTTGGTTTAATGTATTTATTCATCAATGGCACAAAACCATTCATTATAAGTATTGCGAATGAAACACCTTCCGGATATGAGCCAAACACTCGGATAACCACGGTAATAAAGCCGATGCCTGCTCCATACATCAGCATTCCCCTGGAAGACATCGGCGAGGTAACATAATCAGTGGCCATGAAAAATGCTCCAAGTAACACACCTCCGGTAATTAAGTGAAACACCGGATCGATGTATTTTTCCGGATTGATTATCCACAAGATCCCGGTGAAAACAACTATCGTTGCCAGCATTGAAACCGGGGTATGCCAGGTGATGATCTTTTTCCAGAGCATGTAGACGAATCCGATAATTAATCCAATGGCGGAAACTTCCCCGACACTTCCGCCCAGTCCGCCGAGAAACAGTCCCAGATACGAAGGTATTTCATTCATCAACTGTGGAATCGGAATCCCTGCGTCAACACCTTCTTTCACTATGGCTAATGGTGTAGCTCCGGTAGCAGCATCCAAAAACTGAAGCCTCGATTCGAAGGGGACCGGCCAGCTCGTCATTTGCACCGGGAAAGAGATCAGAAGGAATACCCTCCCAACAAGGGCCGGATTAAAAGGATTATTCCCCAAACCACCGAAAGCGGTCTTTCCGATACCTATAGCTACAAGGCTTCCTATAATGATAGCCCACCAGGGCAAACTGCTTGGCACATTAAACGCCAATAAAATACCGGTAATTATTGCCGATCCATCCAGAATGGTCGGGTCTTTCCTGAGCAGGTATCTGGTTAGTAAAAATTCGATAATGACACAACTGACAATAGAAAGCAACGTCACGTACAACGCACCAATACCAAATACAAAAAATGATATTGCCAAGGCTGGCAACATCGCAATAATCACCCCGTACATCAATTTCTGAATTGTGTCTTCGGAATGGATATGCGGAGATGGGGATACCGTTAAAAATTGAACGCTCATCAGTTATTTCTTTCTCTGATTAATGATGCAACAGTTTTCTTTCCTAACCGGATATAATCTAAAAGCGGTCGATCGGAAGGACAGGTGAAGGAACATGAGCCACATTCGATGCAATCCAGTACATGGTCTTCCTCTACCCGTTCAAATAATTCTTTTTGAGTCAAGGTCATTAAGAGATACGGTTCCAATCCCATAGGACAGACATCCACACATTTGCTGCACCTGATGCATACCTTCATTTTTCCGCGTTTCGCCTCTTCATTCGGAATGAGCAAAATTCCGGAGGTGCCTTTCGCAACCGGGACATCGACCGAATTGAGTGCCTTTCCCATCATGGGTCCGCCGCTGATTACTTTTCCCGTATTTTCGGGAATTCCTCCTGCCGCCTCTACCAGATTGTTTACTGGGGTACCGATTCGAACCATAAAATTGGACGGGCTCTTCATATCTTTCCCCGTGATGGTGACCACACGTTCAACAAGAGGCTTGTTCTTTTGAACGGCTTCATACACGGCAAATGCCGTACCTACATTATGAACGACCACACCGACATCTATTGGCAGTCCGCCTGAAGGGACTTCCCGGTTAAGGGCTGCTTTTATTAACTGTTTTTCACCTCCCTGAGGATATTGCACTTTTAATGGTTGGACAGATATCCCGTTTTCATCAGCGGTCAAGCCGGCCATTTTCTCGATGGCGTCGGGTTTATTTTTTTCGATCCCAATAATTGCCTTATCAACCTCAAGGGCTTTCATAAGAATTCGAGCGCCTACGATGATCTCTTCTCCTTTTTCCAGCATTAATCTGTGATCGGCGGTAAGGTATGGCTCACACTCGACACCATTGAGAATTAAGTATTCCGCTTTTCTGCCTTTTGGAACGGATAATTTTACATGAGACGGAAAAGTTGCTCCACCGAGACCGACAATTCCGGCTTCCAATACCCTTTTAATGATTTCCTCTTTTCCCAGCGAAATGTCTTCGACAAGGTCATCGCTCAAATCGATTCCGTCGGCCCACTCCTCTTCCTCTTTTCCCGCTTTAATGATTATGGCCTCCCTCTTGTAACCAGTTGAGTCCATCACCTTATCAATTTTGGCTACAGTTCCGGAGATTGTGGCATGAATATTTGTCGATACAAAACCAGCACTCATGGCGATCACCTGGCCAACTTTTACCTTTTCTCTTTGCTCAACGATAGGTTTTGCGGGGGCTCCGATATGCTGTGAAATGGGTATGGCTACCTGCTTTGGAGCGATCAATTTTTCAATGGGTTTGCCTGCGGTCAATTTATTTTCGGCCGGATGAACTCCGCCCATTGGAAATGTTTTGATATTATTAACAGCTAAACTCATCAACCTTACGCTTTATCTTCTGAGTTTTGATTATTCGGTTTATTTTCATTGGCCTTTTTCACCATCTCAATCACATTTACGTCCGCCTCTTTTTCCAGTGTGACGGATTCCGCCCCGGAAGCAACAGGTTTTGTTTTTCTCTCGGGCCGTTCTTTCTTTACCCGTTCCGGCTTCTCAGGTCTTTCTTTGCGCGGAGGGAAGTTTATTTCATGAATCGAATTGGACTTGCAAACCGGAGCGCATTTACGGCAATTTTTACATTTGTCTGCATCTATATAAGCCAGGTAATTTTCAACTGTTATGGCATCGTATTTACATTCAGCCTCGCATTTACTGCATCCCGTACAGGCTACTTCACACGCCTTTTTAGCAGCGCCCCCCTTGTCCTGGTTGATGCATGAAACAAAGATCCTTCGGTTCCGCCGCCCTTTAGGTCTTAATTCCATGATATCCCTTGGACAGGCCGTCACACAAGCGTTGCAAGCCGTGCATTTATCTTCGATGACAACGGGCAACCCGGTCTTTTCATCCATGTACATGGCTTCGAAGTCGCAGGCGTCAACACACTCTCCGAAACCAAGACAACCGTATTGACATCCGGTATCTCCTCCGTATAAACTATGAGCGACAGTACAATTTTCAGTGCCGTCATACATGTTTACCTTTTGCCGGTATTCAAACGACCCGGAGCATCTTACAACTGCCACATACGGGTCGCGCTCATCTACTTCCATACCGAGAATCCCCGCGACGTTCTGCATGGTTTCATTACCGCCGACAGGACAATGCAGGTCCGATAGATCCTCTGCTTTAACACAGGCTTCGGCAAATGCTCGACAACCCGGATGTCCGCATCCTCCGCAATTGGTGTTGGGTAAAGCGTCCTCGACTTCGTCTATTTTTGGATCTTCATATACTTTGAACTTACTGGCGATAAAATAAAGTATGGCAGCAGCAAGAAATCCCAAAATGGTAATTGATCCGATCGTAAAAAGAATCGTCTGACTCATAATTTATCTCAGTCTTTTAGAATTCTAAAAGTAAACGTGCTTTTAAGTTTGTTTTTGAAGAGCATTAAAAATACATAATAAATGCCTACGGAACTTAACGAAGCTATTCCCGCAAAGATTTCATCTCCGGTTGCGGACCATGCAATGATCAAAACGATCATCAATACGACAAACGGCAATACATATCCAATAAAAAGGGCCAAAGGCCCCAGGGATTTTTTAAATGATACTTTTATTTTCTCGCCTTCCCTGAATTTTTCTCCGGTGTTGATGATATCTATTACTTTGTTGTCAACATCGGAAACAGAGCAAGTCGCTTTGGTGTGACAGGTAGAGCAACCGGATACATTGAGCAGGCTAACCTTTATGGTTTTGGGTGTAATTTCCTTGATTACTCCCCAATGTTCAATAGAACTACTCCTTACCGTCTCTGTAGTCATTTCCCTCTACCTAAAGTCATGTGCAAATGTAGATAGACTGTCTATCAAAAAAATTGATAATTGTCAGTTTTAAAAAAAATAATTCGCTGTTTTCCAATGAATAGAAAAACCCGAAAAAAGAAAAAGCTGCTTAACCGTGATCAACAGGTTAAACAGCTAAGAAAATTAATTCGTTGATTAAAGGCCTAATTCCCCTTTGATCTGCTCGACCCAAGCGGCAATCCGGTCATCGGTCTTATCGGATTCATTATCCTCATCGATTACAAGACCAAGGAATTTTCCATCTACAATTCCCTTTGACTCATCAAATTCATAATCCTCGGTAGGCCACGCGCCAAAGAATTCGGCTCCTGAATCTGCTATTCTTTCATGGATAATTCCGATAGCATCTACAAAGGTATCCGGATAGCCATCCGCATCGCCGGTGCCGATATAGCTCACTTTCTTTCCACTGAAGTCAACATCGTCAAGGATATCGATGAATGATTCCCAATCTTCCTGTAATTCGCCGATTTCCCAAGTCGAACAAGCGAGAATCACCGTATCATATTTTGCCAGGTCATCTGCTGATGCCGAATCTACATTGTAAACATCCGCATCACCTAAGGCATCTTTTACCTTTTCAACCACATCTTCGGTGTTCCCTTCTGTCGAGCCATAAAAAATTCCTATTTTTCCCATAATATTTTATTGTTAAAAATTGATCAAAATTCTAATACCAAAAACAAATATATGTTTTTTTGCTTCAAAACGGCGCAATTTAATATCAATAATTTTGGTGTATTGTGACTTCAATCATATAATGATTTTGCGGGTAATTTAATGGCTGTTTAACAGCTCCCTGGCGTTTTCCAACGCGGCTTCCGACGGGTTATCGCCGCCGATCATTTTAGCAATTTCTGAGATGCGGTCCGATTCGCTCAGTCGTTTGATTTTTGAGACAGATTTACCTTCAATACTTTTTTTAAAGACAAAATAATGCCGATCTCCGCTTGCGGCAATCTGGGGTAAATGCGTAATGGCAATCACTTGATGACGTTTGGCCATCTCTTTCATCATCTTCACCATTTTAAGTGCGATTTCTCCCGAGATTCCGGTATCGATTTCATCGAAGATAATGGTAGGAAGGGAAGTGCGTCCGATCAGCATATATTTGATGCAAAACATAAGCCTGGAGAATTCACCACCAGAGGCTGCGTTCTTTAATTCGTCAGGAGCGACGCCCGCATTTGCACTAAACAAAACCGAAATTCTATCCAATCCGTTTTCAGTCGGAGATACCTGCTCATGCATGATTTCTATACTGGCAAACGGCATAGCCAACTCTTTTAGCAGCTTTTCAAGCTCAATCTTGAATTCATCAAATACCGAAGTCCTTGATTTGCTTAATTTTTCACCAATTGAACTCATTTCGCCGGACAAGTGATCCAGCTCTTTTTTGGCAACAGCCAGTTCCTCATCCATATTCTGCACTTTGTCCACCTTTGCACGCAACGATTCTCTGACATCCATGAGATCCGATTCACTTTTGGAATGGTGCTTTTGAAGAAGTTGATAAATCAACCCGATGCGTTCCTGAATTTCTTCCTGTCTGTTTTTATCAAATTCGACTTTATGGTTTTCGTCTTCGAGCTCTTTCGCGATATCTTTAAGCTCATGAAAACAACTTTCAAGTCTCGATCTTAGCGGTTCGAAATGGGCTGCATAGATACTGATCTGAGCAATGTTTTTGATGACCTGCTGCAATCCGGAGTTTACCGAATACTCGGAATTTTCCAGCAATTCCAGGCATTCAAACAGCTTGCCCTTTATTTCTTCGGCATGCTCGATAATCCGTAATTCTTCCTCTATATGTTCAAGTTCCCCTGCGTTTATGTTTGCATCATCAAGCTCTTCAAGCAAAAAATGATTGTAATCAGCTTCTTTGCTCAATTCTTCCGCCTGCTCCTTGAGTGCAAAGAATTCGTTTTCCTGTTTCTTGAATTTTTTAAATACCGCCTTGTACGTTCTAATCAAGTCCTGGTTTTGTGCGTATCCGTCAATCATTGTAAGTTGATATCCCGAAGCGCCGAGGAGGTAGGTATCGCGCTGCGAATGGATATCCACCAGATACTTTCCAATATCTTTCATTATATCCAGTGTCACCGGCGTATCATTGACAAATGCGCGGGATTTTCCCGAAGGGCTTATTTCCCGACGTATTATGGTCTCATCCTGATAATCCAGCTCAAAATGATTAAAAGTGGCATTTAAATTGTAAGCGGAAATGTCAAAGATTCCCTCAATAATACACTTTTGATCCTCCAGAAATAAAACTTTCGTATCCGCCCTGTTACCCAGGAGCAATCCCAAAGCGCCGAGCATTATTGATTTTCCGGCTCCTGTCTCACCGGTAATCGTACTCAAATGAATGGAAGGATCCATTTGCAGGTTTTGAATGAGGGCATAATTCTTTATGAGAAGTCCTTTGATCATCTGCAATAATGTCTGTAAAAAATACTAAATCAGATTTAAATAAAATATAAAAGTAAGAGGAAGAATTAATTTCCAATAATGCTTCTGTATTTTTCCGTATTGCTCGGATCTATATTCACCAATAAGTTGTAAGCCTCTTTTTTAGTGGCGGGATTTCCTTTTTCGAATATGCTTCCCAGTTCGTTTTTCTTCGCATCGAAAAATGTGATCTTGAGAATACTATTCGGGATATTTCTGTCGGCAGTTTGTATATCCTTGAGTACGTTTACAATTAATGATCTGGAGTTGTCCTGTTTACTTTCAAGTTGATCCAGGGCAAGTCGGTGATATGTGTAGATCCCTTTCCGAATCAATCTCAAATCCTGATTATTAAGGTTTTCGATCAACCAGTACCTGTTCCTGTTGCTTTGAAAAGCTTGCCAACCCGGACGGTCTGATTGTTGCGCGAGGTTTACAATATCCAGGGCCTTTTTAAATTGTTCTTCACCGCCAAATTCCTCAAAGGAATCTTTGTAGATCCCAATTATTACATAGGCGTAAAAGGCCAGCATCGAGGTCAGGTTTGAGGTAAAAACATTATCGCCAAAGTCGAGCGGGGTGGATTCCACATAGGCAAATTGCCAGTCACGATCTGCAAAATTGAACATGAGTGTGGAATAATTTGTATTATAAACCGGCCTTGAAGATTGTATCTGTACGGAGGCATTGTAAAATCCTACCGACGGCATGCTTTCTATGGTAACGGCGATATTGCAATCGATCCTTTCGTGTGGCAGATACGTATCACCAGTCCATTTTCTATCGTTCATGAACCGTGTAAACGCCTGCTCCATATCGCGAAAAACCATACGGTCTGTGGTTTGGGCGCGTGTATCATCGACTTTTACCTGACAGTTGAGCTCCTGAGCACAAATAGATTGAATGGAACACAACATACCAAGTATTGCCGTGACCGGTTTACGAATCGATCCTGGTAATAATTTCATGTACAATATCCGTGGCAACTTCCTTTTTTGATTTTAGCCCGAAAGCTTTTACCTTTTCCCGACGGTCAATGATTGTCACCTTATTCGTATTATAGCCAAATCCGGCCCCGTCATCTTTCAGGGAGTTTAACACGATCAGGTCAAAGTTTTTCTTCCTGATTTTCTCTTTCGCGTGATCCACTTCATTTTCCGTCTCCAGAGCAAATCCTACAATGAATTGACCATTTTTTTTCTCTTTCCCAAGAGTTGCGGCTATATCCACCGTTTTTTCCAGTTCAAGATTCAGATAAGGATCCTGTTTTTTGATCTTTTCGGCAGCACTTATGACAGGTCTGTAGTCTGCAACGGCAGCGGCAAGAACGATGATCTCCGAATCATGAAATACACTTCTGCTTTCTTTGTGCATTTGCTCCGCCGTAACCACGGCTATCGTGTGAATGTTTGTACGCTCAGTTTGCTGTTGCGTAGGGCCGCTAATAAGCGTAACCTCGGCCCCTTGGTCAGCCAGCTCTTCGGCGATCGCAAATCCCATCTTTCCGCTGGAATGGTTTCCGATAAACCGAACAGGATCGATCGCTTCGTGCGTTGGTCCGGCAGTAACCAACGCTTTTTTTCCTTTCAACGGTTGATCCCCGCTAAAAAACGAATTTAATATCCGAATGATTTGCTCCGGCTCAGCCATTCTTCCTTCACCGATCAAACCGCTTGCGAGCTCTCCATGATCCGCATCGATAATGGCGTTGCCAAAATCTCTGAGAATTTCAATGTTCTTGTTTGTTGCCGGATGCCGATACATATCGAGATCCATGGCCGGCGCTATAAATACGGGACATTTTGCCGAGAGATATACTGCGGCCAGCAGATCTTCACAGATTCCATTGGCAAATTTGGCGATGGTATTTGCAGTTGCCGGTGCGATAAGGTATAGATCGGCCCATAGCCCAAGCTCCACATGACTCGCCCATTCGCCCGAGTTGGAGTTGAAAAAATCAAGGTTTACAGGATTTTTAGAAAGTGTTGACAGCGTGAGCGGACTGATGAAATCCGTTGCGGATGGTGTCATCACTACCTTGACATGAGCGCCTTCCTTAACGAGGGATCTAATAAGTATCGCGGATTTATACGCAGCTATACTTCCTGTGACTCCGACCAAAATGTTTTTTCCGCGGAGCATAATTTACTCTAATAAAAATCCTGGCTTTCTTCTATTTCCGGGTATCTATAGCTTAATTCTCCCTCGAGGAATTCTTCGGCCGCCACAATCGTCGATTTTGGCATTCTTTCATAAAACCTGGAAATTTCAATTTGTTCTCTGTTTTCGAAAATTTCTTCCAAATTATCAACTGTAGTAGCGAACTCTGCAAGTTTGGCGCTTAATTCTTCTTTTACTTTTGCTGAAATCTGGCGCGCTCTTTTCGAAATAATTGAAACCGACTCGTAGATATTTTCAGTGTCTTTTGCGAGTTGGTTTAAGTCTCGTGTAATTATTGACGGATCTGCAGCCATAATTTTATTTATAATGTTTCTTCTGTTAATTTTTCTATTTCGCCAATGCTATTCGAATAAAAATTTTGAATAGATTTGAGATATTTACTTCCCGGATAGTTATCAATAAATTCTTCATAATGCTCGATGCAATCGTAATATCTTTCCTTCTGTTTTGAAGGGATACTTGCTTTTGCATATTTATAAGAGGCCTCCACAATAAGGTATTGGGCATCTTCTCCTAATATGGAATCAGGATAGTCTTTCAAAAAATTGTCCAGAGCGATCAGTGCCGAACTCAATCGACCAAGTGTATAATACAGTTTGGCATTCTCAAATGCTTTTTTCTCTAGTTTCAATCGAAGTTCTGCCTGAATGTTTATGGCTTCCGTTCTATATTCACTGTTTGGATACCTGTTCAGGAATGTCTGAATTGCAGTGATTGCTTCAACAGTGCTGGATTGCTCCAGATTATATGCCGGCGATTGTTTGTACAGCGAGTAGCCATACATATAATACGCCTCTTCTGCGTATTCGCTTCTATTATAGGTATCGTGAAAATTCTTGAAATAATGAGAAGACAACAGATACTGCTTCTGGTAATAATGGGCATAGGCATAATAGAATTGTACCAATTCTGCCTCTGCGCTTCCCCGTATATAAGGCATTATCTGATCAAACAAGATTACCGCTCTGTAATAATCTTTATTTTCATAATAATCCAGTGCAGCGTCATATTTCAGCTTCCAATCATCGCTTTTTTGGATTTTTCTAAATTTAGAGCACCCAGTGTAAAACACTAATAGTGAAAGAATTAACGAAAATATAATCGCGTTTTTCATCATGAGCCTGCAAATATAATCGTGTAACGACTAATAAACAATTTTATTTGCCAGATGAATTGGCATTTAACATTTTTTAACAACCACAATTACTTCTGATTTTTGAGCTCCCGGGTCGGCTCTACGAGTTGTTCTTTGATCCTGTCCGTATCTATGTTTTCTTCCATCATTTTTTTAAGCTTCTCATTGCTGTCACTTTGTTCAAATGCTCCCTGAGCTGCAGCTTCCTCGTCCGACAAAAGCTGCAATTCCAAAGGTTTGATCAGTATTCCTTTTTTGGTCGGGCGTTCATTGATTCTCCAGGCAAAACCTTCCAGTTGCTTCTCATCGTCTTCGAGCTCATGGGGAGGAATAAAGCTTCCGTCGGGGTTGGTGTAAAACCGAATATCGTTGACCTGGTTTTCTTTAAACACAATCTTCATATTGGAGCAAATGATCTGATTCATTCCCATCGTGACTTTTGGATTTTCTTCTTCAGCTACAAAATAGATGCTTTCACCGTTGCCATTTACATCTACATCTCTGATGCTTTTTCCTTCAAAGAAAGCGACCATGTGTCGTCCTTTGATTTGGTTATAATTGTTTGTCGAATCTTTTGAGATGATGAAAGAATTTGCCGAGGTTTGAAGCTGGTCAATAGTGCCGCCTTTAACAAGAATATGAATGGTGTCCGCTGTAATCTGGCTGCCCTCGTTCCAAAGTATCGGATCCCTAAAGAAGGAAATTGATGAATCGGCAAGATAGTAGGCAATTGAATCTGCTTTGCCTTGAATATCCGTTTTATAAATCTTTACATTTTCGTATGCTAAAAGCCTTTTGTTTACCTCCAGGCTATCATCAATGGAAACCAGCGTATCAGCTCTTAGATACAGGGTATCCCCGGACAGCAGTTTTTTCAGCAACGGATCTTCATAGACTTTAGCAATGCCTCTGTCCTGCCAGAATTTAGCCTCTCCACCCGTAATGATGACACTGTCTTCTTTAGCCAAAAGATATACATTCCCTTTTGCCGAATAAGACCCCAGGTTATCGTCAAAAAACAATTCATCGCCCTTTAGAAAATATTTATCCGTATCTACCTCGCCAATAAGAAATGCGGATGTGTTCCTCCCCGTATCGAATTCACTGCTTCTTTTCGATCGAAGAGATCGCCCTTCTTTTGTGGTAATTATCGTTTCGCTATTCGTTCTGGCTTTTTTTGTAACGATATTGTATATAAGGTCACTGGATTCCATGGTGTAGTCCGGATTTATCAATTTTACGGAATCGGTGAAAATCATCATTTTACCTTCCGTATCGTAGTTGCCATGTATACTTTCCAGGGTATTTACTCCATCGATGATCTTTCCGCCGCCAACATACGTTGCCGACTTATTCGACATATCGTAGTCGAGGTTATCCGTATATAGCCGTATGGAATCATCGATGTATAAAACATCGCCTCTGAGCTTTGCAAGCTTACCATTGCCATCGTAAAAGAGCTTATTTGAGGTAATGGTTACAGAATCTTCCAGGTCTTCAATTTTCACATTGCCAAAAGCTTCCATACTGTTGGTTTTGTCGTAAGCGAAGGCGGAGTCACAATAAATTATGGTGTTTTTTTGCGTAAACTTTACATTTCCGGTTAGTTTCTTATAATCTTCTCCATCCTTTTTGACTCCTTCAAGCGATTGAGCTTCATATTCAAGTTTATCCGGAGATTGCGCCAATGACTGCAAAGAGATCAGACTGTGCAATATTAAAAAAACATATGTTACCTTTATTGTGCGTTTCAATTCAGTCATTTTTCGCTGCAAATCTAGTGAAAATTACCTTTATGGAATTATGGTAAACAAACTATTGAGTTTCATACAGGAGCAAAAATTGTTCCATCGTGAAGAAAAAATACTATTAGCCGTGAGCGGAGGTGTGGATTCGATGGTGTTGCTCGACCTTTTCAATAGAGCAAAATTCAATTTTGCCATTGCTCATTGTAATTTTATGTTGAGAGGTTCCGAATCCGATAGCGATCAAAAACTGGTGGAGGATACGGCGATAAACTTAATTGTTCCGTTTTACCGGAAATCATTTGAAACCGAAAAACATGCCAAAAGCAAAGGGATATCCATTCAGATGGCGGCAAGGCATTTGCGAAGGGCCTGGTTTGAAAAGCTATTGGAAGAAGAAGGATATCCATATATAGCAACCGCCCATCATTTAAATGATTCCATCGAGACCACCCTTTTTAACCTGACAAAGGGCACAGGTATTTCCGGTCTGAAAGGCATTTCTCCGAAAAGCGAGTGCTATATACGTCCGTTAATGTTCGCGACCAGGAAGATGATTTTCGAATACGCAACAGAAAATAACCTTTCGTGGCGCGAAGACCGGTCAAATCAGTCGACGAGGTACAGCCGAAACCTGATCAGGCACAAAGTAATTCCGCAATTGAAAAAAATAAACCCCAGCCTGGAAGAAACCTATTCCTATTCTATGGAAAAAATTGCGTATGCCGACAGGATTTATCGGGAAGTGATAGATCAACACAAGCGGGAGTTGCTTGAAAAAACAAGCGGAGGATTCAGGATCGATATTAAAAAGATTGCCTCGATACCCGACTCCAAAATCGTTTTGTTCGAAGTGCTCGAAGATTTTGGATTTAATTTCCATCAGATTAAGAACATGATTATTTCGATGGAGGGGCAGCCGGGGAAGACTTTTTTATCCCATCGGTTTCGACTTGTTATCGATCGCCGCTATTTATATTTGTCAACCCCAAGATTTGAGAGAATAAGCGAACTGTTAATTGGTAAGGAAACCAAATCTGTTCAGAAAGCCCCATTCGAGTTTTTTTTTGAGCGTATTGATGAATCAATCAGCGAATTTGCCGGAGACGCGAATATCGCCTACATGGATTTTGACAAACTGGAGTTCCCACTTAAAATAAGGGCCTGGGAGCCTGGCGACAGGTTTCATCCGCTCGGGATGAAGCATAAAAAAAAGCTCAGCGATTTTATGATTGATAATAAAATTCCTTTAAACTTGAAGGACCAAGTTTTGGTCCTTTTATCCGGGAATCACATAGTTTGGGTAGTGGGATTAAGGATAGACGATCGATATAAAATTACCAAACAGACGAAAAGAGTATACAAGATTTGCTTTAAAAATGATTAATCCGTTCAAAAAGTCCTATACCCAAAAAGAATTGAACACCTTCCGGTTTCTCTCGAGAATCAAATTGTTCGAGCAATTGAATTATAAGGAAATGTCCTATTTCCTGCCGTACTTCTATTTGCGGGAATACAAAATGGATGAAGTCGTATTTTTCAGAAATGATCCCGGCAATGCGCTGTATCTTGTGAAAAGTGGGAAAGTTTCCATAAATATTGATGTGGAAGAAGAATTTGAATTGCTTTCCGTAATCAAATCCGGCGGAGCCTTTGGCGAGAGTTCGTTGCTTTCGGAGTCCAACAGAGTTTACACGGCCATTATTCATTCTGAAAGGGCTGAATTATACGTTTTGCCGAAGGTAAATATCCATGAAATTTTCGAGGGCCATTCCAATATTAAAACAAAAATGACCGAGTCTCTGGCCGAGCTCTACAACGATTTTATGGTCAATCTTTTTAAAGGGTACAGATCTTCAATGGGTTTGTTTAATCTCAGCCAGGTATATAAAAATTAAGTCCGGATATTATTCCGAAAATATCTGAAAGTTGCTTTCCTATATCTGGCGAATTTGGTACCTTGCGGCCTCATTTTTTGAACATTTCATCAACTTAAAAAAAGAGAAATTATTATGAAAATTACAGTAGTAGGAGCTGGAGCAGTAGGTGCAAGTTGTGCTGAATATATGGCAATCAAAGATTTTGCAGATGAAATCGTATTAGTCGATATCAAGGAAGGATTTGCCGAGGGCAAGGCGATGGATTTGATGCAGACTGCATCCCTCAATGGATTTGACTCGACCATTACGGGTACGACAAATGACTACACTAAAACAGCCAATAGCGATGTTGCGGTCATTACAAGTGGTATTCCGAGAAAGCCGGGGATGACTCGAGAAGAGCTTATCGGAATTAATGCGGGAATTGTGAAAACTGTATCCGAAAATCTCATCAAGCATTCGCCGGATGTAATCCTTATTGTGGTAAGTAACCCAATGGATACCATGGCATACCTGGCCCACAAAGCTACCGGGTTACCAAAAAATCGTATTATCGGTATGGGTGGAGCGCTTGATAGTGCCAGATTCAAATATAGATTGGCCGAAGCCCTGGATTGTCCGCAATCAGATGTAGAAGGTATGGTTATCGGAGGACACAGCGACACAGGTATGGTTCCTTTAATTGAAAAAGCGGTTCGAAACAGTGTCCCTGTTTCCGAGTTTTTATCAGCGGAAAAAATGAGTGAAGTAGTGGAAGCCACTAAGGTAGGGGGCGCTACGTTGACAAAACTTTTGGGAACAAGCGCCTGGTACGCGCCGGGAGCAGCCGTTTCGGAGTTGGTGAAAGCTATTGCATTGGATTCTAAAAAGATGTTCCCGTGCTCTGCTTTGTTGGAAGGTGAATATGGGTTGAATGATATCTCTTTGGGTGTGCCTTGTATAATAGGCAGCAACGGAATCGAAAAAATCGTTGAAATTTCCTTGTCCGACGCCGAGAAGCAAAAGCTGGCTTCCAGTGCCGAAGGAGTTGGCAAAGTCAATGATTTACTGGAAGTATAATTTAAACCTCTGAATGTCTCAGGGGGAGGTAATAAAAATTGTTGTACAAGCCGGTCTGAATTTTTCAGACCGGCTTTTTGTGTCCATATAAATTCTCAACTTTAGGTCCGAATCCATTACTATGGAAAGCATAAGTGTCTTTGATATTCTAAAAGTCGGAATAGGCCCTTCCAGTTCGCACACCATGGGCCCCTGGAAGGCTGTTCAATTATGCTTGACCGAATTTTCCCAAAGACACAAAATCAATACCATCGAGTCTATCGAGGTGTACCTTTACGGATCTTTGGCTAAGACCGGGCCCGGTCACGGAACAAATATAGCCATCATGCTTGGAATTATGGGTTTTGATCCGGCAAATATCGATTGCGCAAAAATTGATGATTACATAAATCAGGTTAAATCTTCCGGCAAGATTAGGATGAATGGAATTCATGAGATAAGTTTTGATCCGGCCCAAAACATTATATTCAATACCAGGGAGCAACCATCTTTTCATTCCAATGCCTTAAAAATCTTTATTTCCTATGGACCGGGCTCCAAATATGAAGATGTTTTCTATTCCATTGGCGGAGGATTTGTGGTCAAAGGACCTTCGGATCAACATGCCGATCATACAAAACTGCCATTCCCGATAAATGCTGCATCCGACCTGTTGGATTGGTGCAAAAAGGAATCGTGCACAATTTCCGATATCGTGATGAGAAATGAGTTGGAATGGAGATCAAAAGAAGAAATCCATAAGGGGCTTCGGCGCATTATCGGGACAATGAAAGCCAGCGCTTACAAGGGTTGCCATTCCCCCGGTATTTTGCCCGGAGGATTAAATGTAAAGCGAAGGGCTTCGATTCAAAATGTAAAATTAATATCGAGCAGCTCCTACAATTCGATTAAAGAATGGATTGAGTTGATTAAAAATGCGCAACATTCGTTTAAGGAGACCTTGAATTGGGTGAGCTGTTTTGCCTTGGCCGTCAATGAAGAAAATGCTTCGTTTGGGCGCGTAGTGACTGCGCCGACCAATGGCGCGGCAGGTGTGATTCCGGCAGTTATGCTTTACTATTTGTGTTTCTGTGATGATGCCGGGGAGGAGGATCTGTACAGGTTTCTATTGGTTGCCGGAGAATTGGGGAGTATTTTTAAAAAAGGCGCGACCATTTCCGCCGCTATGGGTGGATGCCAGGCAGAAATCGGAGTATCATCCGCCATGGCGGCAGGAGCTCTTACCGAAGTGCAGGGAGGAACTCCGCGCGAAGTTTTAATGGCGGCGGAAATTGCCATGGAGCATCACTTAGGCTTGACATGTGATCCAATTGGAGGACTGGTTCAGGTGCCGTGTATTGAGCGAAATGCCATGGGAGCCATGAAAGCCATCACAGCTTCACAAATTGCGTTGGCTAGCGATCCGTATTATGCGCGTGTTTCATTAGATGACGTGATCAAGACCATGTGGGATACGGCGGAAGATATGAATTCAAAATACAAAGAGACAGGTGAAGGAGGTTTGGCTATTAATATTCCAGTGAGTTTTCCGGACTGTTAAGGACGCCGAGGCTAAGAAGAAGGTGAAGATGGAAATTCTTCATTCATTTCAATGATGAATTAATTTGAGCCGAGATGATGGAGCCCGGATCTATGATAGATTAAGTTTCATCCGTTTATTCTTTTATAGTTTGCTGACGCACAGAGAAATACGGCCACGCTCGTGTGTGTCTTGAGTTTGCTCCGGCCACGCCGGTTTCATCCGTTTGTTTTTTTATAGTTTGCTGACGCACAGAGCAATATAATCATGCTTGTGTATGCCTTGAATTTGCTCCGGCCACGCCGGTTTCATCTGCAATTATTCATCTCTTATGGCATTAATCGGGTTGCTTGCTGCCAAATTGAGCACGTGATATAAAATGACCACAAGTGCGGTTAACGCAATTAAAAATGTGCCGGCAATCATCCAATGAAAATCCGCTGAAATTCTGTACGGATAGTTCTGCAGCCAGTTGGATGCAAGAACATAACTCACAGGCCATGAAATGATGCATGCAAGTATTACCGGCTTCATATAAGAACTGAATAACAGCTTCAGGATTTGTGAAACAGAAGCCCCGTGTGCTTTTCTAATGCCGATTTCTTTAGTGCGTTTTGCGAGTGAAATCCCTGTAAGTCCGAAGAGGCCCATTGAAGACAATACGATTGCAATCAGGGTAAAAAGACCTATTATTTCCATGATCCTCATTTCAGCATGATAGCTGTTTTCGTATTTATCTTCTACATAAAAGCAGTTAAAGTTGTTTCTTAAGCCAAACTGATCGTTCGCCTTCTCCAGAAATGAAAGGGCTTCCTCTCTCATAGACGGATTGATTTTAGCTGCGATGAATTGGCTTTTCCAGGCGGAGGCATGGCGGTAGATCACCGGCTTTATTTCGTTTTGCAACGACATAAAATGAATGTCCTTCAACACTCCTATAATTGTGAAAGGACCTTCTCCGTGACGGAACCTTATGGCCTTGCCCACCGGATCTTCAAATCCAAATGATCTGGCCGCGGTTTCATTAATCAATACAGCTCCGGTTTTATCGTGCTCGATTTCGTCGGAAAAGTATCTTCCGCTCTGCAGTTCGATACCAAACACGCTTTCAATCTCCGCGTCGACGGACGTGACAACCATTACTTCAAAATCATCGTGACCGGCACCTGCTTTCATGACCCCAAATGCATTTGAATAATAATAGCCAGGGATGTGTTCCGATACGGAGACTTTGAGGACGCCGTGATTTTTTCCGTTTTCCCGCAGGTGATTCATCCATGAATCTATTTTTTCATTCGGATGTTCTATTTCATAATAATTTGTCGGAAAAGCGATCACATCTTCGGAATTGAAGCCCAGATCATAATTTCTCATATATGATATTTGGGCAAAAATGATGAGCATGGAAATGATTAGTGTTGCAGCAATCGAAAACTGTGAGACCAACAACACATTTGAAAGTGCAGTTTTTCTTTTTGGAGTAGTGATCTGATGTTTTTTCATCAAACGAACAGAACTTATACCGGATAAATAAATTGCGGGATATACACCTGATAACATACCGACAAATGATCCAAATCCCATCATGACAACTATGAACACCGGCTTTCCGAGAAATGGGGAGCTTATTTGCCGCTGGACAAGTTGATTGAAGTTTGGCATTAGTAATTCAGTTAAGACCATTCCTATTATCGTAGAAATCAGCGCCAGCAATATCGTTTCCCCGATAAACTGGCTGATTAGATTTTTTCTGGCTGCGCCCATGATTTTTCGGACACCGATTTCTTTGAAGCGTTCCGAATAGCTTGCGATCGTAAGGTTTGTATAGTTAAAGCAGGCGGTCAATAAGATCGCAATTCCAATAATAGAGAGCAGTGTCAAATATAGTGGAGACACTACAGGAGTCATCTCGTTCCTTGATTGTGAATTCAGATGAATGTCTCTTAATTTTTCGATGGCCAGACGATTGCGACCATCGAGCCAGCCGGGTTGATACTTGTTCAAAAGCGCAGGAAGCTGGTTTTCGAGCCGGTCAATCTGATTTTTATCTTTGCAGAGGATGTAGGTGTGTGTACCGGATGAATGCCATTTGTTTTCAAATTCGGGATCGAGTATTTGCCTAAACCGTACAGGTACCAGCAAATCGAATTGAATACTGGAGTTTGAGGGAATTTTTTTCAGTACGCCTGTTACAACAAATTCCGTATTGTTTTGAATCCGCACGGTTTTCCCGATCGGATTCTCGTTTCCGAATAGTCTTATGGCGGTTGGATAGCTTAGAACTGTGCTGTACGGATCAATAAGCGCATGCTCTTTGCTGCCATATAAGAAGGGGAAACTGAAAACATCAAAAACATTCTGATCCGTACTGATCAATCTCAGGTCGAATTTCCTTGTGCCCACAGATGCGGTCAGTTCTCTGCCGGAGAACCCGGTAACATAATCAATTTCCGGAAAATCATTGTTTAATACCTTGGGCAGCGGGTCGGGTGTGGTGGCTGATTTTACTTGATCATTCAGCGTTTCATCAATGCTATAAATGCGATAAATATTTTCTTTGTTTACATGAAAGGAATCAAATGAAAACTCATAGTGCACCAGCATTGCCAATAAAATGAAACAGGTGATTCCCAGAGATAGCCCTGCGATATTCAATAAAGAATACATTTTCTTTCGAAGAAGCTTCCTGACAGAGACCTTTAAAAAGTTTGCAAGCATAATAATAGATAAGATTGTAAAGATGTAAAATCACAATGATTCATTCAAGCGGTATGCCAATCGCCTTTTTTGCTCAGATTCAGGAATTTAAAAATTCAATTTCAAAGCAATGTGTTGGATTTTCCGACATATGTGTATTAATTTCCAACATATTAATTTAATCCAAGAGGCTATGTCCAAAGGAAGTATTCTTATCGTTGACGACAATGAAGAGTTTTTGATCGCCTTAAAACTCATGCTTACTCCTCACTTTAGAGAGGTGGTCACGGAAAACAGCCCCGAGACGATTATTTCTCAACTGCAGAAAAGAAGCTTTGACCTGATTTTACTGGATATGAATTTTAAGGCTGGAATAAATACGGGAAATGAGGGATTGTTCTGGCTGAATAAAATCAAAGCGGTCGATCAAGATGCGACGATTGTATTTATCACTGCATATGGAGATGTACAACTCGCCGTAAAATCCGTTAAGGAAGGAGCGGCAGATTTCATTCAAAAATCATGGGATGAGAAAAAGATACTCTCCACGTTACTTTCCGCCTATCAGTTGAGCGAATCAAAGTCGGAAATCAAAAGACTTAAAAGCAAGCAACAGCACCTTTCCGCCTCAATAGATGGCGGCTATCAATTGTGCAAAGGCCCGGCGCCATCCATGGAAAAGATCTATGCAACTATTGAAAAAGTGGCGGAGACAGGTGCTAATGTGTTGATTACCGGTGAAAACGGAACGGGAAAAGAAGTGATTGCCCGTGAAATTCACCGATTATCCGGGAGGGGCAGAGAGATTTTTGTAAGTGTCGATATTTCCGCATTAAATGAAAACCTGATTGAGAGCGAGTTATTCGGACACAAAAAAGGCGCTTTTACAGATGCAAAAGCAGATCGTACGGGCAGGTTTGAGTTGGCTTCCGGCGGCACACTATTCCTGGATGAAATAGGGAATTTGTCGCTTGCGTCGCAAGCCAAGCTTCTCACCGTTCTTCAAACAAGAAGAATCACAAAAGTGGGAGACAATAAGCCTTTGGATGTGGATGTGCGGCTTATTTGCGCCACGAATATCCCCGTGGCCAGGACGATCGCAGAAGGGTCATTTCGGGAGGACTTGCTGTACAGGATCAATACCATACACCTTGAGCTCCCTGCTTTGAGAAATCGAAAAGAAGATATTCCGGTACTCGCTCACCATTTTCTAAACAAATTGAAGGTCAAATACAAAAAGCCAAGCATTGATTTTAAAAAAACTTCCATGAATCAATTGCTGAGGCACGATTGGCCGGGGAATATCCGCGAGCTGGGTCATACCATCGAAAAGGCCGTGATCATGACCACGGATAATTTTATCAAACCGGAAGATCTGATGTTTGAGCTTGTCGAAAAGTCGATTGATTCTGCCGTGGATTCATTCAACCTGATGCAGCATGAAAAGATGCTGATCGACAAGGCGCTTAAAAAATTTGGAGGAAATATGAGCAGAACCGCCCGCGAATTGGGCATTAATCGCTCTACCCTTTACGAAAAAATCAGGAAACATGAACTCTAGTTTATTTAATGTCCGCATATCGATACACTCCATTCTGCTTGCCATCACATCAGGCTTATTCATCTGGACACTCAGCAGGGATTACCTGGTAGTCACGCGGTTTTCATTGGGCGTTTTGTGGCTTTTTCAGATTTTCTTTTTGATATATTATGTGAATAAAACCAACAGGGACCTGCTGCTTTTTCTCCAGTCGTTTGAATTTAAGGACGATACTTTAACCTTTAACAAGAAAAAGAAGTTGCCCTTCAAGCCGCTGTACGATGAGTTTAATCGAATCATCGAGAATTTCAGAAGTGTGAAGCTGGAAAAAGAGATGGAGCATCAGTACTTCCAGTATAGCATCAAACATGTCGATACCGGATTGATTTCATTTGATCAGGATGGAAAAATCGAGGTTTTTAACGAAGCGGCAAAACGATTATTAAAGCTGGAGTATGCTCAAAACATTCAAACGCTGGACCGTATTAAAAAGGGTTTGACAGAGCAATGCATGAATTTGAAACCCGGTGAGCAGGATATGGTGAAGCTCATTCGCAAGCGCGAGATTTTGTCTTTGTCTATGCGAGCGGCAGAATTTAAAATGCGGCACAAACATATCAAGCTCATTTCTTTTCAAAACATTAAAAACGAGCTGGACGAGCAGGAACTGGATTCCTGGCAAAAATTAATTCGGGTCTTAACCCACGAGATCATTAATTCCGTAAGTCCGATTACTTTGCTGTCATCTACTCTGGTAAAGATTTTCGAAAGTGATGGAAAGCCCAAGCGAAAGAATGAGCTTGACGAAGAGCAGATAGAAAATGCGCTGCATGGGCTTCAGGCCATTCATAAGCGCAGCAGAGGATTGTCAAGGTTTGTCGAGAGCTATAAATCTTTAACTAAAATTCCCGATCCTGTTATTGTTGAGGTAAAAGTGGAAGATCTATTTTATCAGATCTTATTATTGATGGAAAAAATAACGGAGGGCAGAAATATTGAATTTGATTATAATATTGAGCCGAGAAGTCTTTGTGTGGGCGCCGATGAAAAGTTGATTGAGCAAGTATTGATTAACCTGGTGAAAAATGCCATTGAGTCCGGAGAAGGGATGAATGATTTAAAAATCGAACTTAGGGCAAAAGAAGAGATGGGCAAGCTAAAGATAGAAGTTGCCGATAATGGAACGGGCATATCTCCGGAAGTAATCGATAATATTTTTGTGCCGTTTTATACCACCAAAAAAGAAGGCTCCGGAATTGGTCTTAGCCTGAGCAGGCAAATTTTAAGGAAACACGGCGGGAACCTGGAAGTAGTATCTGCCGAAGGAGAGGGAGCCACTTTCATTGTTACTTTGTAGCGTGAATCGAATTTCAACATGCATGATCGCTACGGCGCGCACGTCACACGACTTTGTATCTTCCTGATGAAGTCTGCAAACTGGTGTTAAGTAAAATTAAAAACGACGTTTATGCCATTTCGAGGCCTAACTTTTTATACAAAACGCACAAATTTGAATGACGTAGTCTTGTGTATTTATTTGATTTACAGATTTTTATAAAAACACGCCCTCGGTAGGCTCCTACCTTATCATCTCGACTTGAATGTTTTTCGCATTGGTATATTTTTCATACAATTCGATACTTCTCTCCACGGTCTGCTCAAGATTTTCATGACGACAAAAGTCTATGATGATCATGAGAAAGCGAGAAGTTTTATATGTCACCATGGTTCGCAATGAATCACTCGTAGGACTTCCGAAGGCCCCGAGCTCATCTCTGAAAACGGGGAGGTTTTCGATATTTAGAGCCCCTCGCCCGATAGCATCATAAGGTTCGTTCTCCTTTCCAACCCCGAACTCGATGCCCCCTTCAATTTTATCAGCGTCATAGCCTCCAATAGAAAATCCGCTTTCCAAAGAGATCAGGTTCAGGATATCGACAATGTTGTTGATCAGGTACAATCCTTTCCCGTGAACGATCCTTCTGGCAAGTGCCTCTGCGGAAGGACGATACCTGCTCGGGTCTTTACCCAGTATGCGATATGCATTTTTTGTTGCTTTGATGGCTGCTCTTTCTCTAACATTTTCCAAAATCAAATCAGATTGGATTTGTTGTATCACGGTTTCTGAAAATGATACAATACTAGCATCACTGGGAACGACCGTTACTTCGTACGAAATACTGCCCAGACGAATTTCAGGAATTATATCGAGCAGGTGTTGTTGAACGGAGATTGGTTTTATCATCAATATTTGGAGATAGTGTTGATTCGATGGTTCAAATTAATCTCCGGATTCCGATTTACAAATATTGTTTAAAAGCTTATTCTACTACGCTGAGCAACCAGGTATCCGGGAAAAGGAAATCTTCTTTCTTGCGATATTCGTTTCTCACTTCCCTGGCCTTTTCTATATCTCCGGAATTCTTATAAACGGTCACATAGTAAAAGTCTTTTTCTGTCAGGAAACCGAAATCATTATTATATCCTTTTGCCTTTAAATTCATGCTATATGTTTGCGCATTTGCTTTTGACAAGAAAGCCCCGACTACTACGTAATGTCCCAGTTCCAATTCATCTTCATGATCTCCCCGATGAACTACGATGGCTTTTTGTTCTTCCGCGACCTGAGGAAGTCCCGGAGTTTCGTCTTTACCTTCTTCAGGGATAACTACTTTATTTTCCGCTATTTCTTCCGTTATCTCAGGCGGCGGAGGCACGGCTGTGGAAACGGCAACCGGGGTTAGAATCGCTGCCGGATGAGCGGAGGTATTTGATTCCGGCGACTTTACCTTTGTCGCTTCAATTTTATTGGGCAGAATTGCCCGCTCAACCACTGAATCTTCTGAGATTTCCGGCGTTTTTTCCCTGGCTACGAGTTCATCTTTCATTTTCTTTTTACGTCCGAATTTCAGGTTCATCCCTACTCTGGCATCTACTAAACTGGCTGCCCGCGGATTGATCAGGGAAGTTACGCTCTCCGTAGTTCCATAAACCTGAATAGGTCCCAAGTCAAGAGAGACACCTACTCCCGCCGCATGGATTTTACCATTCCTGAACGAAGCATTTACGACAGAGTTTACGATCCGTCCAAGCCGAAAATTATAATAAGCGCCAATTTCGGAATTGATATTTCCTTCTGCGACCTTTCCATAAACCTGTAAGCCGGCATGGTGCTTATCGCCCAATTTATAATCCAGTCCTGTATAAAAATTTGAAACCAACGATGATCGGTAGACGATGTTTTCCAATTCGTTCGGAGTAAACAGGTTTTCCAATGAGTCCAGTTCATTCTGAATAAAATCATTATTATCGTCCTCGGCATTGATGAGATCGATTACATCAAATCCCTTGAAACTGTAGCTGACATCATTGAAACTGTAAGACTCCGTATTTTCCTTCCACTTGATATAGCCCAGGTCCGTAATAGAGCCGGAAATACTTAGGCGATCATTGATCTGGTATTCTGCTCCGAAATCAAATCCGATACCGCTATTCCCACCGGAAAATGGCAGTGTATTTCGATATACTGAAAAAATATCCAAATCTTCGGTAAAATAATTATAACCTGAATTCCTGAAGGTGAAATTCGAATTTGAAATATGGATGGAATCGAGATCGGTCCTGAGATATCCGTTCACCTGTTCTGTTTGAGCATTCAATACGCCTGATAGGATTTTGAACCTTGCTCCCAAACTTAATTTGTCACTAATTTTTACGGCGTACCCCAAGGCAAATTCATGGTAGAGGTTTTGCCTTAAGAGCGTGTGATCCAAGGAAAGATCTCTGCCGAATGTTCGCTCATCCCCATTTCCAAACAAAACAAGGTCCGCAATATCTTTAGAATAAACCAGCCAATTGTTTACACGATCATTAATAGCTAACGAGAAAAAATTGTCGCCAAGATTCAATCCCAGAAAGAACAATTGCAAATCACTCTGAACCGAAAAATTATTTTTCTCCCTTAACAGATCTGAAAAATTCTCGGCATCCAGAGTTAGCGGCTGCTCAAAAGATTCGGTAAAAATTCTGCTGAAACTCAATTGGTCCAGGTCTACCGAAACATGCGCTGAAGACAATACGGGTAAACCGATAACTATTTTTGCATCGGGACGAAAAGCAGGATTAAGTTGATGTGCCTGTGGTACAGATCTATTCAGATTGTAAAGGCTAAATTCACCTTGTCCGTAAACAGTCGAAATAATCGAAAAAATCAGAATTATGCTTATTGACTTTTTCATGGTCTTAAAGGATTATTTCAAATTCTGTTTGAACGTATAGCTTGACGTTCAATCGATCTTCCTCATAAATGCTCACGGATCTTGTATCATTTTCAGGCGTATCCAGTCTTGCGCGCAACATGAGCCTTTGCGCTTCGGATATTGGCCCAAGTCGATCTTTGGGCACAAGCACATCAATATCTTTCAAAGTTGGTTCGGTTACTTTCCCAACGGAATTGGTAAGTCCTGCTTTCAGGATTTGAGTATCATCATGGATCAATGAATCGATGAATGTGCCGGTACCACTTCCAAAATAAAGCTGAATGTGAGCGTCGATAGGGAACCCGTTGGTAGTCTGTAACCTGAACAATGCATATTTTGCCTCTTCAAGATCGCCGCCGTTGAAATCGTAATGCTCTTTTAAAGTTAGATTTCTGAATCGGCCGATCATGGGCAGTTCCAGATCGATATCGGCCGATATCCTGCTCGTATCAAGGGCAAAGTGTATATCGTCATTGCTGTCGGGATTCACAACTCCTTCGAATGTGTAAGAAATTGTATTTGGCTGCCAGGTAATGATCGCAGGAAGGTTCGAATTTTGATGGTTAATGCCGATACTGGTTTCGACGGCTGTACCTTTTTCATTCGTGGACGGATAACCAATTGCGATTGGATCCCCAACGATACTTCCGGTCAGGCCAAGGTCGCTTCTTTCATTTGAATGAGCTATTGTTTCTATTATTGTAGCTTCTATTGGAATACCAAATCCATTGGAGAAATGAAAATTAATTGCAGGTTCGTCGAAGTAGTAAACTCCTCCGGTCAGTTCGTCCAGGAAATTAAAAGTAAATTCGTTGGTTTCACGGGTTATAACTCTCCGGTTGATATTGGCCGTAAATTCCGAAAACTCCATGGAAAGGATGTCCATGTTCAGATCAATGTTTTCTGATATTGTTATGGATTGCCCTTCATAATTTAAGGTTAGCGAGGTTGTAAAATGAAAATAGTTAAAGGTGCGTCCACCGTCGGTAAAATCGATGTCTGATCCCGAGAGATCGATCGTTCTTTGAAATTGCTGTGTATTTGCTCCGTCATAGTTCCATTGAAATGAAGTTTCCAGGGCTGCATCATTTCGGGTCAGTCCGTGAAATATGAGTAATAATTCCCCACTCGCCGGAAAATTGCCGTTGAGATCTATTTGTATGGATCCACCTTTCAATTTTGCAGAGTAAAGTTTATCGTTTTCACTGGAGCCGACACTAAATTCATGCAATTCCTGCTCCGTAATTGTTCCACTAATTGGTAAATCCGGCAGAGATGCCCCGGATGGCCGAATTGATGCATTGTAGTTTTTGTCCCGGATATTAACGATCTCTTCGGCAGTTTCAGAGAATACTTTGTCTTGTGCGTAATGAAAAACAACCAATCCGTCATCTCTTGTACTGGTTCCGAAATTATCGCCGGATAATTCTTCGGCAAATTCTCCGATAGTAAAGGATCCGTTTGCCAGAGGTAGTGCAAGTTTTGGATTCCATGTGAGGTTATCAATATTATTGATATCATCTGTGAGCTCCTTAAAACAGGAGATCAAAAAAAAAGGAATTGCAATAAACAGAATTACAAAAAATAGTCTCGACATAATCGCGGCATTTAGTCTGAATTTTAATCCTTGACCGGACAAATTCAGTAACCTGGATTATTGGCAAGTTTGGATTGTAAATAGACGTGTGTAAGATTTCGACGTTTTAAAAATCAAAATGAATTCCGATTCTAAACGATTTATTATTCATCGTGTTTTTTTGGGCATCAACGAACATAGGAAGCGCATCAATTCGATTGGCCGGAAAGGTCTTGGAAAAATGCCTCAATTTCTAAATTGAAGAATATCAGTTGCTTTTGAGCGCCTTTTCGATTTCCTTTCTTTCCTCATTGAAGGAGGAGTCAGAGAAGTGTATTTTAAGTAGTTCAAGTTTTTCATCCTTACCTTTTAAAGAAATTGCTCCCAGGTCTTCGTACAGAATTTCATGCTTCAGATCCAGCAGATTAAATAATGATTTTGAAACCAGAATATTGGCGTCGTGTTTATTGCACAACGCCTCCATGCGCGCCGTAACATTGAGCACATCGCCCGTATAAACAATGTCTTTCTTGATATGGCCAATCTCGGCGGCTAAAACAAGTCCGGCATGCATTGCTCCTTTAAACACCGGTTGATAGCCATAGTTTTTGTGAAAGTAAGATTTTTTTGATTCTAATTTGTTTACGATTTTTTCAAACAGCCGCAGGCAATTGTTGTTGGTTATTCCTTTATCCAATGGCCATGTGAATACGATCTCATCACCGACATACTGATAGATCTCTGCTTTGGTCTCCATTATGGCAGCCGACATTTCATAGATAGCATCATTCAGAAACGAATAATATGTTTCATTTCCGAGTTTTTCCGAAATGGTCGTAGATCCCTTGAGGTCTAAAAATAAAAAGACCCGGATTTCCTTTTTCGGTTTTCTATATCTCCCATTCAAATAATTGATCAACACATTTTTGCCAATTAATTTTTCCACCTGGAAATAGGTGATCATCGTAAATGCGACTATAATCGCTAATATCAACGGACTGGAAACTTCTTTTTGTTGCAGAAAAGCGCGTAAGTCCTCAAACTCAACCTGTGGATGAATAAGAACCAAACAAAGCAACATCACAGCAACGATAAGTACGATACCGAAAAGCTTGATGATAAACTGAAGAGGAAGCGCGATGTTTATGTAGCTTCGATGGGAGGTTGCTTCCTCAAGTATTCCGACAAGTATTCCGAAGATGAACCCTATCAGTACCTGTTCAATATAAATATTATTGGTATCTAAGAAAAATATTACAGTGAAGCAAAGACTTGTATAAAAACCGAATCTTAATAATCGTTTTAATTTATTTTTCTTAAGAACACCTATCTTGGGCATATAACCTTACTTGTTCTGAAACTAATTTTGTGCAAGGTATTGATACGTTTGAAAAAGGATTTCCAGTTCCTTGGCCTCGTCAAGTTCAATATCTTTCTTGAATCGCTCTTTAAAATACTTTTTTAACCGGTCGGCATTTGAAGCCTCCAGAAGCATCATTTTTGTATTATGAGAATTGAGCTCTTTAAATGAAATATTGTAATTTTCAAGTATACCTTCCACATGATTAATAATCTCTTTCATCACTGTATTTTTGTTTTGGATTTGCCCTGTTCCCACTTATGATAAACGCCGGGCAATTCCTCGTGTAAAAAATTCATTAAGTCTGTCAACTCTTCCAACCTCTGAGTATTGAAAGAGTATTTATCCTTTTTTAGTTTAAGCGTTTCTTCAAACAGAATACTTAGTCCCAATACCTTTTCTATGCCTTCCTTAAAATGATTTATTGTATTTACCGGACTCCATTTGAAGTACCTTTTTCTTTCTCCGCTTTTGGTGTAATACTCGATTTTTTTTACACTCAATAAAAAATTGATAGCGTTTGAAGTAGCGCTTTTACTTAGATTCAGTATTTCCCTTATTTCATCAAAACTAAATGATTCGTGATCAGAGACGATAAGCAATGCTAAAATTCGAGCTGATGCAGGTTGCATCCCCTGTTCAAAATAAATACCAATTTTCTCTACGAGCTCTATTTGTTTCTGTGAAAGCATTCTTAAGTCTTAACGAAATACCGTTTTTTTTGGTTCTGCAAATATAGAACTAAAAGAACAAACACAATTGCTTTATCCTGTGTTTTAAGATTTAATATTACATTGAACCTTGAATATTGATTATTAAATAATTAGCGCGATTAAATCCAGATCCGTACGGCCTCATGCCTGAATTCTGCGGGCTCACTCCAATTCAATATTTCTTGCGCACAGAGTGTATTTGTTTTGAAAAGCATTTAAATCGAAATAACTATGAAACAAATCGTGCTCTACTTCTCAATTATTTTTCTGATGCTTTTTTCTACTGTGATACGGGCTCAAAGGGAAAATTATCTTGATCAATACATTGCAATCGGGCTTGAGCGGAACCTCCTGATTGACCAACAAATACTTGAAGTTGAAAAAAGTCACCAGGATATTAGAAATACACGCGGATCGCTTTTGCCAAAAGTTGATCTGAATGCGAGATATACTATGGCAAACGGAGGCCGATCATTTCAAATGCCATTGGGAGACCTTATGAATCCGGTTTACAATACCCTGAATGCTTTGGTGGGTGAAGGAACTTTCCAAAGTATTGAGAATCAGGAATTGAACTTTAACCGAACTACGGATGTGGATACGCGGATTTCCATTGTCCAACCTATTTATGATTCAAGATTGTTGGTTCAATACAAAATTCAAAATGAATTGACGGCTATAGCCGGAGTGGATTTATCAATTGCAAAGAGGGATGTTGTATTTGATATCAAGCAATCATACTTTACCTATTTAAAAGCCTTGAAAATCAAAGAGCTGTTGCTGGACACGCGCGGGCTGGTAGAGGAAAATTTGCGCGTGAGCAAAGTGCTTTTCGCCAACGATAAAATCACTGAGGATGCAGTTTGGAGATCGAAAACCGAAGTTCGAAAAGTTGATTTTCAAATTGCCGGGGCCGAGAAGCAATACCAGATGGCAAAGCGTTATTTCAACCAATTGCTCAACAGGGAAATGACGGATAGCATTTATACAAGTGAAATTGAAACATCCGCCTTGATCCGGGATTTTGCCACTTCCGGCTATATGAACAGAGAAGAACTTGAAAAGTTGTCAGTCGCTAAAAATGTAGCCTGCAACCAGGAAAAATTAGCTTCTTCAAATAACATCCCAAATTTTTATCTGGTTCTTGACGCCGGCTATCAAGGTTCGTCCTACGTATTTAATTCCGAAAGTGATTACTTCCTGGCTTCTGTGATCATGAGCTGGAATCTTTTTTCGGGATTCAAAAATAATGCCCAAAGGCAAAAGGCCAAAATCGAGCTCCAGCGTCTTGAAGCTCAATACTTCGATGTAAGAAACAGCCTGCAGCTTCAGATCGAGGAAGCCAGGCTGGAGTTTGAAAAATCCAGTAAAAACTACCAAACGACCATTGCGGCGGAACATGAAGCCAATGCCAATTTCAGAATCGTAAATCGAAAATTTGAAGAAGGGCTGGCCACTCAGATTGAACTCATAGATGCGAGAACGTTCATGACCAATGCCGCTTCGGAAAATATCATCGCGCGGTATGATGTGCTGATCAGCAAAGCAGCCTATGAACGCGCCACTGCCGGATATACATTCAATTCAATTAACTAAATCAAAACGTAGTCGACTTAGTCAATAAATTAAACAGCCATGAGACGAAATCAGTTTATTTACGTAATTGGGGTCATATGCTTCATTGCATCGTGTAATTCCGGGGATAAAGCCAATCGACAGAAAAAGCCCGAACAGGTGAAATATGTAAAAAGTGCTCCTGTCGTAGAAAGGGCATATGTGCTTCCGGTGTATGCATTTGGCAAACTGGCGGCGCAGGAAGAAAGCAAATTGAGTTTTAAAACAGGTGGAATCATTCACAGCATATATGTGAATGAGGGACAGAAAGTGCACAAAGGACAAATATTAGCTACACTGCATAAGAAAGAAATAAATGCTCAGGTTGCCCGCTCAAAGGCCAATTTCGAAAAGTGGGAACGCGATCTGAAACGTTTGGAAAGGCTCTACGAAGAAAAGGTTGCCACTCTGGAATCTTATCAAAATGCAAAAACACAATACGATGTTGCCGTATCAAATCTTGAAATTGCCGAATTCAACCATAAATACTCAACGATTGTTTCTCCCGTAGATGGAAAAGTATTGAGGAAATTCGCCGAAGAGAACGAGCTGACGGAACCGGGAAGTCCCATTTTTTTAGTCGGCAACACAGCGTCACAGATGGTGATCAAAGCTGCATTGACAGATAAGGAGGTCGTGAATCTGCAAGAAGGCGACTCGGCTTCGGTTCTGTTTGACGCACTTCCGGGAATGGATTTTCACGGGAAGGTCCTGTTAATTAATAATGCCCCGGATATGCGGTCCGGGCTCTATGAGACTGAAATTATCCTGAAGGATCATCATACGGGATTGCGCAACGGTTTTTTTGCCAAAGTTCAGATTTACCCTTCGGAGTCAAATGTTTACCGGTTCATACCCATTGAATCCCTTGTGGGCGGACACAAAAAGAAAGGATTTGTCTATGCCGTGGAAGACCATAAAGCAGTAAAAATCGAAATAGATATTCACAGCATCCTGAAGGATCAGTTGATTGTCCGGAATGACATTGGAGGGGTTGAGATTGTAACCGAAGGAGCGCAATATCTTGATCCTAACGATGAAATAATTGTTGTAAACAATAATGACTAAGACCATGAATCTTCCTAAGATCGCCATACAAAATCATCAATTTACGGTAGTGATCATTCTTCTGATCGTATTGGTAGGTATTGTTACATTTCTTACCATGCCCAGATCCGAGGATCCGCAAAATGAGATGCCCGGTACAGCCATCAGCATTATCTACCCCGGAGCGACGCCGGAGGATATTGAAAAGCTGGTGATCGATCCTGCGGAAGAAGTTTTAAATGAGTTGGACGATATTAAAAAAATTACTTCTCGAGCCGCAGATGGCCAGGCATTTATCGCCGTTGAATTTACATCGGATAGTGATCCGGAGGATAAGTACCGCAAGGTGATCGAAAAGATGAATATCGTAGAAAAAGATCTGCCTGAAGAAATCTATAGTATAGAGAAGATCAAATTCACAGTAATGGACGTGAGTATACTTCAGTTGGCTTTGGTTTCCGAAGATATGCCATTTTACCGGATGGAAAAAAAAGCTGAGATATTGAAGGATATCATAGAGAAGGCCACGGGAGTTCGCAAAGTGGAAATTCTCGCCGTCCCTGAAAGGCAGGTGAGAATCAACATCGATTTTGCGCGTCTGGCCCAATTCAATATCTCTTTGAATCAGGTGATCGGCGCACTGCAATCCAACAATGATAATATTCCAGGAGGAAGCATCGAAATAGGAGCCAAGAGAATGAACATCGTCACAAGTGGCCAGTTCGAGGAGCTTTCGGAAATTAAGAACACAATTATAAATAGCACCGGTGATCACTTAATCCGATTGGAGGATGTGGCGGAGATTAAATTCCAGAACGAGGATGATAAATATCTGGCAAGGTTCAACGGACAGAGAGCCATTTTTGTAAATGTTCTTCAGAAAAAAGGCTCGAATATCTACGACATTGATAAATATCTTCAACCGCGAATCACCGCTTTCGAAAAGACACTGGACGACAGTATCGCCCTTCATACTATTTTAAATCAAGCTGATGGCGTGCGCCACCGGGTAGGGGATTTCTTTGCCAATTTTGCACAGGGTATTTTGTTGGTAGGTTTTTTCATTGTGATCGCTGTCGGCATCCGTGCATCGATTGTCGTGATGCTGGCAATTCCGGTGTCCGTGCTGATCGGTTTGACATTGCTGGATATATCCGGGTTTGGGATGCAGCAGATGTCGATCGCGGGATTGATCATAGCCCTGGGCTTGTTGGTTGATAACAGCATTGCAGTGGTTGAAAATATATGTCGTTACCTGGAAATGGGCCATTCCAAAAGAGATGCTGCCATAAAAGGAACACGTGAATTGGGCCGGGCGCTGGTTAGTTCGACTGTTACGACGGTTTTGGCATTTATCCCGATGATTGCCATCGGAGGGCCAACAGGGGATTTTATACGGAGTCTTGCCGTCATTGTCGTGTACACGTTGATTGGTTCCCTGGCCATTGCCTTGACTTTTACCCCCTATTTATCTTCTTTCATTTTAAAGCACAAAAATGATAGGACAGAGAAGAACCGAGTTAAAAATTTTATTGATACGTATTACAGCAATACAATTCGAAGAGCCTTGAAAAACCCCTGGATAACGATTTCGATCACAACGCTTATCTTTTTTGGGAGTCTTGGCCTTTTTGGCTTGATCGGAGTATCCTTTTTCCCGAAAGCCGAGAAACCTCAATTTGTCATCAACATCAATACTCCGGAAGGAAGCAGCCTGGATAAAACTGATGCTGTAGTGCGATATGTAGAAAAGGTGTTGGGAAATAAAGCGGGGGTCAGACATGTTGCGGCAAATGTGGGACACGGAAATCCCCAGGTCTATTACAATATACAGCCAAAAAGATTTGACCAAACTCATGGACAGGTATTTGTAACATTGCATCAATACGACCGAATGGAAAGTGAATCTTTAGTTCGTGAATTGCGAGGTGAATTTGAAAAATTTCCGGGAGCCAAGATCGAAGTTAAAGAATTTATACAAGGGCCTCCCGTAGAAGCGCCGATAGCGATCAAAGTAATTGGGAATAATCTGGATTTGCTAAAAACGGTTTCAAAGGATGTAGAATCCATCATTAAATCAAAATCCGGTGTTGTAAATGTTGAGAATCCCTTAAGAGTCGTCAAGACCGATCTTAAGGTCAAAATCAATAAATATAAAGCGTCGATGTTGGGCCTGGACATTAGGGATATCGATCTTGCAGTAAGGACCAACATAACTGGTATGAACGTAGGAGCTTATCGGGATAACGAGGGTGAGGATCACGATATGGTCCTTCGTTTGCCAAAAGGTAAAAACGCAGATTATTCGGATTTTCAGTATGTACACCTCACTTCCGCAACAGGTGCACAAATACCATTGGACCAGGTCGCCGACGTAGAATTCAAACCTTCGCTGAAGGAGATTAGTCACTATAACCTGGATCGTCAGAATACCATTACCGCAGATGTGTCAGATCTTATGGGAGTTACCACGATTACAAAATCCATCATAGAAGACCTTGATAATTATGAATTTCCGTCGGGCTTTGGATATACGGTTGGAGGGCAATTGGAAAGTCAGGAAGAATCCTTTGGCGATATGGGGAAAGTGCTGATCATATCGCTTCTTGGAATATTTGCAGTGCTCGTTTTACAATTCAAATCATTCACCCAGCCGCTGATAATTTATTCCGCAATACCGCTGGCAGCTACCGGAGCATTTGTTTCTTTGTTTATAACGGGTCATTCATTCAGCTTCATGGCATTTGTCGGTTTAACATCACTCGTCGGAATTGTAGTGAACGATTCTATAATCCTGGTAGATTTCATCAATAGGCTGCGGTTGGCGGGAATGGCTAAATTTGAAGCCATTATTGAAGCCGGAAAGACGAGATTCATGCCGATCATGTTGACGTCCATTACTACGATCGGAGGCCTTTTACCATTGACCCTTAAAGGTGGTGACATGTGGGCACCCATGGGATGGGCTATTATTGGGGGATTGCTCTTCTCAACTTTGCTTTGCTTAATAATAGTTCCGGTTTTATACAAGTTGTATAGTGCGGCATGAATCGCGATGAATTTACTATTTTAAAATCATTTATGGCCGGAGCGATCCGGTATCGGTTCCTGAACTATTACCGGGAGACCATTCGTCAAGATATCGCTTGGACTTTTAGTCGCTACTTTTATGAAACGCTGAAACCATTTACTGATGGATTCCTGATCAACTTTTTTATCGGGCCCTGCCCTTCAGCCGTTCACCGTATTTCAAAATTATCCTCATATGGAATCTTTACTTTTGAAGCGTCCTGCTTGTTTTCCGTCGGTCAAAAGAAACGGTCAAACTCCCGTCTCACAGCAAGCCGGATCGCAAATTGAGGTCGACTCATATTCATACTTGACCAGACTAAAATTCTTCCGCAAACCCGTAAGGCATATTTGGCAGGTTTACTTTCAGTTAGATTGAATCGGGAGTTTGATGAGAGGTACAGATATGTTGCGAGGAAATGAAATTTAAAACATTGGAAATACGATTCCGCGAACCAAATGCCCGGTTAAACAAGAAATGATTTCTGAAATTCCATTTTGACCGCAGCAATTATTTATTCAGCCATTTTTTAAATTGACTTGCGCGCTCTATGCTGACAATAGCTTCCTTTTTATTTGGCGGAAACAGGTCGATTTTCACACGCCCTTTAGGATAGGAATGCATTTGGTTTATTGATTTTATATTTATAAGGAACTGTCTGTTTATTCTGAAAAAATTGTCCGGATCAAGAACTTTTTCCAATCTGTCCAGGGTAAAATCAATCAGATACTGATGATTATCATTTGAATGTAGATAGCAGTACTTCCCTTCCGCCAGGAAATACGCTACTTGTTCCTTTTCAATTGTCTTGATCTTATCGCCGGAGTATACGATAAAACGCTTTTGATATTCAGGGGTTTTATTTTGGAGCAACTCAGAAATCCGACCGTAATCGATGCCGGAGTTTGTCCGATACATTTCCTCATATTTTTCCAGGGCCTTCTCCAGATCTCGTTGATTAACCGGTTTCAACAGGTAATCAACCGAGTTCAGTTTAAACGCCTCAATGGCATATTGATCGTAGGCGGTTGTAAAAATGACCGGCGTTTTTATGTCGACTTGTTTAAAGATTTTAAAGCCATCGGAATCTCCAAGGTGTATATCAAGAAATATGAGATCAGCATTATTTTCTTTGAGCCAGGAGACCGCGGATTTTACGGATTCGATTTTGGTCAATACTTCAATATTTTTTCCTGTACGAATTAGTTGTCGGTGAAGTTTTTCCGCAGCATGGATTTCATCTTCAATAATTATTACTTTCATGGTTATTCAGGTTGGATGAGAGGCAATTTGGCAATGTAATAATCATTTTCTATCTCAAAACTTGGTTTAAGTTTAGAAAGTAATTTATAACGCTCTTTTAAGTTTTCCAGCCCGATGCCGGTATTTAATGAATCTTTCTCCCGGTATTGGAGATTGTTTTTTACCAAGACGCAGTCCTCTTCCGTAGATATGGATACTTCCAGAGGTTTATCTTTAGTCACGACATTGTGTTTGAGCGCATTTTCCACCAACAGTTGCAAGGATAAAGTTGGCAAACAATGTTTTAATTTTTCACCGTCAATGCGAAGATTAAACTTCAGTCCTTCACCAAAACGGATTTTAAGTAAATAGACAAAGGAGTTTATAAAATCTATTTCCTCCTTTAAGCTTACTAAAAGTCTGTCTCTATTGTCAAGAACATATCGATAAATACTGGCGAATTCATCAATGAATAACTCTGCTTTGGCTGTGTCGCTATAGATCAGTGATGAAAGAGTGTTCAGGCTGTTAAACAAAAAATGAGGATTGACCTGATTTTTCAATGCCTCAAACTTTGAAGCAATATTTTCTTTTTCAAGCCTTTCAGCCTCGATAAGAGAATGCTTCCAATTATTAAATAAACGAATTCCTTCGTAAAACGTCGTCAGGAATAAATTCAAGAATATTGAAATAACAATTCCTTTTACAATATGTTCGTTATATTCAAACTTGGATAAACCGGCGAAGAATATTAGGTTATATATGATCAGGATTGAAATTACGGATACCATATTAGTGTAGAAAAATTCAGTAATTATTCGTTTCCAGATCCCTTTTTCCCATGGAAAATACCTGTCTAAAACCTGAATTGAATAGATGACAGAGGCAGACACCAAAGCGGTTATGATACATGACATGCACAGATTAATCGCAACCCTGATGAAAAACGGCAAGTCAAACTGAGTAACCTCCCCGGCATATATTTTTTGAAAAGTAAATAAAGTAGCCGGTAATATTCCGGCAAGCCCGAAGTAAAGGATAATTTTTCTCCTTGAGATCAAAATCTTGTTTGCTTAAAATACATTCTAAACATACAATATAATTCCTGATCTGCTCAAAGCATGGGAGTGAGGCTGGAAAATTAGGGATTAAACGAGTATTTAAAGCTGATTCAACTCTTTTATACTCCTGTATTCAAACTCGAAGTCAATTTCGAAAGCATCGACAAATCTGGTTTTCATGGCCTTTTTCAGCTTTTCTACGTCATGGGAATAAAACAGAAATGCGCCTCCGCCTCCTGCTCCGCAAAGCTTGCCCCCAAGCGCTCCGTGTGCTTTTGCATGATCATACATTTCGTCCAGCTTGGCTGTGGTAGACGAAGGCGCCAGAAGTTTTTGAGCATTCCAGTTCCGTTCAATAATTTGAGCGCACAGGTCAAATTCTTCTTTTTGCAATGCCTGAGCAAATTCGTATCCGCAACGTACCAATTCATTAATGGCTTTTTGTCCGTCGGTGGTTTTGAAATTTTTATACACTTCCTCAACCGCTACCTGAGCATTTCTGGATTCACTCGTATGCAGCAAGAGCAGTCTTGACCTAAACGCTTCGAGAGTTTTTTCCGATATGTCCAACTTCAGAGGTTTTGCATAATCATCCCCAAATTCAAAGCAATTAAATCCGCCAAAAACTATGGAGTATTGATCTTGCCTGCCTATAAACCACTGCAATTCCTGGTTTTCCAGGTTGAAAAGGTCTTCACCAATATTGGCAAGCGTTTTAGGTTCTGCGTTATAGGTTTTGGAATTGAGCATCTCAAGCAATTTTGCCGCGGTAGATGTGCTCAGTCCGCTGCCCCTGGGATACCCGGAAAAATTGAATTTACCCCCCTTGTATTCCACAAGAGGCCTTATGGCTACATTCGAGACATAGCCGGTTTCCCCTTCCATGATAAAGGGCACATCAGCCCAGCCGCCGGCAAAATCGATTCGCAATGGAGCTTTAAGGCTGTAATTTATCTTATTGATAATATTGGTGGTTGATGTTGCCTGCAACTCTTCAGGGACTTCCCGGGCGACAAATTTTATTTTTATGCCCAGCTCATCACATAATTTCTGCTTGGGCTCAATGGAAGAATCGTCATCATTCAAAATAAAGATATCGGGTTTCAATTCGGTCAGGACCTGTCTAAAATCTATTTTGCCCGCTCCTATTTCATCGTCATTTAAAACGGCATAAGAAACATCTTCCATAGCGGCGACTAAGTACACACGGTTGTTTTCAGGATTGACCGGCCGACCTGGGCCTTTCAATTGTCGCAGGGTCTCATCTTTACCGACACCGACAACCAGCAGATCACCGCAACTTTTGCATTGATTGAAAAATACTGCGTGACCCGATTGAAGGATATCATAGCAACCTGTGGCAAATACAATTTTTTTATCTCTGAATTTATTTCTGATTTCAGGTAATTGGTTTTGAGTTAGGACCTTTGCTTTAATATTTTCGAACATGGCATTGGAATTAAAAAGTTAATATCAAAATCGATCGAGTACCTTGACGATGATCGAGTCAATGGTTTTATATGGATTTTTGGAAAATGTCCCTTTTGCGCGATTCCCAAGTATGGCATTTATACTTAACGCTTCATGCCCCAATAGTCTGGCGAATGCATAAATCATAGAGGTTTCCATTTCAAAATTGGTAAGCCAGAAATTCTCATAGTGAAAAGTAGTAATCTGGCTGAGGAATTTTGGGTTTTTAACCGGGATGCGAAGCTTTCTTCCCTGAGGTCCATAGAACCCGGGAGAAGTGACGGTATTACCTTCGATTAATCCCTCTCCAAACTTTGCCATTAACCTTTCGGAACCTTTAACAACGTATGGCTCGAATGGAAGGTTGAGTTCCCGCTTGAGTTGTTTGCCAATTTCACGTTCAAATTCTGTCTGAGGAAGATTGTAGTACAACATTAAATTATCCATACCGATGCCGTAAACGGACAAAACCTGAGAACCGACTTTCAGTTCCTCCTGAATGGCGCCAGAGGTTCCGATGCGTACAATATTAAAGGATTCTTTTTCTTTCCGGGGAATTCTTTCCTTAAGGTCAATATTAAAGAGGGCATCCAATTCAACAATTGCAATTTCAATGTTGTCTACGCCCATTCCGGTACTTAAAACCGTAAATCTCTTGCCTTTGTACGTACCTGTGTGTGTAATGAATTCCCGTTTGTTCATTTCGAATTCTATTTTATCGAAATGTTTGCTTACGCGGTACACTCGCCCGGGATCACCAACTACTATGATGTTTTTTGAAACATTCTCAGGTTTTAGATTTAGATGATATACGCTTCCGTCTCTGTTTAGAACCAGGTCTGCCTCTGAAAACTTTGTCATGCAAAAAGTTAAATACTCAAAAAAACGTTGCTGAAATTAATAAAAAATAAAAATAAAGAAATGAGCATCAAAAAATGATTCATTAAATAAATATAATAAAAGTTTAAATCATTTTTTTCTTTGCAGTCCTCTGTACGGATCATATCCGTTCAGTTCTTTTGGATAATACCCGGAACCATTATAAGTTCTTTTTTTAGGGTGTTTGTTGCATTCGGAAGAGCAAGCGCCCTCCATTTTTTCTGCACATGCCGCGCACATTGGAACATGTTTGTTGCATTCGGGATTCGCGCAATTGACCATGCGATCACAATCGATTTTGCAGATATGACAGGTACTGATGACTTTTGGATTAACTTTGTTTACCTCGGCTACAACCCGACGATCAAACACATAGCATTTTCCTTCAAAATCTTCGCCACCTTCTTCCAATCCGTATTTTATGATTCCCCCGTGAAGCTGATATACATTCTCAAAACCTTGCTCTATTAAATAGGCGCTCGCTTTCTCACATTTAATGCCACCTGTGCAATAAGTAATTATTTTCTTGTCTCTGTAAATCTTCAATTCATCGATTTTGGTTGGAAAATCTCTGAAATTATCGATATCCAGTGATATCGCATTTTTGAATTTACCTACGTTATGCTCATAATTGGAGCGCACATCTACCAGAACCACATCATCACCGTCTTTTATTTGCCTGAATTCCTCGGGCTCGATATACGTTCCTGTTTTTAAATTCGGATCAATATGCTTAAGGCCCGAGTGAACAATTTCCTCTTTCACTCTAACATTCAGCTTTTGAAATACATGGGTGTCGTAAGGCTCTGTTTTGAACTCTGTGGTGGAGAACCTTGGATCGGCATGAAGTTTTTTCATATACTTTTCACAGTCAGATTTCCGTCCGGAGACGGTTCCGTTTATTCCTTCTTTGGCAATTATTATTCGGCCTCTTAACTTGTTTTCTATGCAAAATAAGTGATGCTCAATACGAAAAGCCTCGGGGTCTTCAATTTTAGTATAGCAATAGTACAGTAAGATTAGATAATCTTTCATAATAATTTGGTCCATGAATTGTCAATACTTCTCAATATATTCTAATCGACCGGCTTGGCCGGATTGCCGAAGACCGTCGAGTTCTTATCCACATCGGCAATTACCACTGACCCGGCGCCGATCCTGGCG
The DNA here is from genome assembly GCA_022360055.1 of Cytophagales bacterium. Taxonomy (GTDB): domain Bacteria; phylum Bacteroidota; class Bacteroidia; order Cytophagales; family Cyclobacteriaceae; genus JAAUQL01. The sequence continues at coordinate 74,967 of JAKSDO010000237.1, read as the reverse complement.
CCCTCCTTGACCTTTATGCCGCTCACAATTGTAACTCCGCTTCCTATAAAGGCGCCCTCCATTATTTCGGCACCGGAACCAATGATGCTTCCGGCACCAATTTGTACAAAATCCCTAAGTTTTACGCCATAGTCAACAATTGATCCTGCATGCAAAATACAATGATTTCCGATTTCGGAATTTGCACCCACTTTTACGCCCAGATTGATAAAGCTCCCATGACGTATAATTGCAGATGATGCCACATATGCATTATTATGAATGGCATTTACGGGCATGGATTTTCGATGTTTTCTGAGAGACTCTATAATGGTTGCTTTCCATGTATTGTCATCCGAAGCGATAAAAGCATCACAGTCTTTACCGATAATTTTCAGGTAAGATTTATTCTCCGAACTTCCCAGAACTGGAATATCTTCGATCTCTTTTTCGTGAAGTTCTTTATTATCATCCAGGAACCCATAAACAATCACATCATTACTTTTAAATATTTCCAATGCAGCTTTTCCGAAATCAGATGCACCTATGATTATTACGGGTTTATTCATTTGAATCAATTTTAAGGGAACACAAAAGTAAAGTGAAGAATTGGATTCATCAATTTAAAAGGAAAAGAAAAACGCGGCGCACAATTGAAAAAAGCGGGATTACCCGCTTTTGATCTCGCAGAATCTGCGTATCAGTTAAGGTCCGGACAGTTTGTTAGGAGAAGTTCCGGTATTTGATTCATTCTCAATCAAATTCAAGCTTTCATCCGTATCTGGCGTATTGCCCGTGATTTCATCATCGGATTCTATTGAAATTTTATGCTCATCTTGAACTACAGCGTGGTCAGATATTGCCTGGGCGCGGAGTTCAATTTCATGGATCGTATTTGCGGATGAAGCATCAATTTTGAGCGCAATAGACGGTGCGATGACTAAGGCTACTACGGACATCAATTTCAATAAAATGTTCAGTGAAGGTCCCGAAGTATCTTTGAACGGATCACCTACCGTATCGCCTACGACAGCCGCTTTATGTGGTTCGGATCCTTTATAATACGTCTGCCCTTCAATTTGTACGCCCTCCTCGAACATTTTTTTGGCGTTATCCCATGCGCCTCCGGCATTCGACTGGAAAATGGCCATTAAAACACCGGCAGAAGTTACTCCTGCCAACAGTCCCCCGAGCATTTCGGCCCCGCCAAGAAATCCGATTAAAACAGGGGCGGAGACGGCTAGAATTCCCGGAACAACCATTTCTTTTATTGAGGCTTTTGTAGAAATTGCCACACATTTGTCATATTCGGCTTTCCCGTCGGCTTCCTGAAAAACTTTCAGATCTTCTTCTGTGGCTTTTTCCAGATTTGAATCGTATTTTTTCATGATTTCCAGCGCGTTTTTCAAAGCCGGTATCTCGTTGAATTGTCTTCGTACCTCCTGGATCATCGACATGGCTGCCCGGCCTACGGCATTCATGGCCAAGGCGGAAAAAACGAACGGCAGCATTGCCCCCAGAAATAATCCGGCCATTACGGTTGGCTTTGAAATATCAATGCTCATTACATTGGCTTGTTGCATAAATGCCGCAAAAAGAGCCAAAGCAGTGAGTGCGGCAGAACCGATGGCAAATCCTTTGCCGATAGCAGCAGTAGTATTTCCAACGGCATCTAATTTGTCTGTTCTGGCCCGGACATCTTTGGGTAATTCACTCATTTCCGCAATTCCTCCCGCATTATCGGAAATTGGCCCATAAGCGTCTACCGCCAATTGAATACCGGTATTTGCAAGCATACCAACAGCGGCTATCGCTATCCCGTACAAACCGGCGAATTGATATGAAACAAGAATTGCAGCAGCAATTAAAATAATCGGAATCGCAGTGGAAAGCATTCCGATTCCTAAACCTGCAATAATATTGGTCGCACTACCTGTCAAAGACTGTCTTGCAATTGATTTTACCGGACGCGTACCTGTTCCGGTATAATATTCGGTTATCTGGCCGATCCCCAAACCAGCCAGTAATCCGGCCAAAGTTGCCCAGAAAACTCCCATAGAGGTATATGCTTTATCCCCAACTGTCCAGGTTTCCGGCAGCATATATCTTATGAGGAATATGGAAACTATGATCATGAGTATGGAGGATCCAAATTCGCCTATGTTTAGCGCCCTTTGAGGGTTTCCTCCTTCTTTAACTTTTACAAAGAATGTTCCTATGATCGACATTAGTATTCCGGAGCCAGCTAATGCCAATGGAAGCAAGACAGCCCCTAATCCGCTAAAATTTTCGGCGAACTCCGGAAGCGCGACAAATGCGGCTCCCAGGACCATTGTTCCAACGATCGAACCAACGTAGGATTCAAACAGGTCGGCACCCATTCCTGCAACATCACCTACATTATCACCTACATTATCTGCGATGGTAGCGGGATTTAGCGGATGATCTTCCGGGATGCCAGCTTCGACTTTACCGACAAGATCGGCCCCGACATCGGCCGCTTTGGTATAGATTCCGCCCCCGACGCGAGCAAAAAGCGCTATGGAGGATGCGCCGAGAGAAAAGCCCGCCAATACATTCAGGACTTTTTCCATACGATCAAAATCAATCCCAAACAGTGAAGTGTACAGGATGAATAAGAGGCTTAAGCCCAAAATGCCAAGACCTACCACACCCAAACCCATTACGGAGCCTCCGGCAAACGCCACTTCAAGCGCTCTGCCCAGCGATGTTCTCGCGGCATTGGTGGTTCTCACGTTTGCCCTGGTGGCCACTTTCATCCCCAAAAAGCCGGCAAATGCAGAGCAAAAAGCACCCACTACAAACGATAAGGAGACCAACGCATGAGAATTCGGCTCTACCGAGCCTTTGAATGCCAGGATTGCGCCCAGGGCTAATACGAAGATCACGAGCACTCGGTATTCGGCTTTAAGAAATGCCATTGCACCTTTTACAATGTGGTCTGCAATATTTGCCATCTTTTCAGTTCCGACATCTTGCTTGGAAACCCAGGCCGATTTCCAAACGACAAACAATAGTGCAATTACTCCCATGACAGGGAAGAAATACATTATACTTTCCATGAGCTTTGGGTGGTTTTGTGTAAAAAAATCTCCTTCAAAAAAGTAATATTATCTTGGGTGACTGTCTCTAATTTCGGTATTTATAAATACAATTGAAAGGTTAATCAAATAAAGATTTGATTTGCCGGCTGGAGATTATAATCCATTGAAGCATAATTAATTGTAATTTTGGCGCACCACGTGTCTACAGCAGATTTAAGAATGTGACGATACTTCTTAAAAATTCTGCAATTTCCGAAGCAAACGGATGCCCCGCTCCTCTTCCAATTACGTAAAGGGTGAAAATGCCATATATGCCCAATAATAAGTAAGCCTGAACCCCGTCTATGATCTTTCGGAAAACATATACGATAAATGCTATGACTGTTAACAGCAATAAAAGCATTCTCAATTCAGAACTTTGTTCGATGGTTTCCTGATGCATAATTATTGGTCCGTAAATGATGGTATATAGAAACAACGGGAATCCCAGCGCGAAACATATATCAAAGATATTACTACCCAGGGCATTGGAGATTGCGTCGTCATAATTTCCTTTCCGGGCGTCATTCATAGAAATTATCGTATCTGGTACGCTGGACGCTGCCGATGCCAAAATGACCGCGACAAACATAATAGGAATGTCTAACCCTTCATATGTACCCAGATACGGGACGGTATACGCTGCGCTGCCGATCCATTCACAGGCTTGAACGAGCAATAAACAGGTGAAAGCAATAGAAACAGTGGAAAAGATCAAAAGCGGCCAGGCAGTTTTATCAGTGATCTTATTCTTTCCAATAAAAATAGGCTCGAGATCAAACGTCATGAGATAGTACCAATTGCTTTTTCTCGATACATGTACTTTGAATTCCGGTTCCAGGCTATGTCTTACGGGAGGGCGTTTCATCGATTTCAGCATATAGCTGAGATAAACAAAATAAATGATCATTAAAAACAATCCGTGCCACCAATTCAGAGAATTGCCACTTATAATTATGATAAACAAAAACTCGGCCGTTATAAGTGAGAATCCATCTCTGTAGAGTACTTTTCTCGAAACCTTAATTTTTCTGGCGATTCCCGTCAGAATTACTACAAGGATGACAAATGCGGGAATGATCATTCCATTGAATATTGCGCTCCCGGCGGTAGTTCCAATTCCGCCGGAAAAGCCATCTACATCTTTGAGGTAAAATAAAAAGAAAAAAGATGTGAACACTTCCGGAAGCGAACTGCCAATTGCATTTATTGTCGCACCTCTTACTCCTTCAGAGAGATTTCTGCCAATATAATCTGATGCCACGGTAAATCCATCACTAGCCCTCCAAATTATAATGCAGCAAATAATGACTAAGAATAAAGGAATTAGAATACCCATTAATTATAGCTGCTACTAAAAATTTATGCCAAAGATAAGTTAATTTTCCTTATCTACCAGACAAAAATCAAATAAAAATGCAATTTTTTCTTTAAATTGTTTAATATCAGGTCTATTATAAACAACTTCAATTATCCAACTTTTATTGTTTAATACCAAAAAAAACCAATGCTTATTAAAAATCAAAATGAATTGAAAAAGGGTCAAATCATCTATCCTCGGACAAATTCGGCAAAATCACTTTTTTTGATTTTTATTAAGTAATTACAGAAATTCTTTTGAATTTCGAATCATGAATAGATTGTATTGAAGACCTATTCGCAGGATCAATTTGCTTTGAGAAATGGGCTTGAAATGGAAGAAATCCGGTGCGGTCACAAAGGAAAACCTGATGATCCCGCACGGTTCGGTGTGCGGAAATATGGGGCGAACGATAAGTTCCGGGCAGGTCAGGATTCGATTTGTGTGTTTCGGGAGGCGCCACAAAAGACGAATGTATTTTGAAAATCCGGTGTTGTTGGAGTATTAAAGGATTAAGTTATTTAGCTTTGCATGAATTAGAACCATATTATTCCTGGTTAAAATACTACGATTCATCTGAGGACGAACGCTCTCCTTTTTACGGAAAGGAATACAACTATGAGCTGTATCAGGATGCTATTTATAATTATTATATTGATCCGGCCTGGGATTATATCGGGTCTGAGACATTGTACCTGAAGCTTTTATACGTAGATTACGATTTGGGTTTTTCCGTGTTGGAATTTATTGGCGAATGGAACGATGCGTTGTCAAATGACATCATGTATTTGAAAAGAAACGTGGTAGACCATCTTTTGATCAGCGGAATTAGCAAATACATCCTGATAGGTGAAAACGTATTTAACTTTCATGGTTCTGATGATTGCTATTACGAAGAGTGGTTTGACGAAATCGATGATGGCTGGATCGCAGCGATCAATTTTCGGGATTTCGTTTTGGACGAATGGAAAAAGTACGACGTAGATTGTTATGTGAATTTAGGCGGAGGATTGAATATAAACAATTGGAGAACAATGACTCCGCATGCATTTTTTGAAAGGGTAAACAAAATTGTAAGAAATAGAATTGATTTAACTTAAAGTCCATCAAATTGTACAAACTTTTTATCAGGCCAATACTTTTTCTGTTACGGCCGGAACAAGCGCATTATTTTACTACATTCTTATTAAAAGTCTTAGGAAAATTGCCTGGGATCAATTCGATTTTCAAATTTCTGTTCGACTATAAAAATGAACAGCTTGAAAAAGAGGTATTTGGAATAAGATTCGAGAATCCAGTGGGATTGGCGGCAGGATTTGATAAAGATGCTCAATTTATTGATGAGTTTGCCTCATTGGGTTTCGGATTTATTGAAGTGGGGACCATTACGCCAAAAGGCCAATCCGGCAACCCCGAACCAAGGCTTTTTCGTTTGAAAAAAGATGGAGCCCTTATAAATCGCATGGGCTTTAACAACCGGGGTGTTGAACGGGCGGTTGAGATGCTCAAGAAAAAAAAATCGAATGTGGTGGTAGGCGGCAACATTGGCAAAAACAAAGTCACCCCAAATGAAGAGGCCTACAGAGATTACGAATTATGTTTCGAGGCACTTTACGATCACGTAGATTATTTTGCTGTGAATGTGAGCTCTCCGAATACCCCAAATCTGCGTGAGCTTCAGGACAAGGAACCTCTGAAGCGATTGCTGTTTCGACTAAAAGAGAGAAATTTAAACAAGAGAAAACCAAAACCTATCTTATTGAAAATAGCTCCCGATCTTACGGACAACCAGTTAGATGATATCATTGAAATTATAGAAGAAACTGAATTGGACGGCGTAATTGCGACGAACACGACGATTTCGAGGGAAAATTTGCGGACTGAAATGCCTCGCGTTGAAAAAATAGGAAATGGCGGATTGAGTGGCAAACCAGTGAAAGACAGATCGACCCGGGTGATAAAATACCTGAAAAAGAATTCAAACCGATCATTTCCGATTATTGGCGTGGGAGGCATACATGCTCCTGAAGATGCTTTGGAAAAAATTAATGCCGGCGCAAGTTTGATTCAGCTTTATACCGGATTTATTTACGAAGGACCATTTATTATAAAGCGGATAAATAGGCTACTGGCAAAAAACATCAATAGATCCATTAGTAAATAATAATCAGGCAATTTTTAATTTATTATCATAAAATGTTCTCCATTTCATTAGTTTTGTGATTTGAAAAGGAAATGGGCAAAAACACGTATAAGTCAAACACTTTCAAAAAAAGAAAGAAGGAGAAGAAAAAGCGTTCTTTCAATATTAATTTTGTAAAAGACAGACGATTTCATTTAACGGTCGGGATATTTCTTCTGGCAATTTCAATATTCTTGGCTGCCGCCTTTATATCTTATTTATTTACCGGAAAAGCCGATCAAAGTGTGGTTGAGGCATTTTCTTCTACCGCAATAAAAGAGTCGGGATTAGAAATCGATAACTGGTTTGGCTTAATGGGAGCGATTTCAAGCCATTATTTTATTTATAAGTGGTTTGGTATTGCTTCATTCTTAATTCCGCCATTCTTATTTGTACTCGGCTGGTATATTTTATCCGGGAAGCAGTTGCTGTCGATCCGTCGATCGTTTCATTTTATTTTGTTTTTTATCTTTTGGCTCAGCACTTTATTTGGATATATAACTTTGGATGAGAGCAATCCTGTCCTTCTTAGTTTTATTACAGGGGGGGTAGGGTTTGAGCTTGCCTTGCTTCTAAATGGCTTGATGGGCTGGGGGACGTATGTGCTTTTGCTTTTCTTATTCCTGGTGTTTATCATATACTTTTTTAACATTACCAGAATTATTGGATTTGAGCAATTAGTTGGAAATCGGACGACGGAACCACCCTCATTTTCTGCTGTCGATCATGGGCCGGATGAAGAATCCCGGAGTTTTTCCGGAAGTGCTCAATCGGATATTCAGACCCCGACTGCCGAGGAGAATCCTTCTGAAAGTTGGGTTTTGGATGAGGTCAAAAAAACGACAAATGGAGAGGAACCGGACTTAGAACTTGCCATCGAAAATGAGGAAATTGTAAATTCCGGTAAAAAAAGTGACGAACAAAAGCTTCCTTTTGAAGTTGATGAAAAAGTTGAAGCGGAAAAAGCAGTAGAAGGCCTGTCAAATTATGATCCGACACTTGATTTGGGCACCTATCAATTCCCGGACATTTCACTGTTAAGTGAATATGACCGGAATAATGTGCAGGTTACCAAAGAAGAGCTGGAACAGAACAAGGATAAGATTGTCGAGACACTGATCAATTTTAAGATTGGCATTAGCAGCATCAAGGCGACAATCGGACCAACCGTGACATTATATGAGATTGTCCCGGATGCAGGGGTGAAAATATCCAGGATAAAAAATTTGGAAGATGATATCGCACTGAGTCTTGCCGCGCTGGGGATTAGAATAATTGCTCCGATTCCAGGTAAAGGAACGATCGGGATAGAAGTTCCGAATAAAAACCGGGAGATGGTATCTGTCCGTTCTGTTCTGGCTACTGAAAAGTTTGAAAATTGCAGCTACGAATTACCGGTCATTTTGGGAAAAACCATTTCCAATGAAGTTTACATAGCAGATTTGGCCAAGATGCCCCACTTACTCATGGCCGGCGCTACGGGTCAGGGGAAATCGGTCGGATTGAACGTGCTCATCGCTTCGCTTGTCTATAAAAGGCATCCGTCGCAACTGAAATTTGTGATGGTAGATCCTAAAAAGGTAGAACTCACGCTTTTTAACAAAATAGAAAGACATTACCTCGCGATGTTGCCGGATAGCGAAGAGCCCATAATTACGGAGAATAAAAAAGTTATCTATACGCTGAATTCGCTGTGCATTGAGATGGATAACCGGCTATTGCTGTTAAAGGATGCAGGATGCAGAAACCTGAAAGAATACAATGGCAAATTCGTAAAAAGATTACTCAATCCGGAAAAGGGTCATAGGTATATGCCATATATAGTTCTAATTATCGATGAATTGGCAGATCTCATGGTTACGTCCGGAAAGGAAATTGAAACGCCTGTCGCAAGATTGGCTGCCGTATCCAGGGCTACCGGAATTCACTTAGTTTTGGCAACCCAGAGGCCGTCCGTGAATGTGATTACGGGAATCATTAAAGCCAATTTTCCGGCCCGGCTTTCTTTCAGAGTTACCTCGAAAATTGATAGCCGTACGATTCTCGATTCGGGGGGAGCGGAGCAACTCGTCGGTCTCGGAGATATGCTCTATTCTCATGGGTCCGATTTGGTCCGACTACAGGGGCCGTACATTGATACGGCGGAAGTAGAAAAAATCTGTGATTTTATCGGCGCTCAGCGCGGATATGAGTCGGCCTATATTTTGCCCGAATTTGTCGGGGAAGACACTGAAGGTCCGGGCACTGTAGACCTTGGAGACCGTGACAGTATGTTTGACGAAGCTGCCAGACTTATCGTCCGACACCAGCAGGGGAGCACATCGTTGATCCAGCGAAAGCTTAAATTGGGATACAATAGAGCCGGCAGATTGATCGATCAATTGGAAGCCGCCGGTATTGTCGGACCTTTTGAGGGGAGCAAAGCAAGAGAAGTACTTGTTCAGGATGAATATGTTTTGGAACAATTATTGAGTGAACTGGACGAAAAGAATTAAACTACGGAATTTAAATAATAATAATAATTGATGAAGAAGATTGCATTGTTAATTGCCGCTCTTGGATTTTTTGGAACGACCTTAGCCCAGATAGATCAGAAAGCCAAAATTATACTTGACAACATGAGCGATAAGTATTCGAGCATTCCGGTGTACAAAACAAATTTTGTGTATCGCTTAACCAATAAAGTTGAGGAAATTGACGAAGAGTTTAGCGGAGAAATTATGGTAAAGGGTGAAAAGTATGTTTTGATCATGAGTGATCAGGAGATTTTCAACGACGGAGAAACAATATGGACATTTCTGAAAGATGCCAACGAGGTAAACGTGGATTACTATATGCCGGATGAAGGGGACCTCTCACCCAATAATATATATGCGGCCTATAAAAAAGGGTATCGATACCGCTGGGTAGAAAATAAGAGAATAGGAAGCAGGACGTTGGATGTAGTTGAACTGCAGCCGGAGAATCCAAAAGATCAGGATAAAATATTTTTTAGAATTTTGCTCAATATCGACAATTCTGACTACACAATTCATAGCTGGGAGATGTATGATCGCGGTGGTAATGTTTTTTCATATACCATCTCCGGGTTCAATCCCAATTTCAAAGCGGATGATGATTTTTTCAAATTTAACGAATCGAAATACCCGGATGTTGAAGTAATCGATCTGAGATAATCCGCTGTGCCCTTTCGAAACTTATCTACATGAATCGCGAAGAATTAATAAATCAAATTCAAAAGAAGAAATCGTTTCTGTGCGTCGGATTGGATACGGATATCAAAAAAATACCTCAACACTTACTCAAATACGAAGATCCCATTTATGAGTTTAACAGGCGGATAATTGATGCGACTTCCGATTACTGCGTCGCCTATAAACCGAACCTGGCATTTTATGAGGCCTATGGCCCCAAAGGACTTGAGAGTCTTGAAAAAACTGTTGAGCATATGCCGGAGGATATGTTTACTATTGCCGATGCCAAGCGAGGAGATATCGGCAATACTTCAGACCTTTACGCGCGCGCTTTTTTTAAGCATATGGCATTCGATTCCGTCACAGTTGCCCCGTATATGGGTGAAGATTCGGTCAAGCCTTTTTTGAATTATGAAGAAAAATGGGTGATTCTTCTCGCTTTGACATCGAACCCGGGCAGTAAGGATTTCCAGGATCTGACGGTTGGAATGGATTCTGAAAAATTGTATGAGACGGTATTAAAAACGAGTCGACAATGGGGATCCATCGAAAATTTAATGTATGTTGTCGGCGCTACAAAAGCGGAGGAACTGATCGGCATTCGAAAGATTGTTCCCGATCATTTTTTATTAGTTCCGGGTGTAGGCGCTCAGGGAGGCAGCCTTGAAGACGTCGCCAAGTATGGGATGAATAGAGACTGTGGGCTTTTGGTAAATTCTTCCCGCGGGATAATATATGCTTCGAAGGAGCGGGATTTTGCATTAAAAGCAAAGAGCGAGGCTGAAAAATTGCAATTGGAAATGGCAGAATATCTGGATATTTACAAGTAGTCCTTTGGTATTGGAAGCACTCGGCAATTGCCGTATGTTTTGATTTTTTGCTCAGATAGCTATTTCTCAGAGTCATGTATTATTTTTAGTGGTACGCGAAGCACATGGAAGAGTCCTTTCTACATTTTATCTGGAAATTTCAATATTTCGATAACCGTAATTTGAAGTCCGATTCGGGTAAATCCATTACCATAATAAATCCCGGGCACTCAAATTCGGATGCGGGGCCGGATTTTGAAGATTCAAAGATCAAAATCGATGATATTGTTTGGAATGGGAATATTGAAATTCACGTCAACGCAAAAGATTGGTACCGGCACGGCCATGATAAGAATGAGGCATACGATAGTGTAATACTTCATGCGGTTTGGAACAACGATGCTTCGGTAATCCGGAAAGATGAAACAATTATTCCAACCCTCGAGTTAAAGGGCCTTATAGATGAAAGTTTATTCCGAAATTATAAACGACTATTTCAACCGGGGCATGAGATTTTGTGTGAGCCTTTTGTTTCGGATAGAAATCAGATTCTGATTCTTAATATGTGTGAAAAAACGTTGGCTCAACGCCTTGAAAAAAAGGCGGGACGCATACTGAGAGACGTGGCGTTGCTGTACGGGGATTGGGAAGAAATTACCTGGAGGTTGGTCTGTAAAAATTTTGGTTTTAAGACAAATACATTCGCATTTTCGGAACTGGCCAAATCCATACCTTTCAAAATCCTTAAAAAAGAGGCTCATCAATTCACAACAATTGAAGCATTGTTGTTTGGCCAGGCGGGTTTTTTAGAGAAAGACATCGATGATGAATATTTCGAAAAATTAAAGAGGGAATATTTATTTATGCAAAAGAAATATCAACTGGAAAGAAGGGTTGATGAACATCAATGGAAATTTTTGAGGTTGAGGCCTGCAAATTTCCCAACAATAAGGTTGTCGCAGCTTGCCGGTATGATTTCACAGCATAAAAACTTATTTTCATTTTTTACCGGCTATTCGAGTGCCGGGGAATTGAGCAGGAAACTTGAAGGTAAACAATCATCTTATTGGAGAAAACATTATAAATTTGGCAGATCATCCAAAACTGTGATAGGTGGTCTTGGCAGTTCAAGCATTAGTAATATTTTAATTAATACCGTTGCTCCTTTGATTTTTGCCTACTCCTTGCATAAGGGCGAAGAATATCTAAAAGAAAAATCGCTGAAGCTCCTGGAAAGTGTGCGGGCGGAATCGAATTCCATAACAAAAAAATGGAAAGATTTAGGCATTGAATTTAAGTCCGCATTTGATTCCCAGGCCTTAATCGAACTGTACAATGAATACTGTTTGAGAAAACGTTGTCTGAATTGTATGATTGGTGTTGACATAGTAAAGTCGTGTTGATGGTATTTGCATCTATTGTATCCATACTGGTCATATTGTTTTTCTTGTTCTACCTTATCAAGATAGATCATTTCCGGAAAGTTGACGGGATTGCCTTAGTCCTGAAAATCGGAGCGGGGATTCTTCTCGGATTAATTTATAAATATTATTACGGCGGCGGAGATACTTTCCAATATTTTAAGGAAGCGGGAACGATCGCATCATTTTTTTTAGATCATCCACAAAAGGTAATCGACATTTATTTCCATACCGAAAAACTGGAAGAACTAAGGCGCACTTTAATTTTTGATTTGCAGCCCAGGGCGCTTTTTTTTTCCAAAGTGATATCTGTTTTCTACCTGGTCTCCGGTGGAAATTATTGGATCATAAGTATGTATATGAGTTTTCTGAGTTTTCTCGGCATCAATTTTCTGGTGTATGAATTAAATGGAAAGTTTCCTGATCTTTCAAAAGCAACAATTATCTCATTCTATTTTTTGCCCACATTTGTATTTTGGACCAGCGGACTGCTGAAAGAAAGCCTGACCATTGGCACTTTGACAATTGCCGTATCTACGGCGCTTAGACTTGTCCGCTCCAATGATTATTCCAGCGTTTGGGATTGGCTTTTATTATTCATATCTCTATTGCTTCTGTGGAAATTGAAATACTATTATGCGGCTGTTTTAATCCCGTTAATCAGTTTTCTTCTGATTTATAATCTTCCGGGTTGCAACAATAAATTAAAAAGGGTTTTGGCAGTTGTTTCGCCGATTTTAGTGGCGGCCGTTGTTAGTAACCTCCATTACAACCTGAACCCGAAACGGGTTTTTGACGTTGTCTATGAGAATTACAAAGTAATTACCGCCTTGTCTCACGGAGGCTCGATCCATTATTTTGGATTTGACGGAAGCTTTACGGGTTTCCTGATCAATATTCCGGCAGCGTTGTTTGGCGGCCTTTTTAGGCCGGTAATATTAGAATCCGGATCCATCATTCAACAGGCGGTGGGGCTTGAGCATACGGTGGTACTTGGATTGTGCTTTACGGCCATATGGAAATCCGGATGCAAAAAAATTTTCCGGAATCATTACACAATAATTGTCCTTGTGTACGTCACATCACTGGCAACCATGATGGCGTTTGTGTCTCCAAATTTTGGTACATTATCCCGGTACAAAGTAGCTTATTGGCCTTTCTTTGTATTGTTGACCATTGCTTTGGTTACCGGGCAACAAAAAAAGGCCAGGGCGATAACAACCTGACCTTTACACCCGTTTTTTGTTTATTCTAAAGGTTGTGGTAATATCCCCGAATTTTCGAAGTGACCTGTGTATAGATTGGCTTGCAAAACTCGATGAAGAGATTTTGGGGCGGAGGAGGCTGCATGGGTTGTTGGTTAGCTATTTGTAGCTGCTCCCTGGTCAAAGCCCGCTCATCACCATTAAAGCTGCCCCACTGATTTATCCAGACAAATTCTCCGGGGAATTTATCGTGAAGTACAACGGTATTTGATTTTGTATCCATAATCCTCATGCTTAGTAATCCTCTGGAGATCACTTGTCGGGTACGCTCTCTAAACGTAGCTTTTACGGTTCCGTACACATTTACATACTTATCTTTTGTAGTGGCTGCCGTCGTATCCGTCGAAGCTGTAAATTCCTGCGTTTTTACCTGACCGAGAACGACACTGTCCTTAGACGCTTCAATAATACGCTCTTGGTTATTTACCTGGCCTACAACAAAATCATCAAATTGTAATACCAGTATTTGATCAGGTTCTTTTAGATTTTGATCTCTGGCAGAGTAAAATCGGATAAATTCATTATCCTGGTAATTAAATAGAAATTGTTCGATCTGATCCTGAAAAAACTGGGCGCTTAATCCGGCCTGCATGCTTGGTACCGGCACTTGTTCTACCAGTACTTTCAAAGTTGCAAAGTACCTGGCTTCATCGATTTTGTTCTTTACATCGAGATATCCGGGTTCATACAGATCGGCCCGAATAAAGTGGTCGTAAGCTTCAATTGCGTAAGGTCTTGTGCCCATGGCGAGTGCCTCTTCTCCAGCTCTGTATCTTTCCGATGCGGCCTCTTTGGTATGATATTTCAGTTGATTGTAGAAATCTTCCGGTTGTGGGATCACCTGAAGTGCTGCCGGACTCCTTTGTATCGCATCGTGCATATTATTTAGCATTTTATAGGCATCGACGATTTTCCCATTTCTAAATCGGTCCTGGCTATCTTTCATCCTGTTGACCTGGGTCAAATAATAATCGACGGCCATTGGATAAGCCTGACCTAAAACTTCCCTTGATTTTTTATTGTTAGGGCTTTTTCTCAGCTTGCTTACCGCTTGCATGACCGAGCCATAGTAATTTCCGGATTGAAATGACTTTTTACTGGAATTGCAACTCCACAATGTCCCAATAATGGCTAACAAAATAATAATACTATACTTTTTCATCACTAGATTGTGTCTGTTTTAATAATTAATCGAGAATATTCTTGCTCCTATTTATATTTTAAAAAAGTAATGCAAGTAAGCGAATGGAGGATCAAATACACTGCCAAAAATTATTGAAAAGGATCAAGCGTAACTTTTTGCCCGGAATTATAATAATCCCATAATGAAGTTATATCAGGCAGGATTCGTGAGAATTATTCTTCGATCTCTTTGCTGACAAGCTGTTTGTCATACAACTGCTTAAAAGTGCCATTCAGATTCAGAAGCTCATTATAAGAGCCTGATTCGATGATCGTTCCATTGTCCAGCACGATGATCTTATCGGCCAATTTAGCAGAGGAGACCCTGTGCGAAATGATCACACTGGTTTTATTTACCATAATTTTCTTTAAACTATTTAAAATATTGTTTTCGGTTTTTGTATCAACAGCCGATAGACAATCGTCGAGAATTAAAAGTCTGGGCTCCTTTGCAAGTGCTCTGGCTATGGAAAGGCGTTGCTTTTGACCGCCGGATAAGGTGATTCCCCGTTCTCCGAGTATTGTTTCCAATTGATCGGGAAATTCCATCACATTTTCGTACAGGTCCGCCGATTTTAATGCATCAATCGTCTTTTCCGGGTCCAGCTTATCGGTCCCGAAGCTTACGTTATTTGAGATCGTATCGGAAAATAAAAATACATCCTGCGGCACTGTTCCGATTTGATTTCTAAAAGTTTTCGGGTTGAGGTCTTTAAGATCTACACCGTCAACTAAGATAGCTCCGTCCGTTGGATCCAACATTCTGCCGATAAGATTTGCTATTGTACTTTTCCCGCTACCGGTTGTTCCTATGATTGCAATGGTCTCTCCCGGGTCTACTGCGAATGAGATGTTCTTTAGAGCCTGAATTCCGGAGTCAGCGTATGTAAAACTTACATTTTTAAATTCTAAGCGCCCGGCAACGGTTTTTTCCAAATTCCGCTCCGAAACAATATCATTTTCAGTTTTTAAAAATTCATTGATTCTCTTTTGTGATGCGGCAGCGCGCTGGATAATGCTTGTTACCCAACCAAGAGCCGTTACCGGCCAGGTCAAAAGATTTACATACAAAATAAACTCTGCAATATTTCCTATCGAGAGTGTCCCGTTGATTACCTCAATGCCGCCTATAAATACGGTGAGGATGGTGCTCAACCCAATGAGGGACATGATCAATGGAAAAAACATGGCATTGACCTGGGTGAGTTGCAGCGACTTTTTTTTGTAATAATCGCTCTCAACCGTAAATCGGTCCAGCGAATCTTTTTCTTTCGCAAATGATTTTAGTACGCGAATACCGCTGAAAGCCTCCTGGACAAAGGTTGAAAGCTCCGAGAGACTTTCCTGGATCTCCTCGGACCTTTTGTTTATGATGTTATTGACAAAATAAATACTTACGGATAAAACAGGAAGAGGTATTAGAGCATAAAGCGTGAGCTTTACACTTATGGAAAACATTACGGGAAGCAGAATTAACGATAAGATAATCATATTCAATCCATACATGATGGCCGGTCCGATATACATTCTCACTTTGCTTATATCTTCTGAGATCCTTGCAATTAGATCACCGGTATTGTTTTTTCTGTAAAAGCTCAAGGGTAAGGCCTGATAATGGCTGAATACTTCATTTTTTAAATCATATTCGATATGCCTTGACATTACAATAATTGTTTGCCTGACCAGAAACAGGAATAATCCTCGCAGCAAGGCAATGAGTAAAATGAGCACTCCATAAAAAACGATGCTATCATCTATTGTCTCTCTGAAAATTGTTTGTAATTCCAATCCTTCAAATGAATTATAAATGCTCAGATTCTCAGCCACAAGATCTACTGCATATCTTACCAGTTGAGCGGGAAGTATCTGGAAAATCGTTGACAGAATCACAAAAAGCAATCCCAACAATAAATAGGCTTTATACTTAACAAAGTATTTATTTAAATATTTGAGCTCCTTCACGGTACGGTATCAGAGATAAGAATGAGACATATTTTATGTAATTCAATCAGATTGTAATAAAAACAAAAAATAGTAATTTTGCCGTGTTTCAAATTATCGGACATTTTTCGACAAATGTAGATAATCCGATAAAATTATAGATCAATGATAGAGGTAAAGGAACTAAAAAACACCAAAGAATTTGAAATTTTTAGTGAACTGGCTGAGCATGACCATGAGCAGGTAGTTTTTTGCAACGACAGTGAAACCGGGTTAAAGGCCATAATTGGAATTCACAATACGGTTTTGGGACCGGCACTGGGAGGAACCAGAATGTGGAATTATCCTTCTGATGCCGCGGCGCTCAACGACGTACTTCGATTGGCCCGGGGGATGACCTACAAAGCTTCCATTTCGGGATTGAATCTCGGCGGTGGAAAGGCAGTGATTTTGGGAGATGCCGCTAAATTGAAAAGTGAAGCTTTCCTGAGGAGGTTTGGAAGATTCGTCGAAAGCTTAAACGGAAAATATGTTACCGCAGAAGATGTGAATATGTCTCCTGAAGACATGGAATACATTTCCATGGAAACAA
Source organism: Cytophagales bacterium (assembly GCA_022360055.1). Taxonomy (GTDB): domain Bacteria; phylum Bacteroidota; class Bacteroidia; order Cytophagales; family Cyclobacteriaceae; genus JAAUQL01. The sequence goes on along the minus strand of JAKSDO010000237.1, from coordinate 57,938 downwards.
GACATGTAACCGGTCTGTCCGAAAGTATTGGCGGGGGAGGAGATCCGTCTCCGGTTACGGCTTATGGTGTTTATGTTGGTATGAAAGCGTGTGCGAAAAAAGTATACGGTTCCGATTCGCTCGAGGGGAAAAGCATTTCCGTTCAGGGTGTCGGTCATGTAGGCATGTATCTGTTGGGATATCTTGCGAAGGAAAATGTAAAACTTTATGTGTCGGATTATGTTCGGGAGCGGGCGGAGGAAGCTGCATCCAAGTTTGGCGCCAACGCAGTAGGTCTGGATGAAGTTTACGATTTGGACGTTGATATTTATTCTCCTTGCGCTTTGGGAGCGACGATCAATAATGATACCATCAGCAGGCTTCAATGCCAAATAATTGCAGGTGCTGCGAATAACCAACTGGATGATGAATCGATTCACGGAGAAATGCTGATGAAGAGGGGCATTGCTTATGCTCCGGATTTTCTGATAAATGCCGGAGGTTTAATTAATGTTGGTATCGACTATTTGGGGGGGTGGAATAAAGAACGGATATACAGGAAAACTGAAAAAATCTATCAGACTACCCTCGATATATTTAAATTGTCGGAAAAAGAAGGTATCCCAACTCAAAATGCGGCCTTGAGAATAGCAAAAAAAAGGATTCATGAAGTCGGGAAAGTTAAGCGCGCCTTATAACAAATTCCGGGTAAATAGTCGCATATTCGATGCATGTATTTGGATTTTTACAGATAATTTTGAGGCTGGTTTCGAAAATTAAACGGATCTTTAAAATATTGAACTATACCAAATGATTAATCGCAGGTCGCTTCGAATCAAGGCTTTCAAAAATCTGTATTCGTATGAAAGTTGCAAAGGGGCAAATTACCTCCTGGGACTGGATGTGATCGATAAGGAGTTTTCTCCGGATCTGAACTCCATGGAAATGATCGATCGTGAAGAACTGAATAGGAAGAAAGAGTTGGCCATCGAGGATTACAACTGTAATTTCAATAAAGAATCGAACGACCGTGTTAAAAATGACGAGGTAGCATTTCAGGTAGAAAAAGCAATTGATTTTGTTGATCGGCAAAACAGATCGGATTTTAAAAGATTATCCAAAGACTTGTTGGAAGAAGCTACAAGGGTGATAAGAGATCATTTATTGATAATCTCCATACTGGAAGAAATGGCATTTATCAATAAAAAACTTGCCGATGAAAAAAAATCGCTTACGAATCTTTTAGGAGAAAAGGCCCAGTTGAGTACCAACTTATACAAAAACAGGGTAATAGCTAAAGTCAAGGAAAGTGTTGCATATAAATCGCTCAAACAAAAAAACAGGATTAGCTGGGATCAGCAGAATGACCAGATAAGAGATTGGTACAAAGGCGTTCTGAACAAAGATGAGACCTTTAAAGCGTATCTTAAAAAAGAAAGCAACGATTATAAAGCAGATTGGGAAATTCTAGACTATCTTTGTCGTGGAGTAATTTTCAAGAGGGATGTTTTCATAAGCTTTTTTGAAGATATCGATCTGGATTGGTCTGAGAATAAACCGATCGTGAGAAGTTTGGTTTTGAAGACGTTGAAGTCCGTAAAGAACCCTGAAGATGAACTTCAAATAGCGGAAATCTCGTATAACTGGGAAGATGATTCGGAGTATGTGCGGGAACTCTACAAAATTACTGCAACAGAAGATGAATATCTTGAAAATCTTTTAAAAGGAAAGTTGAAAAACTGGGATATAGAACGGGTTGCACTAACGGATAAAGTATTGCTGAAAATGGCCCTGGCAGAATTAATTTACTTCCCCAGTATCCCGACAAAAGTGACAATCAATGAGTTTATTGAGATTTCAAAGACTTTTAGTACCCCAAAAAGCAAGAAATTCGTAAATGGTATATTGGATGGGCTTTCTACCGAATTGGTCAATAAAGGAATTATCAAAAAAAGCGGTAGAGGATTAATAGATAACAAATAAACAATTAATGATATGAGTAAACGATCGAATTCTGCACTGGCATTTCTTCTTGGAGCAGCAACAGGAGCAATACTGGGAATTTTATATGCACCGGATAAGGGATCAAGCACCAGAGATAAACTGTCTTATTTGGTTGATAAATACAAGAGTGAGCTGGAGCAGCTCATAAACAGTCTTGTGGATAGTGAGGATGGAGCTTCCAGCATCGCAAAGGAGAAAGGAAGAAAAGTCATTAGCGATGCTAAAGAAAAGGCGGAAAAGTTGTTGGAAGATGTCGATGAACTGATTGGACAAATTAAAGGAGGAAATAATTAGTTCGTCGCTATGAAACTGTTTTATTTTAACGCTTTGGTTCTTGTGGGTTTATTATGCCTGGCACCTGCATGTACCAATAAGAAGCTGGAAAATAATATAAAAAGTTTGGAGAAAAGGGTTGCTGCCCTCGAGGGAAAATCCGGCGCTCATCCGGCGACAACTTTGGAAAATAATGTAAGCGATGCGGAATTACCCGTAATGACATTCGAAACCAAGGAATATGATTTCGGAAGCATCAATGAAGGAGATGTTGTTGATTATACGTTCAAATTCACAAATACCGGAAAATCTCCCCTGATTATCAATAAAGCTACGGCCACTTGCGGATGTACGGTGCCTAAATGGCCGAAAGATCCGATACTTCCCGGGGCAAAGGGTGAGATTCAGGTGCAATTCAATAGCGAGAATAGAAAAAATCTTCAGACAAAATATGTAAATATCAATGCCAATACAAAGCCCGAAATTACCAGGCTAAAAATTACCGGCAATGTCGTTGGTGCAGATGGTTAAAATTGAAATTAATTAATTTTTATGTTAGGAATATTATTACAAGCCAATGGAGGGTCAGCAATGACAGGGAATCTCGTGCTGATCGGTGGGATAATCGTGATTTTTTATTTTTTCATGATCCGGCCACAACAAAAGAAACAAAAGGATCAAAGAAAGTTTTTGGAAGAGATTAAAAAAGGAGATCATGCGGTTACTATGGGCGGAATCCATGGTAAAGTTTCTGCTATCGAAGGAGATACGATCTTGTTGGAAGTAGATCGGGGAACAAAATTGAGGATTGAGAAATCTTCGATTTCTTTGGAGGCCAGCAAAAAATACACTGAAGCTAAAAAATGAATAGTTGATTGATGTTGGAAAAATATCAATTGCGATCTCGGGTTTCCTTGCGCCTCTTAAAAAGGCCAATTGGAAAGTGATCATGCTTTGCTTTTCAACGGCAGCTACGTTTTGGTTTTTCAATGCTTTGAATAAAGTTTACACGACGCTGGTAGACTATCCCGTCGAACTGGTATTTGATAAAGATAGCCTCGTGGCCTTAAAAGATCCGCCGGAGGAGATTCCGATAAATGTGACCGGCGGAGGCTGGCAGCTATTAAAAAGTACAATCTCTGCAAATACCGAACCTGTTTTAATAAGGCCTGAAAATCCTGTTCAGACCCAGTTTTTTACTGCCACCAATTTACTTCCGATATTTTCAAGTCAGCTTAAAGATATAAATATCAATTATATAGCAATTGATACCATTTATTTTAATATTGAGCCGTTCGCTGAGCGAAAACTATGTATTAAACTGGATTCCACGAGCGTCCATCTGAAGGAAAATTTCCATATCACTTCAGGTTTATTTGTTGAGCCGGATTCCGCGAATTTTCATGGCCCGCGTTCATTAATCGATCAGTTACCGGAGGTCTTCTTGGTATCCTTGTCGGATAAAAACCTGAACGGCAACTACGATGAAGAGCTAAGTCTCGATTTGTTTTCACCATCATTGATTAAGAAAGACCCAGAGGTAATTCACGTTAAGTTTGATATTGAAGAGTTTGTCGATCAATCGACAGATCTAAACATAGAAATGGTGAATTTTCCGTACGATTCTTCCATTTATATTCTGGAAAATAGCCTGCAAGCCTCCTTTAAAGTTCAAAAGAGCTTCAGAAACAAATTAAAACCGGAGGATTTTCTAATAATTGCCGATTTAAACGACATGCATGCCGCTGATTCAACCATCACAATAGAAATGATGGATATTCCCAATTATGTGAAAGACATCAACTTTAAAAAGAACAGAGTTAAAGTTATTTATGCCAATTAATCCGATAAAGGTCGGTATTACGGGCGGTATTGGCTCGGGCAAAACTGTCGTATGCAAAATGTTCAATCTTTTGGGTGTGCCGGTGTACGATGCAGATCGTCTGGCAAAAGTCATCATGGTTGAAAACACGGAGGTCGTCGAATCGATCATCAGCGCATTCGGTCAAAAAGCATACTTCGAAGATGGCAAAGTGAACAGAAATTATCTCGCTTCGGAAGTGTTTGGTGACGCGGAGAAACTGCGACTCCTGAACAGCATTGTCCATCCGGCCGTAGCAATTGATTTTGAGTTGTGGATCAAAGAAAACGAACAAAAACCATATATTGTTAAAGAAGCAGCGCTTCTGGTTGAATCCGGCTCCTACAAAACGCTCGATTACTTGATTACCGTTACATCGCCTGAGAAGGTTCGAATAAAAAGAGTTCTGAATAGAGATCCTCATCGTACAATTCATGACGTTACGAGCATTATTTCCAGGCAATTGAGTGAGGCTGAAAAAATTGAAAAATCCCACTTTGTTATTGTAAACGATGATATCACCCTTATAATTCCGCAGGTCCTTGGCATCCATGAGAGTTTGATTAGTTCCGGGCTGGCTGGATAAATTAGCCTAAATGTGGTATTTTCGCTTCACAATTTTTTTTAAATGGAAGAAATTATGTCTTCTTATTCCGAAGAGCAGAGGTATAAGATTTTTGAAAGTGAATTTCTGCCACACATCGAGGCAATGTACAATTTCGCTTTTCGGATCACCTATGATGAAGATATGGCCAAAGATTTGCTCCAGGACACCTATTATAAAGCCTTCAAATTCATTGATTCATTCCACGAAGGCACAAATGCTAAAGCATGGCTTTTCCGTATTTTAAAAAATAGCTTCATCAATGAGTTTCGCAAAAAAAATAAGGAGCCATCCATGGTAGATTACCAGGAAGTGGAAACTTATTACAACTCGGATGATGTTAATGAAGTAATAACAAGTGATTTGCGGGTCGAAGTATTGCAGGACATGATCGGTGACGAGGTGTCCAATGCTTTAAATGCCCTGGCCGTGGATTTTAGAATTGTAATTATATTGTGTGATTTGGAAGGATTTACCTACGAGGAAATGTCGAAGATCCTCGACATTCCAATAGGCACGGTAAGATCCAGGTTACACAGGGCCAGAAATTTACTGAGAGAAAAATTAAAAACTTACGCCAAATCAATGGGTTTTAAATAGTTGATCTATGAAAAATAAAAATACGCTGGACTATTTGGATTGCTGTATAATTAATAAATACGGCGAGCCCGGTTGCGATAATTATTCGATAAGACGCAACTTGATCCAAAAGATAATCGATGGTCAGGCCAGTGAGGAGGAAAAGAAGTTGTATAACGAAGTTATATCAAAGTGCAACAATTGCAATTGCAGAAAGTACTGTGAGCAGGAGTTGGCCATTAAAAATCTATTGCAGACCAAGCTGGATCGCAAAAGAGTTCCGCTCGATATTGTTGAAAAGATTAAGACAAGTATTAATAAAACTACCTGATGCATGGACGATGGAAAGGCAATCATTTTTTCTGCACCTTCAGGTTCTGGTAAAACTACAATTGTAAGACATCTTCTCAAGACCAGAGATTATCTTTCGTTCTCAATATCAGCAACAACTCGTCCGAGAAGAACCGAGCGAGAAATTCACGGCAAGGATTATTATTTTTTATCTGTCGAAGATTTTAAAACGAAGATCAAAAACGGGGAATTCGCAGAATGGGAAGAGGTATATGACGGTCATTTTTATGGTACGTTAAAGTCAGAGATTGACCGGATCTGGAGCCTTGGAAAGCACGTGGTCTTTGATGTGGATGTAAAGGGGGGGCTGAATCTCAAAAAGTATTTCAAGCATCGGGCCCTGGCATTATTTGTTCGTGTAAAGAATCTTAAAGTCCTTGAAGAAAGGTTGCGACATCGAAATACGGAATCCGAAGAGAATATAAAAGAGCGACTTGCAAAGGCAGAATATGAGTTGTCGTTCGAAAACGGATTTGATAAAACCATAATCTCCGACAAGTTGGGGATTACGCTTGATACGGCCGAGAAACTGGTGGAAGAATTTGTCTTTGGCAAAAATCTTTAGATTTTTATGGAAATAGGTCTTTATTTTGGCTCATTCAATCCCATTCATAACGGCCATCTGATTATTGCGCAAGCCGCTCTTGAGCTGGCTGGGTTAGATGAAATCTGGTTTGTTGTTTCTCCTCAAAACCCCTTCAAGAAGAATAAAAACCTTCTTCATGAATTTGACCGATACGATATGGTGAGGCTGGCGATTGAAGATAATGACAGGTTTCGGGTGAGTGATATCGAATTTGATATGCCCAAACCCAGTTATACCATTGACACACTGGTCTATCTTAAAGAAAAATACCCTGATAAAGATTTTAAGCTCATCATTGGCGGAGATAATCTTTCCATATTCCCAAAATGGAAAAACAGCCGGAAAATCATCGATGATTTCGGCTTGATCGTCTATCCGCGACCGGGCGTCGGCAATGGTCAACGTCCGGCTCGTGCCAACATAACTTACATCGATGCTCCGTTACTGGATATTTCGGCAACCTACGTAAGAAAGTGCATCCGTGAAAGCAGATCTATTGCTTACATGGTGCCTGAAAAGGCTGCAAGATTTATTTATGATCGAAAACTGTATCTTTAGCGCCGGAATAACCGAGGCTAAACAGTCATGATATCTTCCTCCTTTTTGGTAAGGAGATCATCGATCTTTTTTATGTATTTATCCGTAAGTTCCTGAACTTTGGTTTCCGCTTTTTTCACGTCGTCTTCCGAAACGTGCTCTTTTAAAAGCTTCTTGAGATGGTCGTTGGCGTCTTTGCGTACATTTCTTATGCTTACCCGGCCATGCTCAGCTTCGTTTCTGGATTGCTTTACAAGATCTTTTCTTCGTTCTTCAGTAAGCGGGGGAATGTTTAATCTTACGATTTCTCCATCGTTTTGAGGATTTAAGCCCAGGTCGCTATTGATGATCACTTTTTCAATCTCGGCGAGCATATTCTTTTCCCAGGGTTTGATGGCCAGTGTTTTGGCATCCGGTGTATTTACCGACGCAACCTGATTGATCGGAGTAGGATTTCCGTAATAATCGACAATCAATCCGTCCAGCATGCTTGGCATGGCTCTGCCGGCGCGAATTTTAGCAAGAGCATGCGATACATGATTCAGGGATTTTTCCATATGGTCTTCTGCCTCTTCTAAGTAAAATTCAAGTTCTTCCATAATTTCAGCATTAGCTAGTGTACAAGTGTTCCTATATTTTCACCACTGATAATCTTCATGAGATTCCCGGGTTTATTCATATCAAAAACAATAATCGGCAATTTGTTTTCCTGACACAAGGTGAAGGCCGTCATATCCATTACATGCAATCCCTTTTGAATTACATCAACATATCTTATATCGGAAAAACGTTCGGCATCCGGATTTTTTTCAGGATCAGCGGAATATATTCCGTCGACACGAGTACCCTTCAAAACGACATCTGCTTCAATTTCAACCGCTCTCAGGCTGGCAGCAGAATCGGTAGTAAAATACGGATTGCCAGTACCGGCACCAAAAATCACAAGACGTCCTTTTTCCAAATGGCGGATGGCCCTCCGTCTGATAAACTGCTCGCAAACCTGATCTATTTTAATCCCGGACATTAATCGCGTATAGACGCCGGCGCCTTCCAGAGAACTTTGCAGCGCCATAGCGTTGATCACTGTAGCCAGCATACCCATATAATCACCCTGCACCCGGTCCATTCCCGATTGCTCAGCCTGAATCCCTCTGAATATATTGCCTCCTCCAATTACAATAGCCAGCTCGACACCGCTCTCCTTTACGCGCTTAATTTCATTTGTGTATTGTTCCAGTCGTCGAGGGTCGATCCCAAATTTCTGTTGCCCCATCAGCGCTTCTCCGCTCAGCTTCAGCAGAATGCGTTTATACTTCATATGCGGTAGAATTTAGTTTGACAAATATAATATTGAATTAAGGATTACACAGAAATATCAGCTAAAATTGAATTAAAGCCGCATCTTTTTCCACTTTTTGATTTTTCTTCACCAATATATGTTTGATGGTCCCGTCTGCAGGCGATCTCAGTATGTTTTCCATTTTCATAGCTTTTAGGATGATCAACGGATCGCCCTTTTTTATCCTGTGTCCTTCCGAAACTTTTATCTCGACGATTAATCCGGGCATAGGGGCTTTAAGTTTGCCGGATTGCTTTATCTGTTTTTTGCGAATGCCCATTTTCTCCAAAAGCAGATCATGTTCGTCCATCAGGTCCACTTTGTGTAAATGCTCATTTACTTTTATTTCCAATGATTTATTGGATCGATCATGCTTCAGAATGCTTACCTTATACGATCTGTGCGCATGGATGATCAGATAATCAAATTCGTTTTTCTTAATGATGTCGAAGTCTTTTTTATCCCCGTTTATATACAAATGGTCCTTGATTTGTTCGATTAAAAAATCGTATTTCCCATCGACTTTTATTTTTTGCATTTCAATTAATTTTATATCAATGGTTTAAATATAAGTTTATTTCCCGTTTTTTGTGATTGGAATTTAGGATTGGGCAAGATGAACATTAGATATCCGATATATTTTACATTGTCAATAATAATTGCTATGTATTCCTGTAAAGTGTCTGAGAATTCGGTGGAAATACAGGATTCTGGACCGGTTCAGGAAATTGTACAGGATAGCACCGAACTGACACTTGAGGAAAAAATTGAAGTTAGGCTTTATAAAGGAGAGCGTACGCGACATTTCCGGCTCCTTCATACCAAACTGGAACTAAGCTTCGATTGGGGAAAACAATGGGTCTTTGGCAAGGCGCTCCTTATCGCCGAACCATATTTCTACGAACAATCGTCCATTATTGTCGATGCAAAGGGATTTGAAATACATGATATTACTATGTTGAACGGACTTGATACAAGTAAGCTCAACTATGAATATGATGGACAGAAAATCAATATCGATCTGGGTAGATCTTACAAAAAAGGTCAAAAAGTGCACCTGAATATCAGTTATACTGCAAAAATAAACGAAGCGCTTGCACGCGGGGAGATGTCCAATAATGAAAGAGGAATTTATTTTATCAATCCTCGGGGTGATGATCAACAAAAACCTCAGCAATTGTGGACACATGGAGAAACCGATGCCAATTCAAGATGGTTTCCTACGCTGGACGCTCCGAATCAAAAGTCTACGCAGGAGATCTTCATAACTGTAAATGAAAGATTCAGGACGCTGTCGAACGGAACATTGATTTATTCCAAATCCAATTCCGACGGCACGAGAACCGATTACTGGAGCATGGACCAACCTCATGCCCCATATCTGTTCATGATGGCTGTAGGTGAATTTGCAGTTGTCGAGGACGACTGGAATGGCAAGACGGTCGATTATTACATCGAGCCGGCATATGAGCCGTTTGCCAGGGACATATTTGGGAATACTCCGGAAATGATGACATATTTTTCCGAGGTTTTGGGATATCCTTTTCCGTGGAATAAATACAGCCAGGTAATCGTAAGAGATTTTGTGTCTGGCGCCATGGAAAATACTTCGGCTTCGGTTTTCATGGAGGATCTCAATGTAGACAGCCGGGAATTGCTGGACTATAATTGGGACGATATCATTGCCCACGAGCTCTTTCATCAATGGTTCGGAAATCTGGTCACATGCGAATCATGGGCCAACCTTCCGTTAAACGAATCTTTTGCTACCTATGGAGAATATCTGTGGACACACCATAAATACGGCGCGGATGAAGCAGAATACCATTTGTACGCAGAATTGGAGAATTATTTGAATGAAGCCGAAAACAAGCAAGAAGATCTGATCAGGTATTATTATCGTGAAGACGATGAAATGTTCGATAATCATTCATACGCCAAAGGAGGCCTCATACTGCACATGCTAAGGGACTATCTTGGAGATGAGGCATTTTTTCAATCTTTGAAATATTATCTGAAATCGCATGAATTTGGGAAAACAGAAGTACATGACCTTCGTCTTGCCTTCGAGCATATTTCCGGGGAAGATTTGAATTGGTTCTTTAATCAATGGTTTTTGGCGGCGGGTCATCCCAAATTGAAAATTGAGGAAGTTTACGAAAATGACGTATTTATTGTAAAGGTTTGGCAGGAACAGGATATAGATGCATATCCCGTGTATAAATTGCCGTTAACGCTTGATTTGTGGGAAGACGGCAGAAAGACACAATATCTGATCGAAGTGGATAAACCGTATCAGGAGTTTGAATTCGGGGATGTCTCATCGACGGAACTTGTACTTGTTGATAGTGAATATATGCTCGTTGGCGAAAAACAACATACAAAATCTCCCCGGCAACTTCAGTATCAGTTTTCAAACTATGACGGCAATGTTCGTGCAAGGTTAGAGGCTTTGGAATATTTTTTACAAAGTCCACATGACTCAATTTCAAAAATCGTTATTGCAGAAGCCCTGACAGATCCATTTTGGGCGATTCGCGAAGAGGCCCTATTCGTGTTTGAAAATGATTCTACGGACTTCTTTTTAGACCATGAAAATGTGATAAAGGATATGGCGAGGAAAGATCCGAATCCTCTGGTCAAAGCCGGAGCGATTTCCGTTTTGGCTTCCAAGGAAAGATCTGCTTATCTGGATATTTTTAGATCCCAATTGAATGATTCTTCCTATTCGGTGGTTGGACAGGCGCTGTATGCTTACCTGCAAAGCAAAAGCAGTGCGGAGGATGTAGAAAGTGAGCTTTTGGTATTTGAGGATGAAACAAATTTCAGCATTACATCCGCACTGGCGGATTATTACATTCAGAATAATGATTACGGAAAATATGATTGGTTTGTCGATAAAATCTTGACGTATTCCGGTAGTGACTTATGGTATTTCACAAAACTTTTTGGCATGTACCTGATTTCCGCACCGGAAGAGCAAATACAGTCTGGAATAAAAGAGCTGGAATATATAGCGCGGAATCATAGCCAGTTTTACAACCGTTTATCCGCATATCAGTCTTTGGAATTGTTTGCCGATGTGGAGGGCGTATCCAAAACACTGGAGAGCATCAAAAGAAATGAAAGGGATGATCGTCTGAAGGAGTATTATGACCAGTGAACCCGGTTGGACGTATTTCCTAAAATCCATTGCCGGTACATTATAAAAAAAAGATCACAATTTGCTTCAAATATTTGAATAAAAGAAAAAAGGATATAATTTTGCATTCCCTTAAAAATAGGCATGATTTTATCATGAAAAAAAGGGGAGTTCTTTTACAAATTGAATTTCGGGGAGATACCAAAGTGGCCAACTGGGGCAGACTGTAAATCTGTTGTCTTTCGACTTCGGAGGTTCGAATCCTCCTCTCCCCACTTTACATAAAACCAGTATATTTCAATTCGGAAAGGTAATACCGGTAGAATTTGAAAATACGAATTGCGGGAGTAGCTCAGTTGGTAGAGCGACAGCCTTCCAAGCTGTAGGTCGCGGGTTCGAACCTCGTCTCCCGCTCTTTTTTATGTAATAAAATTTAGTGATGGTTTTTACCAAGGCCGACGTAGCTCAGAGGTAGAGCGCTTCCTTGGTAAGGAAGAGGTCACGGGTTCAAATCCCGTCGTTGGCTCGAAAGAATTAAGAAAGAAAACCATGGGATGCCTGATGCCGGAAAATTCCATGGCCGGAGTCGAGTCTGTCCAGCTTGCTGGCGGGAAGTTCTAAATTCTGTCGTTGGCTCGATTAATTGTATAGATAATAATTAAAATAAAATTTTTAACTAAACCGAGATTTATCAAAAATGGCTAAAGAAACCTTTGACCGTTCGAAACCGCATGTTAATATCGGTACCATTGGTCATGTCGACCACGGTAAAACTACATTGACAGCTGCTATCACAAAAGTTTTGGCAGAGAAGGGATTGTCGGAAATTAGAGAATTCGATTCTATCGATAATGCACCCGAAGAAAAAGAGCGAGGTATTACGATCAATACCGCTCATGTTGAATATCAGACTGCTAAAAGACACTATGCACACGTTGACTGTCCGGGACACGCCGACTATGTGAAGAACATGGTTACCGGTGCTGCCCAAATGGACGGCGCGATATTGGTTGTTGCGGCTACCGATGGCCCAATGCCTCAAACCAGAGAGCACATCCTTCTTGCCCGTCAGGTCGGTGTACCAGCTTTGTGTGTATTCATGAATAAGGTTGACCTTGTTGATGATGAGGAATTGCTGGAGCTTGTTGAGATGGAAGTTCGGGAATTGCTTAGCTTCTATGAATTCCCAGGCGATGATATTCCTGTAATTCAAGGATCTGCGCTTGGTGGATTGAATGGCGAACCACAATGGGTTGAGAAAATCGTTGAATTAATGGATGCTGTAGATGAGTATATTCCGCTTCCCGAAAGATTGGTCGACAAAGATTTCTTGATGCCGATCGAAGACGTATTCTCGATCACCGGTCGCGGTACGGTCGCAACCGGAAGAATTGAACGAGGTGTGATCAACTCCGGCGATCCTGTCGATATTCTCGGGATGGGAGCCGAAAACCTCAAATCGACCGTAACAGGTGTTGAGATGTTCAGAAAGATTCTTGACCGGGGTGAAGCCGGAGATAATACAGGTTTGCTTCTCAGAGGGATCGATAAAGATGAGATCAGAAGAGGCATGGTAATCTGTAAGCCGGGTTCTGTCACTCCTCATGCTCACTTCAAGGCTGAAGTATACGTGCTTTCAAAAGAAGAAGGTGGACGTCACACCCCATTCTTCAACAAGTACCGTCCTCAGTTCTACTTGAGAACTACAGACGTTACCGGAGAGATCAAACTTCCGGATGGTGTTGAAATGGTGATGCCGGGTGATAATGTAACGATCGAGGTTAACCTTATCAACACTGTTGCCATGGAAAAGGGTCTTCGATTTGCGATCAGGGAAGGTGGCCGAACGGTTGGTGCTGGTCAGGTTACTGAAATCTTAGACTAAACTATATTTTATACAGAATTAATTTCAAATGCGTTTCTTAATATTTTTAAGAAACGCATTTGTTTCTGTGATTTTTTTTGGATAACTTTGCGGGCCGTTTATACGGGTGTAGCTCAATTGGTAGAGTAGTGGTCTCCAAAACCATTGGCTGGGAGTTCGAGTCTCTCCACCCGTGCTACTAAAAATTAAGACATTGCTAAAATTAAAAAAATTCATTGTAGAATCCGTTGATGAACTGAGAAACAAAGTTACTTGGTCAAAATTCAGTGAGTTGCAAAACAGTTCGGTTTTAGTGCTCGTTGCCTCTTTGATTTTTGCAATTATTATCGGAGCCATCGATTTTGTTTTTGATAACATTATGAGTTGGTTTTATAATGAGTTTTAAATAGAAAGAAATTCCAAAATGGGTGAGCTGAATTGGTATGTAATTCGAGTAATTAGCGGGCAGGAGAAAAAAATAAAGACCTACCTCGAAAACGAGATTGCTCGTCAAAAACTGGAAGAGTATATACCCCAGGTGCTCATCCCCTCCGAGAAAGTTTATGAAATGAGGAACGGGAAAAAGCGAATCAGAGAGCGTAATTTTTTCCCCGGATACGTGTTGGTATCAGCCGACCTTTCTTACGGCGAGGCCATGCACGTAATAAACAGTATTCCCGGAGTAATTGGATTCTTAGGTGAAAATAGCGCCGGTACCTCAAAAGAACCTATTCCATTACGGCAATCGGAAATCAACCGGATACTCGGAAAGGTTGATGAATCGGAAGAAATGGAAGAAAAATTCGATACAACTTATATAGTTGGTGAGTCGGTGAAGGTAATGGACGGTCCGTTTAGCGGATTTACCGGAACGGTTGAAGAGGTATTTGATGAAAAGAAGAAATTGAATGTAATGGTGAAAATTTTTGGAAGAAATACGCCGGTTGAGTTGAATTATATGCAAGTAGAAAAACAAGATTAGCATCATGGCTAAAGAGATAGAAGGATATTTAAAATTACAAATTCGCGGAGGGGCGGCAAATCCTTCCCCTCCGGTAGGTCCAGCCTTGGGTAGTAAGGGTCTTAATATCATGGAGTTTTGTAAGCAATTCAACGCCAGAACTCAGGAGAAACAGGGGCAATTATTACCGGTAGTTGTTACAATTTACAAAGATAAGTCTTTCGACTTCATTATAAAGACACCGCCTGCAGCCGTTTTGCTGTTGGAGAAGTCAAAACAAAAAAAGGGATCGGCAGAGCCCAACCGGGCAAAAGTCGGTTCGGTAAGCTGGGATCAGATAAAAGAAATTGCCGAATTGAAGATGCAAGATTTGAATGCATTTAAAGTCGAATCGGCTATGAAAATGGTAGCTGGTACGGCAAGAAGCATGGGATTAAGAGTGAAAGGAACTGCACCCTGGGCAAATTAAATAATATGATAATGGGTAAGGTAAGTAAAAGAAGAAAAGCAATACTGGAAAAGTACGACCTGCAAAAAAGCTATCCTTTGACGGAGGCTGCAGCGTTGGTAAAAGATATCACCACTGCGAAATTTGATTCTTCGGTAGATCTGGATATAAGGCTCGGTGTCGATCCTAGAAAGGCTGATCAGATGGTAAGAGGAGTGGTTGCGCTTCCTCACGGAACCGGAAAGGACATTAAAGTACTCGTACTTTGCACACCCGAAAAAGAGCAGGAAGCCAGGGACGCCGGCGCAGACCATGTCGGACTTGATGATTATATCAAAAAAATTGAAGGCGGCTGGACGGATGTCGATGTGATCATTACAATGCCGCCGGTTATGGCAAAGGTCGGTAAGCTGGGGCGCGTGTTGGGGCCGAGAGGTTTAATGCCAAATCCGAAATCTGGCACCGTGACCATGGATATCGGTAAAGCAGTAAAGGAGGTGAAGATGGGTAAAATCGATTTTAAAGTGGATAAATTCGGAATTATCCACGCCTCAATTGGAAAAGTTTCTTTTGCAAAAGAGAAAATTGTTGAGAATGCGACTGAGATGTTGAATACAGTTTCAAAATTGAAGCCCGCATCGGCAAAAGGAACTTACTTCAAAAGCATTCATTTGTCCAGTACCATGAGTCCTGGCGTTACGATTGATCAAAACAGTATAACGGGAATATAAAATGACTAAGCAAGAGAAAACACAAGTAATCAGTGATTTGGCTGAGAAGTTTGCGGAGAATAACAATTTCTATTTTGCTGACGCCTCCGGGCTTACCGTTGCTGAAATAAACAACTTCAGGAGACTTTGTTACGAAAAGGGCGTTGAGTACAACGTTTATAAAAATACACTTATAAAAAAGGCTCTTGATACTTTGAATACAGATTATTCTTCCTTTGATGATGCGGTACTGAAAGGTTTTACCGGTATAATTTTTTCTAAGGAAAGCGGAAATTTACCGGCAAAAGTTATCAAAGAGTTCAGAAAAGCTGAAGGCGGCGAAAAACCAATATTTAAAGGGGCTTCCATCGATACCGATCTCTTTATTGGAAATGACCAGCTTGATGCTTTAAGCAAACTTAAGTCTAAGTTTGAGCTTATCGGAGACGTGATCATGTTGTTACAGTCACCGGCTAATAACGTAGTATCCGCTCTTCAAAGCGGACAAAACAAACTGGCCGGGATTATGAAAACGTTGTCTGAACGAGAAGAAGCATAGTTTAATAATTTGGGAATTAATTAAGTAAATTTAAAATGGCAGATTTAAAAGCATTCGCGGAGCAACTGGTTAACTTGACCGTAAAGGAAGTTAGTGAGCTTGCAGATATCCTTAAAGATGAGTACGGCATTGAGCCGGCCGCTGCTGCAGCTCCTGTAATGGTAGCTGGAGGCGCTGCGGGAGGAGAGGAAGGCGCGGCAGAAGAGAAAACTTCTTTCGACGTAATCCTTACCTCACCAGGTGCTGCTAAACTAAAAGTTGTAAAAGCAGTTAAAGAATTAACCGGTTTAGGATTGAAAGAAGCAAAAGACTTAGTTGACGGGGCACCTAACCCAATTAAAGAGGGTATAGCTAAGGATGAAGCTGAAGGACTTAAAAAGCAACTTGAAGAGGCAGGAGCTGAAGTTGAAATTAAATAAGGCATTGCCCATTTATTTTGTATAAATGGAATTTGTTTAGGCCTGGTCGCGATCAAAAGCGGGATCAGGTCTTTTCCTGTTTGTACCCACGCCAATTTTAATTGGCCTATATCCATTACAATTTAGGTTATGGATCGATTTTCTGATTAGATTACTACACTTACTAAAAGATAGAACCTTGGCGACAAATCATCAAAACCAAAGACAGAGCTTTTCCAAGATTAAATCTGTAATTGATTATCCCGATTTCCTGGATGTTCAATTACAATCGTTTAAAGATTTCTTTCAACTGGAAACTGCTGCCGAGAAAAGAATCCAGGAAGGACTTTATAAAGTATTCTCCGAGAATTTTCCAATTGCCGACTCCCGAGAGAACTTTGTGCTCGAATTTATCGATTACATGGTTGACCCTCCGAAGTACAGCGTCAGCGAATGTGTGGAAAGGGGTTTGACCTATTCCGTTCCTTTAAAAGCAAAACTTCGACTTTCCTGTAATGACGAGGATAACGAAGATTTTGAGACCATCGAACAAGAGGTGTTCTTAGGGAACATTCCGTATATGACCAAAAAAGGTTCTTTTGTGATCAATGGCGCGGAGCGGGTAATTGTATCTCAACTGCATAGGTCACCGGGGGTATTTTTTGCCCAAAGTAAGCATACCAATGGCACAAAATTATATTCTGCCCGAATCATCCCGTTCAAAGGATCCTGGATAGAATTTGCTACAGATGTCAATAACGTCATGTACGCTTATATTGATAGGAAAAAGAAATTCCCTGTTACCACCTTGTTAAGGGCTATTGGCTGGGGAACCGATAAAGATATCCTGGATTTATTCGAGCTTTCGGAAGAGGTTGAGGCCACCGAAAAAAATCTTAGCAAAGTAATTGGCAGAAAGCTGGCCGCCAGAGTACTCAAGACCTGGACAGAAGATTTTGTCGATGAAGATACGGGTGAAGTGGTATCTATTGATAGAAATGAAGTTTTACTCGAGCGGGATTCCATTTTATCCGAGGAAGATATAGAGATCATTCTTGATGCATCTACAAAATCGATCATTCTTCATAGGGAAGACATCAACATAAATGATTTTCAGATCATTTACAACACCTTATCAAAGGATAATTCAAACTCGGAAAAGGAAGCTGTCGAGCAGATTTATCGTCAGCTCAGAAATTCCGAGGCCCCGGATGAGCAAACCGCCCGCGATATCATACAGAGCCTGTTCTTTTCAGATAAGCGATATGATTTAGGAGAAGTCGGTCGATACAGAATCAACAAAAAGCTTGGACTTGACATCGATTCGAATGTAAGAGTTCTTACAAAAGAAGATATCATCCTTATTGTGAAGTATCTGATTGGTCTTATCAACTCGAAAGCTGTCGTAGATGATATCGACCACCTCAGCAATAGGAGGGTAAGAACCGTTGGAGAGCAGTTGTATACTCAGTTTGGTGTTGGCCTTGCCAGAATGGCCAGAACAATCAAAGAGCGTATGAATGTCAGGGATAATGAAGACTTTAAACCCGTTGACCTGATCAACGCCAGAACATTATCTTCAGTCATCAACTCATTCTTCGGAACGAATCAGTTATCGCAGTTCATGGATCAAACAAATCCATTGGCTGAAATTACGCATAAAAGAAGAATGTCAGCTTTAGGCCCGGGAGGTCTTTCACGAGAAAGAGCCGGATTTGAAGTTAGAGACGTTCACTATACCCACTACGGTAGATTATGTACCATTGAAACACCGGAAGGGCCGAACATCGGACTTATATCTTCACTTTGTGTCCATGCCAAAGTAAATGGTATGGGATTCATAGAAACTCCTTATCGAAGATCGGAACAAGGAAAGGTTAATATGTCAGGCGATGTGGTTTATCTCACCGCCGAAGAGGAAGATACACACAATATTGCCCAGGCGAATGCCCCGCTTAAAGAAAGTGGCGCATTTATAAATGAAAAGGTCAAAGCGAGATTCGAAGGCGATTTCCCAATTGTGGATAACGGAGATGTTTCGTATATGGATGTTGCTCCCAACCAGATTGTTTCGGTGGCAGCCTCGCTCATTCCATT
Organism: Cytophagales bacterium; assembly: GCA_022360055.1. Taxonomy (GTDB): domain Bacteria; phylum Bacteroidota; class Bacteroidia; order Cytophagales; family Cyclobacteriaceae; genus JAAUQL01. The sequence goes on along the minus strand of JAKSDO010000237.1, from coordinate 39,646 downwards.
CCTCGAGCATGACGATGCCAACCGCGCCTTAATGGGATCTAATATGATGCGTCAGGCGGTGCCGTTGATGAGGCCGCAGGCGCCTATTGTCGGCACCGGTCTGGAGCAGAGGGTAGCGCTGGACAGCAGATCCTTGATTCTGGCCGAGGGTGACGGAATTGTTGAATTTGTTGATGCAAATAAAATCTCCATCCGCTATAACTTGGATGAAGATCAGCGACTTATAAGTTTTGATGACGATATCAAAACCTATGAGCTTGTGAAGTTTAGAAGGACAAATCAGGATACCTGTATCAACTTAAAGCCGATTGTAAAGAAAGGCGATCTGGTTGAAAAAGGACAGGCGTTATGCGAGGGGTATGCGACCGAAAATGGCGAGCTCGCCCTGGGTAGAAACCTAAAAGTTGCATTCATGCCATGGCAAGGATATAATTTTGAGGATGCGATTGTAATATCCGAAAGCGTTGTTCGCAATGATATTTTTACTTCGATTCACATCGACGAATTTGAATTGGAGGTCCGTGATACCAAGCGCGGCGAAGAAGAATTAACTTCTGAAATTCCAAATGTCAGTGAAGAAGCGGTAAAGAACCTCGATGAGAACGGTATTATCCGGATAGGCGCCGAAGTCACCGAAGGAGATATTTTGGTCGGAAAGATCACCCCTAAAGGTGAAACGGATCCTACCCCGGAAGAAAAACTGCTCAGAGCTATTTTCGGAGATAAGGCCGGTGATGTAAAAGATGCATCTTTAAAAGCCTCTCCATCATTACAAGGCGTTGTTATTGATACGAAACTGTTCTCCAGGCCTAAAAAGGATAAGGACCTGAGAGCGAAAGCAAAGAAAGAAGTTGAAGCGCTTAAGAGTCGATACAGCAAGGAACTCCTCGATGTTCGGGCCAAGATGATCGAAAAGCTTACCAGACTCCTCGACGGCAAGATCTGCCGGGGCGTTAAGCATAAGTTTGGAGATGAGGTATTGAGTAAAGGAGTAAAATTCAACGCCAAAGTGATTGAAGAGAAATTGTTCCCAAAACGAAATGTTTACAGGGATGAAAGCAATTACAATGTGCAGGAAGAGGTAAATCTTATTGCAGACCTGAACTATGATAATTGGACGGACGAAGAGAAATTGAACCGATTGATCATCGGTCTTATTAAGAAGTACACCATCAAGAGAAATGAGTATGCAGGCGAATTTAAGCGCGAAAGATTCACTCTGGAAGTTGGTGATGAACTTCCTGCGGGTATCGTGCAATTAGCCAAGGTCTATATCGCAAAGAAACGCAAGCTGAAAGTTGGAGATAAGATGGCCGGACGACATGGGAACAAGGGCGTTGTCGCCAAGATCGTTCGCCAGGAAGACATGCCGTTCCTGGAAGACGGAACACCTGTTGATATTGTTCTCAACCCCTTGGGTGTGCCTTCAAGGATGAATCTGGGACAGATTTATGAAACGGTCCTCGGATGGGCCGGAGAGGTGCTTGACAAAAAATATGCCACTCCGATATTTGACGGCGCATCCATGAAGGATGTGGAACTGGAACTAAAAGCGGCAAAACTCCCGGAATTCGGTCGTACCTATCTATATGACGGACTGACGGGTGGCCGGTTTGATCAAAAAGTTACAGTGGGCAGAATTTACATGCTGAAGCTCGGTCATCTGGTCGATGATAAAATGCACGCAAGATCCATAGGGCCGTACTCATTGATTACCCAGCAACCTCTTGGCGGTAAAGCGCAATTCGGCGGTCAGCGATTTGGTGAAATGGAAGTTTGGGCGCTTGAAGCGTTTGGAGCATCCAACGTGCTGCAGGAAATCCTTACCATCAAGTCCGACGATGTAATTGGAAGAGCGAAAGCATATGAAGCGATTGTTAAAGGCGAGAATATGCTTAAGCCAAATATTCCCGAATCATTCAATGTCCTGGTTCACGAGCTCAGAGGGCTTGCACTTGAAATTACTTTAGATTAATGAATCCAAACCAACAGGTTTAAAAATACATACATTAAATAATTATGGCATTCAGAAAAAACAAAAAACTAAAAAGTGACTTTTCTAAAGTTACCATAAGTCTTGCGTCACCGGAATCCATTTTGGAGAGTAGCCATGGCGAGGTTACCCAGCCAGAAACCATTAATTACAGGACGTACAAACCTGAAATGGGGGGACTGTTTTGCGAGCGAATTTTTGGCCCGGTAAAAGACTGGGAATGTCATTGCGGAAAATATAAGAGGATTAGATATAAAGGAATCATCTGTGACCGGTGTGGTGTTGAGGTGACTGAGAAGAAAGTTCGAAGAGAACGAATGGGGCACATTGAGCTCGTCGTTCCCGTAGCACACATATGGTATTTCCGATCTCTTCCGAATAAAATCGGATACTTGCTCGGTTTGCCCACAAAGAAACTTGATCAGATTATCTACTATGAGCGATATGTAGTTATCCAACCGGGTATCAAAGAAGACGACGGTCTAAGCAAAATGGACTATCTTACCGAAGATGAATACCTGGATATCCTCGACAAGCTGCCTCGAGAAAATCAGATGCTGGATGACGATGATCCTGAGAAATTTATTGCCAAAATGGGCGCTGAGGCACTCGAAATGTTATTGTCGAGAATCAATCTGGATGAATTGTCCTATGAATTAAGGCATCAGGCGGCAATGGATACTTCACAGCAAAGAAAAGCCGAAGCGCTCAAGAGACTTCGAGTTGTTGAAGCATTCAGGGATGCTCGAACAAGAATTGAGAACCGTCCGGAATGGATGGTAATCCGGATGGTGCCGGTCATACCCCCGGAACTACGTCCATTGGTGCCTTTAGACGGAGGTCGCTTTGCGACCTCAGACTTGAATGACCTTTACAGAAGGGTCATCATTAGAAATAATCGCCTGAAACGGTTGATCGACATTAAAGCTCCTGAAGTAATACTTCGAAACGAAAAGAGAATGCTTCAGGAGGCCGTGGATTCGCTCTTTGATAACTCGAGAAAAGTGAATGCGGTTCGATCCGACGGAAACAGGGCGCTTAAGTCCCTGAGCGATATGCTTAAAGGTAAGCAGGGACGTTTCCGTCAAAATCTGCTGGGTAAAAGGGTTGACTATTCCGGCCGGTCCGTAATTGTGGTAGGACCGGAGCTGAAAATGCACGAATGTGGTCTGCCTAAGAATATGGCCGCAGAGTTATTCAAGCCCTTCATCATCAGAAAACTGATCGAAAGGGGTATCGTAAAGACCGTTAAGTCTGCCAAGAAAATTGTAGACCGAAAGGATCCGGTGGTTTGGGATATTCTGGAAAATGTGTTGAAAGGTCATCCCGTACTGCTCAACCGCGCTCCTACACTGCACAGATTGGGGATTCAGGCCTTCCAGCCGAAGTTGATAGAAGGTAAAGCCATTCAATTACATCCATTGACCTGCACCGCTTTCAATGCCGACTTTGATGGCGATCAAATGGCCGTTCATGTCCCTCTTGGACAAGAGGCTGTCTTGGAAGCTTCGATTTTAATGCTTTCTTCTCATAATATTCTCAATCCTGCAAACGGCGCTCCTATCGCAGTGCCTTCTCAGGATATGGTGCTCGGTCTCTACTACGTAACTAAAGGAAGGCGAGGGACCAAGAAAAACCCCGAACTCGGGGAAGGTATGGAATTCTACTCGCCGGATGAAGTCATCATTGCTTTGAATGAGGGACGTGTCTCGAAGCATGCTTACATCAAAGTAAGGACCAGCGTACGAAGTGAAGCCGGAGAACTCGAGGCCAACGTTATTGAGACCGTCGCAGGTCGGGTTATTTTTAATCAGCTCGTGCCGGATGAAGTTGGATTTGTCAATGAATTATTGACCAAAAAGAAACTTCAAGTAATCATTGCGGATGTCTTTAAAATCACAGGGATGGATGTTACTGCAAAATTCCTTGATGATATAAAGGAGCTGGGCTTCCAGGAAGCTTATAAAGGCGGACTCTCCATCGGCTTGAACGATGTCATGATCCCTGAGGTAAAAGATGAACTGATAAGCGATGCCAAAACTGAAGTTGATGAAGTTTGGAATAATTACCTTATGGGACTTATCACGGACAACGAAAGATACAATCAGGTCATTGATATCTGGACGAGGATCAACTCCCAGATTACGGCCACATTGATGAAACAACTGGAAGAAGACAAGCATGGGTTCAACTCCATCTTTATGATGATGCATTCGGGGGCCAGGGGTTCCAGAGAGCAAATTCGACAGTTGGGAGGCATGAGGGGGCAGATGGCAAAACCGCAGAAGAATCTGGTGGGATCTGTCGGTGAAATTATTGAAAACCCGATTATCTCCAACTTTAAGGAAGGCCTGGACGTAATTGAGTACTTTATTTCGACGCACGGGGCCAGAAAAGGTCTGGCGGATACCGCACTGAAAACAGCGGATGCCGGATACTTAACAAGAAGGCTGGTCGATGTTTCTCAGGATGTGGTTGTTAACGAGACAGATTGTGATACGCTGAGAGGAATCGTTGTTACTGCTCTTAAGGATAATGAAGATATTGTCGAACCTTTATCCGAAAGAATTCTGGGCCGTGTAACGGTACATGATATTTTCGATCCACTCACAGAAGAACTTATAGTTCCCGCGAATACGGAAATTGATGAGGATATTGCAAAACGGATCGATGAGACCAGCATTGAAGAGGTTGAAATCCGTTCGGTATTAACCTGCGAAACCAAGAAAGGAGTATGCGCGAGATGTTACGGCCGAAACCTGGCGACAGGAAAAATGGTTCAGAAAGGGGAAGCAGTCGGGGTTATTGCCGCACAATCAATTGGTGAGCCGGGAACACAGTTGACATTGAGAACTTTCCATGTGGGCGGTACGGCGTCCAACATTGCCGTAGATGCAAAGATCAAAGCAAAATTCGGCGGAATAGTCGAGTTTGAAGAGCTTAGATCGATTGAAACCACAGACAGCGAAGATGAAAAGGTCAATGTTGTCATGGGGCGTTCCGGTGAAATAAAAATTGTCGATCCGAAATCCAAAAAGGTACTTATCAGCAATCATGTTCCGTACGGCGCATTCCTGACCGTAAAAGACGGACAAAAGGTGGGAAAAGACCAGGAGCTGTGTTTCTGGGATCCTTATAATGCGGTAATACTTACCGAATCCGATGGAAAGGTTAAGTATGATATGATTGAGGAAAACCTGACGTACAAGGAGATATCCGATGAGCAGACCGGGCACAGAGAGAAGGTGATCATAGACTCAAAAGATAAAACCAAGAACCCGGCTTTGATCATAGAGGCCGGCGATGAGGAGATCTCCTATAATATTCCGGTCGGCGCGCACCTCGCAGTAAATGATAACGAGAAAATAAGAGCGGGCCAGGTGCTTGTGAAAATACCCAGAACCATGGGTAAGTCAAGAGATATTACGGGTGGGTTGCCAAGGGTTACCGAATTGTTTGAAGCAAGAAATCCTTCAAATCCCGCAACTGTAAGTGAAATTGATGGTGTAGTTACTTATGGCGGAATAAAGAGAGGGAACAGAGAGATCTTTATTGAGTCTAAAGACGGGGTGAAAAAGCGATATCTCGTTTCATTGTCCAAGCATATCCTTGTTCAGGACAATGACTTCGTAAGAGCAGGTATGGCCCTTTCCGACGGAGCGATTACTCCCGCCGATATTCTTGCGATCAAAGGACCTACTGCTGTACAGGAATATCTGGTAAATGAAATTCAGGAGGTATACAGGCTGCAGGGTGTGAAGATCAATGATAAACACATCGAAGCCATTGTACGGCAGATGATGCAGAAAGTATCCATCGTCGATTCGGGAGATACCAGCTTCCTGGATGGTCAGGTGGTGGACCGCTGGTTATTCCGTGAGGAGAACGATGCGATTATGGATATGAAAGTAGTTGTTGATTCTAAGGATTCGGAAACCTTGAAAGCGGGCCAGATCATTACCAGCCGCAGACTGAGGGATGAAAATTCCAGCCTGAAAAGGAGAGACTTGAAACCTGTGGAGGTAAGGGACGCCCAGCCAGCGGTTTCAAAACCGACTTTACAGGGGATTACCCAGGCTTCCCTGGGAACGGAAAGCTTCATTTCTGCCGCATCATTCCAGGAAACGACAAAAGTACTGAGTGAAGCTTCGATTAGGGGTAAAGCAGACAAATTGAACGGGTTGAAAGAAAATGTAATTGTGGGTCATTTAATACCTGCCGGTACGGGAATGAGGGAATATGAAAATATGATCGTGACCTCGCAGAAAGAAATGGATGCACTTGTCGCCTCTAAAGAGGAGTTCAATAAGGTAGAGGAAGAAACCGAATCAAATTTCTAAAACAGATGGATTCAGATAAGAAAGATCAGGTAAAGAATCAAATCAATATTGAACTTTCGGAAGAGATCGCTGAGGGCGTATATGCTAATCTGGCGATGATCGCTCATTCAAATAGTGAGTTTGTCATAGACTTTATTCGTCTTATGCCAGGGGTGCCCAAGGCTAAGGTAAAATCCAGGATTGTAGTTACCCCGGAGCATGCAAAGCGATTGTTGTATGCGTTGAAAGATAATATAGAAAAATATGAGGAAACTTTTGGCGTCATCAAGAAAACTGATGAAGCGCCAAAATTTCCCATAAATTTTGGAGGAACCGTTGGAGAGGCTTGATTTTTATTGAAAATCATTTTTTAATATTATCTATTTCCATACCTTTGCAGTCCCAAAAATTATAGAGATTTTAATTAATACGATAATAGTATGCCTACTATACAGCAGTTAGTAAGAAAAGGTAGAAAAAAATTAACCAGTAAGTCAAAATCGCGTGCTTTGGACGCATGTCCTCAACGGCGGGGAGTTTGTACAAGGGTATATACTACGACTCCTAAAAAACCAAACTCGGCCATGAGGAAAGTGGCGAGGGTAAGACTGACAAATACAAAAGAAGTGAATGCCTATATCATGGGCGAAGGACACAACCTTCAGGAACACTCTATTGTATTGATACGAGGTGGCAGGGTGAAGGACTTGCCCGGTGTTAGATATCATATCATTAGAGGCGCATTGGATACTGCTGGTGTTGACGGAAGGTTACAGGGAAGATCTAAGTATGGTACGAAACGGCCTAAAAATAAATAATTATCTGGTAAAATGAGAAAGGCAAAACCAAAGAAGAGATATATACTGCCTGACCCGAAGTTTCAGGAGACGCTGGTCACGAAGTTTGTTAACTATCTGATGGTAAAGGGTAAAAAGAATTTATCCTATTCCATTTTTTACGATGCGATTGATATCGTGCAGGAAAAGACGGGGGAAAACGGCCTTGATGTTTGGAAAGCTGCACTAAATAATATAATGCCAACTGTTGAAGTAAAGAGTAGGAGAGTTGGCGGCGCGACTTTTCAGGTTCCGTTGGAAGTAAGACCGGACAGAAAAATTGCGCTCGGTATTAAATGGTTGATCAGATACGCCAGATTGAGGGGTGAAAAAACAATGGTTCAGAGGCTGGCCGGAGAAATAATTTCCGCATCAAAAGGCGAGGGATCAGCGGTGAAGAAAAAGGATGATACGCATAGAATGGCGGAAGCGAATAAAGCGTTTTCGCACTTTAGGTTCTAATTGAAAGATGGCTAAGAAAAATCTTAAAAATTTAAGAAATATCGGCATCATGGCGCACATTGATGCCGGCAAAACGACTACATCGGAAAGAATCCTGTACTATACGGGATTGACGCATAAGATTGGAGAGGTTCATGATGGCGGAGCTGTTATGGACTGGATGGAGCAGGAGCAGGAGCGCGGGATTACCATTACATCGGCCGCAACCACCACATACTGGAAATATCCAACCGAGCAAGGTAAGCTGTTGCCGGGCTCAAAGGAATACAATATAAATATCATCGATACGCCGGGGCACGTTGACTTTACTGTGGAGGTTGAACGGTCCTTGAGGGTTCTGGACGGAGCAGTTGCTCTTTTCTGTGCTGTTTCGGGTGTGGAGCCACAATCCGAAACCGTTTGGAGGCAGGCGGATAAGTATAAAGTTCCGAGGATCTGTTTTGTGAATAAAATGGATCGGGCCGGAGCGGATTTCTTTGGCGTTGTGGCAGATATCAAGGAAAAGTTAAAAGCCAATCCGGTTCCGCTTCAAGTTCCGATTGGCTCCGAAGATACTTTTGTTGGGGTTGTGGATTTGATCACCAACAAAGCGATCATCTGGAATGAAGAGGATAAGGGCATGACCTATGAAACCGTACCCATTCCTGAAGAATTGGTAGAAACGGTTGATGAGTGGAGGCAGAAGTTGGTTGAAAGCGTGGCAGACTACGATGACGAACTTCTTGAAAAGTTTTTTGAAGATCCCGATTCGATCACCAAGGAAGAAATGATGGCTGCAATAAGGAAGGCGGTTATCGATATGTCATTCTCTCCGGTGCTGGTAGGGTCTGCATTCAAAAACAAAGGAGTTCAGTCTTTGCTGGACGCTATTTGTGAGTATTTACCCTCTCCGTTGGACCTTCCTCCTGTCGCCGGAATAAATCCGTACACCGAAAAGGAAGAAGTTAGACATGCCAGCACAGATGATCCATTCTCTGCCTTGGCATTTAAGATCGCTACCGATCCGTTTGTAGGAAGATTGGCATTTTTCCGGGTGTACTCAGGAAAGTTGGAGGCAGGTTCTTACGTATTGAACATGAGGACTGAGAAAAAGGAAAGAATTTCCAGGTTAATGCAAATGCATTCCAATAAACAAAATCCTATCAATCAGGTAGAGGCCGGAGATATTGCCGCTGGGGTCGGATTCAAAAATATAAAAACCGGAGACACCCTGGTAGATGAAAAAAGCAAAGTGGTTCTCGAATCCATGACTTTCCCGGAGCCGGTTATCGGATATGCCATAGAGGCAAAAACTCAGGCTGACGTGGATAAACTTGGAATAGCTATTTCCAAGCTGATTGAGGAGGATCCTACTTTACGTGTTCAGACCGATGAAGAAACAGGTCAGACGGTTTTGAGGGGAATGGGCGAGCTTCATCTTGAAATTATCATCGATCGTTTAAAGCGTGAATTTAATGTAGAAATAAATCAGGGAGCTCCTCAGGTTGCGTACAAAGAAAGTATTTCGACCTTGGTTGAGCACAAGGAAGTATACAAAAAACAGACCGGTGGTCGCGGTAAATTCGCGGACATTGTTTTCGAACTTGGTCCCCGGGAAGATGGTAAAGATGGGCTCGAGTTTGTGAATAATATTGTCGGAGGAGTAATTCCAAAGGAGTTCATTCCCGCCATTGAGAAAGGATTCCAAAGTGCGATGAAGAACGGGCCGCTCGCGGGGTTCCCACTTGAATCGATGAAGGTGAGACTGTTCCACGGATCATTCCACGATGTTGATTCGGACTCGCTTTCGTTTGAGCTGGCAGCAAGGCTTGGATTTAAAGAAGCAGCTAAAAAAGCAACTCCCCAGCTCTTGGAACCGATCATGTCCGTAGAAGTAGTTACGCCCGATGAATACACGGGACCGGTCACGGGTGATTTGAATAAGCGGCGCGGAATTATGAAGGGTATGGATACCAAAGCTGGCGCTCAGGTCATCAAATCCGATGTGCCTTTGGCTGAATTGTTTGGTTACGTAACCGATCTTAGAACAATCTCTTCAGGAAGAGCTTCGGCATCATTGACATTTTCGCATTATGATCCTGTGCCCACAAGTCTTCAGGAAGAAATAATAAAGAAAACTAAAGGGGAAGGTTAATATTAAAAGGATATGACCCAGAAGATAAGAATAAAACTTAAGTCATACGATTACAACTTGGTGGATAAGTCATCCGAGAAAATTGTAAGGGCGGTAAAAACGACCGGAGCTGTTGTAAGTGGCCCGATTCCGTTGCCGACAAAGAAAGAAATCTTTACGGTACTGAGATCGCCTCATGTAAACAAAAAATCGAGGGAACAATTTCAACTGTTCACCTATAAAAGGTTGGTTGATATTTATTCAAACAGCACAAAAACTGTTGACGCTCTTATGAAACTTGAGCTTCCCAGTGGAGTCGATGTAGAGATTAAAGTCTAAAGAATCATTTACGCAGATCAAAGAACCAATCCGGTATTGGTTCTTTTTTTTGCGCATACATCATAGTAAAATTAAAATCTGGTTTTGTATTCAGATTGAATTTCACTACCTTTGCAGTCCTTTATAAAAAAGGCTGCAAAATTTTTTATAAATCACATTATACGAATTAAAAATGTCTGGTATAATAGGTAAAAAAATAGGGATGACTAGTGTCTTTAGTGCCGATGGACAAAATGTCGCATGCACAGTAATTGAGGCTGGTCCTTGTGTAATTACACAAGTGAAGAATGAGGAGACGGATGGCTACAGGGCAGTTCAGTTGGCATATGATGAACGCAAACCGAAGAACACTCCCAAAGCCCTTTCGGGACATTTTTCAAAAGCAAAAACAACACCTAAAAAGAAGGTTGTTGAGTTTAGGAATTTTAGAGAAGAGTTTCATCACCTCGTTGAGTTGGGCAAGGAAATACATGTAGGCGAAGTTTTTAACGAAGGTGAGTTTCTTGATGCCATCGGAACTTCTAAAGGTAAGGGTTTTCAGGGCGTTGTAAAGAGACACAATTTTGGGGGTGTTGGCCAGGCCACCCATGGTCAGCACAACAGATTGAGAGCTCCCGGTGCGATTGGCGCTTGTTCATATCCTTCACGCGTCTTTAAAGGGATGAAGATGGCTGGAAGAACCGGCGGGAATAGAGTAAAGGTGCTCAATCTCAAAGTGATGAAAATAATTCCTGAAAAGAATCTCATTTTATTGAGTGGATCTGTGCCGGGAAGTAAGAATTCATATGTTGTATTAGAAAAATAATTGAGATGAACGTCGCAATTTTTAACATAAAAGGTGAAGATACCGGAAGGAAGGCGAAGCTGAACGACAAGGTATTTAAAGTGGAACCGAATGATCATGCGATCTATCTTGATGTAAAGCAATACCTTGCCAATCAACGTCAGGGAACACATAAGTCAAAAGAGCGAGCGGAGATTGTTGGCTCTACAAAGAAAGTGAAAAGGCAGAAAGGCACCGGGACTGCCAGAATGGGAAGTTTGAAATCTCCTTTGCTCCGTGGCGGTGGTCGAGTTTTTGGGCCTCAACCAAGGAACTACGGATTTAAACTGAATAAGAAGATAAAATCTCTGGCAAGAAAATCTGCGCTTTCTTATAAAGTGAAGGAAAAGGATTTGACCGTAGTTGAGGATTTTAGCCTGGATCAGCCCAAAACAAAATCCTATTTGGAGATATTGAGCAGTTTGTCGTTTGGCGATAAAAAAACGCTGATGGTAATTCCGGAAGTGGACAAAAATATTGTGCTCTCCGGTAGGAACATTAGGAAAGCTAAAATTATTTTGGCGAATAATGTGAACACATATGATGTTTTGAATGCCGATAAGTTGATCTTATGCGAAGGATCTATTAAGAAAATTGAAAATATTTTGAATTAACGGATCATGACAGTACTAAAAAAACCATTGGTTACGGAAAAGGTATCTGAGCTTAATGAAAAAGGTAAGTACGGATTTGTTGTTGAAAAAACTGCAAATAAGATAGAGATAAAAAACGCCGTTGAAAAGATGTACGGAGTCACCGTAGAAAAGGTTGCCACCATGAGATATCAGGGCAAAGATAAATCCAGGTACACAAAATCCAGAGTGATCACCGGTAGAGCGGCATCTTTCAAAAAGGCCATTGTTACTTTGGTTGAGGGCGATGTCATAGATTTTTACGGAAGCATTTAATAAGGTAATAAGATGGCTGTTAGAAAACTTAGACCGATTACTCCAGGACAACGATTTAGAACGGCTCCTGTTTTTGATGAAATTACGAAGGAATCACCTGAGAAATCGTTGATCCGACCAAAGAAACGGTCCGGGGGAAGAAATAATAGTGGAAAAATGACCATGCGCTATTTAGGAGGTGGTCATAAGAAAAGATTGCGAGAGATTGATTTTAAAAGAGACAAGTACGGTGTTCCCGCAACCGTCAAATCCATTGAGTACGATCCGAACCGATCCGCCAGAATTGCCTTGCTTTATTACAAGGACGGAGCAAAATCATATATACTGGCGCCCGAAGGGTTAAAAGTAGGCATGCAATTGGTTTCCGGCGAAGATGTGGCCCCGGATTTGGGGAATTGCCTTCCCCTGGCGAAAATTCCTTTGGGAACTATAATTCACAATATTGAATTGAGACCAGGTTCTGGTGCCGCCATAGCGAGAAGTGCGGGTTCCTATGCGCAGTTGCTCGCAAGAGAAGGGAAATATGCTACGATCAAAACACCTTCCGGAGAAATGCGAATGGTGCTCGTAAAGTGCTATGCAACGATCGGATCCGTAGGCAACAGCGATCACATGAACGTAAGGCTTGGGAAAGCCGGAAGAAATAGGTGGCTCGGAAGAAGACCAAGAGTAAGGGGTGTGGTAATGAACCCCGTAGATCACCCCATGGGTGGCGGTGAAGGAAGGGCTTCCGGTGGACATCCGAGATCGAGAACCGGCCTGTTTGCCAAGGGATACAAGACCAGAAACAAGAAAAAATATTCGAACAGATTAATAATAGGTAAGAAATAATTATGGGGCGATCACTAAAAAAAGGACCTTATATAGATTTCAGGCTTGATAACAAAGTTCAGGCAATGAGTGAATCTGGTAAGAAATCAGTTATAAAAACCTGGTCAAGAAGATCGATGATCTCGCCTGATTTTGTGGGGCACACATTTGCTGTTCATAATGGAAATAAATTTATCCCGGTATATGTAACGGAAAACATGGTTGGACATAAGCTTGGCGAATTTGCGCCAACCAGAAACTTCAGAGGTCATATATCCAAGAAAGATAAAGGCAAAAAATAATAGGAATGGAAGCTGTATCAAAATTAAGAAATGTACCGACTTCTCCTCGAAAAATGAGAATGGTGGCGGATTTGATCAGAGGGAAAAAGGTAAATCAGGCTTTGAGCTTATTGAAATATGAACCAAAAGAAGGCGCTGCAAGATTGGAGAAATTACTGCTTTCGGCTATATCCAATTGGCAAAATGCAAATGAAGATGCCCGATTGGAGGATGCGGATTTGTTCATAAAATCGATTACCGTGGATGGCGGGAAAATTTTGAAAAGATTCAGACCGGCTCCTCAGGGAAGGGCTCACAGGATACGAAAGCGATCGAATCATGTAACCTTGATTATTGATAGTGCAAATGCGCCTGAAATCAAGGAGGAAAATACGGAAGAAAACGATACGAAAGAATAAACATGGGACAAAAAGTAAATCCAACGGGTTTAAGATTGGGAATCGTAAAAGGCTGGGATTCTAACTGGTACGGGGGACAAAACTTCTCCGAAAAGTTAGTTGAAGATCAAAAAATCAGAAACTATGTACTGGCCAGAATCCCAAAAGGAGGGATCTCTAAGATCATCATAGAGCGAACCCTTAAGAGAATAACCCTAACTATTCATACGGCCCGGCCAGGTGTTGTGATCGGGAAAGGTGGTGCCGAGGTAGATAAAATAAAGGAAGAATTAAAGAAGATTACGGGCAAGGATGTTCAAATCAATATTTTTGAAATCAAGCGACCGGAGCTTGATGCAAAGCTTGTCGGCGAATCTGTTGCCCAACAACTGAAAGCCAGGATATCCTACAGAAGGGCGATGAAACAGGCGATTGCTTCCGCAATGAGAGTTGGTGCTCAGGGAATTAAAATTAAGGCCTCGGGTCGATTGGGTGGAGCTGAAATGGCTCGTACCGAACAATATAAGGATGGAAGAATTCCACTGCATACGCTGAGAGCAGATATCGATTATGCTGTATCGGAATCTCAGACCGTGTATGGTAAAATTGGTATAAAGGTCTGGATATTCAAAGGTGAGGTTTACGGAAAGAGGGATCTGTCGCCTAACGTCGGTATGCCAAATCAGGGAGGAAGAACGCCCGGCGGTCAGAGTGCGGCCAGAAAGCGAAACGAGCTTCCAAAAAGAAGGAGAAGAAATTAAAGAATAATAGAAAAGTAGATAGTAATGTTACAGCCTAAAAGAACAAAATTTAGGAAAAGGCAAAAAGGCCGTGTGAAGGGGATTGCTCAGCGCGGCCATACGATTTCCTTTGGATCTTTTGGATTGAAAGCTCTAGAGCCCGGTTGGATAACCAGCAGGCAGATTGAGGCGGCGCGTGTCGCAGTTACCAGAGCTATGAAAAGGGAAGGCCAGGTTTGGATCAGGATATTTCCTGACAAACCCATCACTAAAAAACCTGCTGAAGTGAGAATGGGTAAAGGTAAGGGAGCCCCTGAATACTGGGTGGCCTGTGTGAAGCCCGGCACAATTATGTTTGAGTCCGGAGGAACTTCTAAAAAGCTGGCTCAGGAGTCGATGAGATTGGCTGCTCAAAAATTACCGGTAAAAACTCAATTTGTGGTAAGAAGAGATTACGTAGAGTAAAATGAAAAATTCCGAATTAAAAACCTTGTCTGTCGAAGAGCTTAACCAACGCTTGTTGAGTGAGCGGGAAATCTTGCAAAAGCAAAGATTTGCGCATGCGATTTCTCCGATTGAAAATCCAATGAAGATTAAAGAGACAAGAAGAACCATAGCCAGGATTCTGACAATATTAAATACGAAGGAAACTGTTGATAATAAATAATTATGGAGACCAGAAATCTTAGAAAGGAAAGGATCGGCACTGTAATGAGCAATAGTATGAACAAGTCGATTACTGTTGCGGTACAACGGAAGGTGAAGCATCCTATCTACGGGAAATTCATAGGAAAAACTACTAAGTTTATGGCCCATGATGAAAAAAATGAGTGCGGGGTCGGAGATACGGTTCGGATCATGGAAACCAGGCCACTTAGTAAAAATAAGTGTTGGAGATTAGTAGAAATAATAGAAAAAGCTAAATAAAATGATTCAGCAAGAGTCGCGCCTCAACGTAGCTGACAACAGCGGAGCTAAAGAGGTTTTGTGTATAAGAGTTTTGGGAGGTACGCGCAAAAGGTATGCATCCATTGGCGATAAGATAATTGTGACTGTTAAGTCTGCGCTTTCTTCAAGTTCTTTAAAGAAGGGAACTGTTTCCAGGGCAGTTGTAGTAAGGACAAAAAAGGAAGTAAGGAGAAGAGACGGATCGTACATACGTTTTGAAGATAATGCCGTCGTGTTGCTTACGCCCACGGATGAGCCAAGAGGCACGAGAATTTTTGGTCCTGTTGCCAGAGAGTTGAGAGATAAGCAGTTCATGAAGATTGTTTCATTAGCACCGGAAGTGCTTTAAAATGACAGAGCAAGTGAAAAAAGCAGCTAAATTTCATATCAGAAAAGGTGATACCGCTATCGTGATTGCCGGTAATGATAAAGGGAAAAAGGGAAAAGTTTTGGAGGTGATCACCTCCAAAAATCGCGCGATCGTAGAAGGTGTAAATATGATAACCAAGCATGTGAAACCTTCGGCCAATAATCCTGAAGGCGGTATTGAAAGAACCGAGGCTCCAATACATATAAGTAACGTTATGGTCGTTGATCCTTCAAGCGGAGAGCCAACCAAAGTAGGACGAAAGTTGAACGATCAAGGTAAATTGCAAAGGTTTTCTAAGAAATCGGGAGAATTAATTAAAAATGGCTAATTCAAGATTAAAAGAGAAATATAACAAGGAAATCGTTCCTGCTCTAAAGGAAAAATTCCAGTACAAATCCGTCATGCAGGTGCCAAGAGTTTTAAAGATCTCGATCAACAAGGGCATCGGTGCCGGAGTTGCCGATAAAAAAGCAGTTGATACCGGTGTGGAGGAACTCACTCAGATCACCGGCCAGAAGGCGGTCCAGACCGTTGCCAAAAATTCGATCTCAAATTTTAAATTGAGAGAAGGTATGGCGATCGGAGCCAGAGTTACGCTCAGAGGAGATAAAATGTATGAATTCATCGACCGCTTGATGAATGTCGCTCTTCCGCGAGTTAGAGACTTTAGGGGAATCAGCGAAAAAGGATTTGACGGCCGCGGAAACTATACCCTGGGTGTAAAAGAGCAAATCATTTTTCCTGAAATCAGTATTGACAAAGTAAACAGGATTTCCGGCATGAATATTACATTTGTGACCAATGCAAATTCTGATGAAGAGAGCTATGAATTGTTGAAAGCTTTCGGTCTTCCTTTTGCAAATAGTAAAAACTAAAATATATGGCAAGAGAATCGTTAAAAGCCAGAGAATTAAAGAGAGAAAGATTAGTTGCTAGATATGCCGAAAAGAGAGCAGCGCTCAAAGCAGCGGGTGACTACGAAGGTCTTGATAAGCTGCCAAAAAACTCTTCACCGGTTAGACTTCATAACAGATGCAAATTGACCGGGAGGCCAAAAGGATATATGAGAAGGTTTGGTATTTCAAGGGTAACTTTCAGGGAAATGGCAAATGAAGGAAAAATACCGGGAATTAAGAAAGCAAGCTGGTAGCGCATCTTTCATTATTCATTTTTATATCGTACCTTTGCAGGCCATTTGAATAAGAGTAAAATAATTAATAGAATATAGATGGATCCAGTTGCTGATTATCTGACAATAATTCGAAATGCTATAAAGGCAAATCACAGGATTGTGAACGTTCCGGCTTCTAATTTGAAGAGGGAAATAACCAGGGTATTGCATGATCAGGGTTATATCCAAAATTATAAATTTGAAGAAACGGGACCGCAGGGAAATATAAAAATAGCATTGAAATATAATCCTGAAACAAAACAATCTGCGATTCGGCATCTTGAGCGAATAAGCAAGCCCGGTTTGCGGAAATATACGCATACGGATAATTTGCCCCGCGTGTTAAACGGATTGGGAATCGCTATCATGTCCACATCCAAAGGAGTAATGACATCGAAGCAAGCCCGGGAAGAGCATATTGGCGGGGAAGTATTGTGCTATGTTTATTAATTAGTTGAAGAAGATATGTCACGAATAGGAAATAAGCCGATTAATTTGAGCGATGGCGTTACCGTAGAGGTAAGCGATGGAAATATGATTACAGTAAAGGGCCCGAAGGGGACATTATCTCAACGGGTTGACCCTGATTTAAATATAAAAATTGAGGGTGGCGTTCTAACTGTTTCAAGACCGACGGAACAAAAGAGACATAAAGCCATGCACGGTCTCTATCGATCTTTAATTTCCAATATGGTGGAAGGCGTACATACCGGATACAAAAAGCAACTGGAGTTGGTAGGCGTCGGATATAAGGCTGCCGCACAAGGAAAAGTTTTGGAATTAAACTTGGGGCATTCGCATAGTATCTTTATGCAGATTCCCGATGAGTTATCCGTCACTGCAGAAACACAGAAAGGTAAAAATCCGATCGTAACACTTGAAGGAATTGACAAGCAATTAATCGGGCAGGTGGCTGCAAAAATAAAATCACTTAGGAAAACCGAACCTTACAAGGGTAAGGGTGTCAGGTTTGTCGGTGAACAGATTAGAAGAAAAGCTGGTAAAACTGCTGCTAAATAGGAATAGAAATGGCATTTAATAAAGCTTCAAGAAGATTAAGAATAAGAAGGGGTATCAGAAACAAAATTAAGGGGACCTCGGACCGACCAAGACTTTCGGTATTCAAGAGCAATACAGGTATTTATGGTCAGCTTATTGACGATGTAAACGGACAGACGCTTTCCGCTTCAAGTTCTAAAGAATTGGGTAAGCTCAGAAGTATAAATCTTGAAAAATCAAAGGAAGTGGGGAAGAAGTTAGCTGAAAAGGCGGTTGCCAATGGGATATCTGAGGTTGTATTCGATAGGAACGGTTACATTTATCATGGAAAATTAAAAGCATTTGCTGAAGGTGCTCGAGAAGGAGGACTAAAATTCTAAAGAACTATGTCACAGAAGAGTATTAGATCAATAAAGGCCAGCGAAATAGAACTCAAGGAAAGGGTCGTTGCTATTAAGAGGGTAGCAAAAGTTGTGAAAGGTGGTCGGAGATTCAGTTTTTCAGCGATCGTGGTTGTTGGAAATGGAAATGGCGTGGTCGGATATGGATTGGGAAAAGCAAATGAAGTAACCGATGCCATCACAAAAGGTATCGATGACGCCAAAAAGAATTTAGTCAAGGTGCCTGTTCGAAAAGGAACTCTTCCACATGAAGTGATCGGGAAATACGGAGGAGGGTTGGTCCTCATGAAGCCTGCATCCCCGGGTACCGGTGTGATTGCCGGCGGTGCAATGCGCGCCGTATTGGAAAGTGCGGGAGTAAAGGATGTTTTGGCAAAATCCAAGGGGTCTTCAAATCCTCATAATGTTGTGAAGGCTTCTTTTGACGCTTTATCAAAATTGAGGGATGCGTTCACAATTGCTCAAACAAGAGGAGTGGAATTATCTAAAGTATTTAATGGATAAGAAATGGCAAAGATAAAGATAACTCAGATCAGAAGTACATTGAAAAGGCCTAAAGACCAAAGGCGTACCATACAGGCCTTGGGTTTGGGAAAGATCAATAGAACAGTTGAGGTTGAGGCCACGCCGCAGATTGTGGGCATGGTAAATAAAGTTAGTCATTTAGTATCTGTAAGCGAATAAAATCATGAAGATACATACACTGAAACCGGCGGAAGGGTCTACAAGAAATAATAAACGTATTGGTCGTGGCCAAGGCTCCGGCAGAGGAGGTACTTCTACAAGAGGACACAAAGGAGCAAAATCCAGATCCGGATATTCCAGGAAGATTGGTTTCGAAGGTGGTCAAATGCCACTCCAGCGACGCGTTCCGAAATTTGGATTCAAGAATAAATTTAGGGTAGCGTATAAGGGAGTTAACCTTGATACCATCCAGGCGCTTTCTGAGAAAGTCAAAAAGGATAAAATAGACGTTCAACTGTTGATTGACAATGGTGTTGTCCGAAAAGATGATTTAGTTAAAGTACTTGGAAGAGGAGAATTAACCAAAAAGATTGACGTAACGGCACACGCATTTTCTGCCAGTGCTGTAGAAGCGATAGAAAAAGCAGGAGGAGCTATAAGCAAGCTTTAAAATGAAGAAGTTTTTTACCACTCTTAAGAATATCTGGTCGATCGTAGAATTACGGGATAAGATACTTATTACTTTGGGCTTTCTGGTGATCTATCGCCTGGGTTCATTTGTAGTATTGCCTGGCATTGATCCGGATAAGTTATCTCAATCCGCAGGTGGATTTTTTGGATTATTGGATACGTTCTTGGGTGGGGCGTTTAGTAAGGCGTCGATTTTTGGCCTTGGTATTATGCCGTATATCTCCGCGTCAATTGTAATACAGCTTTTGACAGTTGCTATGCCTTACTTTCAAAAAATGCAGAAGGAAGGAGAGTCGGGGCGAAAAAAAATAAATCAGATCACCAGGGTACTTACAATCGTAATCTGCCTGTCTCAATCCGTAGCCTATATTAAGGGAACGATTGCCAGCGAGGCAATTGTAATCAACGAGACTATTTTTCTTTTCCTTGCAATGATCATTCTTACCTCTGGAACTATTTTTTGTATGTGGCTGGGAGAAAAGATTACGGATAAGGGAATCGGGAATGGGATCTCGATGCTTATTATGATCGGCATCATTTCCAGGCTCCCCGCCGAATTTATTCTTGAAATGTCGTCAAAAGGATTGAGTGGTGCTTTGTTATTCATTCTTGAAATAGTCGTGTTGTTTTTTGTTGTCATGGCTGTGGTTGCCTTAACTCAGGCCGTGCGAAAGATACCCGTACAATATGCAAAACAAATTGTTGGGAATAAGGTGTATGGCGGCCAAAGGCAATATATCCCGTTAAAAGTGAACTCCGCCGGCGTAATGCCGATCATTTTTGCACAGGCACTGATGTTCGTTCCGGGCATGCTCGGAAATTACTTTGCAGATAAGAATGATTTTCTTGCAAACATTGGTTTTGCTTTTGCAAGTTTTACTTCGCCGGCCTACAATATATTGTTGGCCACGCTGATCATCGTATTTACCTTTTTCTATACAGCCATCACTATCAATCCGACACAGATAGCGGACGATATGAAAAGAAATGGAGGATTTATTCCGGGCATCAAACCAGGAAAACAGACCTCTGAATTTATAGATGGGATTTTAACAAAGATTACGTTACCAGGCTCAATTTTTTTGGCCATTGTAGCGATTCTTCCTGCTTTCGCGGTAATTGCTGGGGTCACTCAAGGATTTGCGACTTTTTACGGAGGGACTTCTTTGTTGATCATGGTTGGCGTTATTCTGGATACGCTTCAACAGATAGAAAGTTATCTGCTCATGCGTCACTATGAAGGAATGATGAAGTCCGGAAAAATCAAAGGCCGGTCGCAGGTCGCAGTAGCATAAGATTGAAGAAATATTTGAATAAGAGATAATTTATATGGCTAAGCAAACTTCAATCGAGCAAGATGGTACCATTGTCGAAGCATTGTCGAATGCGATGTTTCGAGTGGAACTTGAAAACGGACATATGGTCGTGGCTCATATATCCGGTAAGATGAGAATGAATTATATTAAGATCTTACCTGGTGACAAGGTAAAACTTGAAATGTCACCCTATGATCTTACCAAAGGTCGAATAGTTTACAGATATAAATAGATTTTACTGATGAAAGTTAGAGCATCTGTTAAAAAAAGAAGCAGTGATTGTAAGATTGTGAGGCGAAAAGGAAAAGTTTACATAATCAACAAAAAGAATCCCAGGTTTAAACAAAGGCAAGGATAATTATGGCTAGAATTTCAGGAGTTGATATTCCCGATAATAAAAGGGGAGAGATAGCGTTAACTTACATTTTTGGCGTTGGTAAGAGTTCCGCTCAAAAAATACTCGAC
Source organism: Cytophagales bacterium (assembly GCA_022360055.1). GTDB lineage: Bacteria > Bacteroidota > Bacteroidia > Cytophagales > Cyclobacteriaceae > JAAUQL01. Next base: position 18,799 of record JAKSDO010000237.1, on the reverse strand, counting down.
AAGGCTGAGATCAGCAGAGATAAAAAAGTAAAAGACTGGTCTGATGAAGAATCGAATAAAATCAGGTCGATCATAGCGGATAACTTCAAAGTAGAAGGTGTATTAAAATCGGAGATTCAGCTAAGCATTAAGCGTTTATTGGATATCGGATGCTACAGGGGATTAAGACATCGAAGAGGATTGCCTGTACGAGGCCAGCACACAAAAAACAATTCCAGGACGAGAAAAGGCAAAAGAAAAACGGTAGCCAACAAGAAAAAGGCTGTTAAATAATAGATAAGGATTATGGCGCAAAAAAGAAAAGACAAAGCCAAGAAGCGGGTGGTAAATGTTGAGTCGGTAGGACAGGCACACATCAGGGCTTCATTTAACAATATCATTATTTCCATGACCAATTCTGTCGGGCAGGTTATCTCATGGGGATCGGCAGGAAAAATGGGGTTCAAAGGATCCAAGAAGAATACGCCTTATGCAGCACAGATGGCCGCTGAAAATTGCGCCCAGAAAGCCTACGACCTGGGACTGAGAAAGGTCGAGGTTTTTGTAAAAGGACCTGGGGCAGGGCGAGAATCGGCCATCAGGACGATTCAGAATACCGGCATTGAAGTTACTACCATCACGGATGTCACCCCGTTGCCGCATAATGGTTGCAGACCTCCAAAAAGAAGAAGAGTTTAAAAGAAATATAGAGCATAGAATATGGCAAGGTATAGAGGACCCAAGGCAAAAATAGCCAGAAAGTTTAATGACCCGATTTTTGGGCCAAGCAATGCGGTTCAGAAAAAGCCTTACGGACCGGGACAGCACGGTCGAGGGAGGCGCAAAAAGCAGTCTGAATATGCGATTCAATTGAATGAAAAGCAGAAAGCAAAATATACTTACGGTGTATTGGAAAGGCAATTTGCAAATTTATTCCGTAAGGCTTCCAGGAAAAGTGGTATTACCGGCGAAGTATTGTTGCAATTGCTTGAGTCAAGATTGGACAATGTGGTTTTTCGCTTTGGGATATCCCCTACCCGTCGGGGAGCCAGGCAATTCGTACTGCACAAGCATATTCTCGTAAATGGCGAGGTGGTTAATATTCCATCGTTTACACTTAAAACAGGGGACATTGTATCGGTAAGAGAAAAATCAAAATCGCTTGAAGTGGTTGTAAATAGTCTTGCCGGAAACAGGTCTCAGAAATACCCATGGCTAGAATGGGATAATAATGAGATGTCTGGCAAAATGATCAATCTGCCTGAGCGGGAAGAAATCCCGGAAAATATCCAGGAACAATTAATCGTTGAACTTTACTCTAAGTAAAAAATACTTACTCATAAGCTATAATTAAGACCAGATAAATATGTCAATATTAGCATTTCAAATGCCTGAAAAGGTAACAATGGAAAAAGCGGATGATTTTCACGGATTGTTCACTTTTAAGCCGTTAGAGCCTGGTTTTGGAGTTACAATAGGCAATGCGCTGCGAAGAATATTGCTTTCTTCCCTAGAGGGGTATGCCATCACAGGAATAAAGGTTCCGGGGGTATTACATGAATTTTCAACGGTAGAGGGAGTAGTAGAAGATGTTTCCGAAATTATATTGAATCTTAAAATGGTAAGATTTAAAAAGGTTTCTGAAAGCGTAGATAATAAAATCGTAATACCAATTAAAGGTCAAACACGGTTTACTGCCGGAGATATTTCCAATTTCACCTCTTCTTTTGAGATTTTGAATCCCGATCTGGTAATTTGTACGCTTGATGAAAAAGCTGATTTTGAGATAGAGCTAACTGTTGAGAAAGGCAGGGGATATGTCCCGGCTGAAGAAAATAAGCCGACAGAGCAGATATTTGGATATATTCCGATTGATGCAATTTTCACTCCGGTCAAAAATGTAAAATATAACATTGAGAATACGAGGGTGGAGCAAAAAACAGACTACGAGCAGCTAATAATAGATATAGAAACCGATGGTTCTATTCACCCTGAGAATGCGCTTAAAGGAGCTGCCAATATTCTTATTCAGCACTTTATGTTGTTCAGCGACCAGACAATGATCCTGGAATCTGCCGATTTACGTGAGCCGGAAGCTGTTGATGAAGAAATGCTTCATATGAGGAAATTGCTCAAAACACCTCTCAATGATCTGGATCTTTCAGTCAGGGCCTATAATTGCTTAAAGGCTGCTGACGTGAAGTCTTTAGGCGATCTGGTAAGGTTGGAGATTTCCGATATGATGAAATTCAGAAATTTTGGCAAAAAATCTTTGGCCGAATTGGAGCAGTTGGTTGCCGAAAAAAATCTGACTTTCGGCATGGATTTGTCCAAGTATAAACTTGATGAAGAATAAATTAAAATGAGACACGGTAAAAGAGTTAATCATCTTGGAAGAACAGCGTCGCACAGGAAAGCTATGCTGTCTAATATGGCTTCTTCATTAATATTGCACAAGCGAATCTCAACAACCGTTGCTAAAGCAAAGGCGTTGAGGGGTTATGTAGAACCGTTAATTACAAAATCAAAAACAGACTCCACGCATAATCGCCGGGTTGTTTTTTCATACCTTCAGGATAAGGAATCTGTAAAGATCCTTTTTGATGAGATTTCCGAAAAAGTCAATGAGCGACCTGGGGGATATACCAGGATAATTAAGACGGGGAGCAGACTTGGTGATAACGCCGAAATGTGCATCATGGAGCTTGTCGACTATAACGAATTACTTCTGGCCGATAAAGAGCCTAAAAAAGCTAAGACCAGGAGAAGCAGAAGAGGTAAGAAATCATCCGGGGCGACTCCTTCCGCTCAGGAAAAAGTAGAAACGAAAGCGGAAGAGCAGGTGGCCGAGGTCGTGGAAGAAGTTGAAACTGCAGAGGTCATAGAAGAGCAAGAGGAAAAAGCCGAGGTCGCGGAAGAACCGACAGCGGAAGGCGAGGAGGTAAAAGCCGAAGGGGAAAGCGCTGAATCCCCCGAAGAAGAATCGGAACCTGAAGCAGAGCAGGAGAAAGACCCGAAAAAGGAATAAAAGATATATGAATAGATCATTTAAAATAGGGATTAAGCAATTGTTTAATCCCTATTTTTTTACGGTTAATTCTTATCTATGTCAATCGCATACTAAGCGCTTGCCTTGTATAAGTAACAGATAATAATTTAATTTGCGCTACTTCTAAAAACATACTAAAATGAAATATCAATCCAAAGAAAAAGCAGCTTTAATCCTCGAAGATGGAACTTATTTTATTGGCAGGTCAATCGGAAAGAAAGGCATTTCCGGTGGAGAGATATGCTTTAATACCGGTATGACGGGCTATCAGGAAATATATACCGACCCTTCTTATTACGGACAAATTGTGGTCAACACAACTTCCCATATTGGCAATTATGGTGTTCACGCCGAAGAACAGGAATCTTCGAAGCCAAAGATTTCCGGATTGGTTATAAACGACTATTCGATCATTCACAGCAGATTTCAATCGGAAAGCTCGCTTCAGGAGTATTTGGAGAAAAATGATATAGTTGGTATATCCAATGTGGATACAAGAAAGATAGTTCGTCATATTCGGTCAAAAGGAGCGATGAACTGCCTCATCTCTTCAGAAGAATTGGACCCGGAGCTATTGAAAGAAAAGGTTGCCGGGATTCCATCGATGGAAGGTTTAGAGCTAGCGTCTGTCGTGTCTGTTGAAGAACCGTTCTTTTATGGAGATCCCAATGCAAAATATAGAGTAGCCGCTTTGGATATTGGTATTAAGGTAAGCATCCTGAAAAACCTGTCGTTGAGAGATTGCTATATCCAGGTATTTCCTGCAAAGACTGCGTTTGAAGAAATGGAAGCATGGAAGCCGGACGGTTATTTCTTCTCCAACGGCCCGGGGGACCCGGCGGTTATGGGGTATGCAGTCGAAACCGCTAAAAAAATCATTGATTCGAACAAACCGGTATTTGGTATTTGCCTGGGGCATCAGATTATAGCCCTTGCCAGCGGTTTGTCTACTTTTAAAATGCACCATGGGCATAGAGGGTTGAATCATCCGATAAAAAATCTCGAGACGGGACTGTGCGAAGTGACTTCGCAAAACCATGGATTCTGCGTTTCCAGGGAAGATGTTGATAAAAATGAAAACGTGGAGGTAACACATATTAACTTGAACGACAATACTATTGCAGGGATCAAGCGCGCAGATAAGCCGGTTTTCTCTGTACAATATCATCCGGAATCATCACCGGGCCCGCATGATTCAAGATACTTATTTGATTCCTTCATTGATTTAATGTCTAATAAATAAATTTTTAAAAATGAGTCTTATAGAAATTGTTCAAGCTCGTCAAATCCTCGATTCCAGAGGTAATCCTACGGTAGAGGTAGATGTAATAACTGAAAATGGTATGCTCGGAAGAGCTGCTGTTCCATCGGGAGCATCCACAGGTGAAAACGAAGCTGTCGAACTTCGCGACGGTGACAAATCAAAATATTTAGGCAAAGGGGTTTTGAAAGCTGTCGAAAATGTAAATGATAAGATCGCGGAAGAACTTGTAGGTATTTCTGTTTTCGAGCAGAAACTGATCGATAAGATAATGATCGAATTGGATGGTACGGATACGAAAGCTAATCTTGGCGCTAACGCTATTTTAGGTGTTTCTTTGGCTGTGGCAAAGGCCGCTGCACAAGAGTCCGGCCAGTCGCTTTTTAGATACCTGGGCGGCACAAATGCCTATACGCTTCCTGTTCCAATGATGAATATCATTAATGGCGGGTCTCACTCGGATGCTCCGATCGCATTCCAGGAGTTCATGATTCGTCCGGTAGGTGCTCCTACCTTTAGCGAGGGGTTAAGAATGGGTGCCGAGGTATTTCATAACTTGAAGAAAATCATCCACGACAAAGGTTTAAGTACGGCTGTTGGTGATGAGGGAGGATTTGCTCCGAATTTCTCAGGGGGCACCGAGGAAGCACTGGATAGCATTTTGAAAGCTATTGAAGCGGCAGGATATAAGCCAGGCGACGATGTTACAATTGCGCTGGACTGCGCTTCTTCAGAATTCTATGAAGATGGAAAATATAACTATGCGAAGTTTGAAGGTGACGGCGGAGCAGTGCGAACAAGGGAAGACCAAGTTGATTACCTCGCCGAATTGATCTCCAAGTACCCCATCGATTCCATCGAAGATGGTTGCGATGAAAACGATTGGGAAGGCTGGGCATTACTTACTGCAAAAATCGGTGATAAGTGCCAGTTAGTAGGTGATGATCTTCTTGTTACAAATGTTAAATTCCTGAAAAGAGGAATTGAAGAAAAGTGCGGAAATTCGATCCTGATTAAGGTAAATCAGATTGGAACACTTTCTGAAACCCTGGATGCGATCGAGATGGCGCATAAAGCCGGATGGACAGCCGTTGTTTCCCACAGGTCCGGCGAAACCGAAGATGCAACGATCGCTGATATTGCAGTGGCGACCAATGCAGGACAAATTAAAACCGGTTCTTTGTCTCGGTCGGACCGAATGGCAAAATACAACCAGTTATTAAGAATTGAGGAAGAATTGGGAGAAACAGCCGTTTATCCTGGTAAATAAGAATCTTTTTGATCATATCATAAAGCCATGCTCATAAAAGGGTATGGCTTTTTTGTTGATCAAATAATAAACAGGTCGATTTGTATTCTTTAAGTATAAATGCGTAATTTGATTGGTAATTACATTAATGATGATTAAAAAGCTTCCAAAAATTACAAAGAATTTCTACTTAATTACAGGATTATTATTTCTATTCTGGATGTTATTTCTTGATTCCAATGATTTATATACCCAATATAAATTGAGCAATCAGCTTAATTCGCTGGAAAATGAAAAGGAGTTTTACTTGAAGAAGATCGAGGAAGTAAAAAATGAAAGGGAGCAATTATTAACCGATTCCGATGCGCTGGAAAAATTTGCCCGGGAGAAATACCTCATGAAAAAAGAATCTGAGGATTTGTACGTTCTAGTTGACGAAGAGTAACCGTTTCCGCGATTGTATTTGATTTTCAAAATTCTATTCGACCAAAATGAAGCATCTAAAACTCTGTGTACTTGCATTCTTACTGATTACCATCACAAGTGTTAGCGCCCAAGAGCAGCAACGACAATCCAATTTTTTGGATCGGGTATTTGTCGGAGGTGGATTGGGCGCCGGATTTGGCAGCTACACATTTATAAATGTATCTCCCATTGTAGGATACCGGCTAACCGACAGGCTTTCTGTAGGTATGCGCCTGATGTATCAATACACTACTTTTGAGTACATCAACGTCAATTTTGAAACCGAAAGATACAAGGGGCACGATCTTGGAATCGGGGGATTTGCCCGGTTTATGTTATATGGTCCGGTATATCTTCAGGCAGAATATGAGCACTTAAATTATGATGCCCTTTATTTGGATGGTTCCGGCGGCCGTACGAGCTTTGATTCATTTATGGCTGGCGGTGGCATTTCACAGCCTATTGGGAATAAAGCCGCATTTTTCATCACTGCAATGTATAACTTTTCCTATGACGGTTTTAACAAAAGCGGAGTATATAGATTCCCTTACAACAGCCCATGGGTATTGCGTGTTGGCATAGCCGGAGGATTCTAATTTTCCATACGACTTATCTTGCGCAATACTTATTTAGTTGTTTTAACAGGATTTCAAAGTCCTTTGGATATGCTGCTTCAATATATAAAGCCTCATTTTCCATATTCCTAAAACTGATCGAAAAAGCATGTAAGGCCATCCTTTTTATTATGGGCCGCTTCGTGTTTCCGGCAGATTTATATTTTTTCTTAATCTGTGAGAGATAAATTTCCCGGCCGTCGTATTTTTTATCTCCTATAATAGAATGATTCAAATATTTTAAATGAACTCTTATCTGATGCCTTCTTCCTGAGCACGGTTTGCATTCCAGTAGGGAGAATGATTGGAAATTACTTATGGTTGAAATATAGGTTTTCGAATCCTTCCCATGTTTGGCATCCCATTTTACTGTTCCATGACCTTTTTCGATAAGAGGCACATCGAGCAAATAATTATGGAATTCCGTGGAACCGTCGACGACCGCATGATAGATTTTATCGACTTTTCTTTCCTGAAATTGAACCGCGAGGTTCCTGTAGGCATCGTTATTTTTGGCAAAAACCAATACACCGGACGTATCCTTATCTAACCTATGACATACCTGAATATCTTTGTAAAATGTTTTTGCAATGGACAGCATATGCGCCCCATGTGCCCTGTCTTCTAGGGTGGCAAGCCCGGGAGGTTTATTGATTGCCAAATAATCAGCACATTCATGAATCACCCATTCTTCAAATACAGCTCTTTTCATTGATAAATCAATACTTCAATATCTAAGATTTATATAATTGTATATCAGTATTTTACAATTTTTGTATTTTTAGTTAAACATTACATAGATGAGTTATAAAATATTTCAGGCATTTCATTCATAATTAATTCCTGCATATTTACATAAAAAAAGTTGACCAATGTTATTTTTATTGACTTCATTTTTTCTGATAGCGCTGACAATGGCGATAGGAGTAGGTTATACAGTTTCTTTGTATATTGAAAAGACGTTTAAGGAAAAGTAAGGCTTTTTAAACTTCATTGAAGCGTACTGCCTATCCCTCTCTGGACCAGTTGTAGGGACGACCCTTTTGGAGTTTGAAGCTGAACTCAGACCCTTGATTTTGTTTGCTTTGAACCATGATGTGGCTTTGATGAGCTTCCAAAATATGTTTGACGATGGAAAGTCCTAAGCCCGTTCCTCCCTTTTCACGGGACCTGCTCTTGTCAATTCTGTAGAAGCGTTCGAATATTCTGGCAATATGCTTTTCTGAGATGCCGATTCCGTTATCTTTCAAGATAACTTCGACTTCCCTTTCGTGTTCGACAAGACTTGCAATTACAAAGGTTTGTTCTTCTTTTCGGTATTTTATTGAGTTTGAAACCAGATTGAGTATTACCTGGAATATTTTATGTCGATCAGCAAAAACGTATAGATCGGTGGGGCAGAAATCATCGAATTTTAACTCGATATCTTTTTTTTCCGCTTTTCCTTCAAATTGGTCATAAACTTCCTGGATGAGCTCGTTGATGTTGAAATTTTCCAATTCCATTTTTATTACGCCGGTTTCTACCTGTGATATTGTAAGTAGATCCTGAACGATCCTGTCGAGTCCGTCAAGGCTTTTCGCTGCTTTTTTGAGAAATTTATTTCTCACATTTTTATCCTTGACCGCCCCGTCGAGCAACGTATGTACAAATCCCTGAGCTGCAAATATTGGAGTTTTTAATTCGTGAGATATATCTGCAATAAACTCTCTTCTAAAGCTTTCTGCTTTTCTCAGCTCGTCTATTTCCTGTTGTTTGGTTCTTGCATAGGTAAGTATTTCCCTATTTATTTTAGTAAGCGGATTCCCCGATGCCGCTTTGTTGTCTTCTTCGACAAAGGAAAAATCTTCGGCCTTCATTCTGGTTATCCGGTTGTTGATTTTTTCTATCTGACCAAAAATGAATACATCGACGGTGAAATATGTCAGGATATAGGTCGAAGAGAATGAAAGTACAAATACAACAATAAGTCCACCCGCAGGGACTCCATTCACTAAAGAAAGGAATGAGGTAGTAATTATGGATACAGCTGCAGCAATTAATAATGCAACGCTCTTCGAATTAGAAAGCATGCACCAATTTAATTCATTTCAAATTTATAGCCTACACCTTTAACTGTTCTGATGAATCCTTCGCCAATTTTCTCCCGTACTTTTCGAATATGCACATCCACTGTTCTGGCAAGTACATATACATCAGTGCCCCATATATTTTGAAGCAAATCATCCCGGCTAAAAACTTTATTCGGATTTTGTGCCAAAAAGTAAAGCAATTGAAATTCCTTCTTCGGTAAGGTGATCTTTTTGTCCTTGATCAGGATGGTATAACTCGTTTTATCAATTGTTAGATCACCTACGGATATCAGGTTGATATCCTTGCTCTTCACCTCTCCTCTCCGAAACATCGCACCAATTCTACTCATCAAAGCCCGTGGCTTAATCGGCTTGGTGATATAGTCGTCTGCGCCAATGTCAAATGCAGCAACTTCAGAGTATTCCTCCGATCGAGCAGTAAGGAAAATGATGAAGGTGTTTTCCATTTCCGGTAATTCTCGCAATTGACGGCAAGTCTCCACACCATCCTGATGCGGCATCATAATGTCTAAAAGCACAAGATCCGGAAAGAAAATTTTGGCGGTCTCTATGGCATCTATTCCGTTTGTAACAGTTTTGACATTGTATCCCTCCTTCTTCAAATTGTACTTGAGCAATTCAAGTATATCCACTTCATCATCTACTACCAGGATTTTCTTGCTTTTGTTGCTACTCATTTTAATCGTGATTTGACTTAGGGTTAATTAACTACATTAACTCGGGCGAATTTAATAAGTAAGGTTAAAAAACTAAACATAAAACCAGGTTGCCATCATATCATAACAATACCTTAATTTACAAGTAATAATTGTTTAATTAAATCATAAATCATAAGATCTTATATCGATTTCCAATGCTCCGATCAGAAGTTCCGCTTTAACCTTCAGGGGTATTCTGAACTTGTCGTTGGAGATCCAGGCTTTTATCGGGTTTTTTCCTCGGAAGAAAGAGTTTTTCGGCATGATTGGGGAAATTAAAAAGGTATCAAACTCACCGATTTTGGTCTTAAGTTTATCTCTTCCTATAAATTTCACGTTCACATGGTATGTTGTGTCGTCAAAGAAACCGGTTACGGTAAATATCTGGTCGGCCTTCATCGTGTCGTAATTAAAAGTTCGCATATAGTAATATCCGCTTACAATATCCTGCATGTTTGCAATTGTAGCAATACTGTCTTTCCGGATAAGCGAGCTGTCCTTTTTATCGAGCCTGTTAACAATTGCAACATTTTTTATCTGATCAAATTCAATGACCTCTTTTTTCAGATATTTGCCTTCTTTTATTGTCTGATAAAACCTTTGTGAAACGATCGCCGATGTATCTAAATAGGTGCCCCAGTTGTCGCGAACTTTGGTTATCATGTCGAAGAATCCTTTGGTTCGGCCAAATACATCGATTTTGTAGCAAGGCCTGTCGTTTATCGAATGGATTACATCATCGATTTTCATCACGGCCTCTCCAGCGTTGATAAACCCGTAATGAACGCGATATTCTATGCGCTCTCCGCGAATTAGGCAATCCTGGTCTATGTGACGGTACCTGTTCTTTTCTGTATTAAAGCCAAATATAAATAGCAGCCCAAGAGCGGTAAGCCATGAGGATGGCTTGTAAAATGATGCGTATTTCAATTTATGGAACGGCATTTGTCAATTGGTTTACAGAGACGGGAATTTTAACTTATAATCAACCAGCATCTTCTTTATATCTCCATTATACTTACTCGTCAACTCATTTTCCAGCAAATCCAGATCACCTCTATATCTCAAATACGACATGAAGAAAGTATTGTTTGGATTCAGCCTTTTGTAATAATCCAGGTACCGCGGCTTGTTTGATAGGTTAAGCGTATCCATCGTACTTAGTATCATGTCAATCGATGCTCTTTTTATTTTTTCTTTTTCTCCGATAGTTAGATCCTCGCTCATATCGAGATACGTTTCATTCAGATAACGGGCTCCGTTTACAATGTGCTTACTCAACAAATTTCTATTATTCCATTGGCTCTGATATTCAGTTAATTTCTCGTTTTCATCGCCGTATTTCCACCTCAGATACTTCTCAGCCCCTTTAATACCAATGAAAGTTGCCAGATTTTCATTAAACCTGATACTGTCTTTTACAAACAATGTGCCATGCGTGAGCTCATGAATTATGAGCTCGGCAAAATCCGCTTCGGAATCGTTGAGCATGTTCGACAATATTGGATCTTCAAACCATCCGAGCGTCGACCATCCGCCGGCTGTCCTGATATTGGTATCATACCCTTGTTCTATTAACTTGCTTTCAAGGGCTTGTGCCCTTTCCCGGTCGAAAAAACCTTTATAGGAAAAGGATCCAATAAGTGGAAATTTCCATTCTTTTGGTTCCAGCTTATATGGTTTACAGGCCGTTACAACAAACATTAATTCTTTGCCTTTCTGGTCGTAAACTTTTGAGTAATTTTTAGAGAAATTGATGCCTAACGAATCAAACGCGAATTTTTTGATATCTCCGACCAACTTGAGGTTTGCCTTCAGCGAATCCGGAAAATTCGGATCGTCGAGCACCTCGTTATTTGGCCTTGCATTTCGGATAATTTCTAGTTGGCCCTTTCCCTGCCGGATTCCATACATCACTAAATCATAATTGATTAAAAGGAAGATGATTACGGCAAAACCTATTCCGACGAATATTTTTTTCACGAAAGACATGAGCTGTTTTTTCATTGGATAAATGATTAATGTCAATATGAATTGAATAATTGGCGGGGCGTCAGATAATAATTATGCATTTTAAAATTCTTAAAAATCCAGCTTTGATATTGAGTCTTGAAATCTTATTTTCACATCCCGAAAATATAAAAAATACCTATAAATGAGCGATAATAAAGAAAAACTAAAAGCCCTTCAGTTGACATTGGATAAGCTGGATAAAACCTACGGAAAGGGTACCGTGATGAAACTAAGTGATGAACGGGTTGTAGATGTTCCCGCTATTCCGACGGGATCCCTTGGGCTTGATATCGCTTTGGGAATAGGTGGTATTCCGAGAGGAAGGATCGTAGAAGTCTACGGCCCTGAATCCTCCGGTAAAACCACATTAGCCATGCACTGCATTGCCGAGGCGCAGAAAAGTGGCGGATTAGCGGCATTTATAGATGCCGAACATGCTTTCGATAAATTGTATGCCGAGAAGTTAGGCATTGATACGGAGAACCTGCTGATTTCTCAGCCCGACAATGGTGAACAGGCGCTTGAAATTGCCGAACATCTTATAAGATCCGGTGCGATCGATATCATTGTCATCGATTCGGTCGCAGCTTTAGTCCCCAAAGGCGAGCTTGAAGGTGAGATGGGTGACAGTAAAATGGGACTCCAGGCCAGATTGATGTCGCAGGCACTAAGAAAGCTTACCGGCACGATCAGCAAAACAGGTTGTGCATGTATCTTTATAAACCAGTTAAGAGAGAAGATCGGGGTTATGTTTGGTAATCCGGAGACCACAACGGGAGGGAACGCGCTTAAATTTTATTCTTCTGTTCGGTTGGATATCAGACGAATTGGACAGATCAAAGAAAGCGCGGATAATATTTTGGGAAACAGGACACGCGTAAAAGTTGTCAAAAACAAAGTTGCTCCGCCATTTAAAGTCGTTGAATTTGATATCATGTACGGCATCGGGATTTCAAAAAGCGGAGAGATCCTGGATTTAGGAGTCGAACTCGATATCATTCAAAAATCCGGGTCATGGTTTTCCTATGACGGCAACAAACTGGGGCAGGGCAGGGATTCCGTAAAGAACCTGATTGAAGACAATCCGGAGCTGATGGAAGAGCTCGAATTGAAAATAAAAGAAAAGATCAATCCTCTGCCCAAGAAAGATGAGGATTAATTGAATAGATTTAATTGATCGGGCAAAAGTCTGAATGACTTTCGATGATAAGGCGTTATGCCGTATTTTTCAATTGCGGCCCTGTGCGCTTTTGTCGGATAACCTACATTTCTTTCCCAGCCATATTCCGGATGAGCTTTTGACAGCTCTTCCATAAGCTTATCCCGATGCGTTTTGGCCAGTATAGAGGCTGCCGCAATACTCATATACTTCCCGTCTCCTTTAACAATGCATTGATGGGGGATGTCTCTGTAGGGGATAAATTTATTTCCGTCAACAAGTATGAGTTCAGGGACCCTTGACAATTGATCCAATGCCCTGTGCATTCCTGCAAGAGATGCTTTTAAAACATTTAATTTGTCAACTTCTTCATTGTGTATTTCGGAAATTGCGTAAGCGATGGCATCATTCAATATGTCCGCTCTTATTTTTTCTCTTTTCTCCCTGGAAAGTTGTTTGGAGTCCGCAAGTAATTTGTGGTTGTAATCCATTGGAAGAATAACAGCGGCAGCCACTACGGGACCGGCGAGACATCCCCTTCCAACTTCGTCACAGCCGGCCTCGATTTTTTTACCTGTAAAGCTTGATTTAAGCATGGTGCAAGTTAATACGGATGGAGTAAAACTATTACATTTTTAAACGATCCAGACAGCGAATGATCAAATAAATAATATTTTTACACGCGATAATTTTTAATTATGAAAATTGAAGAAAATAATAACCCCTGGACGAGATTGTCTTCTGAAGATGTTTATGATAATCCATGGATCAAAGTTGTAAAAGATCAGGTAATTCGGCCCAATAAATCAAAAGGTATTTACGGGCATGTTCATTTCAAAAATAAGGCAATTGGCATTTTACCACTCGACAATGAATTGAATACCTGGCTTGTAGGCCAGTTTCGATATACTTTGGATGCTTATTCCTGGGAAATTCCTACCGGGGGTGTCCCTCACGAAGAAGACACGCTCTCCGGAGCCCGGCGGGAACTGCGTGAAGAAACAGGGCTTGTCGCTAAAAAGTGGACTAGATTGTTGAAAATTCATACTTCGAATTCTGTTACGGATGAATACGGATACGTTTTTATCGCTGAAGAACTGACGCAGGGCGAGATGGAATGGGATGAGACAGAGGAGCTGAAGATTGTGAAAACTCCGTTGAGAGAAGCTTTGGAAATGGTCCTGGAAGGTAAAATTACAGACGCACTAAGCATTGCGGGTATCTTAAAAGCATCGAGGTCATATGGTATTTGAGACGAATTAAAAGAAATCAAAATCAATACTGAACGGAGATTTCATCAGAAACCGCAGTGCCTCTTCAATGGTCATATCTCCCCTTATTACCTTGTTCAGTGATTCGGTAATCGGAGCTCTCATTGGATACGCTTTCATTAGTCGCACAATAATTTTGATTGTATTTATTCCTTCGGCGGTTTCTTCCATCGACCCTAGTATGTCGGAAAGCTGTTCGCCTTTGCCCAGGCGTTCACCCACCGTAAAATTGCGGCTCAGGGTGCTTGAACATGTAGCTACAAGGTCCCCTATTCCGGCGAGTCCGAGAAATGCCTGAGTATTGGCGCCAAACATTTGTCCGAGATAAATCATTTCGATCAGGCCTCTGCTTATCAACAGGGATCGTGCGTTTTCTCCAAATCCCATCCCATTCAGCGCTCCCGCCGCAATAGCAATAATGTTCTTCAGAACGCCGGTCAGTTCTATACCCAACAGGTCTTTGCTGCCATAGACCTGGAACCGGTCGTTTCTCAAAAGCCTCTGACCTTCCCTGATCACTTCATCAAAATGACTGGCAACAACAGTGGCAGCCGGGTGTTCGTCCGCTAATTCCTTTGCGAGATTCGGCCCCGCAAGGCAGCCGATCCTAACAGCAAGTGTTCGTTCTCGAATAAGCCGGCTCATCGTATATACATCCTCCCGAATGACCTTTCTGTCTTTGTTTTCTTCCCAACCGTCCACATCTACAATCAAGCCCTTTGTACCATGTATTAGAATGTGGTAGGGTTTTAAGAAGTGCGATAGATCATCAATGAGTTCCGGGAAATTCTCCGACGGCACGATAGGAAACAGGACATCGCAACGATCTGTAATAAGCTGTAAATCGTTGGTTGGTTTGATCCTGTCGCTTAATTCTTTACCCTGCAAGCTCTTGCTTTTATTTATTTGCTCAGCAATTTCCCGGGTTCTTGCATATAGGATAACATCCGAGTTTTTAGACAGAATATTTGCTATTGCTGATCCGAAACTGCCGGCCCCAATTACTCCAACGGGTTTATCATAAGAATTTTTCGAGCTCATAGCCGTCCATCCTGTTATGGTAGTAATACATATTGTTAATATCCTGGGTAATGATATTCCCTTTTTTGTTCTTGAGCAAGGGCCTTCGGGAGTGGTACATTCCGACATTGGTAATGCCGAGGTCAATGACCTTGTCCAAATCTTCGGTCAGATGAGTGGCCATATCCACTTTATGTTCGTTAAACAATTCGATGATGCGATTCCGAAGTTTTGAAAAGGCCCTTCTAAAGTCGCTATATTTGATTTCAATCTCGTCTGTCGGCAGCCTTAACACACTATATAAATCAAGATTTTTGTATTGATTACGAATCAGCCGAAAGGCTGTGAAAGCGACCAGGTGGCTGGATTGTACCCGGTTTATTCGATGATATTCTCTTATGATTACTTCGCTCAGCATTCTGGTATATTCTTCCTCCCTCTGGACATCTGCTGAAATTTTACCTTTGAAAAGAAAGTAATCCCTTGAATTTATCCGATTCCCGTGCGAATCAATACTCATTCCTTCATCGTTTACATAGTTCCCAAAGAGGTCGAGTCCCCTTCCGATTGAGACGGAGATGTTATTGCCTTTGGTAAAAAACTCTATGAGGAATTTCAATATTCTGCCGGATTTGTCGTAACGATCGCTTTCTACGTAATAACGCTCCTGTCCCTTTCTTTCCAGATAATTTCTTATGAGTACCGGTGCTTCAAGTACGAAATTGTAATTGGTCACAACCGGCACGATAAAGATTTTATTGTGCCGGCCTTCTTCCCCCTTTTCATAATTGATCCGCTGTGCCTCTATTGCGGTTCCCAATAATCCGAGTTTCAGCCTGTTTTCAAGTTTTCCGGATCTTGACCGCGTACCTCCCGGGAAGAAAAGACTATGGCATCCGTCCTGCAACGCCATACTTGAGTAGGTCCGCAGCGATTCGAGGTAAATGAGATTCTTTTTACGACGATCTACTTTATAGGCGCCCAGACTATTCATGAAATAGGCGAAGATCTCCATGTTAAAGAGATTGAGACCGGCTCCATAAATAAATGGAGGTAATCCCAAAGTATGGATCACCCAGCCGATAAGTATTGAATCGAGATTGGAAAAATGAGTTGGAACTATTACTACTGTTCCGATTTTTGCGAGTTTTCGCAATTGTTCTGCCTCTCCGGTAATCTGGATTTTATCCTGAAGAGTGAGATCGCCTCTCCAAAATGATCCGAATTTTTTAATTCTGGCCGCATTTAAAAGTCTTGCAAATCCAAATTTTATTATTCGCCTGGCAAGGCGATAATGTGAAGGTTTGAAGTTGCCGGTAATTTCCTGAACATATCTGTGAACAATGTCCCATAAAATTTGATTAACGAGCTCCTGCTTTTTAGTCTTATCTGCATTGTCCAAATCAACTAACCTTGACTTTACACTGTTCCAGAAGATTACTTCATCGTCGGGATCTACCTTCCAGGGGTTGGTTTTGTACCTTAATTTTTCCCGATATCTGGTAAGCTCCAGCTCTTCGATCATCGCATTAAGGTTTGGACGAAGCTTTTTTAACCTTCGGAAACTCTCTTCCGTAACACGTTCAATGAATTCTTTCCTGTTTTTAGCCAACTTCACAACCGGCCATACCTCATCATCGAACAGGATGGGTTCATAGGTTTTCGACGTGTCAATTACTTGAGGTATTCTGGTAAGTCTTCTCAATGATATGGGTTATAAACAAAAAATACCGTACAGTTTAAGGTTTCAAATTTAAATAAAATGTCCTTTTCTTATCAATTATATGAAGATTAATCCCCTATTATTCACCGGAAATAAAACAGGCCTTTTCAGAATAACTTTCAGTGCATATTACCGACGTATATTTAAAGGGCTCACCTCGTGATTTCTATTGAAAGCTTTTTCTGTCAACAATGGAATCGGGTAAGACGGGCCCTTCCAAATAAGGACGCATTTGATGGAGCTCTGAATCGTACTTAAACTTAATTTCTCTTCCGGCTTTTTGAGGATGGATTGCAACGATATCAGGGGCGCTGAGTTCCCCTTGGCTCCTTTTTATTTGATTGTACGTATAACCTTTAATGGGGAATAATTTGGATTTAGCGAATTCGGATTTACGAGTAATAGCATTTAAATTATCGGATTCAATTTTAAAATATAGATAATTGCTCACTTCCAGATTGATCGGATATTTGATTAAGGTGTTTACATATTCCGTGAACGCCATAAGGTTTTGACTGATGGATGGAAGGAAATAGTTGAGTTCGTCTCCAGTCTTTTTCTTGATCGTAAAGGAAGATTTACCTGACCATCCGACATAGAACGACAAAAGTCCGGCCATGATCGAAACCAAATGAATCAACGGATGAAAAAAATTCGCGAAATATGAAAGAAGAGCGAACGGTGCTACGATTCCTCCGGCAATGAGCGGAAAGAGCAGTTTTTTATTCTCAATACGCAGAATGGAAATATCCGTTATTGAGATCATTTCCCGCCTGTTTTTGCAAATCACCAGCAAGTTATCATCGGAGATCATAACTTTATTCCTGTCATCTCCTTCCGATAATAAATAAACAAAAGCCTTTGCTCGCTCCTGATCGAAAAAATCTTCCAAGTCTAGATGCGTTGTAATCGTGCTAAATATGCGTCCGTTTCGTCTGTAAATATAATTTGGCAAGTCCATCCTTGGCTGAGCGCGACGTTGTATAACGTTTCCTGATCTATATACAGCCAGCCAAATTCTTCGTCAAACCTCCCCCTGTATTCATAATGAAATTTCAACTCGCCAAAATATCTATCTATTGGAATTTCGTTGTCAGAAAACAAATAGGAAATGTCCGAAGAATCGATGATCAACTGTCCCGTAGGTTTTAATACCTCTTTCAAATGGTTCAATAGTTGCTTTAGCCCCTCGATACTACCAGCAATTCCGATTCCATTCATGAGCATGAATAAGGTATCGAATTCTTCATTGGAAAAGGAGTAAATATCTTTGCAAATGACTTTTTGGATTCCGGCTTTGTGCATGAGTTGGCAGCAGGCATTTGAAATATCCATTGCCCTTGCATCCATTCCCAACCCCTGCAGATAAAGGGCATGGCGTCCTGATGCAGCTCCAATATCCAATACTTTCCCAACCGCATTTTGCAAAGCGAACACCTCGAGCTCAGAAAATTCATTATGATCAATAAAATACCGATCGATTGGTATGACTTCCGGTGGACCGTATTCATTGTGCAGAAGCAAAGGGGGCTTAAATTTGTTTTCATAGTAGTCCAACAGCGCTCTTCCGAATAAATCTTTCATTCGCTTATCTTTTTTTGGTTAGCTGATACACCGAACACTATAATTATGCTCGTATGTGTCTTGAATTTGCTCCGGTCCTGCCGGTTTCATTTGTTTAGCTTGAGTGATCGGCAATTATTACCCACTCCTTGTTTATTTTTCCCCAAAGCAAGCTAAAATGCCCCATGATATCTCCGGCTTCCCTGTTCAATCGCCACTTTCCTACCATAAAGTAATGATGATCGCTAATCTTGCTCAAATGAATGATTTCAAACTTTAATTGGCCCATTTCTTTTTTTGTCGGGTACCTCGATTTGTAATTGCTCAAAGTTTTATGCCAGCCATAGGTGATTCCTTTTTTCCCGATATACATGAGGCTATCACTTTTCCAATAATCTCACATAAAACAATCGATGTCCCCGTTATTCCAGCATTTGGCTTGATCAAACAGCTTATTTCGTATGATTGTCTCATCGTCAACTTTTCCATTAATGGAAAGGATAAAAAGCAGAAAAATTAACGGAACGGCCATTTCCTTAATAATATTTTATAGTTTGTATCTCAAAACTAGGATGTTTTATCGTTTTATCTTTGATTCTGATGAACTTTTTAGGACACTTTTATCTTTCGAAAAATGATTCT